>JAFGLZ010000179.1 GCA_016927755.1 Phycisphaerae bacterium
TCACCCACGACCCGAACTACCCGAGCGCCAAGCCCCACCTGATCGCCCGACTCATCGACGGGCCGTTCGAGCTCGACGGCAAGCCGATCATCCCCGTGCCGCTCCTGCACGGTGAGATGCCGATCCTGGGGTTCCGCTTCGGCGACTTCGCCTACTGCACTGACTGCAGCGCCGTCCCGCCCGAATCCATGGCCCTTCTCGCAGACCTCGACGTCCTCGTGCTTGATGCCCTCCGCCGCCGATCGCACCCGACGCACTTCAACCTGGAGCAGGCCGTCGAGTGCGCGGGACGCATCCGTGCCAAACGGACGCTCTTCACCCACATCGCCCACGAGCTCATGCACGAGCCGACCAACCAGGAGCTGCCCGACGGCATGGCCCTGGCCCACGACGGCCTTCAGCTCATCCTCGACGAAGCGGCTCTCGGGAATGCTTGGCAAGACGCGAAGGCGGAATCGACCGACCACCCCTTCGACCCCGAACGGGCGCGGGAGCGCAAACCAGCCCCAGCGCGGAGACCCCCACCGCTATGACGTAGAGCCCCGTGGGGGGCGATAGAAGCCTCATCCACGATCATGCCCGGAGTCAAATCAGGCGAGTGGTTTCCGCGCCGGAGATACCGTAAGGCTTGACCCCGGCCAATAGAAAAGCCGCCGGCCGAGACCGCGTGTGCGCTGAAGCGCGCGCGCTCTCGTCCGGCGGCGGCATATCGACTCACGCGCCGGGCCGCCGACGGGCCCTAGGCCGCGGCGAAACGGTTCGCCATCGCGATGCGGAGCTTCTCGAGCGCCCGGTTCTGGATCTGCCGGACCCGCTCCTTCGTCAGCCCCACCATCTCGCCAACCTCGCCCAGCGTCTTGGGGTCCGGGGCCTGCTGCCCGTCCCGACCCAGGGCGAATCGTTCCACGATGACCATGTGTTCGACGTCGTTCAAATGAGCGGCGTTCTTGGATAGCACGGCCTGCAACTCCTCTACGATGTGGTCCTGATGCTCCTCTCGACGGCGATCCAGGAAATCGCTGCGCTCCATCGACTCCTCGTACTCCGTCGGAAAATGCTGCCGGTAACGGCTGATTCGATGCGCCACCCGAGAATACGCCTTCAGAATCGAGCGGCACGCGTAGCTGCTGAAGCGAAACCCCTTGCTCAGATCGAACTTGTTGATGCTCCGCAGAAGGGCCATGTTGCCCTCGCTGATCATCTCGTTCATGTCGATCACCGCGAACCGGCTGTGCTTGGCCATCGCCAGCACCAGCGGAAAGTTCGCGTTCACGATGTCCGACCGAACCGCCAGCACCCGCTTGTGATGGCGGATCAGCTCGGCCGCCAGCGCGGGGCTGATCGCATCGGACTCCCTCCGCGCCGCGAGCAGCGCCACCAGACTGCGCCTCGCGTAGTTGTAGCGAAGGAAGGCGAACCCCTCCTCCTCCGCCGTCATCTTGACGAACCGCGCGGGCACGCTCGCGGCCTCGCCGAAAACCTGCCGTGCCGCTGCCTCCTCGTCGAAATGCTCGCCGAAGAGCTCCGCCTCGATACCCGCCTCGGAAAACCTCGGGTGGTCGATGAAATCGTGCTTGTGCGCGAGCAGGTCTCGCAGCAGCTTGAGTCCCTCCTCGCCGACTTGCTTGCGGCAGGCGCTGGACGCCTTGAATCCCCCGAATTGACGTCTCCCCTTCGGTCTACTGGCTGTTGCCATCGTTCCCATGACTTGCTCCCTCCGGACGATGATGCAGCCTGAACGCAAACCCCGGCCGCACACCCATCCTCAACCCAAACCTCACTGCAACACGTGACGCCTTCCCTCTGGCACCAAGGTCCCCCGAGCTCCCGGCATGATCGCCTCGCGCCCTCGCGCCGCCGCACCGACCCGTTCCAGCAAATGCGGCCAGTAGACCGGCATCTGCAGCGGACCGATGACGCGTAACGAGCCCAGATCCATCCCCACCTCCGGCAGATCCGCCCGATCCGTCGTCAGAACGATCGGAAGGTCGCTGTGGAGAATCCGGATCCGCGCCGCCAGCGCCGGCCCGGTCGAGTCGGGAAGCTCCCAGTTAATCAGCAAGAGGTGACAGGGCTGTCCCCTGACTCGACGCAGAAGCGCCCAGGCCGTCGAAATCACATCGAGCTGCACGTGATCCGGCACCGGTCCGATCTGACCAATCAGACGGCTCGGTAACGCCCAAACCACGGCAATACGATCAGGGTGCGTACTTGGCTTCCTCACAGGAGCCCCTCCCTAGAGAGCCTGAGACATAGTGCGACCTAATTCTCAGCACGCGTCATGCCAAGCAGCCAGCGCGCAACACAAGTGGATCAAGCGGCGTGACTAACGAAGGAAGCGTCCGATAATGAATGCGGAGGGCGCGCTGCCGAATGGAGCGCGCTGGGCGCGCGCGTCTGGAATCCGCGCGCCCGGAATGCTATCGTTCCCGCGCGCGACGCGCCGGGAACGTCACCCCAGAGGAACGATCATGTCATTGCAGACCAAGCGGGCATTGGGACGGTTCTTCATCTTCTCGCTCATCGGACTGCTCATGGAGGTCTTCTTCACGGCCTCCCTCGAGCTCGCTGCGGGCAACTGGAACATGCACGGCAAAACCTCGCCGTGGATGATGTTCGACTACGGCCTGCTCGGCCTCGTCCTCATGCCCATCGCCCGTCCGATGATCCGTCGCAAGATCCCGCTCCCGGTCCGCGCGATCATCTATATGATCGGCATTTTCGCCGTGGAATTTCTGTCCGGATGGATATTTGATCTCTGCGGGCTGGAAATCTGGAGCTACAAGCACCTGCCAGGCAACCTCTACGGATACATCGCACCCCAGTACGTCCCCGTCTGGTACTTCACCGGTTTGTGGGCCGAATTCCTCTACAAACGCGTCGACATGATCGCCCTCGCCCTCCTGAAAGGCCTCACCCCCCAAGACCTCGAAACCTGGAACGAACCGCGCCAGCACGCAGAAGCCCCCAAAGGGGGCGGTGGAGTGTAGCCCAGGGCGAGCGTAGCGAGCCCTGGGTCACCGTGCCGTTCGAGGCAATAGCCCCCGAAGGGGGCGGAGGAAGAAGTCAGCACGGTGCGCCGAAAGTCGACGTGCCCTGCAGGCTATCTGCTCTCACCGCTCCGTTGCCGCAGCAAGGAAACGATCGCGTCGTGCTTACTCTTAATAGCGGCTTCCAGCGCCGTCTTGCCACCGTTGTTCTTGGCGTCAACGCTCGCCCCTCGCTCCACCAGCAATCGAACAAGATCAGTCCGGCCCGCATACACAGCTAAGTGCAACGGAGTACAGCCTTCGTCATTCTTCGCGTTGATGTCGGCGCCCTTCTCGAGAAGTAGACCGATCATCTCCAGATCGGACCTATGACCGAGCTCTCTCGGTATCCCGGCTACGTCGTGCAAAGGCGTCTCTCCGCTGCCATCCTTGGCGTTGATGTCCGCGCCGGCGGAAATCAGAATCGCCACGGCCTCTAGCTTCCGCTTGAAGAGGGCGTCTTCCATGATGTAACGCTTGTCCCCGATCGACTCGCGCCTCACCCTGCCCATTGCCCAGTGGAGCGCCGTGCTGCCCCTGTGATCCCTGAGATGCGGAGATGCTGCTCTGCCCACCAAGTATCGAACAAGATCTACGTGCCCGTAGTAGCCTGCCTCATGCAGCGCCGTGATCCCCCACTCATCTTGCTGGTTCACGTCCGCCCCCGACTCCACCAAATCCCGAACGCGATCCAGATCCCCCCTACGCACGGCCACGTGAAGTGTGCGGTTGTAGTGCCAGAGGTAGCCCGCGAAGAGGATAAAGACCCCCAGCACGATCAGCCCGAATACTCTGGGAACACTGAGTCTCATCCTCGCTTGCCCTCCGCCCAGCACTGCGCCTACCGCCAGATCGGAACCCCCAACTCCTCAAACTGCGCCGCCGCGTTCAGAAAGTGCGCCGTGATCCAAAACACCGTCCAATGTTCCTGATACCCCCCCCGAAGCGCATAAACGTCCTCCACCTTGCCCCGCTGCGCGTAGTTCGTGTGCTGCGGCTGCTCGCCCTGGCTCCCGTACGGGTCGATGAGCTGGCCGCACGTTCGGTACATCACGATCGCCAACCGCTGCAGATCCTCCTCGCCCAGAATCCGACCCAGCCGATACACCTCCGGCGCGATCAGCACGCCGAACACGTCGATGTGCTGGTTCTGCGGCGACACGACCGTCCAACCCGTCGCGCGAAAACCGTGATCCCGGAGCCGTCCCGGCGGCAGATCGATGTCCCACGCCACCACGTACGTCAGCACCACGTCGCACGCGTGCTCCGCCCAGCGCAGGTACTCCTGCCCCTTCGTCAGTTCGTACAGCGCCAGGAACCCCTGCAGCGCGGCATAAGCGCCCTCCTTGTCCTCGCAGCTCGCGTCGAGCGTCCCGCCCCAGTACGGCTCCCGCATCGAAACGTGCCGCTCGGCATACGTCCGACCCGCCTTGACCGCCGCTTCCTTGTACTTGCCCTCGCCGAACAACTCGAACGCCCTGCACAGCGGCGCGATGAAGAACGCCTCGTTCGTCGACACCGGCCGCCACCCCCCGGCCAGGATCCGATCGGCATGCACGTCGCACGCCTTCCGCAGAAACGCCTCCCACCGGCCCGTATCGACACCCCGCGCCCTGCCCGCCCCGATCGCTAGCGCGAAATTCAGCATCGCCTGGCCCTGGCTTACGATCTCCTTGCGATTCCACGTCTTCTTGTCGATGTCGTACCAGGTGTGGAACCCGCCGTCGTAGAACGCCGCCCCAGACAAGAAGTCGAGCGACTTGCGAGCCATCTCCGCCAGGTCCTCCTCGCCGAGTCCCTTGGCCAGAACCCCAAACGCGTACCCCGCCGAGGCGGCCTGCCCGCACCAACCCAGCACGAGGAAGTCACGATCCGGAAACTTCTTGAAGCCCGCCACCTCCCCCCGCTCGTACCAGCGCGTCCTGGCAAAACGGGCCTTCGCCCGGACGATCTCATCGAATCGCGGCAGCGCGTGCAGACTGAATGGCTGGAACAACCTCAGCGACGTACGAATCGGCCGCTGAAACGCCCCGCCCTCCCGCGCAACGCCAAACGCGTCGAGATAAAACGTCTTCTCGATGACCGCCCCCGGCGGCACGTCCAAATACGCCTCGCCATAGTCGACGAATCCCGGCTGAACCGCCTTGATGACGCTCCGCTTCCCGTTCGACGCGCACGGGCCGGACAGCAACACCAACTCGCTGCACGCCTCCGAAGCCCTCACGCCCAGCGACCACCACTGATCCTGAACGTGCCCGTAAGGTGCCGGCGACGGAATGCTGTGCAGCGCCGCCCCGCTCAGGCCCTTCTCGCCGCGCCACTCGATACACGCGAATGGCATCGGGTACCGATGCTCCTCGAAGATCGCCTCCTCGCCCGCCTTACCCCCATAAACAGGCACCTTCCCGCTCCTCGCGCCAGACGGATTCCCGTAGTAAAGGATCCCCGGCAGAAGCGCCTGGGCCTTGGCCCCCGGTGCCTGATACCGAACCGACAAGGTGCATCGCTGCGCTGTTGATTTACCCGTCCATTCAAACCGCCGCGTACACTGAATCACCCCGCACGCCGGGCGATACGCGTCGCGAAGCCGCCATGAACCGTCGGGCAGCTCCAGCGTCCCTTCCAGGATCGTCCACTCGCCGACGTGGCTGACGCTCGACGGCTTCGCGTGCCGCCACTCCGCCGGCCAGCGGTCGCCCCAGTCACAGGCGATCGACCACAACCCCTCCACCGGCGAGGTCAGCAGCGCCCTGCCCCCCGCCACGATCTCCACGCGATGATCCTGCCCATCTCGCGCGATACGCAGTTCAGGTGTGTCCACGGGCACCTCCTGGATCACGGACCCCGACATCAGCGCCCCCATCGCCGCAAGCTGCATCAGACTCGGCTCGAACACGTCCCGCTCCTCTACCTCGGCAAGGATCCCCTTCCCAACGCTGGTCCAGTCTGCAACGATACGACCCGCACGCCACGCTCGCAACCGCGGGTCAAGCGCCCTTGATTCTCCCGCCTCCGAGGCTAATCTGCTCCCGGCAAAACACGGGAACTTGCCGCCCGTCCAAGGAGACCCTCCCTATGGCAGACACCGTCAAGATCGGCATGATCGGCTGCGGACAGATCGCCAAGATCCACCTCGGCCACTACGACAAGATCCCCGAGGCCGAGATCGTCGCCCTCTGCGACGTCAACGAAGCCGAGGCCAAACGCATCGCCGCCGAGCGCGGTATCAAGCACGTCTTCACCGACTACAACGACCTCCTGGCGATGAACGAGATCCAATCCGTCGACGTCTGCCTGCACAACCGACTGCACGCCCCCGTCACGATCGACGCCCTCCGTGCCGGCAAGAACGTCTACTGCGAGAAGCCAATGGCCGCCACCTACGCCGAGGCCAAACGCATGCGCGAGGTCGCCGCCGAGACCGGGCGAATGCTCGCCATCCAGTTCTTCAGCCTCTACGACCCGCCGACCCGCGCCGCCAAGAAGCTCATCGACCAGGGACGCCTCGGCCAGGTCTACTACGCCAAGGCCAGAAGTTATCGCCGCCGCGGCCGGCCCTTCGTCGACGGCTATGGCACCGCCCAGTTCGTCAACAGCAAGACCTCCGCCGGCGGTGCCCTGCTCGACATGTGCGTCTATCACACCGCGCGAATGGTCTACCTCCTCGGAAACCCCGACGTGCTTACCGTCTCCGGCCGGACGTTCCAACAGCTCGACATGTACGACGACCGCCGCAAGTCCAGCGGCTATGACGTCGAGGAATTCGGGCTCGGCCTCATCCGCCTCGCTGGCGACGTGACCCTCTTCGTCGAGGAGGCCTGGGCCGTCAACCAACCCGCCGGCGCCAGCCACCAGATCTTCGGCAGCAAAGGCGGCCTGCAGCTCGAGCCCTTCAAGTTCCACACCACCATCGACGACATCGAATTCGACGCCACCGCCGACCTCAACGCCGTCGACTGGCGCTGGCATCAGTGCGTCCCCGGCACCGGCGACGTCGACGGCTCCCAACGCCACTGGATCTCCGCCCAACTCGGCCGATGCGACCTCATCGACTCGGCCGGCGTGGCCCTCAAAACCATGATGATCCTCGAGGGCATCTACAAATCCCACGAGCTCAGCCGCGAGGTCACCGCCGCCGAGATCGAAGCCGGCGCGTAAAACCACCCCCGCCAAGTCCAAGCGTCGCGCGCGGCAACGGGTGCCCCATCGCCCCCGTAGCACGGGCATCTTGCCCGTGGATCGCGGCAAGGACCGCGTGCCCCATCGCTTCAGCGGTGGGGAACTCGAATTCGCGACGGATTCCCTCCCCCTCCAAAGAAGCCGCCCACCCACCAACAAGAGGTTTTCCCCCCGCCCCCCTCCGAGTACAATCCCCTCTCCAAAGCCAGTTCAACCAGCACCCGTATCGGCGTCCCCCCGACGCCGACAGGAGACTGATCCATGATCGGCATCACCTCGTTCGGTGGGTTCGTCCCCCGGTTCCGGCTCAATCGCCAGACCATCTTCCAGGCCATGGGGTGGTACAACGCAGCCACCTTCGGTATCGCCCAGGGTGACAAGGCCGTGGCCAGCCATGATGAGGACAGCATCACCCTGGCCGCCGCCGCCGCCATCGACGCGCTCGGCGGTAACGACCGCGGAAAGATCGCCGCGCTCTTCGCCGCATCGACCACCTGGCCCTACGATCAGCGCGAAGCCGCCGCCATCCTCGCCGCCGCCCTCGACCTCCCCGAGCGCCTCCGAACGGTCGACATGGCCGACTCCCTCCGCGCCGGCACCTCAGCATTGCTGTCAGGCCTCGACGCCGTCCAGGCCGGCATCGACGGAGAAGTCCTCGTCGCCGCGGCCGAGTGCCGCGTCGCCCGCCCCGGCAGCGTGCAGGAGCACCTCTACGGCGACGGCGCCGCCGCCCTTGTCCTCGGCAACCAGGACGTCGTCGCCGAGTTCAAAGGCGCCTACTCGATGAGCGTCGACTTCGCCGATCACATCCGTCAGGCCGGCCAGCGCTTCGACCGAACCTGGGAGGAACGCTGGATCCGCGACGAGGGCTTCCTGAAGATCATCCCCCAGGCCGTCGCCGGCCTGCTCGAACGCTGCGCCGTCAAGCTGGACGACGTCGCCAAGGTCGTCTTCCCCTGCGAATTCGCCCGGGCGCATTCGGGAATCGCCAAGCGTCTCGGACTCAAGCCCGAACAGGTCCAGGACCCCCTGTTCAAGACCATGGGCGACTCCGGCGCGGCCCACCCCCTGGTCATGCTGGTCGCTGCCCTGCAGTCCGCCAGCCCCGGCGACAAGATCATCCTGGCCAGCTACGGACAGGGCTCCGACGCCCTCCTCTTTGAGGCCACCGACCGTCTTGCCGCGATGACCAAGCCCCGAGGCGTCCTCGGATACCTCGATCGCAAGGAGGACATCCAGAGCTATCAGCGCTACGCCGTCTTCCGCGAGCTCGTCCCCGTCGAAAAGGGAATCCGCGGCGAGTTCCAAGCGCCCACGGCGTTCTCCACGCTCTGGCGCGATCGGCGCGGAATCATGGGCCTGGTCGGCACGAAATGTACCGCCTGCGGCACGCCGCAGTACCCCGCCCAGAGAATCTGCGTCAAGTGCGGCGCCGTCGACAAGATGACCGACTACCGATTCAGCGACAAGCGAGGAAAGATCTTCACCTACACCGGCGACATGCTCGCCTTCAGCGTCGATCCGCCTGCCGTCTACGGCATCGTCGATATCGACGATGGCGGACGGCTCTATCTGGATTTCACCGACTGCACACTCGAGTCGCTCAAGGTCGGTATGCCGGTCGAAATGAGCTTCCGCCGCAAATACCACGACGAGCACCGTGGCATCAGCGGCTACTTCTGGAAGGCCGTGCCCGCGCAAGCCTGACGCGCGGCAAGCCCGAGTTGACCCCCGTCCCCCGCGACGGGCAGATGACAAAACGACCCGCCGACCACGTCGGGTCACCCAAACGAAAAGGACTCAACCCATGGCAGAAGGCATCAAAGACAAGGTCGCCATCATCGGCATGGGATGCACGCAGTTCGGCGAGCTCTGGAACAAGCACGCCGAGGACCTGCTCGTCGACGCATTCGTCGAGGCCCTCGAAGACGCCGGCATCGATAAGAAGGACATCGGCGGCGCGTGGCTGGCCACCTGCTTCGAAGAGGTCAATGTCGGCAAGAGCGCCATCCCGCTGGCTTCGACCCTCAAGCTCCCATTCGTCCCCGTCACCCGCGTCGAGAACTTCTGCGCCTCAGGCACCGAGGCCTTCCGCGGCGCCTGCTACGCCGTCGCCTCCGGCGCCTGCGACATCGCCATGGCCATCGGCGTCGAAAAACTCAAGGACACCGGCTACGGAGGGCTCCCCGACTTCGGAATGGTCATGGGAACCCGAAACCGACTCATGCTCCCGAACATGACCGCCCCAGGCGCATTCGCCATGCTCGCCACACGCTACTTCGCCAAATACGGCCTCCAGCCACAGGAAGGCAAGAACGCCCTGGCCAAGGTCTCCAGCAAGAGCCATGACAACGGCGCCAAGAACCCCAAGGCACACCTGCGAAAACCCGTCGCCGTCGACACGATCATGAACGCCCCCATCGTCGCCTGGCCCCTCGGACTCTTCGACTGCTGCGGCGTCAGCGACGGATCCGCCTGCGCCATCGTCGCCAAGCCCGAGATCGCCAAGAAGCTCCGACCCGACCCCATCTGGGTCAAGGCCCTCCAGATCGCCGTCACCAGCGGCGAGGAGCTCATGGGCACCGACTGGGACGGTGCGCACCTCGAAACCACCTACCAGGCCGGCCGGCGAGCCTACGCCGAGGCCGGCGTCAAGAACCCCCGCGACGAGCTCAGCGTCATGGAGGTCCACGACTGCTTCAGCATCACCGAAATGGTCGTCTACGAGGACCTGCAGATCTCCCCCCGAGGCCACGCCAAGGACGACATCGATGCCGGCTTCTACAACCTCGACGGACAGATCCCCTGCCAGCCCGACGGCGGACTCAAGTGCTTTGGCCACCCCATCGGCGCCTCCGGCCTGCGAATGATCTACGAGGTCTACAAGCAGCTCCAGCAAAAGGCCGGACCCCGACAGATCAAGAACCCCAAGCTCGGCCTGACCCACAACCTCGGCGGGTTCCCCAGCAGCAGCGTCTGCAGCGTCTCGATCCTGGGGAACTGACGCGTCGGTTCTACGCTTCTGCTTGAGATCCGCCCTCAGAACCATTGGATGTGGCTTGGCTGAAGGCGGCGGACTACAATAGAGGAGCGAAAAGAATGTGAGGTGTCTATGCGCGCAGTCGTACTATTCCCCGGCGAAGACGGCTACTGGGTCGCGGAGTGTCCCTCCCTGCCAGGCTGTGTCACCCAGGGTTCGACGAAGGCAGAAGCCATCGCCAACATCAAGGAGGCCATCGAGGGATGGATCGAAACGGCCAAGGCGCACGGCCAGAGCATCCCCGATGAGCACTTCGAAACCCAGGTGGTCTGCGTATGAGCAAACTTCCGGTCGTCTCAGGCCGGGAGCTCGTCCGCGCCCTGGCCAAGGTCGGGTTCCAGCTCGACCGACAGAAGGGCAGCCACATGATGCTCTATCGCTCGAACCCGCCCATGACGATCTCCGTGCCCGATCACGGAGAACTCGACCGCGGAACGCTGCGAGCTATCCTGAGACAAGCCGACGTCTCCCCAACAGACCTGGCAGCCCTGCGCTAGGAATGCAATTCACCGAGAGCTGGCACCGACGTCTCGCCCGTGGTGGTTCTTGACGAAAACGCCCACGCATAACTGCCCGCCGTATGCCCGATGTACGATCTCGCGCCGTCATTTGAAGACGCCGTCACTCGCGCTTTGCCTCTGCTGCCCGGGCGGCAGCAGCTTCCTCGACGCCAGTCCCGCCGCGATCGCCTGTGCCGCCGCGGCATACCCATCCCCGTTGGGATGTCCGTCCCCCCCGAACAGCGATCGGTCCAACACACCGCCCTTGCAGAAAGCCTGCCGGAGATCGATCACGGTCAGCCCTCGCTCGTTCGCCGCCGCCGCGACCTTCTCATGCAGATCGACGTACGGATACGCCCTTGACGCGTCCCGCGGAAGCACCGGGAAGATCAGAAGCACGATCCCGACGTGCATCCTCTCGGCCTCGTCCCGCATGTCCGAAAACGCCTGAACCACCCCGCCCCACTTCTCCGGGTGCGCGTGCAGATACCGGTAATAGTCGCCGCCGCCTAATCGCCACTTCTCGACCTGATACCAGGATCGCGCGATCAACCGCAGGACGTGCGAGTACTGCCACCACCTCGGTTCATGGAATTGCGCGTGCAGCGCCTGGATCGGGTCCAGCTCCGGATCGTTCAACACGTACCCCACGAGAACGAGATTCGGCTTCCAGGCCGGCGCCTTCCGCCGCAGGACAACCGCCTCGTCCCGCGCCCCGTAGCCCCCCACGCCGAAGTTGAGCACTTCATACGTCGCCCCCTCCCCTGAATGCGAGCGATTCAGCAGCCTCTCGAGCTGACGCGGATACGCGTCCTCGCCCTCGACGCCGAAGCCGAACGTGTAAGAATCGCCGATCGCGGCGATCCGGAACACCGACCCGGGCCGATCCGGGTCCCGCGCCCCATCGCGCATCCCATACGCGTTCGTCCTGACCGTCACCCCGTGCGCCGACTTCACCATGTTCGGCGCCAGCTCATACGCAAGTCCGGGCGTCTCCGACGCCACGTGCAGCATCCCACGCCACGCGTCCCGAGGAACCGCCTCCGGAGGCTCGAAGTAGTGAAGCTCCACGAAGCACCTGACAAGCACCTCCGCCAGCCCAAACGCGACCACCACTGCCCCCACGACCAGCAACAGCCGGCGTCGCATCCGCCCCCGGCCACCCGCCGCGCTCGCGCGACGATCCTCCGGTTCATCGCTGACGGAATGCCGCGTGTCACTCGATCTCATCGTGAGCGCATCGTAGCCGTCACCCCCAACCCGAGCAATCAGCCGACCGTCCCGTGGCACGGGCGTCTCGCCCGTGGCCCCAACCATCCGATGCCCGTGGAATCAACGTCAAACCCCACCACGCCCAAGATGGCCATGACACTCAGATCGCTCAGGAACCCTCACGCATCTCGCGCCATCCCCAATAGCTCACCCAGCTCGAACGACCCCGTCACCGGCTCATGCCCCTCAACCGTCACCGTCCATCCCGACTCGCTCCGTGCCACCGTCATCCGCGGCCAGGTCAGCGGACGACCCCGCTCCGCTTTCAACGACTCGGACGCCGACCGTAGCCACCCGTACACCTCCGACCCGTCCACGAACCACCCGCCAAAGTTCACCGCCCTCGGCGCCTCGTACAGCACCTCGTGAAAGAGCAGAACCCAGAAGTCCTCCGCGTCGCACGGCATCTCCGCGTCGAAGAGAAACCGGTATTCCAAGACGTCCGTCGTCATCGCGTCACCTCCTCACTCCCCGTCGCACGTCGGCCCGCACGGCCCCAACAGCTCGCTCACCTCACGCATCAACCGCGTGCCGTCCACGAACGGCTTCACCGAAGGCCAGAGCTCCGGCATCAAACGCTGAATCGCGTCCTGAAGGTCCGTCAGCTTCTGCTCGTCGATATCCGCCGCCTTCTCCAAGGCGCACACCCGTCCCGTCAGCACGTCCCGCAACCGCTTCTCGTACGGATGCGTCAGATCCTCAACTGTGGCCTCCGCCTCGAGCCGACGGTACGCGTCCTCGATCGCCCCCTGCTGGTCCGGGTACATCACCAGTAGCGCCTCCTTCATCGCCTGACGATCCTCGGCCCCGACCCGCTTGAGCTTCCGCGACGCGACGATCTCCACGATGGCCCGCGAGGCCTTTGCCTGCACCTCGAGTATCCGCGCCGCCAGCGCATCCGTATCCAGCCGCGCGTTGAGCGTCTCCTCGACCTCCCGCGCGCCGCTCGTGTAAACCTCGTTGAGCAACTGTGGGTCCGCCGGCGAAAGATGATTGACCACAGAGAACGTCAGATAGCTCTTGCCCCGGTAAGGCGCATACTGCCTGAAGTCCACCTGTGACGTCTGCTCCTCGAGCCCCGCCAGCTTGTTCGCGTCGTCCAGGAACACGGTCTCCGGCGCCGCCAAACGCCGCGCCTTCGAGACGTTCTCGCGCACGATCTCGCCCAGCGCCCGATCGACCTGACCCGGCCCCGGCGCGGAATCCTTGCCCCCCGACGCCCGACGCCGCGCCGTCGAGTACCTCCGCAGCTCCGCCTCGATCTCCTTGCCCGTCAGCTTCTCCAGCTCCCGATAGAGCGCGCCCAACCGCTCGTGCCGATACAGCTCGCCCGAGCGGCACAGAATATTCGGCCACGCCCCAAGCCCCAGATCGACGTCTAGCTCGTCCTTGAACTCCATGACCGACTCCGCGTCCGCGAAGAGACGCTGCACCTCCTTCTTCACCACTACGTACGTCCCCGTCCGAAGCGCCATGACGTTCCCGGGGGCATACTTGGCCCCCTTCGGCGACGGATACAGCGTCACCTCGTGATAGAACTCGCGGTCGTCGACGTTCGTGGCGATCAGCGCCTTGATCACGTCGCCAACGACGTCCGCGGCCAGCCCGAACGGGCCGCCGAACGTCTTGGCCGCGCCCGCCACCGCATCGACCACCGCCGAGGCGATCTTATTGTCCTCCCGATCCAGCTCGTACACGTACACGCGAATCGTGATCGGCTTGCCGCTGAACGTCGTCGGCCCGTAGATCACCGCGTCCTGGAAGTTCAGCAACGCACCGGCCGGCTGATAGTCGTCCCGGAAGAACACGTTCTTGATCGGGCGACTCCCCACGCCGTCGGCCACCTCCACGTAGGCCAGCACCTCCGGCTTGCCCAACTCCTGCAGATACTTGATGAAGCAGCGGTTCAGCACGATGCAGATCCTCTGCTCCTGAGGATCCTCCTTGTCCAACGCGTGGTACAGCTCAGGTGTCAGAACCGACGATACCTCGCTCCGCTGTCCGCCCCGGCTGAACCGCCCGGACCGCCCGTCCCCCGCGATGACCACGTCGTGCGGCAAGTGAAGCGCCCCGTACCCGACCAGCGCGAACGGCTCGATCCCCTGGTCCGCCTGATACACCCGCGTCTCACCCGTCAGACGATAGTTGCCCTCCGCCAGCCCGGAACAACCGACCGCCGCCCCCAACCCCATGAGCACGAGCCCGACCAGAATCGGACGCCCCCGCCCACTTCCGCTCCTCCGAGTCACCGCACGCACGCTCTCAACGAACATCATGACGACCTCCCGTGTGACCATGACAAACCAGCCCCACGAACCAAGCGGAGCCCCTCAACAACCCATGACGTCATTGAATAAGGAGATCACCGAACGGTGCAGACCAAGCGCAAGCCGAACAGGGGGGTGCCAACGGCAAGACGGCCCTCGCGAAAGTACCAGAGATGCTCTTCAGAGGTGGGGAACGCGATGCGAACGGCGGGTGGCATGGGTCCGCACAGGAAGACCATTCTGAATGAGCAAGCCACGGGCTAACGAGATGCACCGTTCAAGATCAGCGCGGCGTGCCGCGGACCCGTGCTTCGTTCCATTCTAGAGGGTCCATCTGACGTTGACCGTTGCCATGTCGGATCCGACGCGAACTTTTCTCACCAGAAACGGCGCTAGTGCCCCCTTCGGTCGGGCACGTTCGTGTACCGCGGGCATCCATGCCTGCTTGCTGAGCAGGCTCGAAGCCTGCGTTGTCGACAGCATGAAACACGCCTGCCGAAGACAGCACTACCCCCGCCTCAGCGTCCGAAGCTCCGCCATCGTGCTCCGAACCGCGTTCGAGATCATGATCGTGTCGCACCCGTAGAAGATCGCCTGGAACCCCATATCCAGCGCCCGCTTGGCGAACGGGATGCTCCCCGCGAACGTCGTGGCATACTTGCCGGCCGCACGAGCCCCCGCCGCGACCTTCTCCATCGCCTGGACCACCTTCGGATGATCCACGTTCCCCGGCTCCCCCGCCGACTGCGACATGTCGCGCGGCCCAACGAGAAGCATGTCCACGCCGTCCACGCCGGCGATCTCCTCGCTCCGCTCCGCCGCGTCCAGGTTCTCGATCTGAACGATGACCACAGTCCCCTCGTTCGCGCGCCGGCAATAGTCCGCGATGTCCACCGTGCCGTAGTCGCCCGCGCGCGTCGTCGTCGCCAACCCGCGCCGACCCAGCGGGAAGTACTTCGCCTCGCGAATCACCTGACGCGCCGCGTCGGCGTTGTTGACGTGCGGAACCACGACCCCGCTCGTCTCGATCTCCAGCACCGA
>JAFGLZ010000180.1 GCA_016927755.1 Phycisphaerae bacterium
GGAGCGTCACGGCTCGCGGGGATTCCCGATCGTGATCGGGATCGTGGAGATCTTCGCGATCGACCGGCGGCTCAAGGGGATCAAGCCACCCCGCCCGATGACCCACGACCTGCTGGCCAACGTCATCGAGGGGCTCGGGGCCCGCGTCGTGCGGATCGTCATCGACGACCTCCGCAATCACACCTTCTACGCGAAGATTCACCTGAGCATCGACGGACGGGCCGTCACGATCGACTCGCGCCCCTCCGACGCCATCGCGCTCTGTGCGGCGATCCAGGCCCCTATTTTTGTGGCTGATCACGTTTTTGATCTGACGAATCAGTGAGGAAGGTCGCGACGATCAGCAGCCCGACGGCCATGCAGAGCATCGCGTCGGCCACGTTGAACGTGTGCCAGTGCCGGCCCGGCCAGTAGACGACATCGATGAAGTCGCGGACCTGCCCCTGGTTGAAAATCCGATCCCAGAGGTTGCCGCTGACCCCCGCCGCAAAGAGCCCCAGCGCCGCCTGAACGATCCGCGGCTTGGCCCCCCCGAGGAAGAAGACGCCCAGAATGATGATCAGGGCGAGCACGGAGACCCCGATCAGAAACGGCAGCCGTCCGGAGGCGATGCCGAAGGCGGCCCCGGTGTTCAGGGCCAGGCGAAAGGTCAGGAACCCGTCGATGATCTCGGCGCTCTGGTCGGGCTCGTGACGCAGCCAGGCGAATACTGCGTGCTTGGTCCACAGGTCCAGCACCAGGCCCAGCAGCGCGGTCGGCCAGAGGATCAGGTGCGCCGTCACGTCGGGCAGCTCGATTCGCAGACGTTCGTTCCATGGGCAGCTCGGGACGACCTGATCGACTCTCTCTTGATTATCCGTTGCCATAGGTTCAGTAACTCAGTCCCTGTAGAGGATTCAGTTGTTTCGAATGCTCCTGGATCAGCTTTTCGAGCACCTGCCGCTTGGGCTGGTCCGGCTTGATGAGCAGGGATCGCCGCCAGTGGCGCACCGCCTGCTCCTGCCAGCGGTCGTCGTCCGACCGGCGGGCCTTGAGCATACAGGCGACGCCCAGGCCGCGGTAGGCCTCCCAGTCGTTGCCGTCGATGGCGATCGACTTATGGTACGCCTGCATCGCCTGATCCGTCTCTCCGAGCATCAGGAGGCAGTACCCCAATTGGCGCAGCGCCACGCCGTCGCCCGGCCGAGCCTGCACCAGCGAAACCAGTACCTCCTTCGCCCGATCATAGCGTGCGGCCCTCACACAGGCTACGCCCAGCGACAACAGGACGTTCGGATCGTTGCCGTCGAGCGCGTGCAGTCGCTCGTAGACTTCGACCGCCCGCGCGTAGTCCTTCTGCCCCTCGTAGGCGCGCGCCAACAGAGGCAGCAATTCCTTCCGGCGATCCTCGCCGGCCGGCTCACAATAGGCCTGCGCCCTGGCGTACTGGCCGGCCTTCACGTAGCAACTCGCCGCCCCCGCGAAGGCATCGAGACGGTTCGGATCCAACTCCGCCGCCCGTGCGTAGGTATCAGCCGCAGGGGCATGCTTGCCCAGTTCCTCATACGCACCGGCCAGGTTCAAATGGTTCTCGACCGACCACGGGTCCAACTTGGCCGCCCGTCGAAAGGCCGCCAGGGCCCTCTCATGCTCGCCGAGCGTGCGGTGGGCCTTGCCCAACTCCGAGTAGGCCAGGGTGAAATCAGGATCGGCCTTCACCGCCTCATTCAGCTTATCGACCGCCAGCCGGTCCTGGCCCAACTCGCGAAACGCCACCGCATCCAGGTACAGGTCCAACGCGGGCCGCTGCGGCGTACAGCCGGCCAGCAGGCACACGCCCAGCACGACAACGAACCCTGCCGCACACATCCTGTTGTTCGCCTCGGTCGTCAATGGGCTGCCTTTCCCGGTACCCGGCCGATCATCCCTGCGAGATCGCGCACGCTGCCAAGCAGAGGATTATACCAGCAGCCCGGCGGCCGTCAAAGCGATTGGCGTCCCCCTCCGGCAAACCATTTGACAGGCATCCGGCCGGCCGATATGATACCGGACCCATAGACAATCCGGCGGGACGGCGTCTGCGCCTCGCCCTGAAGGGACCTGTTTGAAAGGCACGTTCTACATGACGAAAGAGAAGATCGCTCCGAAGAAAAGACCATGCGTCTTAATCATACGCGACGGCTGGGGTTACAATCCCGACTCGAACGAGGACCCATACAACTCGATCAAGCGGGCCCACACCCCGACGGACGACATGCTCATGGCCCAGTATCCGCACTGCCTGATCCACACCTACGGCGAATGGGTGGGTCTGCCCGATGGCACGATGGGCAACAGCGAGGTGGGCCACCAGAACATGGGGGCCGGACGCATCGTGCCCCAGGAGTCGGTCCGGCTCACCTTCGCCATCCGCGACGGATCGTTCTTCCAGAATGAGGAATTCCTCAGGATGGTCGAGTTCGTCAAGCAGCATCAGGGCAGGGTGCACTTCATGGGCCTGTGCAGCGATATCGGCGTGCACTCGCTGCTCGGGCACCTCTACGGCCTGCTCGAGCTGGCCAGGCGCAACGACCTCAAGGACGTGTTCATCCACGCCTTCACGGACGGACGGGACTCGCCACCCGACAGCGGGCTCGGGTACCTCACCGACATCGAGAAGAAGGCGGCCGAGATCGGCGTGGGCAGGATCGCCACGGTCATGGGCCGCTTCTATGCGATGGACCGCGACAGCCGCTGGGACCGCGTGCAGAAGGCCTATGAATGCCTGCGGTTCGGCAAAGGACTCAAGGCCCGCAGCGCGACGGAGGCCGTCAAGAGCAGCTACGAGAAGAACGTGACCGACGAGTTCATCGAGCCCACCGCCATCGTCAGCGAGAGCGGCGAGCCGATCGCGACGATCTCCGACGGCGACGGCGTCGTCTTCTTCAACTTCCGGGGCGACCGGCCGCGCGAGCTCACCCGGGTCTTCGTCGATCCGGACTTCAAGGAGTTCACGAGGACCGTCAAGCCTGACGTGTACTTCGTCTGCATGACGGAATACGACTCATCGATCCCCGCACCGGTGGCGTTCCCCAAACCCCCCAAGATGAAGAACACGCTCGGCGCCTACTGGGGCTCCCTTGGACTCAAGCAGTTCCGCTGCGCCGAGACCGAGAAATATGCTCACGTGACGTTCTTCTTCAACGACTACCACGACAAGCCCTTCAAGGGCGAGGACCGCCAGATCGTCCCGTCGCCCAAGGTGCGGACCTACGACCTGAAACCCGAGATGAGCGCGTACGAAGTCGCGAATGTAGTCCTGGAACGTCTGGATTCGGACAAGTACGACGTGATGGTCGTCAACTTCGCCAATCCGGACATGGTGGGCCACACGGGCGACCTGAACGCGGCGATCAAGGCCGCCGAGACGGTCGACGAATGCGTCGGCAAGGTCCTCGACAAGGTCAAGAGCATGGGCGGCGCGGCCATCGTCACCGCCGACCACGGCAACTTCGAGAAGATGATCGACGGCTCGCCCGACAGCCCGCACACCGCGCACACCGTGGGCGACGTGCCGTTGATCATCTTCGACGACCGGTACAAAGGCAAGAAGCTGCGGGAGGGAGGCACGCTGGCCGACGTCGGCCCGACGCTCCTGGAGGTCATGGGCGTGCCCCAGCCCCCGGAGATGACCGGCCGCAGCCTGCTGCAAGAATGATATCCCCGGTTGGCGGCTCTCGGTTGACCGAGGACTGAGCATGGGGCGAGGTGGCATCGGCATCCTGCCGATGATGCATGGGCTGGAAGCCCATGCCACGACCGACACATCGTCTTGTGCCCTGAGAACAGGGCAAACGCACCAACGGACGGCTGGGGCTGTATCAAGCTTATGAGTCGAATTCTTCCGCTCGATCGCAA
>JAFGLZ010000181.1 GCA_016927755.1 Phycisphaerae bacterium
ATCGGCTGGAAGATGCCGTAGTCGTAGTAGCCCTTGATCGTCGAGAGGGCCTGGATCATCTTGGCGTTGCCGGCGCAGAACCCGATGCGGAAGCCCGCCATGTTGTACGGCTTGCTGAACGTCGTGAACTCGACGCCCAGCTCCTTGGCCCCTTTCGACGTCAGAAAGCTCGGCGCGCGATAGTTCTCGAAGCACGTCTCGCCGTAAGCGAAGTCGTGGACGACCGCGATGCCGTCGCGCTCCGCCAGCTCCACGACGCGGTCGAAGAAGCGCGGCTCGACCGTCATGGCCGTGGGGTTGTGCGGATAGTTCAGGACCAGCATCTTCGGGCGCGGGTAAAGGTGTCTGACGACGTACTCGATGCGCTCGAGGAAGGCGTCGTCGTTGCCCAGCTTCACGTTGATGACGTTCGCCCCGGCCAGGGCCACGCAGTAGACGTGGATCGGAAAGAACGGATCGCCCACCACCGCCGTGTCGCCGGGGCCCAGCATCGCCAGGCACAGGTGCGCGAAGCCCTCCTTACTGCCCAGGCACGCGACGATCTCCGTCTCGGGGTCGAGCGACACGCCCCACTTGGCCTTGTACTTCTTCGCCAGCTCGCGCCGCAGGTTGAACAGGCCCCGGCTGACGCTGTACCGGTGATTCCGCGGATCGCGGGCGGCCTCGCACAGCTTCTCGATGATGGCCGGCGGCGTCGGATCCGACGGGTTGCCCATGCCCAGATCGATCAGGTCGATCCCCTGCTGCCGCTTGGCGTGCTTCATCGCGTTGAGCCGGCCGAACAGGTACGGCGGGAGACGCTTGATCCGATCCGCGGGTTCGATATTGAACTCTGACATCCCTGGGGTTTCTCGCATCAGTCGCCGCGCGACAGCCCGCGCTGGCGCAAGTCAAAGCGCTCGTCGAACTGCTTCTTGAGCGCGGGATCCGTGATGACGATCTGCTTCCGCGATTTCTCGATCAGGTCCTGCTCGATCCGCGCCATGACGTCGGGCAAGAGGCGCTCGATCAGGCGGACGCGGACGAGCTCCTTGACGTGCTCGAACTGGACGTTCGACTTCGGGAAGCGCTCGACGACCTCGATCAGGTGGTAGTCCGAGTTGATCTTGATCGGGTTGGAAACCTGGCCCTTCTGGAGCTTGAACGCCGCGTCGCGGAGCAGCGGCGGCACGTCGTCCTGATCCTTGCTGAACGGCGGCAGCATGCCGCCGTCCGCCGCGGTTCGCGGGTTCTTGCTGTGAACGCGCGCGACCTCCTCGAAGCCCATCCCCGAGGTCAGCAGGCGCTGCACCTTGCCGATCTCCCGCCAGTCCGGGAGCTGAATGTGCCGAATCTGCACGCGCTCGCCGTACATGATGTCGTACTGCTCGCGCAGCATCCGCTCGTCGACCTTCAGCCGTTTCATCGCGATCTTGCGCAGGTACGCCTGCCGCTCCATCGCGAGCTTGAACTCCTCCCGCGTCAGCCCGCGCCGCAGCAGGATCTGCGTCAGCAAGGCCTCCCTCGCCTGGTCGTCCAGCTTCGGCTGCGACGTCGTCGGGACGGGGCTCGAGATGTGCTCTAGCGCCCGGTCGTACTCGACCTGGATGTCCGCCGGCGTGATCGAGATGCTCTCGGCCTCGGCCGCCTGCCGCGTCACCTGCAGGGCGATGAGCTGCCCGAGCACGTCCATCCCGTGCGTGCGGATCAACAGGTCCATCATCTGCTTCCGGGCGATCGGACGCCCGTTGACCGTCGCGATCGGCAGGACGACGCCCGTGGGCGACAGGGCGCCGCCCGACTCGGCCGACTCGGTCCCGTCCAAGCGCTGACCGCCCGTCGGTTGGGCCGGCTCCTCCCAGGCGTCGCCGACGCTGCGCCCCGCGGACCCGCCGCCCATGTCGCATCCGCACGGCGACACCGCCGACGCCGTCATGAGGCATAGGACCAGAAGCGGGTTGTACCTTCGTTCGCGCGTCATCAAACGTCCATTTCTCCAGGCCAAGGTCACGCTAACACTGCCCCGCGGGCAAGTCAACATGAGCTCCGACTCGACACTACGATTGCGGAGTGAACCGAACTCGGCGTGATTGCTGGTCGACACTGACGACATAGGACTGGAACGCTCGTCCGCCGATGTTCGTCACACTGCCGCCCACGGCGATGCAGGGTGCATCGAGGCTGAGACATCCGAACCCGGCCGCCCCGTCGGCCAGGCAGCCGATCAGGACGTCGATCGAGCCGGTGACCTCACTGATCGACCCAGCCGAGGGCGGCTCCACCCACGGCAAGCCCTCGAACTCCTCCGGCAGCCGGATCATCGCGCTGCTGCCCGTGTCAAGGAGCGCCTCGTGCGTCGCCCCGGCCACGGTGACCGCCATCTTGAGACATCCGGTCTCCGTCGGCTTCACGGGCAGGATCGTGCATCCGTCCGCTGCCGGCAGGGCGCCGCTCTGCAGGCGGAGCTTGCCGGCGGGGTAGTCCAGCGTCAGCACGATCGCGCTGAACAGCGGCAGCCCCAAGGCCCCGTCCACCTCGAACCCGAGACTCCCGAGCGCCTGATCCACGTCGACCACGACCGCCTGAAAGTCCTCGAACCGAATCGGCCCCATCTCGAGCGTGTCAACGTGCAAGAGCGGACGATCGACCACGCCCGTGCTCGGGTCGGCGTGGATGGGCGTCGAGCCGAACACCTTCTGCGGAAACTGATCCGCGATCAGCGGCGTGACGACCGACATGCTCGCCGCGGTATCGACGATGAACGTGTAAGGCCCGGCGCCGTTGACGTGCACGTCGACGAACGCCTGATAGTTGACGACCCGCATCGCCACTTCGACGTCGCCGCCAGGAAGTCGGACCCGAGCCGGCACCACCTCCGGCCCGGACGAGTCGACCGGAACGCATCCCCCGGTCAGCAGTGGCGCCGCGGCCACCCAACAGCCGAGGACCAACGCTCGACGACATCGCGCGGACAGCGCTTCGACGGGACGACCGACGCCAAGGCGACGCCGGGGACGGCTTTCCGATCCCTCTAGGGACAAGGCGCGGGACATCAAACACTCCGGCGAGGCGGGAGTCCGCGCGGGCCCAAACGCAACGCGCACGGCGCCATCCGCCGGATACCCAGACTACCAATCGCCAATCGCGGGATCAACGGGAGCGGGCCATGCCCGGCACAGTCGCTCAGCGGCTCAGCGTCCCTCCGGCCGCCACCCGAGCAGCCATTCGGCCTTGCGAAGCCGCATCCATTGCTGCTTCAGGTCGGTGGCGATGTAGACGCCGTCAAACCCCTTATGCCTCACGGCAAGCGCGGAAAGGAAGGCTCGGCAAAGATCGTCCGGGGCGGTCACGCACTCCTCCTTCCCCTGCTCCCGCAGAGCGGCCCACTTCTCCTCAGTCATCGGCCCATAGAGCTGCAGCGCGATCACGGACAGGTCCGGGTGTCGCTGCGTGAAGGCCCAGGCGATCTTCTCGCTCAGCACCTTGGTCAGGCCGTAGTCAGTCGTGGCGTCCGGCACGCCCGTCTGCTCGTCGCCGTACTGCCCCGGGCCCACGCCGTATACGCTCATGCTGCTGGAGTAGACGATCCGCTGAATGCCCGCCTTCACGGCGCCGTCCAGCACGAAGTGCATCCCCTTGACGTTCACGTCGTACATCGCGCGGGCGTCGTGGCAGTCGCCCATGGCCAGGTGGACGACCGCGTCCATGCCGGCCATGGCCCGCGTGAGGACCGCCTCGTCCAGCAGGCTGCCCTGCACCCATCGATCATCCGCGTCGGCGGGCAAGACCAGATCCAGGAACCGACAATCGTGCTCGGCCTCGAGGGCGGGGCGAAGGATGCCCCCAACCATGCCCGCCGCGCCGGTAATGAGCACCTTCATGGGATGTCTTTTCGTAGAGGATAGGAATCGGGCCAGGCCGACTCGACGGCCCCCGCCCGGACGCCGATCGACGCCTCATTCGTCGATCTACCGGCGCGGCAACATAGCGAGCCACGGCGTAAACGGCAACGCGCGACGCCTGTAAAAACGCTTCCGAACGTCAGGGGCCGGCGCCTCGGGCTCGCTCGATCTGAGGGGCTCGTCGAGCTCCAGCAGCGTCAGCGCCCCCGTGGCCGGCGCCACGCTCATCATGGACTTGGCGTCCAACCGGTGCAGAACCCCCGCCGCGTCCTCCGGAAGAAGCCCGCCCGGGAATCGCCAACACTGCCATACCAGCGGCGACGAATCGCCGAGAAGCGACCACGCGTAGAGCCGGTCATCCGGCGCGACAAGGAGCCACCTGCCCAGGACGGCCAACGAGGGTGACACCGCCGCCCGCATCTCGCCGGAAAGTCGCCGGACCTGTCCCTGTCCGCTCGTCGAGACGGCGATCGGGCGGACTACCGCCGGGGACCCCGGGGCCGGATAGTCGTCGCCGACGAACGTGATCAGCTCGCCGTCGGCCAGCGCCCCGTCCGCCACGATGATCGCGTCGACGTCCTGCTGCCACATGACCGCCCCGTTGGCGAGCTGCCAGGCCTCGATCGTCGACTCGTCCGACTGGATGAACACGCGCTGTCCGTCCGCGACCAGGTCGAAGGCCGACGGCTGCCGGGACGCCTGCGTCGACCTCGACCAGAGAAGCCGTCCGGTCTCCGGGTCGAACGCGGCGTAGAGGTCGCGGCATCGCTGTCGACCGTGGGGGACGACGAGGGACGCGTGCGCCAAGACGACGCCGCCGAATCGCTCGACGCGAACGCGCGTGCGATGTCGGTCGATGGCGAACGGAATTCGGGCCTGCCCCGACCAGGCAAGGCTCGACTCCTTGACGTCGACGGAGGCGACGGCGAGCCAGGCCCGGGTATCACTTTCGCTGACGCGCGCCAGGACGGCCGAAACCAGGAGATGCCGCCCGTCGGCGGCGAAGCCGTCTCCGTCGCGGACGTACCGTGCCATCTTTTCCGGGAGCACCGCAGCGCGAATCGCGTCCAGATCGACCTGCTTCTGTTTGGGCGACGGCCACGGCGTCAAGATCCCCCTGGGCGTGGGACCCTCCGCCCAGGGCGCGTGGGCCACGTACCACGCCCCGTCGATCCGCAGGATCCGACACCGCCCCTGATCCTCCGGAACGGCCGAGGCCAGCACCCGCTCGGACAGAACCTTGCCGCTGGCCGCGCTCCGCTCGATCAGCCGGAGCCGACGGGCGAAGCCTTCTTCCACGAGTTGGCCCTCGACGCTCAGCACGCGGTCGTCGTCGCGGACGACCGGGCTGAGCAGCTTATCGGGCATGAACATGTAGCCGCGCCAGATCGCCTGTTGGAAGCGCTGCGGCAGCGAGACGACCCATTTTCGCTGGACGGGCATACCGAGGGGCGGTTGTGCGGCGGAAGGTCCGGCGGGCGGTCCGGCACAGCCGGCCGCGACCAACGATCCGAGCGCTAAGACCTCGAGGAATCGCCAGCGTGCCACGGTTGACCTCCTTGTCGACGTCGTCTCCTCTGCAAGGGCCCTCTCGAGGCGAATCCAACGCCTGAGCGGATGGCACGCGCGTCCCAAGAAGGTTATCACCTACTTGACGCCAACGCCAGGGCTGTTTACATGATGCGTGGAGAAGGTGCCATGGCCAAGAAACCGCTCAAGTTCGAGGAGGCGCTGGCCAAGCTCGAGGAGATCGTCGAGTCCATCGAGCAGGGTCACGTGGGGCTGGAAGATTCCATCAAGCACTACGAGGAGGGGATGGGTCTCATCGCCCACTGCAGGACCATCCTCGCCGAGGCCGAGCTGAAGATCCAACAGCTCCAGGCCGACGGCGAAGGCAAGCTCGAGGCCAAGCCCTTCGAGCCCGACGCCGACGAATCCGAGACCGGACGAGAATAGCACGAGCCGACGGCCCGCCGCGCTTAGACCGCCTCACGGAACAAAAGAAACGGCCCAGCCGGGAACGGCTGGGCCGGATGCGTTGCTATTTGAGCAGAGTCACGACGGCGGGGCGTTGGCGCAACCCCGGACCGTCTCCGGGAAGGTGTCCCGCCACGAGCGGCCGATAACCGCTTCGCTCGCCGAGACGCTCGCCCGCGAAGGTGGCCGGTTCGGGCGAACCCGCCGGAAGCGGCTCGCCGAGCCTAGTCTTCCGAGATCGCCTCGAGCGCGGCAATCTCCTCGCCGCCCAGGATGCGGTCGATGTCGAGCAGGATGTTCACCCGCTCGCCCACCTTGCCCATCCCAAGGATAAACTTCGTGTCCACATCGTGGCCGACCGAGGGCGGCGGCTCGATCTGACTGTCGCGGATGTCGGCCACTTCCTGGACGGTGTCGACGACGACGCCCGTCTCTGTCCCGCCGAGGTTCACGACGATGATGCACGTCTCGTCGGTGTACTCCGCCTCGGGCAGGCCGAACCGAAGTCGCAGATCGATCACCGGAATCACCTTGCCGCGGAGGTTCACGACGCCCTTGACGTAGCCGGGCATCTGCGGCACCAAGGTGATGTCCATGATCTTGACGATCTCGCGAACCTTCAGGATCTCCAGGCCGTAAATTTCGTCGGCCAGCTTGAAGGTTAGGTACTTGCCTCCGAGGTCGTCTCCGCCCTCGGCGATCGTCTTTTCCAGTATCGCGTTGGTCGCTTGTGCTGTCATGCCTAACTCACTCCCATAAGGCTGGCAGATGCCCTCGTTGAGTCCGCGCCATTCCAAAGGCGCGCCCTTTCCAGGACCTCTCCTCTGACCCATGACGACTACGTGGGGTGTATCGTCCGCGGGTGCGGTCGGATTGAGATAAATCCGGACGAGTAAGTTCTCATCATCCCCCGAGCCCGGCGTGGACCCCCCCGGATTCCGTAATAAGGTTACCGGATAATCGGTTAAGGCCACGCCACGTCCCTGTCCAGGGGCCAGCGAGGATGTCGCAGCCGCCCGTACGGCAGACCGCCGAGCTCCGGCGCGGTCCAGCCGGGCGTGCCGCATTCGATCGTGGTTCCCGCGATGGATTCGTAGGCCAACTGGTAGGCAATCGCCGCCTTGACGACGATAATCCCGCGTTCCGCCGGCTCGATGCCCGCGCTCCTCAACTGCCCCAAGCTCCAAGGCACGGTTCGTCGCTCGGTCAGGACAAGCTGGTTATCGGACACGTCCAGCCGGACAGTCCGCCCCATGGACGCCCCGAATCCCTTGTGAAGGATATTTCCGGGATCGAAGCTTCCGTCCGTGATCATGCCGACGCGACCGATAACGGGACATGGCGGACCGTAGACCGGATCGCTCCTCCCGCCCACCTCCAGAGCCAACTCGGTGCCCAGACCGGCCTCGATACACCGTTCGACGGCGATCGGGTCATGCAGGATCGCCACCGCCCGACCGGCCCCCTGTCGGAGGAGCTCGGCGAGCAGCCCCGTCCCGTCCCCGGGCGTGCCCCCGCCGACGTTGTCCCCGATGTCCACCAGGATCACCGGCTTGCGCTCGGCCCCCATCGCCAGGCGCACCGCCTCGACCGGCCCGGGCCACTCGCCGACGAGGTCGCCGCGCCGAGACCAGATCCGCTTGGCCAAGCGGTCCGCCATACTCCGCGCTAGATCCGCGTCCCTGTCGCTCGTGACGACCACCGAAACACCCGGCTCGGGGATGTCGTTGTAGGCGAATCCGCCCGAAACCGTTACGTTCAGGACGCCCCGAGTGGCCTCGATCGCGTGCGCTTCTTCCATGATATCATGCATGGGCCCATCGGCGGTCGCCTGCACCTGCGGCACGCACATCAGCGGCGGACGAACCTGGGCGACCGTCGGCGCGATCTCGCCACGAACCGTCCGCACCATCATTTCGGCGGCCTCCCGCCCACGGGGGCGGAAGTCCACGTGCGGATACGTGTCGTAGCCGACCAGGGACGTCAGTGCCCGGACCATCTCCGCGGATACGTTGGCATGGAAGTCCGTCGTCGCGATGACCGGTAGGGCAGGGCCGATAACCTCGCGGACCGCCCTCAGCAGCCGCGCCTCAGGATCGGGCTCGGACCGCCCCACGCTCGCCCCGTGCAGCGACAGCAAGACGCCGTCCACCCGACCTGCGCCCCGCAGCCCGGCCACGATGCGGCCAATGATCCACGCGACGGCGTCGTCGTCGATCGGGCCCGAGGGCGCCGCCCAGGCCATGCACGTCGGGACGAGCTCGACCCCCTCCGCCTCGGCCACGTCGATCATCCCGGCGAGCTCCGAATCGCTGTCGCGCCAGTGCTCGACAACCTCGCCGCCTTCCGTGAGGCTCCAGCGCCGGAAATCGTCGAGCGTCGTGATCTCCGTGGAAAAGGAGTTGGACTCGTGGAACATCCCGCCGATCGCGATCCGCATGGCATGCCCTCTCCGCCGCTGCCCCTCGTCAGCCTCATCCGCGTCGAAGGTACGCGCGGCGCCGTTGCGAGTCCAGTTATGTTCAGCGCCGGCCCCGGATTTGCCTTCCGTGCGGGCATGCGATACCACTACATCCTGACGGTGGAGCCGACGATGATCATCGTTCGTCAATCGACAAAGCGCACCTCGGTCGCCATGGGCGTGCTGGTCGCCGCCTTCGTGACGATGGGCGTTTACGGGCTGGCCCGGTTCGACTCCCAGCGAGGCCGGCGCACCGCCGTCGTGTTGCTGGCGTTCGCGGGCGTGCTCGCCGCCGTCGGCGCGCGGTCGATCACGCGAGGGACCATCGTCGCTTCGCTGACCGCCGAGGGGCTCGAGCTTCGCAGCGGCCACTTCGGACGCTGGGGGCCCATCCGCTGGGACGACATCGACGAGGTCTTCCTGTTTCGCAGCGTCGGCTTGCGGATGGTCGGGCTGAGACTCGTGGACCCCGCGGCCTACATCCGCCGCACGCCGGCCTGGGTCCGATGGAGCCTGTGGCTTGACCATCTCTTCGCCGCGGGAGCCGACGCGTATCTCTCCGCTTCCGCCATGCAGGCCTCACCGGACGACGTTGCCCGCCTGATCCGCATCTTCCAAGGCTCCGGCGCCATCCGCGCCCGTTTCGGTCGGACCGATCTCGTGCTAGAATTTCCCGCCGACGTCGGCCTGACGGATGTCTTGGCCAAGCCGGACGCGTAGCACGGGCATCCTGCCCGTGAAGACTCATGGCCAGGATGCCCGTGCTACAACGCCGCCGAATACCGCACCTTAGATCGGGATGGCTCCAGATGCCTGCAAGCCCCATTCGCGTATTGGTCCTTAGAACCGCGGGTACGAACTGTGACGTGGAGACCGCTCACGCCTGGTCCCTCGTCGGCGCCGAGCCCGACCGCGTCCACATCAACCGGGCCATCGCCGACCCCCGATTGCTGAGCGACTACCAGATCCTCACCGTCCCGGGCGGCTTCAGCTACGGCGACGACGTCTCGGCCGGCAAGATCCTCGCCAACCAGATCGTTCACCACCTCGCCGACGAGCTCCATGCCTTCGTCGACGCCGGCAAGCTCGTCCTGGGCATCTGCAACGGCTTCCAAGTGCTCGTCAAGGCCGGCCTGCTGCCCGGGCCCATGAACGGCGACGAGCCCGGCGTGGGAGTTCGCCAGCCGGTGACGGTCACGTACAACGACTCGGCGCGGTTCGAGGACCGGTGGATCCACCTCAAGGTCGCGACCGACCGCTGCGTCTTCCTCGAGCCGGACGCCATCCTCGCCCTGCCGATCGCCCACGGCGAGGGCAAGGTCGTGGCGGTGGACGCCGCGACGCTGGCCGCGCTGAACGACGGCGGATACTCGGCCGTCCGCTATGTCGACCAGCAGGGCCGACCCGGCCCGTACCCCATCAACCCGAACGGCAGCCAGGCCGACGTCGCCGGGCTCACCGACCGCACGGGACGCGTCTTCGGGCTCATGCCCCATCCGGAACGGCACATCCACCGGACCCACCATCCGCAGTGGACGCGCCGAGGCAAGGACGTCGAGCCCGACGGCCTGATGGTCTTCCGCCGAGCCGTCGACTATCTCAGACAATAGGATCCCCGACATGAACCAGCTCGAGCGTTTCCGTGCGACCTGCGCCCACCAACGTCCCGATCGACTGCTCTACGCGGCGAGCTTCACGCCCGACCTGCACCGGCGCCTCGCCGAGCGCCTCGGCACCGACGACTTCACGGGCCACTACGAAATGTTCGCGCCGGTCCCGGCCGATCCCCGACCGCCGAAGGATCACCGCCCCCCGGACTTCAGCGAATACTACGAGGACGCCAACCTGCCCGAGAACGCCACGATCAGCGAGGACGGGCCCGCCATGGTGCCGTCCGGGTTCTATCACTTCTGGGGTTACGTCAGCCCGCTAAGGAACGCCGCATCGCTCGACGAGCTCGAGGCCTATCCCCTCGACGACCACACCACCTACGAGACCGATCACCTCGCCGCCGTCGTCGCCGAAGCGCACGCCGACGGCCGCGTCGCCGTCGGCAACGTCGTTCACATGTACGAGACGTCGTGGCAGATCCGCGGGTACGAAGAGTTCCTCATCGACCTGATCACCCAGCCCGAGTGGGCCGAGTGCATCCTCGACAAGGTCGCCAGGCGGTGCAAGTTCCGCGCCGTCGCCGCCGCCAGGGCCGGCGCCGACTACCTCATGTGCGGTGACGACGTGGCCAACCAGAACGCCCTCATGTTCTCGGCCGACGTCTGGCGGACCTTCATCAAGAGCCGATGGGCCGACGTGTGGGCGGCCGCCAGGTCGGTGAGGCCCGACATCGAGATCTTCTACCACAGCGACGGGAACATCATGAGCATTATCCCCGAGCTGATAGAGATCGGCGTGACGATTCTCAACCCCGTCCAGCCCGAGTGCGTCGACCCGAAAGAGATCAAGCGCCTCTACGGCGACAAGGTCGTCCTGCACGGCACGATCGGTACCCAGTCGACCATGCCCTTCGGCACGTCCGACGACGTCCGACAAACAGTCAAGCAGCGCGTCGACACCCTCGCCGCCGACGGCGCCCTCATGCTCGCCCCCACCCACGTCCTCGAACCGGAAGTCCCCATAGAAAACGTCGAAGCCTTCTTCGACGCCTGCCGCGAGTACGGGCGGCTGGCGTAGGGGGAAAGAGGTAACCGGATGCACTTCCGCGAGCGTTTCCGTGGGTTTGGCCCACGGGAAGTCATCTCCTACGGAACAGGCGCGGACCATGTGTGATCGCGGCCAGTAGCACCCCGATGATGAACAGGACATAGCTTGCCGCGTTGAATGGTTCGATTACCCCGTCACTCCCGGACGACAACAGCATGCAGAACAGCCCGACGAACAACGTGGTAATCCAAGCAGCGTCGCCAACCCTCGTGAAGGTCGATCGCATGGTTCCTCCCTCCCGGATCACCTCCCCTATGTATGCCCTCCGGCGATCCCCGAGGGTGCCCCAAGTCTGAGCATTCCTGTCATGCGAGATCCACCGCACGCCCCGTCTCCGCCGATTCGTGAATCGCCAGGATCACCCTCGTCACCTCCAACCCGTCGCTTAGCGTCACCATCGGCTCGCGCCCCTCGACCACGCAGTTCGCGAAGTGTCGGATGCTCTCCAGCGCGAAGCCCTTGATCTGCCCGTGAACCTTCGGGCACACGAACAGATCCGGATACTCCCCGCCCTCGGGCTGACTCGTGTAACGCTCCAACGCGCGATGATGACTGGCGTCGATGTAGACCGCCCCCTCCGTGCCGATCACCTCGCACTTCAGGTCGATCAGGTTCGGCGTCGAGTTTGGCAGGATCCAGCAGTTCTCCACAACGGCCACGCCGCCCCCGTCCAGCTCCAGCGTCGACTGGAAGAAGTCCGGCGTGTCGATGCCCCGAGACTTCAAGACGCGGCTCCGCTTGACCGCGTAGACCCGCCGAACCTCCCGCCCGAAGAGCCACCGAACCGTGTCCACCGCGTGCGTGCCCACGAACCACGTCACCGTCGACCGACCCGCCCACGGAAGCATCTCCGTCGGAACCGAGATCTGATCGTTCAGCCGTAGATACGCCATCTGCGGATCGCCCATCCGCCCGTCGTCGATCGCCTCCTTCGCCCGGACGAAGATCGGGCTCCAGCGATTGTGAAAGTCCACCATGAACCGGCGATCCGACTTCTCCGCCGCCGCGATGATCCGCTCGCAGTCCGCCAGCGTCGTGGCCAGCGGCTTCTCGATCAGCATGTGGCGACCCGACTCGATGACGGCCAGCGCCACGTCCGTGTGCGCGAAGTCCGGCGTCACCACCGAGACCGCCTCGACGTCCGGGTCCGACAGGAGATCCTCGATGCGATCGTACGCCTTCGCGATGCCGTGCTCCTTGGCCGTACGCTTCGCTCGATCGCCGTCGGCGTCGCAGACGGCCACCACCTCAACGCCCGGGTGCGACCGTAAGGCCGCGAGATGCATCAGCCCCCAGTTGCCCAATCCCACGACGGCGAATCCGACTGACATGAGCGTCTCCCGCGCTTGAACGATGCCCGAACGCACGACGCGCCGACCGTAGCACGGGCATCTCGCCCGTGATTTGTCCGCGAGGCCCTCGCCTTGCGCCCCCGAACCGTCAATCCCCCTCGCCGACGAACCACACGACAGCACACACCGAGAGCTCGAAGACGTCGCCCTGGCGAGTCGTCTCCGTCCCGTTCGTTCGCAGCGCCGGGAACTCGCCGTCCGGCGTCGGGCTGGGGCTGGTCATGCGGGCCCATTCGACGCTCGGCGCAACGCCCGAATCCTCCTCGAACCAGTACGCCGCGTCATTGTCCATGAAGACCGACTGAGGCACCTGCAGCGTCTTGTTGCCGGCACCGAGATCGAAGAGAACGGCCCCCGGGAGCCGGTAGTATCCCGAATCCCACTCGCCGTAGTAGAGCATGCTCGCACCGGCCGCACCGGCCCCGTAAGGATAGTGAAACACCGACACCGACCTCGGCGCCCCGTCGCGCTCGAACCGAAGCGCCTCGATCCGAAACGACACGCTCTCGGTCCGGCTTAGCATGAAGAGCGGGTTATTGGCCTTCTTGCGGACGTCGCTGCTCTTGGCCGACCGTACGGCGATCTGAATATTGGCCATCTCCATGTCGCTACCGGAGAGCGACACTGTCAGATAGACGCTCGCGTTGCTTGCGCCGTCGAAGTAGCCGTAGTCGTCGACGATCTTGTAGTAACGAGGGCTTTTGCCGCCAAGGGGGTCGTTTGGGTCGATCGTCGCCTCGGCGCGAAGCAGTTCGCGGGCGCCCTGGGTCAGCGCGATGCCGAACGACACCGGCCGTCCGATGCCCGTCGACCCCGTGCTCGGGCGAGCGGTCGAATTGTCGGGCTCCGTCCCTGCATGGGGCAGGCATGCCAGGCCGCAGCAAGCGACCCCCGCGACGCCCCACGCGCTCACAAGCTTCCGCATGCGGGTTCCTTCAACGTCTTCCCAATAGGAAAAGGTACCCGCTCAGCCCATGCCGCCTCAAGGGCTCCGGATCCCCCGTCCACGACAGCCGCGCGTTCGGCCTGCCCGCGCGGTTGTGGCTGACAAGCATCAGATCCATTCCCAGCCGCAGCCCGTCCGTCACGCGCGACACGCCCAGCAGGTCGAGCGGAATCCGAGCCATGACGCTGAAGCCGCGCTTCGTTCGACGCGTCCAGGCCTCGATCCTCATCGCGTCCACATCGAACGGGCTGAAGACCTTGACCGGCATCACAAACCCACCGGTCCTGGGCGGAGCGAGAAACGCCACCTCGAGCGTCCCCGTCCCATGGCCCGCCGTGCCGAACTGCCGACCCGATCGACCGTCGAGCAGCAGCACCAGCCGATCCGTCGACGCCGCCCGACGCCTTGCCCCGGCCGGTGCTAGCACGTCGTCGCTGACGCCCGCATATAGGATCAAGGAACCGTCGCCATGGCTGAATCGGGCGCGGACTCCGTGTGTCTCCAGCACGGCGGGCCGCCCCTCGACAAGCTGCTCGCGCCCGCCAAGTCGTACCGCGAATCCGCTCGCCGAGCCCGTGCCCCGCTTCGGCTCCGGACCGGCCAGGGCCACGCGGAACGCCGACTCCACGACGGAAACCTTCGCCTCCGCCTCGACGGCTATTCCCAGATCCACCGGCCTGCTCAGGTCGGCCACGCGCGCCTGGACGGATACGTGCCCCTTCCCGAACGACGAGAGTCTGCGAACCGAGGCGTCTCCGGCGATTACCTCGATACCCTTGCCGGGCGACCAGGTGACGCGCGCCGAGACGTCCATGTCGCTGATGTTGTTCAGCTCCGCGCGGACAAGCAGGTCCGCGCCGACCTTGCCGCCTCGGTGCCCTCGCCTCAGCGGCTTCGCCGGGCGGACCTCCGCCTCGATCGTCCCGAATCGCTCGTCGAGCGCCTTGACCGTCTGGCGCAACTGGGCGACGACGTCGATGCCCTGCGGGCACTTCGGCAGGCACTTCCCGCAGGCCACGCACTGCACTGCGCTGCGGGCCCAGGCCTCGTAGTGCCGCCGGGCGTGTTCGGCGAGCCCGTAGACCTCCTGGTGAATCCGCGCCATGAAGGCCTCGGGGATGTTCACGCCGGTCGGACAGGGCATGCAGTAGCGACAGCCCGTGCAGTACAGGTCCGAGAGCTTCTTGTACCGCGTGAGGATCTGCGTGACGCGCGGCCGCTCGGGCCTGCTCAGCGGCTCCCGCCGCGAGGCGACCCGCGCGTTCTCCTCCACCTGCTCGATCGTGCTCATCCCCGACAAAGCCACGTTCACGTACGGGTTGCTCAGCACGAACCGAAGCGCGATCTCCGGAACGCTCTTGGCGTCGGGCAGGAGCTTGGTCAGCGCCGGCGTCGGCACCCCGAGGCGCCCCGCCCCGACCGGACCCATCACCACGATGCCCAGCCCCGCCCCGTGCAGCGCTGCCAGCGCCGGCTCGTTGCTCTGGTCCAGCAGGTTGTATTGCAGGACCACCGACTCGAACAGCCCCGACTCGGCGATCTTGACGAGCCGCTCGGCCGTGTCGTGAAAGCTGAAGCAGATGTGGCGGATCAGCCCCTGCTCCCTCGCCTTGAGCATCCACTTGTACACGCCGTCGGGGGGCCTGATGCACTCGTCGTACGTCTTGTAGTTCACGTTGTGGTGGTGGTACAGGTCGATCGCCTCGACGCCCAAGTGCTCGAGCGAGTCCTCGAGGTTCCGCCACCACCCCGCCTCGTCCTTGGTGTCGTAGACGTGATTCTTGGTCGAGACGTAGATCCGCCCCGGCCACGTCCCGATCGCCTCGCCGAAGGCCCGTTGGCTGTCGTGGTTGCAGTACATCACCGCCGAGTCGATCAGGTTGACGCCGAGCTCGAACGCGCGGTGCAGCATCGGCGTGGACACGTCCCGGTCGACGCGCCCGTCCTTCATCGGAAAGCGCATCCCCCCGAATCCCAATCGCGACACCTTCAAGCCCGTCTTGCCCAAGACCGTGTACTGCATGGGTTCGTCCCCCGGTTCGCCGTGCGTCTTCGTGAATGTCATCGGGCTCGACCGGGTTGTATCACGCCCGCACGGCGACCTCAAGGCAATCGGCCCGATCGACCAAGGCGAGGGCTCCCGCCGGGCCCCCCGGAGTTTCGACGTCCGGGGGATTGCATTCGGCGCCGAGACCATGAACACTAGTGGGCGCGTGTCCCTTCTTGAGAAAGGAACCAGGCCATGATCAGGATCGCCGTAACCGAAATGGAGTACGACAAAGCCGAGTCCGCCTTCGCCTCGGCCGAGGGATTCGAGTGTCTGCCCGCCCCGGCCGTCGAGGACGAGCTGGCCGAGGCCGTCCGCTCCTCGGGCGCCAAACACGTCATTGTCGGCGTCCACAAGTACCTCGGCGAGCTCTACGACGTCCTCAACAAGGGCTGCGTCATCGCCCGGTTCGGCGTCGGACACGACAGCATCGACAAGGTCCTGGCGACCCGGAAGGGACTGCTCTGCACGAACACGCCCAACGTCCTGAACGACTCCGTCGCCGAGTACACCATGGCCCTCATGATGGCCGCCGCCAGATGGATCCCCGCCCTCGCCAAGGACGCCCGCGTCGGCGTGTGGGCGGCTCGCGTCGGAACCGAGCTCCGCAACAAGACCCTCGCCGTGATCGGCTGCGGACCCATCGGCTGCCACGTCGGACGAATGGCCCACTTCGGATTCGGCATGCGCGTCGTCGGATGCGAGGTCCGAGACGTCGACCTCGGATACCTCGGCTTCGAAACCGTCTACAAGGAATTCGACCAGGCCGTCGCCGACGCCGACATCGTCAGCCTCCACCTGCCAAGCACCAAGAACACCCACCACTTCCTCAACGAAGAGCGCTTCGCCAAGATCAAGGACGGCGCGTGGCTCGTCAACACGGCCCGGGGCGCCGTCGTCGACGAGCGCGCCCTCTACGACGCCCTCGTCTCCGGCAAGCTCGCGGGTGCCGCCCTCGACGTCTTCGAGCACGAGCCCTACGCGCCCGTCGCGCTCGACAAGGACCTCCGCACCCTCAAGAACGTGATCATGACCCCGCACGTGGCCAGCAGCACGCAGGAGGCCTGCAACCGAATGGCCGAACGCGCCGTGCAGAACATCCGCCTCGCCGAGGAGCGCAAGTACGGCGAAATGGATCTGCTCAACAAGGACGTGCTCAAGGCGCTGTAGAACAAGGAATCGAGATGAGGAATCCGCTGCGCCGCGCCCTGCTCGAAAGGCGCCTCAGCCTGGGAACCTGGATCCAAATCGGGCATCCCGCCGTCGCCGAGATCCTCGCCCGCGCCGGCTTCGATTGGGTCTGCGTCGATCTGGAGCACGGCGCTATCGACCTCGAGACGATGACGAACCTGTTCCGCGCGCTCGACGGCTTCGACTGCGTCCCCGTCGCCAGGCTGCCGCTGAACGATCCCATCTGGATCCATCGCACGCTCGACGCCGGCGCGCGAGGGCTCATCATCCCGATGGTCAAGACCCCCGACGAGGCCGACGCCGCCGTCCGCGAGGCCAAGTATCCCCCGCGAGGCGTTCGCGGCTTCGGCTACAGCCGGGCCAACATGCACGGGAGGGATTTCGAGTCCGCCATCGCCGAGGCCAACGACGAGATCGCCATGATCATGCAGATCGAGCACAAGGACTCGATCCCCAACCTCGACGCCATCTGCCGGGTCGACGGCGTCGACGGCCTGTTCATCGGCCCCATGGACCTCAGCGGCTCCATGGGCGTCACCGGGCAGATGAGCCACCCCGACGTCGTCCGAGCCCTCGACACCTACCGAGACGCCTGCGCCCGTCACGAGAAGCCCGCCGGCATGCACATCGTCCGACCCACCCCCGAAAACGTGAAAGAGAGCATCGACAAAGGCTACACCCTCATCGCCCTCGGAGTAGACGCCGTCTTCCTCGACGCTGGGGCAGCGGCAGCGATGAAGGCGGCGGGGAAGGGGTAGATCACATCGCCCTAGCTTTGGCGTGGCCCCCGCGCACCCAGGAATCTCAGCCGCCGAATGGACCTTCTACACGGCGGCATATCGTCGTTGCCAGGCGCCGCGCCGCCTCCAGAACCTTGTCAGTCCGCCGGTCTTTGTAGTTGAGATCCGGCAAGGACACGTGCCCCGGCCCTGCCAGTTCAGGCGTGGGAGTTGCCTGAATCCCCTCCCTGCGAATGTCTCCCGCTCTCAAGATGGCAACGAAGTAACCCTTGCCGGACGGACCTTGCGCCGCCTCTTCGACGGTCTTGTACTTGGCGCGCCAGAGGGAGATTCCGTCTTCGTCGTGCTTTGTGGGCATGAAAGCTTGAGAATTCACAGGCGGGTGCTTGGCGGAATCATACCATCCCTGGCTAACGGGGATCCTCCTATAGAGAATCTCGTCATCGTCAATTGGCTCCCGACCGTCCTGTTCGCACATGGAGACGGTGCACCGTCAAAGGATGCGCTCACGGCGTATGATCTTCGAGTCTCTGTAGTCAATGCTTTCGATAGAGCCATCCTGCAAGACTTCGAGGGTCTTTGTCAGCGTTCCCAATGAGCGCTCAAACACGATACCCCCGTCACCATTCGGAACGACCCAATCCGGTGAAGGTGCGCCGTCGTCCCGGAAGTACATCGCCACCTGACACGCCACTTCGACGCTATCAACAGAGGGCGCGACAAGGTCATCTTCCTCGAGTTGCCTAGGATTCCGCCCCCATTCTACGAGCTTCGTATCGATGAGTTGTTGCCACTCGTCCCGATACGCCTCGACGTTCTTGATCTCGGCGAGCGACGTCTCATCGGCAGCACCGCTGCTCAAGCGGAGCTTTGGACCTTCACCTTCGCTCAGGGTGTCCACATGGGCTCTAGCTGTCGTCATTGGCTGGTCCCCAGTACGAACGTGCCTTCTCGGAAGTCATGCTCCTGAAAGCTCGTACGATCGTTTCCCTTCCAAGGTTCAGGCCTTCGTCAAGCGTAAGCCCCTCGCGACCCGACGGCGCTACTCCGCCCCGTGCCGTCAGGGCAAGTCGCAGAATATCGTCGACCCCCTGGCCGGATCGAGCACGGTTCACCTGAACGTGCAATCTCCCACGCTGCGGCTCGATCTCAAAATGCCATTCGCCCTGCAAGCCCTCAAAGCGAAGGCCCTCTGGCGACTGCCAAGCTCCAGGCAACCCGACCAGGACGTCACCCCACTGGTCAATGGTGTCCCACACCGTACCTTTGGGGAGGTGGTTTACGTAGGTGATCTCCCAGTGGTCAGCCTTGAGTTCTCCAAGGTTCTCATCGGCAAGGAATCGGACAAACCGGTTGAGAACATCATCGAATTCCGGCCGGATGCTGGTGTATCGCGGGTACGGGCCGCCAACCTTGCCGAGCCAATTGTAGTGAAGTCGCCCGTTCTGGACCTGTATCATACGATCACCGGCTTCGCTACGTATCTGCAACCTAGCCGATGGATCCTGGGTCAGCTTCAGTTGGCTTCCCAGGGAGGCCCACGTCTCATCCTCACCGAACCGTTCGACCACGCGGTCGATAGGAGGCATGTCACGCACATGCGGCCAGGACCCGCCGAGCGTTCGCCAGAACGCGCCAAGATGGCCGTTCTGAAGACCGCTGATGCGCTCGAACTGAACCCCCAGCACGGTCTCGATCACAGGGGGGCGTTCGTAATGGGGTAGTCCGCTGGATGGCATGTCTCGTGTCGCTACTCTCATTCGATTCCCTTCACTAGATCATACACGAGAACAAGTGAAGGTCGAGGGCAAGATTGCTCAACTATAAGGCGTACACGATATCTCCGCAATCCACTTGATGCCTGACGCTGGACCTTCCTTACAGCCGCTACAACGCCGCCATCTCCTCGAAGTTCCCCTTTAGGCTCGCATAGAGCTGCTGGAAGTGCGGGTAGCGATGGTCGTAGAGCCGGACCATCTTCGCGTTTGGCTTGCGCGTCTCCGTGATCTTGATTGCCTTGCCGCAGGCTTCCTCGACGCTCTTGAACTCGCCCGTCGCCGTGGCCGCCAGAAGCGCCACGCCGTACGCCGCGCCCTCTGACGTGTTGATCGTCACGACGTTCGCGTCGTACATGTCCGCCTGGAGCTGCCGCCAGAACGCGCTCTGCGCGCCCCCGCCGCCCGCGCGGACCTCCGTGACCTTTACCCCTGCCCCACGCATCAACGTGATCTGATCCCGCATCCCGAACGTGATCCCCTCCAGAACCGCCCGGATCATCGCCGCGCGATCGTGCCGAACCTCTAGCCCCACCCACGCGCCCCGCGCGTGCGGGTCCGGATAGGGACACCGCTCGCCCGTCAGATACGGCAGGAAGAACAAGTTGTCGCACCCGGGCACCGCCCTCTCGGCCTCGGCGATCATCTGACCGTAAACCACACCCGGGTCCTTCTTCGCACGCCGCGCCCGCGCGACCTCCTCGGCGAAAAGCGTGTTCCGCAGCCACTGCAGACTGCCCCCCGCCGCCAGCATGCAGCCGAAGACGCACCACTTGCCCGGCACCGCGTGACAGAACGACTGAAGCGTCCCCTCGGGGTTCGGCACCGGCCTGTCCGCATGGGCATAGATCACGCCGCTCGTGCCCATCGTCGACGAGACGATGCCCGCCCGCACGATCCCGTTGCCGATCGCACCGGCCGGCTGATCCCCCGCGCCCCCGACCACCGGCGTGCCCTCCGGGATCCCCGTCGCCTTGCTCGCCGCGCGATTCACCGCCCCGCTTACCTCGACCGACTCGTACACCGGCGGCAACAACGCCGGGTCGATCTGCAGCTTGCTGAGAAGACCGCGATGCCACTTCCGCTTCTTCACGTCCAACAACAGCGTGCCCGCCGCGTCGGACACCTCGGCCGCGTACTCGCCCGTCAGGCAATACCGGATGTAGTCCTTCGGCAGCAAGACGTGCTTGACCTTGTCGTAGGTCTTGGGTTCATGGTTGCGCAACCACAGGATCTTCGGGGCCGTAAAACCCGTCAGCGCGACGTTGTTCACCATCGAGATCAGCCGCCGCCGCCCCCCCGCACGCAGCGTGATCTCCTCGCACTCGGCCGCCGTCCGCTGATCATTCCACAACAACGCCCGACGCAGCGGCTTCATCCCGTCGCCCAGGAAGACGCTCCCGTGCATCTGGCCGCTCAGACCCACCCCCGTGATCTGCGACGGCTTCTTCTTGGCCTTCTTGCAGACCGCCCGCGTCGCCTTGATCGTCGCGCCCCACCAGTCGAGCGGATCCTGCTCCGACCAGCCCGGCCTGGGCGTGTAAATGGGATACTCCACCCCCGCCGTCGCGAGGACCTTGCCCTTGCCGTCGCAGAGGAGCGCCTTGGTTGCCGAAGTGCCGATGTCAACGCCGAGCAGCATACCCATCGCCTGTGCCCCTTGAGCTGAATGGTTTACCTGTCTACCGTGGTCGCACAGTATACCGGGACGCGCTCGCACCAAACAATCGGCCATGTGGCACACAGTGAGAATGGCCGCAACGCCGGATACGCAATCACGCGCGATCTGGAGAACACACCATGTACCTGCCACTCCTGCTAAGCACACTGACCGCGCTGGCGCTCGCCCCCACGGACCTCGAGCTCGAGTGCGCCTTCTGGCGCCCCGACGCCGCCCAGCCCGTCGCCTGGAAAGAGGGCAACCCGGATCTCGCCGCCAAGACCGGCGCCGGCTATCCGCTCGCCGGATCGCTGCACGTCCTCGTCCACAACATCGCCGACGCCGCGGTGTCGATGAACGACGTGCTGCTCGACGGCGAGACGTGCAACGCCCTCCGAGAGAAGCGCCAAGTCGTCTGGTGGCGGACGCAACCCAACCCCATCCCGCCGAACGGTGTGGCCGAGGTGACCGTCCGCCTCCGCAATCCCCTGAAAGATGCCCCCGAAATCCGACTCCTCCCGTCCCGCGGCAACCCCGTGACCACTCGCGTCGAGATCAAGCCGCCCGACTTCCGCATCGAAACCATCGGCCTGGCCGCCCAACCCGATCGGTTGATGATCTACCTGACCCAACGTCCCGACGCTAGCGTGAAGATCAAGACCGTCGAGCTCGACTACGTCGACGTCACGCGCCAATCGCAAATCCTCACCTCCGAGTCCCACCCGGGATGCTGCCCGATCGTCGTGCCGCTGGATAAGCCCTGGGCCACCGGCTCCTTCCACGCCGTCAAGGTCATCGACGCCGCCAACCGCGCGACCGCCCACGTCTTCCGCGTCCCGCCGCCGATCACCCCCCTCGGCACCTACGGCCACCACGATTTCGAGACCTTCGCCGCCAACGACCTCAACACCTACGTCTGCTTCGGCGGGCTGTCCCGAGACGACCTCGACCGGCTGGGCGATCTCCACATGCGCGGCGCCTTCCACATCGGCTTCAACGATCCCCCGGCCGACGTCCGCGGCCACCCCGCAATCGCCGGATACCTCCAGCTCGACGAGCCCGACTGCGCCGACCACGGCGCAAAGGACCGACCCCACGCCGAGCGCATCGGCCACCACGCCCAGCAAATGGTCGACCACGCCGAGCGAGTCTGCCGACTCGACCCGAATACGGTCCTCTGGCAAACCCTCGACCTGACGTACAAGCCGGCGAACTGGTTCCACTACGGCCTCGTCGCCGACGTCACGAACACCGACGCCTACCCCCTCGTCGTCGGCGAGCCCCTGACCTTCGTCCGCGACGTCGTCCGAACCGCGCGCTCCGGCTGCTCGCCCCGACCGCTCGTCTTCACGTTCCAGTCCGGCTGGGAAGAGGCGGAGAACCGCGGCTGGAACCGACCGCCCTTCGCCGACGAGATGCGCCGGATGATGCTCTACGCCCTCGGCTGCGGCGCCCGCGGACTCGTCAGCTACATCCACTGCAGCGAAAAGGTCGGCACCTGGATCGGCCACGGCACCAACGAGTTCCCCGATCTGTGGTACGAGCAGGGACGAGTCTACCGCTCGCTCGCCCTGCTCGACGACCTGATCCGAATCGCACACCCGCTGACGATCGAGAGCAACCGCCCCGACAAGCTCTGGATCGCCACGCTCGCCGCCGGACCCGACGCGATGCTCGTCATAGTTGTCAACGACAACTACACCAGCAGCAGGGACGTCTTCGACCAGACCCCCGCCAGGAACGTCCGCCTGAGCCTGGCCTGCCCGCAGTGGATCTGCCCGAACCGCTGCGTCCGAATCGACGACGGCCACGCCCAACCCGTGGCGCTACGCGTCACCGGCGGACAAGTCGAGCTGCAGGTCGGCGACGTCGTCGCCGGCGCCCTTCTCCTGATCTCCCAGGAAACGACCCTCCCCGATCGCCTGACGACCGAGTTCGAGCGCAAGCAGACCCGCCTGGGCGCGGCCCTGCTAAAGTCTCGACAGCAGGCCCTTGCGCGAGAGGCCCGCCGCGCCGACGAGATGAGGACCATCCCGTTCCGCCATCGGGCGTGCAAAACCGACGGCCGAGCCATCGGCGGCTACGGCGTCAGCCGCCCCGAGCTCTGGAACCCGAATCGCGAGCAGCACAACACCCTGGAATACTGGCAGGCCAAAGGCAACGACCGCATGGGCGTCGCCTGGGAGTTCGACGTCCCCCCCGACCGCGCCGGCAAGCCCCACACCTTCATCTGGATGGGCCGGATCTGGGGCACCGGCCAGGCGACCGGCCACATGACGCTCCGCGCCGCCGACGGCAAGCAGCTCGCCGCGACCCCCGTCGCCCCCGGGTTGGTACAGATTCACCGTTGGAACATTGTGCCATCCGCCCCCGGAAAGCACACCATCGAGCTGATCCAGGACCACAATGGCGAAAAAGGAGGCCAAATCGCCAAGGCGGCCTACGTCGCGCCCGCCAAGTGACTTCCGCATCTCCGCCCCAGAGTGTTCCGGGGCGCAAGGTCCCCCAGCCCAGGAAAATCGGGTTGAAATCCCTGCCCATGCGTGCCTACTACTACGCGGGCAAGCGCTTCTGCCGAATTGCCCCCATCCCAAGCGGCCAGAGTGCGGCTAAGGAGGCGGAGAATGGGTCACGGTGTCGCACGCGGGCTGCTGTCTCTCGCATACATCTTTCTAGTGTTCGCCCTGATCCCCCGCCCCGCGCTCGCCGTCGGACCGTATACCATCACCGACCTCGGATTCCTGGACGTTGTCCCCGTCGGAGCCAGCCAAGCCCAGGGCCTGAACGACCTCGGCCAGATCGTCGGCTCATGCGGTTGGCCCGTCGTCTACAGCGACGGCGTCATGACCGATCTGTCGTCGTACCTCACGGACCCGCCGTCCTCACTGCCTTGGGGAACCGCATACGACATCAACAATCAGGGACACGTCATCGGGCGAGACGGGATTGCCGACGACACATGGCTCATCGCCGACGGCCAACTCACCTACTTCGAAGGACTCGCCTTCGCCATCAACAACGCCGGGCAGGTCGTCGGCGAGTTCGGGTACGACGGAACCTACCGAGCCTGGCTCTACGACAACGGCGTCGTGACCGACATCGGAACGCTGCCGGGATACACCGGTGCCGTCGCCTTCGGCATCAACGACCTCGGCCAGATCGTGGGCTACGCCGAGCACGCCGGAGGTAGCTCTCTCCCAATGCACGCCTTCCTCTACGACAACGGCACCTTCACCGATCTCGGGACTCTGGGCCAATCGTCGAGCTACGCGACCGCCGTAAATAACCTGGGCCAGGTGGTCGGCTCATCGTGGGTCGGCGACTCGTGGCACGTGTTCCTCCACGACGACGGTGTGATGACGGATCTCGGAGGACTCGAGGGCTGGCACTACCTCGAGCCCCACGCCATCAACGACGCTGGACAGATCGTCGGTACCGCGAACGATGACTACTTCAGCCTCTTCGAGGCCCTCTTCTGGGAAGACGGCGTCATGTACCTCCTCGATGACCTCCTCCCCCCCGACTCCGGATGGGACCTACTCTACGCCTCGGACATCAACGAGTCCGGACAGATCGTCGGCTGGGGCATCAACCCCGACGGAATCGGTCGAGGGTTCCTCATGACCCCAGTCCCCGAACCCGCAACCCTCTTCGTCGTGGCCCTCGGCGCCCTACTCGGCGCCACCCGGCTGCAGCGAGTTCGCCCGGGTCGCGCCACGCGCCACCCGCAAAGACCTGATTGATCCGTCAGAACAAGCGGTTAGACTAGGACTAGAGTGCCAGGTAGACTCGACCGCGCCTGGCGGAGTCCGTCACACGGTCACGATGAGCGAGATCCAGGACTTGGCCGGTCGCATCGGCCGCGAGTTCGACCCCGATCGCGTCGTCCTCTTCGGCTCCTACGCCGACGGCACTGCCACGCCCGATTCCGACGTCGACCTGCTCGTCATCCTGCCGTTCGAAGGCAAGAGCTTCCACAAATCGCTCGAGATCCTGAACCGAACCGACCCCCGTTTCCCGATCGACCTTCTGGCCCGATGCCCCGAAGACGTCGACCGCCGCTATGCCGAGCGCGACCCCCTGATTCGAGAGGCCCTTGACCGGGGCAAAGTGCTCTATGAACGAAACCGTTAAGGAGTGGATCCAGAAGGCCGAGGGGGATCCCGTCAGTCAGTTATCGAAGCCTGCCCTGTCACACGTCTCGAATAGCGTCACCCGCCCCCCCAAGCGCCCGTGAGTAAATGACCTTCCCGTCCCCCGGCGCATAGAAGTCCGCCAAGAACGCCTCTTGAACGTACCCATGCTTCTCGTAGAAACGCCGCGTCGCGTCATACGCGCCCCGCGACGACGTCTCGACGTACATCCGCCGCCCCCCGTCCCTGCCCGCACGGGCCTCGACCTCCCCCAGCAGCCACCGCCCGATGCCCAACCCCTGCAGGTTGGGCCGGACCGCGATCCAATACAGATCGAACGACCCGACCGTGCACGCGATCGGCCCATAGCACGCGTATCCCGCCATCCGCCCGTCACCCTCGGCGAATACGAACCAGTAGCCGCTCGCCACGCCCCGCGCCAGGCGCTCCTGCACCAGCTCCACCGCCACGTCGACCTCATACGGGGCAAACACGCCCGTGGCCCTGACCAATTCCCCCACCGCCTCGACGTCGGACGGGCGCACCACGTCTCTCAGCTCGAGCCCCACGGGGCGGCACCCACCATCACCGAGGTTCGGCACGCCACTCACGGCTGATTCCCCTTCTTTCCACGATCACCGGACCCCGCCGCGCCGCCCACCGGCCCGAAAATCCCCCGCACCAGCCCCGTGAAGAAGTGCCGGGCGTTGGTCCCCAGCGTCCGCGTGCGGTATCCCCCCTCCTGAACCACCAGCGTCGGCAACCGTAGCCGGCCGATCATCTCCCCATTGGCCTCGAAGTCCTTCGCCTTGAGCGACCACGTCCCCGTCGGGTCCGCCTTGGCCGTGTCGAGCCCCAGCGCCACGACCAAAAACTGCGGCTCGAACCGGCGAATCCGCCGAATCGCCTGCCCCAGCGCCTCCCGATACCTCGGGCCGTCCACATGCTCGGGCAGCGGCAGGTTGACGTTGTACCCCGTGCCCCCCTTGCTGCCCTTCTCGTCCTCGAAGCCCGTGAAGTATGGGTAAGCGAATCGCGGGTGGCCGTGGATCGAGACCGTCAGCACGTCCGCCCGCTCGCCGAAGATCTCCTGCTGCCCGTTGCCATGGTGATAGTCGATGTCGAGGATCGCCACCCGACCATGCAGGCTCAGGTATTGCGCCGCGATGGCGTTGTTGTTGAAGTAGCAGAAGCCGCCGAACGCCCGGTACTCGGCGTGGTGCCCCGGCGGCCTGACCAGGGCGTACGCCAGCCGCTCGCCCTTGAGGATCCCCTCGGCCGCCGTGAGCGCGCAATCCACCGCCCGTTTCGCGGCCGTGTAAGCGTTCTGGTTCAGCGGCGTGAACGTGTCGATGCAGTAGTACCCCGCCCGGACCGTCAGCTCCTTCGGCGGTCGAGCCGCGTTGCGGATCGGAAAGACGTACGGGTAAAGCGACCGGCCCGCCGGGACGGTCCGGCACGTCTTCTTCAAGTAGTCGACGAAGCCGTCGTCGTGGACCGCCCGGATGTGCTTGTCCGGAAACTCGCGGGGTTCGGCGCGACGCGTCAAATCGGTCCGCTCGAGCTCGCGGAGGATTACGCCAATCCGAACCGGCGACTCGACGTACCCCCGCTCGCGGACGTGATGGATCTCGTGCCGATCGCTCACCACCAGATAGATCCGCTCGTGGGCCATCCGCCGGAACGGCGACGTCTCGGCCGTCTCGGGCTTGAGATACCGGAACTCGCGTAGCCTCACCGGGTCGTCTCGGAACGAGCCCACCACCGATGCCGTGTACTGGGGCGAGCAGAGATGCCCGTACTTCCGCCGAAGAATCGCTCCGCAGATCTCCCGGGCCGCGTCCCGCCGAAGACGCTTACGCTGGTCCAGGGCGTCGTACATCAAAAAAGGCATCCCCCGGTCGCCCGGCCTGATCGGCTTCTGATACGCCGTGCCGGCGATGGGACGGGCGCCGTAACGCTCGTAAAACCGAAGTCGTGCAATGTTCTGCTTGAGAATCTCCGGCGTCTCGCAATCGGCCGGGTCGTCCGGCGGACACTCGAAGAACACGCCGGGCACCCCGTGCGCTTGCGCCTCGCTCCGGACACGCTCATATAGCGCCCCCCCGACGCCGCCGCCCGAAAGCAGCTTCTCCGTCGCGATGTAGTCCAGGAAGAAGAAATCGAGCTGCGCGTCGTGCGACAGGAGAGCGAACCCACGCACGTTGCCCGACGGGTCGTCCGCCACCAGCAGCAGGTGCCGAAACCGGTACTTCATCGGGTTCCGAAGCTTCTCAGGCAGGCCCGTCAACTCCTCCGGCCGAACGTCGGGGAACTGCGATTGGAGGATCCGCTGAACCTGCTCGATCTCCCGCTGATCGACCGGCAAAGCGTTGTCGAAAATGCGTCGAATGCGGAACATCAGGTCCTCCCCCCAACACCGCCCCCGCGACAGCCTGCGTCGTCCAAGATGCGGGCGATGACCTCGTCGCGCTCCAACCCCGCCCGATCCGCCGCCGCGATGAACCCCGCGTCCGGGGCCAGGCACGGATTGGCGTTCGCCTCCAGGATCCACGCCCGCCCAGACTCGTCCACGCGAAAATCGACCCGCGCATACCCCCGAAGGCCGAACAAGTCCCAACACCTCAGCGCCAGCGCCCGAAGCTCGTCGAGCAGTCCCGAGTCGCTCGCCGGAAAGTCGAAGCATCGCGGCGTGTGGTGATACTCGAACGACGCCGCGTCCCACTTGGCGCGATAGCCCACCACCCTCGGACGGTCGGCGTCGTAGTCGACGAAGCGGATTTCGGCCGGCGGAAGCACCACCGGCCCGTTCAGGCCCGCGAGCACCGACAGATTGATCTCGCGCCCCTCGATGTACGCCTCCGCGAAGGCCTCACCGCCAAGCCCCGACGCCCGAGCCCGAATGATCTCGGCCAGATCGTCCACGTTCGCAACCGCCACGACCGCGTCATCCTCGAGCCCGAGCGAAGCGTCTTCCCACACCGACTTGATGATGAACCGCTGCCCGTTCGCCGCGGTCTCGCCCGCGCCCCCGCGGGGATACCACATCGGCGTCGGCAGCCCCCGGGCGTGCATCCACTGCTTGGCCAAGACCTTGTGTGACGTCAGGAACATCGCCTCGGTGGGCGCCCCCGTGTAGGGCGCCCCCAACGCGTCCAACAACGCCGGGGCCGTATGGATCAACCGGCCCTGCCCGCCCACCGACTCGACCAGGTTGAACACGACGTCAGCCCCGTGCGACCGGATCGCATCGCCCATTCGGTCACGATCCAGCGAAAACGCGCATCGGCACGTCGTATGCCCGTCCTTGCCGAGGGCCGACTCGATCAGATCGGCCTGGGCCAGCACGTCCACCTCGTCGGCGCGGGCGTCGGGTCCGAGATCGTCATGGAGAATCATCACGTGCACGGCACGACTCGCAGGGGGCGAACTCAGACCGCCCGGGAAGGGGCGGCGGATTGCCGGACGGCCGTCTCCAACCCGATCAGGTCTGACAGCCTCGGGTCCATGGGGCGTACCCGCCGCGCGGCGGAGTCCACGATCCGTCGAATCAGCTCCGGATAAGACATCCCCATCGCGGTGCACAACATGGGAAGGTCCGAGTGTGTGGGATGCAGGCCCGGTAGGGGGTTCAGCTCGAGCACCTGCAGACGCCCCTGACCGTCCGCGCGAAGATCCACGCGCCCGGCATCGCGGCATCCCAGCCCTCGCCACGCGGCCAGCGCCAGCGCCTCGGCCGGACGAGACCACTCGGGCGGCGCCGTGGGGAACTCGCACAGCACCTCGCATTGCTCCTTGTTCGTCTGCGTGTAGGCGAACGGCTCGGCCCGAGCCCCGAGGACGATCTCCAGCGTCCCCACCGCCTCGGCGTCCTCGCCCGTCCCCGTGATCCCTACCGTGAACTCTCGCCCCGGCAGAAACTCCTCGATCAGCACCGGCTGGCGAAACGCAGCCAGAAGCCGGCCGACCACCGAGCCAAGCTCGTCCGGACCGTCGATCTTGTTCCGCCCGTCGATTCCCTTGGCCGTGCCCTCGGCCACCGGCTTGGCGAATAGCGGGTACGGCAGGTCGACGCGCCCAATGTCATCCACCGATCCGGCGACGAAGAACGGCGGCGTCGGCACGCCCAGGTCGCGCAACACACGCTTGCTCATCGCCTTGTCGAGCGACAGCGCCGCGACCAGCGGATCCGAGAACGTATACGCGATCTGATACGCCTCCAGGAGCGCGGGCACCTGGGCCTCACGCGACACCCCCTCCAGCCCCTCCGAGATGTTGAAGACCAGATCCCACCGGTCGCCGCCCGCCAGTCGTCGGACCAACTCCTGAACCCGCCCGATCCGGTCGGTCTCGTGTCCTAGCTCGGTCAGCGCCCCCTCGATCGCATCGATCGTCCCGGCCCGATCGAACTCGGCGGTCTCCTCCTCGCCGTACCCGACGGCCAGGTAGTCGTCCCGCAGGTCATAGGTCAGACCGATTCGCATGGCATGGTACCTTCGCCCCTGAGTACTGGGGCGCCTGGCAGAGGCTTGAGGTCGGATTCCGCCGCGGCCTAACGACGTGCCGGAGCGCGCCGTGCCGTTGTACCGCGGGCTTGCAGCCTGCTACCCGAAGCGCCAAAAGGCCTCTCAGCTCGGCACACCGGGATCGGGATAATGATAGAGCTGGCCCTCGTAGTTCCGTAGCGTCAGCTTGCTCCCGTCGCGGCCGACCACCGTCTCGGGGAACACCGGGATCTTGCCCCCGCCGGACGGAGCGTCGATCACGAACTTCGGGCAGGCGTACCCCGTCGTGTTGCCCCACAACGCCCCCACGATTTCCAGGCCCTTGGACACGGGCGTCCGGAAGTGGCCCGACCCGGAGATCGGGTCGCATTGGTACAGATAGTAGGGCCGGACCCGGATCTTGAGCAGACCGTGCACCAGCCGTTTCATCGTCTCAACGTCGTCGTTCACCCCTTGGGCCAGTACCGTCTGGCTCCCCAGTGGGATGCCGGCGTCCGCCAATCGCTCGCATGCCTCGCCTACCTCCGGCGTCAGCTCGTTGGGGTGCATGAAGTGAATGCTGATCCAGAGCGGGTGGTATCGCCGAAGCATCCGGGTCAGGTCCCGAGTGATCCGTTGCGGCAGCACGGTCGGCACCTTGGTGCCGATCCGAACGAACTCGACGTGCGGAATGGCCCTGAGCCGAGAGAGCAGCCAGTCCAGACGATCGTCCGCCATCGTCAGCGGATCGCCGCCCGAAACCAGCACGTCACGCACCTCGGGGTGGGCCGCGATGTAATCCAGCGCGACCTCGTACTGCCTCTTGTTCGAGTGGCACTCCCGCGCGTGACCCACCATCCGGGCTCGCGTGCAGTACCGGCAGTAGGTCGAGCAGAACGTCGTGACCAGGAACAAGACGCGATCCGGATACCGGTGGACCAGCCCAGGCACCGGCATCTGATGGTCTTCCGCCAGCGGGTCGGCCGCCTCGCCAGGGCCCTGCACGAACTCCGCCGTGGTCGGTACCATCGTCTTGCGAACGGGATCGGCCGGGTCGTCCGGCCGGATGACCGACGCATAGTACGGCGTGATCCCCACAGGAAGACCCCGGCCAAGGCGACGGATAGCCGTCTCCTCGTCCGTCGACAGAGACAAGATCCTGCCAAGCCCTTTCAGGTCCCGAAGGCGATTGCGAAGCTGCCATCGCCAGTCGTTCCATTCGACTCGGCTCGCCTCGGGAAAGACGCTTCGTCGAAACGCCTCGCTGAGCCGGCTCGGCCTGGGCGCGGTCGCCCCCCGCGCGACGATAATCCCCGCGCGAACAGGCACCGCCTCTCGTCTCGGTCTCATGATTCCGATCTTGGTTTTGAAGGCTACGGCTTCGGTATGTGGGTTAGGAGGGTCGTCGGGCTCCGTTGAGGAGCCCACTTGTTGCGTTTCCATGTCCCCTTGAACCTCAGTTCGACGGGCCGCCCTGCCCGGCCTCCGCGCGGAGACTGCTACGCGCCGGCATCACCACGCCGTTTATGAAGTGTTAAATACACCAAGTTTGCGGGAAGTCAAATCAGAGCGGCACTTTATCTGCACATCCGAAAAGAATCTGCCCCTCAGAGCCCTCATACGCCCTCCCAAGACCGTCAGCCAGGCCCCGCCCGGCCTCGCGACCGCCCTCCGCGCACAAGACTCCCTGCTGAACTGACCTCGCACAAACGCCGATGCACTCTCTGCGATGTCACGACACCAGCCAGACCAACCGGACGCAGACGCCACCGGACAGAGCCAACCTCTCCCCACCGACGACGCGCCCCAACCCTCGTCGTCCGAGAACATCGCCCCCAACGGACCCACACAGGCCATCCCAGTAGCCCCGGAGCCGTTTCGCCTCAGCGACACCGCCTCACTGGTTATGGCCTGGGCACTGCCCCTATATCGAGACGGCGCGGCGCGGCGATTCATCGAGAGACTGGACCTGTCCGCCGGCGAAGCCCTCCGTCGCCAATGCGAAGCCCTCTGCCCCTGGTATCGTGAAGTCATCCTCAACCGCAAGGCATTCATCAGCCACCTGATCGAGCGCGCTCTGGCCACGCGCCCCGAGCCGCGCCAGATCATCATCCCGGCCGCGGGGGCGTCCCCGCTAGCGTTGGAGCTCCTGTCCGCTCACGGCGATCGAATCTCACGGGTTATCGAGATGGACGTCTCAGGCATGGACCGAAAGCGACAGCTCTACGCCGAGGTCGCCCCCGAGCTCACCCACAAGCTGAACTGCCTCGAGGTCGACGTCACCGACCCCGCCTTCAGACGCGCCCTCGTCCTCGACGGCCGATACGACCCCGACGTCGACGCCATCGTCCTCCTGGAAGGCATCAGCTACTACCTCACCCCGCGAGACCTCGTCCTCTTCCTCATGACCTTCTGCTCCCCGACCCGCCGAAACCGCGTCGTCCTCGAGCACCTGCTCCCGAGCGCCGACGTCAACGATCCGCGAAGGGGTATTCCAAACGCCGTCTTCAAGGCGATCCAGGCATACGGCCACCTGCCGCGAATCCAGCGCTACGGCCTGGCAGACGCCCCCGCCCTCCTCCGAGAGGCCGGCGGAACCCCTGACGCCCACTTCACCATGGATGAGATGGAACGCCACCGAATCGGAAAGCACCACTACTTCCAGCAACCCCGCGACGGCTGGATCGCATGCATGACCGGATGGATCTAGCCACAAGGACAAAACATCCGCCCCTGGCCCAGACACTCGCACAATTCACGATAGACCTCGACAAGCCGGCCCCGCGGCACGCCGACATTCCCATCCGCTCCGCTGCCCAGCGCCCGCAAGATCCTCCGTGACAGCGTCCCCCGCGCCAGAATCGTCTCAAGGGCGGCCCCGAACTCGTCCCGATCCTTCTCGGGCAACGCCCGCTCGAACAGGCTCCCCCACACCTGCCCCGCCGAGCACCTCGGCCTGCCCTCAACGCCCAACGCCCGAAGATAGCCGGCGTCCGTAATGACCGCCTCCTCCGCCCGATCGATGGTCGCCAGCAAAATCGTCTCCAACGGCTCGACCGTCCATGCCCGCTGCTCGGCCAGGCCCACCCATCGCTCCTCCACGAGCGCCCGCAGCACCCCGACGATCAACGCCAGAATCGCCAGGTCCGCCTTCGGACACTCCTGGATGTCCAGAACGCGGATCTCGATCGTGTCACGCTCGAACCGCGCGATCGCCCCCCGGGCGTTCAGCCACTCGTCCTGCAGGATGCCCTCCGGGTCGTAAGGGGCGATGTCGCGATACATCGGGCCGAGGATCCGATCCTCGTAGTCCCGAGCCGAAAAAACCGGCTCCGGGATGACCCGACCCGTCACCGACGGAATCCGTCGCGCATTGTGACGGTAGAACTCCATCCGACCGTCCGCCGACCCGACCCGCCGGGCCCCCGCGATCGGCGAACTCGCCGCCAGCGCCGGCATGATCGGCATCAGCAGCCGAATCGCCGCGTGAAGCCGCCCGAACTCCTCGTCCCCCGAGAACGGCAGGTTCAGATGCGTCGATTGGAGATTCGACCAGCCGTGCCCCTGACACCCGAAGACCCGGTTGAACGCCTCATAGACCGCGTTGTACTCGTGCGGCCAGAGCTTCGTCTCAGTGGCGGGGTCCATCCAGGGGTGCATCGCCGTCGGCATCAGACACGCGTTGCGCTCCCCGAGCAGGGCGTTGATCCGGCAAACGTCGCTCTGGAAGACCTCGGCCAAGCCCTCGAGCCTGTCGGCCGGTCCGTTCGTCTTCAACTCGATGACGTGCAGCACCAACTCGTTCGACCAGCAAAGCGCGCCCGTCTCGATCTCGGACTCATACGCCCCGCAAGCGGCGCGGATTACCTCGTCGCACACCGGCAAGACGTCGAGATCGTCCCGGCCGACGATGGCGTATTCCAGCTCCACGCCGAACCGCTCGAACAGGTGGTACCCATCGGTCATGTGTCGCCGCTGCCCCCGGGGCTCTTGCGCCGGCGAATCCGCTCCGCGAACACCCGCATGATGCGATCATAAAGCTCGCGCTTGAGCAGCCGATCCTCGTACCCCGCCTCGATGCTCGGGTTATCGTTGATCTCGATCACGAAGACGTGCTTGCCCACCTGCTTCAAATCGACCCCGTAAAGACCGTTGCCGATCAGCTTGGCCGCCCGGAGTGCCGTCTTCAGAACCGCCGGCGGCACCTGCTCCACCGCGACCGCCTCCACCTTGCCGTCGGCGATCGCCCCGTCGGAGCCCGTCTTGATGATCTGCCAGTGCCTCCGAGCCATGAAGTACTTGCAGGCGAACACAAGCTGATCGTCCAGCACCGTCACGCGCCAGTCGAACTCCGTGGGCAGAAACTCCTGCGCGATGATCAACTCCGATGAGCCGAGCAACCGCCCGACCGCCTGGTCGAACGATTCCTTGTCCTCCACCTTGATCACGCCCTGGCTGAAGGAGCTGTCCGGCTCCTTCAGCACGCACGGCAGACCGATCCGCGCCTCCACGTCTTCCCAGTTGTCGCGGTGCACGATCAGCGTCTTCGGCGTGGCGATGCTCCGGCGCTCGAGCAGCTCGGCCAGATAGACCTTGTTCGTGCACTTGAGGATCGAGTCCGGGTCGTCGATCACGACCAGCCCCTCCGCCGCGGCCCGCCTCGCGAAACGGTACGTGTGATGATTGACCGCCGTCGTCTCGCGGATGAACAACGCGTCGAACTCGGGCAGTCGCCCGTAGTCCTGCCTCTGAATCAACTCGACGGACAGTCGCTGCCGCTCGGCGGCCTCGGCGAACCGCTTCAGCGCCACCGGGTCCGAAGGCGGCGTCTTCTCCGCCGGGTCGTGCAGAATCGCCAAATCGAACAGCGCCTTGCTCTGCAACCGGGTCGGCGCGCGATTCTTGGCGAAGAACTGAACCATCGCCTCCGTCGCGAACTCCCGGTGCGCGTCCGGAATGTCGTTCGCGCCGATCAAGCGGATGCTGTGCAGCCGCCACCCGTCCTCGTCGTGCGCGAACTCTGTACGCAGAAACGGCGCCTGGAACAGCCTGAACAGATACCAACTCAACGCGTCGTATCGCTTCGCGAGATTCCGCCCGAAATACACGCTGAGCGTGAACCCGTGGGATTCGATCGGCCTCAGATTGCGCTGGATGATCTCGTCCAGGTCGTCAAGCGCCAGCCGGACGATCGCCACCGTCCTGAGGTCCTGGATCGTCGCGATGCTCGGCATCGGCTTGTGACCGCGGGCCATCGCCAGCAGCGAGACGTAGTACCCGTTGCTCTGGTATCGATACGAACGGCACAGATTGAACACCCGCGCGTCGGCCACCTCGGAGTACGCCGGCTCGGTCAGGTAGGCCCGCGCGCCGACCACCGTCGCCCCCGGGACGTTCAACGGCCAGCGCTTCGGATTGTCCACCACGATCAGCGGATGCATGGGACCGCCCTCAACCCCGCTGGCCCCGCTCGATGATCAGCAAATTCGCGTCGTGCGTGAGCACCCCGAGCAGCACCGCCCCGACCACGCGATCGATGCCCACCGAGTAGACGTGACTCGCCCCGATCGGGTTCGGCTGAAGCGGGTCCGCCACCAACACCTCGCCCTTGTCCCTGTCCAGCCCGCACAAGACCACGAAATGCCCCACCGGCTGACCTCGAACGTCGTCGACCTCCCCGCCAGGCCCGTGCTCGCGCGCGGTCCGATGAAGGTACGTCGCGCTCAGCCCCGTCACGATCGGAACCGACCGCCGCAGGTACTTGCGCAGCAAACGGGTCGTCAGATCCTCGAACCGGATGCGACCGCCGCGATCCAGGAACTCCAGATAGCCCTTGGTGGCCAGCCGGCGACGTTCGCTGTGCTTGATCTTCAACTGGGCCGTTAGCTTGGCGCCCAGGTCGATCGACCCGGGCCCGAACCAGGTCGGATCGAACATCTGCAGATTGTACGTGTAGATCGTCGCTCGATAGCCTCGACGCAGCGCGTGACAGCCAAGCAGCACCTCGAGCGTCCCCCCGTCGGCGAGCTGCGGTACCTCGGCGATCACCTGTTCCAGCGCGATGTCCTCGCCGTAGTACCGGTAGATCGCGTGCAGGCACGTCGGCCCGCACGTGCTGTCGTTCGGCTGTGGAAGAATGCGTAGCAGCAGAGCTGAGTCCATCTTGGGAGTGCCTTCAGTCCGTCGCGCCGACGCCCACGCTCGGGAGGCTCGCCCGACGCGCAAGCGGCGCGTGCTGGATGGATTGTTGCACCTCGCCGGTAACCAGACAAGCAGCGCCGGCTGCCCACGCCAATGATTCCCCGTTGATGGGACGCATCCGCCAAACCGTCGCCGAACGCAAACCCCTGTCGAGGAGCATGCACCAACTGCCGGTCTCACCCCGCACCGAAGATACCACGCAAAACGCGGACCCGCCCGAATCACTCGCACGGAAAGCGACCCTGTTGAGTCGTCGACATTAACCCTCCTGCTCGTCTTCTTGGCAAATTCTGTCCTTCCAGGCCCCTTCTGGTCGATCCCAGACTATCTGCTGACGCGTCCCCGGCCTCAGGGCCAGGACGCGGCGGACCGGTCTTGACGTTTTCAACAGGGACCGCTATAGTTGTTATCAATTGAAAGATGGTCGGTTAAGACAATGCGATGGCCGACGTCTGCAACCTGGCAGTTTCTTGAGCACGCACCAAACGCCGCCGATGCGGCAAAGGGCGTGTGGTAGCAGGTTGGGCTGCGGGAAGGAGCGGCTTGATTGGACGTCGGTGCAAAGCCCCTGGTCGGTGTCATGTCAACGCATCCGCTGCGCTACCAGGGCGTGAAGAACTGAGAGATACATGCCGAGACAACTGAAGACCTCACCCGAAGTACAAGAAGATCTGGAATCGTTGGAACCTGAGGCGTTCGCCAAGCTGGGCCTCGGCCCGAGAACCCTGGCCTGCGTCCGACGCATCGGTTTCGAGAACCCCACGGAGATCCAGGAGCAGTTCATACCGGCCGTCATGACCGGAAAAGACTGCGTCGGAAGAGCCAGAACCGGCACCGGCAAGACCGCCGCGTTCCTCCTGCCAATCTTCCAGAAGTTCTACGCCGGCGAGTACGCGCGCGCGCTCATCCTTGCGCCAACCCGAGAGCTCGCCATGCAGATCCGCGACGAAAGCCGCAGGATGTCCAAGAACGATCCGCCCAGAGCCACCGCCGTCTATGGCGGCGCCCCTATCCGGCGGCAAATCGACCGCCTCTCAAAGAGCCCCGAGATCGTCGCGGCGACCCCTGGACGCGTCCTCGACCACTCCGAAAGAGGCACCGTCGCCTTCCACTCGTTCGGAATCGTCGTGCTCGACGAGGTCGATCGAATGTTCGACATGGGATTCCGAAAGGATATCCGAAGAATCCTTCGCGAGTGCACCAATCGCCGCCAGACCATGTTCCTCTCGGCCACCCTCCCCGACGACATCATGGGACTGGCCGATCAGTACCTGAGCGACCCGATCCGAATATCCGCCGTCGACGACAACGACCCGTCCGTCGAGACCCTCGACCAGCGATACTTCTCCGTCGCCCATGACCGAAAACTGTCGCTGCTCGTCAAGGTCCTCGAGCGCGAACAGCCCGAGCTCGCCCTCATCTTCACGCGAACCAAACACGGGGCCGAGCGATTGGGCAAGACGCTCCTCGGCAGGAAGTTCAACGCCTCATACATCCACGGCAACCTGCCCCAGCAGAAGCGCAACCAGGTCATGACCCGTTTCCGAGAGAGGAAGATCAACCTGCTCGTCGCCACCGATCTGATGGGACGCGGAATCGACGTGCCCGGCATCTCCCATGTCATCAACTATGACATCCCCGAGAACGCCGAGGACTACCTCCACCGCACCGGCCGATCCGGCCGAATGAACGCGATCGGCAAGGCCTTTACCTTCGTCACCCCGGAACAGGGCAGCGAGATCACCGCCATCGAGATGCTCTGCAACCGACTTCTCGCCCAGGACCAGATCCCCGGGTTCGACAACGGCGTCGGTCGCCAAACCGCCGACGAAGGACGAAGGGCCGCGCCCACCAAATCCTTCTACCGCGGAGGTCGCCGAACCTTCGCCCGATCCTGACCCGACGCCGAGTCCGTCTCCGCGACGAACCTGAGCCATGCGCCGGTCCCCATGACGTAGCACGGGCATCTTGCCCGTGACGACCCGTGGCCAAGATGCCCGTCCCTCGCGATGCGCTCGTCACCCGAGGCGCGATCGGACCAACGACTCGCCCCGGCGTTGGAGCTATACTACCCCCACCTCTTCGGTGCTGTCTGATTCGCCCCCCGCAAAGGAGGTCCCCGATGCGTTCGGCCCCGACCACGCTCTCGCTGCTGCTCCTCTGCCTGACGTCAGCCTCCCCCGCCGCCGAGCCCGTGACCATCTCCCTCGACGGCCAGTGGGACTTCACGTACACCAAGCCCACCGCCGACGAGATCCCCACGCCGCCGCCCGCGGCCGCCTTCGACGTCACCGTCAACGTGCCCGGAAAATGGGACGACCAGCTCGATCGACTTCGATCCGCCCCCTGGTTCAAGGAAGCCACCTTCGCCACCGCCCTCGGACCGGTCCGCTACCTCAGCGGCATCGGCTGGCATCGAACGTGGATCGACGCGCCCCCCGACTGGAAAGACCGCGCCGTCCGACTCACGATCGGCTGGGCCGTCGGACAGATCCACGTCTGGCTCAACGGCCGGCACGTCGGACGTTACGATTACGGCGTCTACACCCCCTATGCCCTCGACCTGACGGGCAAGCTCCTCCCGGGCCGAAAGAACGAGCTCATCATCTCCGTCGACAACACCCGCGGGTTCGCCGGCGGTTGGGCCTTCCTCGGAAACGCCGGAAAGGCCAGCGGCATCAGCCGACCCGTAACCCTCTCCGTCGCCCCGGGACCCGGACGAATCGACGACGTCTATATCCGCCCGGGCCAATACCTCACCGACGTCGTCTGGCAAACCGAGCTCGCCGTGCCCGCCGGGGCGCAAAAGGCGCCGCCCTCCAAGATGCTCTGGAAGGTCCGAAGCGCGGCCAACCGCGCCACGCTCGCCGAAGGCGCCCTCGACGTCCCGCCCTTCGACGCTTCCAAGCAAGTAACATGGCAGGCGCGTATCGACGCGATCAAACCGTGGCGACCCAAAGAGCCCAACCTCTACTGGACGGACCTTCAGTGGATCGTCAACGGCGCGACCTGGGACGCCCGGACCCAGCGCTTCGGGCTCCGCCGATGGAGCCACGACGCCCGAAAGCTGAAACTCAACGGCCGAACGATCTACCTCCGAGGCGACTTCGGCCACTACTACTTCCCCGTCCACGGCACCACCCCCACCGACAAGGCCTACTGGCTCGACTACGTCCGCCGCGCCAAGCAACTCGGCATGAACTACGTCAACTTCGCCGCCCGCGTCTGCCCGCCCGAGCTGCTCGAGGCCGCCGACGAGCTCGGAATCGTCATGCAGTGCGGCGACCACATGACCGTCCTGAAAGAGCACGCAGACCACTACCGCGACGTTTGGACGCCCATCGTCCGCTGGACGCGCGCCCACCCCAGCCTGGCCCTCTACGGCTTCGGCGGCGAGCGAAACTACTACGACGGAATCATCCGGCAGTACCAACGTCAGTACGACCTCATCAAATCCCTCCACCCCGAATGCCTCGTCATGCCGCAACAGGCCATCCGCGGCGTCGACTACGCCTTCGACCCCATGGGAGCCAAGGAGCTCACGCTCGAGCCCTTCCCTCACCACGCCGAGCGCCTCGCCCAATACACCAAGGCCTGCGACATCTTCGGCCACTACTCCGGCGGCGCCTTCGGCTACGACTACTTCAGCGGACCCTGGCGACAGATGGAGAAACGATTCCGAGTCTACTCCAAGCCGCTCAGCATGCACGAGCTCTTCATGGGCATGTCCTACCTCAACCCCGACAACGCCGCGAAATACACCGGCCGAGTCCCGCCCTACCTCTACACCAAGCTCAAAGACGACCTCACCCGCGCCGGCCTGATCGACCGCTGGCGCACCTACTACGAGTGCGGCGGAAAGCTCCATGCCATCTGCAAGAAGTACTGCACCGAGAAGACGCGAAAGTGCAACGAGCTGGCCGGCTTCGAATTCCTCGGCATGCAGGACATGCACTTCACCGAACACTACACCGTCGGCATCCTCGACGAGTTCGGCCGGCTCAAGCCCGGCGACACCATCGAAGGCATCCTCCGATACAACGCCGAGAGCGTCCTCCTGATCGACTTCGAGCAAGATAGCATCAACCGCTCGTTCCGGACCGGCTCCCCCTTCGAGTTCGATCTCATGGCCTCACTCTACGGCGACCACCCCCTCCGAGACGGCAAGCTCACCTGGACGCTGAAGGCGAACTCCAAGACCGTGCTCAGTCAGACGTACACGCTTCCCGCCGTCCCAACCGGCCAGGTGTCCACGCTCAAACGCGCCCGCCTCGCGTGGCCGCCCGTCACACAAACCACCCGATTCAACCTCGCCGCTGCCCTAAAGGCCGACGGCTACGACCTCGCCAACGACTGGGACTTCTGGGTCTTCCCCAACCAAGCCCCCCCGCCCCTCCACGCCGATGCCGACGAGCCGTCGCGAGCCCTCCTCGCGGGCCGATACGGACCCCTCCCCGCCCTGACCGACGCCTCCTCCGCCAAGCTCCGCGTCGTCTCGCGAATCACGCCACGCGACGTCGACCACCTCGCCGACGGCGGCGACGTCCTCCTCCTCGGCGCCGCGCCCTTCGCCGAGTACACCGCCTGGCGGTCCTTCCGCCCCGGCCTCGGCGCGCGCGAGCATCACAACGTCGGCTCCGTCATCCGCCAACACCCGATCTTCGACCTGCTCCCGCACGACGGATGGGGCGACTGGCAATTCTACCCCCTGCTCGAAGGGGCAAGCTGCGTCCTCTTCGACGACGACCTCGCCACGCCGTTCGACCCGATCCTGGAGATCATCAGCTCCGCCGAGGACGTCCGAAAGCACGCCGCTATCATGGAGAAGCGCGTCGGCAAGGGCCGGCTCCTGTTCTCGACGTGTACGTACGACGAGCGCAACCCCTCCTGCCTCGCCCTGATGGACGGCATCCTGCGATACGTCCAGGGCGACAAGTTCCGCCCGCCTAGTGATCTCTCGCCCACCGTCCTGAAGCGACTCGCCGAGCCCGCAAAGGCCGACGACCCGAAGAACCTCCTCGCCTCGCCCGGCTTCGAGCGCGACGTCAAGAACGCTTGGCTGGCCTACGGAGCCGACTATCGCATCGACGACGCCATCGCCCGCTCCGGCGCCACGAGCCTCCGCCTCGAGATCACTCCCGACGCGCTCCGGATCGACCCCAAGCATTACACCGGCGCTCGCGCCAAGGCGATCACATTCAAGACCACCCCGCCCGCGCTGAAGCTGGCCGCCTGGCACAAGACCCACGGCCTGACCGGAGCCAAGGGCCGGTCGTTCCTGATCTTCGTCTATATCAACTACGCAGGCGGCGGCACGCACACGCTCCGCCTGCTCCTCGACCCCGCCGATCACGACTGGCAATACGCCGAGACGACCTGGCGCCCCGCCAAACCCCTCGCCGGCGCGACGCTCTACGTCGGCCTCGCCTCACGGAACGGCACCGCCTGGATCGACGACGTCTACCTCGGACCCGCCGCCCCCGGCCCCGAAACTCAGCCAAGGATCGCCGGGCGTTGGCACCGACGGCCCGTCACGGTGGAGTTCCCGACCGAAGGATGGTATCGCATCGGCGACGGCGACTGGTCCGCCGGCAAGAGCGTCCGTATCACGAAAGAAGGCCTCACCCACCTCGCCTTCAAGACGCAAAGGGCGGGTGACGTCACCGAGACGCGCGACGTCCGAATCGACCTGACCCCCCCGACGATCGTCCTCGAGGCCCGACCCGCCCCAGGCCAAGAAGGCGGCGTCTACCACGCCACCCCCGAAACGGAGTTCGCCCTAAAGGCCACGGATAACCTCTCCGGCGTCCAAGCCCTGGAGGTCTCCATCGACGCAGGCCCGTACCGCCCGCACACCGCCCCGCTCCGCCTCCCCGACGGCGCACACGAACTCCGTTGCCGAGCCACCGACGCCGCCGGCAACCGCACCGAACTCATGACCGGCTCCCTCCTCACCGGCGGCCAAACCGACGTCTTCACCGTCACCATCAGAAAAAGGGATCAGAAGAAGGGGTCACGCTAGAATTGATCTGCCCCCCAGAAACCGGTCCATGAGAGATGAGAGTTTTCCGCTGGATTCCGGCTGCATCGGCCACGAGAATCTCGGCGGGAGGATCTCATGAAGCGGACATGGTTCGCGGAACAGAGGACGTCGCCCGTCATGAAATCGCTCGCCCTCTGTGTGGCAGTGGCATCGAGCATCGCGGTCGCTACCGCCCAAGGGGCGTCGGCTCACGGCAGTACCTGCCGCATTTCCGCTCAGGGCGCCGTCATGGAGCTTCACTCTCCTTTCTTCGTGTACCAGCTCGCCACGGAGGACGGCCTGCGCGCTGTGTCGTGGGAGAACCGACTCTCGGGCCGCACGTTGAACCTGGGCAACGGACCCGAGGTGGAATTCGACATTGGCCTGCCCAACCAGCCACTGAAGACACCGAAGCCGCGAGTTACAGGATTGCCAACGGCTGGCGAATGCGAGACCGGGGAGGCGGTGTTCGAGCTGGCGTCGGACGACCCGAAGGCATCGGTCACCGTGACCTACCGTTGGGATGCGAAACGCCCGGTGTTGCGGAAGTTCGTCAAGATCACGAACGCCGGCGGGCGGGAGTGGAACCGGTTGCTGAACGTTCGGCTGGGAAGCTATGCCGTGGCCAACGGGGCGCATGCCCCCTCCGGGAAAGAACGCGGCTTTCCCGTCTACGTCGATGACGGGTACTTCATGACGCTGGCACACCCCGCGGGACTCGCCGAAGCCAAAGATGCCAAGGTCGTCTTGCGGCAGTTCCCGGGCGCTCGCGTCGGCCCGGGCCAAACGTTCGACTGCATGGAGGCCGTCTACGGCGTCGGCGCCATTGGCGGCGCGAGAAAGGCCTTTCTCGACCACCTGATCGGCCGTATGCGGCGCACGCTGCGCGGACACGACAGACCCTACGCGATCTTCGAGCCGTTCGGGGCACGACCGGGAGACGACTTCAACGAAACCGAGCAGTTCGTTCTCGACAACATCGCCAAGGTGGCCCAGGGGCAGCGGGATGCCGGCTGCCACTTCGATCTGTACTCGGTGGATTTCTGGGTGGACTACCGCGGGACGTTGAAGGAGTGCGACCCCGAGCGGTTCCCGAACGGCTTGAAGCCGATTCGTGAGGAACTGGACAAGCTGGGAACGTCCTTGGGGTTGTGGATCGACAGTTCCTGGGAGCGGTGGTCCATCGGCGGCAATCCGAAGGTCCAGTCATGTCTGAACGTTGACCCGCACCGGCCCGAGACGCTTGGCGAAGTCAGTTGGAACCGGAAGTCGTTCTGCCGCGCCACCGAACCGATCAGGTCGATGTACACGGACGCCTTCCGACACCACATTCGCGAAAACGGCGCGCGATTGCTGAAGTTCGACAACCTGGCGTCGGGTTGCGTTAACCCGAACCATGATCACTTGCCGGGTGTGTACTCCACCGAGCCAATCTATGACGCCGTGATCGACTTCCTCCACGCGCTCGACCAGGAATGCCCCGACGTGTTCCTGATGTTGTATTGGGGATACCGTTCGCCGTGGTGGCTGCTGCATGGTGACACGTTGTTCGATTCCGGGATCGGAATCGAAGCGGCCAGTCCAAGCACGCTTCCGGCCCCGCACGCCCGAGATAGCGTGACGCAGAAGCTCGACCAGGCCCAGTGGCACGCAAGCGACGTGCCGGCGCTGGGCAAGGACTCGCTTGGCGTCTGGCTGTCCGATTGGGGGTGGAACAGCTCGATTGGCAAGGAGCGCTGGCAGGCGGGGTTCGTCATGGACCTCTGTCGCGGCAGCCTGCTGGCCCAGCCGTGGAGCGACACGCCGTGGCTCTCTCCGCCCGAAAGGGCGCGGATGGCTGAGCTCATCGCGCTGCTCGAGGCCCGCCCCGAATGCTTCCGAAATCCCCGCTTCGTCGTGGGTGATCCGCGGCGAGACGAGCCCTACGGATACTGCTGCGGCGACGGGACGCGGGCGTTTGTCGCGCTGCACAACTGCTCGTGGAACGACAACGCGATCACGCTTCGTCTAAACCCAGACTGGGGCCTGCCGCCTGGTCGGAAGTGGGATATCTATCGTTGGTATCCGGACCCCGCCAAGCTGGTGGGTCGCCAGGAGGCGTTCCGCGAAACGGCCGTCATCGGCCTGCGTCCCTTCGACGTGGTGTTGCTCGAGGTGGTGCCCTCCGGTCAACCCGCGACGCTCGAGCGTGCCTTCGAGGCGCGCCCGATGCCCGTGAGCTTCGCGATTGCCAGCCGGTCCGTGGACGTCGACGTGCACTACCTCCACGATGAACCGAGCGCGCCGGAAAGGGTCGGCTGGACGATCTTGGAGCCGGTCCGGGCCGTTTCCGTCGGCGGGGCGAAACTCACGACACAGAAGGACGGCTCCGTCCTTGCCGGCGGTGATACGTCCTCGCCCGACACCTACACCGTCACGGCGGACACATCGATGACGGGTATGACGGGGATCCGATTGGAGGCGTTACCTGACCATAGCCTGCCCTGTCGTGGCCCCGGGCGTGCCGCCAACGGCAACTTCTGCCTGACCGGGATCCGCGTCAGGGCCTTCCCTCGCGGTAAGCCGGACGAGGCCATCGCCATCGGTTTGCGAAATCCGGTTGCTGATTTCTCCCAGGACAGCTACGGAGGATGGCCACTCTCTGCTGCCTTGGACGGCAACCCGAAGACCGGCTGGTCCGTCGATCCCGAGGAAGGCCGACCGCATGTGGCCGTTTTCGAAACGCACGGGCCCGTCGGCTTCGATAGCGGCGCCACGCTCGTGGTGGAGCTGGATCAGGGCGATCGTCAGCACAGCCTCGGCCGCTTCCGCCTCTCGGTGACCAGGGCCAAGCCTGTCCCCAAGCCGCGACGGCGGAAGCCCCCTCGGCTTGTCGTTCGTGGACGGCTGCCGGCAGCCCTTCAGGGAGGGCTGGCTGTCATTACCGTGGAGATGTCGCGGAACGGCGAACCGACTGAGCTACGAAACGTCGGACAACTCTTCTCGGCCGAAGGAAGCTTGGACGGCAAGCCCGCCGCCTGGCAGCCGGTGCTGGGCAAGGCGACCTATCCATCGTGTTGGCAGGCGTGGAGACTGAGGATCGAGCCGTCCACCCAATCGCGAGAGATCGCCTTGACCGTGGTCCCACGAGTCCCCGGGGACGTGGACCTGAAATGCAAAGGGCATCTTGTCGCTCAGCAACACCGGTAACAGGCGGGGATAGCGGGGCGGCGGGGGACAGTGACGAGACCGTCTGACCGAGAAAGGGCGACACCTACGCCCCGACCGACCGACGCACCCGCGGGAGCGCGTATGACCGAAGACAACCAGGCCAACGGGAGTGCCGATCGAATCCTGGCCGCCGCCGCCAGGCTCTTCGCCGCGCGCGGATATCACGCCGTTTCCACGCGCGAAATCGCCGCCGCCGTCGGACTCAACATCTCGACCGTCAACTACCACGTCGGCGGCAAGCGCGACCTCTACCGCGCCGTCTTCCGCCGGATGCACGCCCGAGAGAGCGACGTCATCACCGCCCTCGTCACCCGAGCCAGCGACGACGTCGTCGCCGATCGCCCCGCCCTGAAACGCCTCTTGCTTCAGCTCGTCGACGCCACCGTCGACCTCCTCCTCGAGAATCCCGAGAACGCCCGCCTCTGGGTCTGGCGCTGGCTCGACCGCCCCGGCGAGATGCTCGACCTCGACGCCCAGTTCTCCGTGCCCCTCTTCCAGGCCATCCACGACCTCCTCCAGCGCGGCCAGCGCGCCGGCACCATCCGCGCCGAAGGCCTCGACCTCCGAATGCTACTCATGAGCTTCACCTGGATGCTCTACGGCTACTTCACCCGAGGCGCCCTCGACCCCGCCGACCCCCACCGAGACCCCTTCAACCCCCCACACGTCCAAGCCTTCCGAGCCTTCCTGCACGACTACGTAATACGAATGCTCGACCTGCGAGTCTGGGGTCAGAGCGCATTTAGTCGTTAAGGACTTCAGTTCCCGAGCCAAACCTCTCTCCATCCCAGTGCAGAACCGCCACCTCCACCCCGCCTGCCCAACGCCCGATGTCGCCCCCGCTTCACAGGCAATCCAAAGCGGCGCCAAGCCGAGAGCCGAGCCGTCAGGCCTCAAAACGAGATTGCGGAAAGCAACAGCGAACGCTAAACTTTCCATATGCCCTGTTCAGCCGCGTAGTCCCACCCTTTCCAGTGCGGAGGTTCCCATGTATCCGAAGCCGATTGGCTGTGCGCTCATCCTGCTTGCCTGCGTAGCGGCGACCATGGGCCAAAGCGAGCCAGAGAGCAATCGTGCGGCATCCCCGGCGAGCGCGTTGCCCGCATCGCACCTCGAGGCAAAGGCGCTCTTGGAGCGCGTGCTCGACGAGCGGGACAAGATACGCAGTGGTTACTTCGTCGTCACCAGGCGCACGCTGCCTAAGCCAAACGCTCCCGATCCTCGCCGCCGCGCAAACAGTGACAATGCTGAAATCCACATCTACATCGACGGTGCATTGCATCGGACCGACTGGCGCTATCTTGAACGGCCCAACGAGCAATGGAGCTCCGCCGTCGTGCTCGAACGCATCGGCTTGCAGTGTTCTGGCGACCCCGGCGGACGGATCCAGGCCTATGTCGTGGCAAGGCATGTCGCACAGAACTCCTCGATCGACCTAAGGTGCATCGGACTCATGCCCAACCTGCTAGTCAAGAGGCCCTTGCGAGAGAGACGAACTGATGCCTCCTGACGCCCGATTCTCCATGGCGGAACGGGAGATCATCGACGGTCATTCAACGGTCGCTGTTGAGATCGCCTTCCCGACCAAGCCGGATTTGGGCCGCAAAGTCTGGATAGCACCGCAACAGAATTACTCCGTCGTCAAGTACGAGCTGTGGAGCAAGGAATCCGACTCTGGTGCCGCAGGCGAGATCAAGATCCAGCAAACCAATGGCGGGATGTGGTTTCCTTGCCAGGAGGTCTGACGCGAGAGGCGCAAGGGGCAAGTCGTCAAAGAGGTGTCCCACACTGTTACCAAGGCCGAGATCAACACCGAGATCCAGCCAGAGACGTTCACGTTCGAGGGCATGGGCGCAAAGGCAGGCGCCAGAATCATGGACAATAGACAAGACAGTCCGACACGCGGCAAGCAGATCGGCGAAGTCGGCTCGACCGACCCATCGAGCCTCCCCTAGGCCGACAACAAGCGAGCCGGGTTGACTTCGAGCACAAGAGAGGACCCTAAGACCGCGATATGCTGCGGTATGCGTAAACCCGGTGAGTCCGGGGCCAGAGCCTGTGGTCAGAACGCCGTGAGCAATCCCGCGCGGGCTCTGATTGCCCTTTGCTGCCGGGGATATGGGGATCGACCCGATGGATGAAAAGTCTTTCATGCCGAATTCACAGCGCTTTCATCCCACGGCCCCATCATTCTGGAAGCCAAGGATCGGGGTCTGATCCTTGCATGTCCTCCACTACTCGTGCCCGGGCCTATCACCTTCATGGCCCGGAAACACTGGGTCTGTCCGTTCCAACAATGGACAGAAGCCAAGCCTAAGTCTGAGAGATGGCAGCTTGTAGTATGGCGCTGCGCTGCCAGGGCGATTCAAAGATTTCTCTCGGATGAAGGAGTGGGCTTCTGTTAGCATATCTCGCGGCAGAATCTTGCGGAGTGCCTTCCGCGCAGTAGGAGCCTTCTGTCATGAGAGACTTCAGGTTCCCAGCGCTCGTCCTGTCGCTCACGGTGGCCTTGCTGACGGCGGGTTGCATGCCGCAGCTTGCTCCCGATCCCAAAAGCAAGAGCCGGTTGTTCTTCCCATACGTGCGCAACGACACGAAGTACACGAGCTGGGTCAACGTCTTCAACCGTTCGACGTATTGGACGCCTGCGCTGGTCAGATACCGGAACCCGGCAGGGAGCATCGTTGCCGAGGAGCCCAGGCTGATGGGACCGCACGAGACGTTGCGCCTCAACCGGAGCAGCTTCACGGGCAGCGTCGAGATCGAGGCCTGGGCCGAATACGCGGCCCTACAGGGCAACCTGGAAATGCGTGAAAACGCCGGCAAGGGAGTCGCCCTCTCCGAGAAGGCAACCAACGACTACATCTGGTTCTGGCACCTGGGCGTCAAGGATGAAGGTCCCGGCAAGTCCCGCGGCACGATCGTCACGGCCAACCAGCGGAACGACGTCCCCATCTACGTGGAATACGCCATCCTCCAGGACCTGCCGGACGGCGCGTCTTGCCCGAACTCATTCGAGGTCAAGATTCCACCGGGCGGACTGCATATGTTCCAACCCTACGACAAGTTCCCCGATGTGGCCACCGGCGAAGAGACTATCTTCGTCGGCGCAAACACCGGACCCAATCGATCCGGCCAGGCAGAACTGGCATTCACCGGAACCGTGTTCCAGGAGACGCCCACGGACATCGCCCTGACGAACTACAAGAACACGAACCTGCTCTACTGGAACAAAGGCTCGACCCCCGCGACGCAGGAGAACCAAATCTACTTCGCCGATGTTCAAGACGACGGCGTCAGCCGCACGGACCGGATCTACGTCAAGACCAACGAGGCAAGCGGCAAGACACACGCCTTTCCCATCCACTTCTATGACGAGGCCGGGACGGAGATCCTCACGCTCCATCCCCCGCTGTCCCTCGTCGAGACGTTCGACGATTTCGGGTCGTACAAGGTTTTGCGCCCCATGCAGGACTTCCTGGGCAAAGCCTTCAAGGGAAGCGTCTGGATCGAATCGCCGCATCCGCTCAAGGGAGCCGTCCGTCGAGTATCGCCGGGCAAGTGGACCGATTTGTGTGACGCCTCCCCCGCCAGCTCGAAGGTGACGTGCTGCGTTCCCTACGTCACCAGCAACGACGCCAACTGGGTCTATCAGATCGTTCTGTTCTATCCCGCCAGTATTTACACCCCCCCCGAACCCGTTGCTGGACCTCCCACCGCCGATCCAGTTCGGCGGGTCGGGCCAAGACCTTCCCAGCTCCATCGACGGGACGGTCCTCCTGAAGTTCCGCGACACTACCGGCATGCTCGTCGGTTGGCTCGCGGTGGCGATGAAGGCCAACGAGACGAAGTACCTTCGGATCGACAGCATCGCGAATACCTGCTTCAAAGCGCCCTTCGAGGGCAGCGTCGAGCTCACACCGCACGTCGTCACGCTGCTCGAGGTGTGGAACGAGAACAGTCAATGCCACGGTTCAACCGGCACCTGGTCCAGCGGCCAGTCCTAGCAGGCCGCTGGACAACGAGCCTGGGGGCGGGTTCCATCTGCTCCCGGTCGTCTTCGGAGTTGTCGAGCGGAATGAAATGGCCCGTGTGACTCTCAGCCAGCGGCGCAAGCGACCAGAACGTTGGTCCGTCATCAGTGAACCAGGCTCGGGCCATCACCCGAGCGGGCCCCCTCGACCCTTGCCAGGAGGGAGTATCTGTTGAGACAAGTTGCTGTTTCGCCGAGCGCCAAGCCGGCGACAAGCTTCCCTTGCGTATGAGGAGGAAAAGACATGTATCGCGAACTCAGAGGATTGTACGTTGGAGCAGCATTGCTGGGCGGCCTTGCGGTCCTGATCACACTGGGTGCCCCCGGGTGCATCCTCGGCCCCCTGCCCACAGTCCTGCTCGCTAAAGATTTCCGATTGGACGTTGCATGGACACATCCGGATCCTCCGCCGGAAGGATCGGATCCAAACCTAGGTATGGATAGGTTCGATGCGTCGTTCAAGCCAACCGCCGTCGGGAAGGTAATCCGTGTCACGGCCTCCAGCACCAAGCTCGACACCCGCGTCGGAATGAAGGTCACGGATGGGGACGACAATACGGTAATCTACGTCCTCAACATGGACAGCAGCACCACCGCCGAGGCCTTCACAAGCACGAGCACCAATGAGCACAACGTCGTCGTGTGGGAGCTCGTCAACCCTGGCGGGAAATCATACGGGATACTTGTGACAGAAGATCCATAGGCGGCGTTTGGGGTCAGAGCGCAGTTAGTCATTAAGGACGGCAGTTCCCGAGCCGAACATCCCCTCGGCCCCAGCATGGGACCGACACCTTCGGCGCGACTGATCCGCATGAAGACAGGCCCCCTCCGTCACTCCCCCACCCCCGTCACAACCCCCCGCGCCACCTCCGCCCCCATCGCCCCCTCCACCGCAAGAACCAACCCCAACCCAACCACAATCGCGGCAACCACGCCCCGCAACCCACCCATGACCTCGACCATAACCGGGCCTCCAAGCCTCCCCCCAAACCGACGTCATGCTATAGACCGCAAATCACCACGACAACCGAGGGCTAAGCCGCCCGCGGGAATGCATGAACAGATCGCCAAGAGTGGGTGCCCCATCGCTTCAGCGGTGGGGGACTCGAATTCGGGCCGGGAATTGCGTTCCCAATGGATGAAGCCATGAGCCATGCATCGAAGGGTGTCGATGAGCACACTGTCCGTTCATCGCCTCGGCACGCGTAGAGGCGCAGAGGCCAGAATGGCGAGCGTCCCCGCGAGCCGAAACCACCGAAAGGTCGCTCCCACGAAACGTGCAACACTCCTTGAGCTTCCACCGGACGCTCTGTTCTGCTAGAAGTCTTCCCAACACAGGAGGCAGGGCATGCGCGGAGGAACCTTTATGACTCGCACTTCAGTGTTCGTCGCGTTCATCGCTTCGACCGCGGGCGTCCGAGCGGACGTCCAATTCGATCCTGTCAAGACGGCGGACGGCCTTCACGTGCGGCTCGTCGACGGCAAGAAGATCCTTCTCTCGCCCATCGACGCGAACTCTGGCCTGATCGTCATCCAGCCGACCGGCACGACGCCCGTGCGGTACGCCGAGACCAACCAGAAAGACGGCGTGACCACGCTGACGGGAGGCAAGGCGACGGGCCTGTCGCTCTCCGAGACCTGGAAGCAGATCAACCCGAATCTCATCGAGCGAGCCGTCAGTGTCACCGCGCACTCCGACCAGCGGCACTACCTCGAGCTGGGTTGGAGAGCGGCGACAACGGGCGACTTCTATTCCTTCACCGGCAGGGAACCCGCAACGAAGGCCTACAGCCCCGGCTGCGCGGGTCCGGAGTTCAAGCAGGATTCCCGCCAGACGTTTCCCATGCTCGGCTACCGGGTCGACGACAGGTTCTTCGGCCTTATCGGCGACACGCCGGGGCTGTGGGAGAATCGTTGTTTCATGACGTTCGACGTCGACAAGCGCCGGCTGTCGCTCACGACGGGGGACGGTTCGGCCCGGCGCGTGATTTCGATCCCGCGGGGCGTCGACGCTACCAGCGTCTACCGCGCCGCATTCGACGGTTGGCAGCACATCGAAATCGGCCAGACGCAGACGTACAAGACATGGATCTTCGACTCGCCCGCGAAATCGCTCTACGACGTTCAGCTCGCCGCGCATATCGCCCTGGCCAACGCGAAGGGCTTCAACCGATCGGGCCTGGAGGCCATCCTGCGGAACACGTCTTATCTCCTGCTGCGCCGGAACCTGCTGCGTCCCGAGAGCGACTACATCTTCATCTCCGGAACCGGCTACGGCTGGAAACAGTGGGTCAGCGACGGATTCTGGATGAGCCGCGGGCTCGACGATCCGAGGTACGACGCCGAAGCCCAGGCGGCCGTCTTCTATGAACGCGTTGACTACGAGGACAACGCCCAGTACTACCTGATCTGGTCGATGATCGTCAAGAAGGCCGGCGGCGATATCGACCCCCGGACGGTCAGACGAGCCTACGAGTTCATCCGCAAGCACGAGGTCGACGGGCTCTACGTCCCGCCCCGACTCACGTCCGACCGCGCCTGCATGAAGACGTATCACGATCAGCTTCCGTACGATGACGATGACGCGCCGTCCTCCAACCAAGGCTTCCATTGCGGCGCCCTGCTGGCCGCTCGCGAGTTGGGCTTCAAGGTGACCGACGCGGAGATCGACAAGGCGATCGCCGGCTACGCGCGAATGTTCAACACGACCGGCGGCTACTTCGCCACGAGCCTCAAGCAGCAGCAACACGTCGGCCAAGACGCCCTCTACGGCGAAGTCCTGACGTACGCCGTCTTCGGCCGCAAGCTCCTGCCCGACGACATGGTGCGAAAGCACCTCGAGACCACGATGAAAATCCAGACCCCCTACGGCATGCGGGTCATTTCCAAGCCCAACGGCGACCTGCTCGACGGCCACAGCGGCGCCTACGTCTTCGGCGGCTCGTGGTTCCTCAACGACGCGGCGAACTACCTCGATGGCCTGATTCACGGCATGGATCCGAACTGGGTCGACGACAAGCTGCTCTGGCGACTGGAAAAGGAGCTCGCCTGGATGCCCGCCTTCCATGAATCGTTAAACACGAAGACCGGCAAGCCTTACGGCCATCACCTGTACTCGTGGAACTCCGGCTTCTGGTGGCTGCGACGGGAAGTGCGGGCGAAGCTAGGCATGACCGGCCCCGACCCGTTGGAACCGCGGCTGGACAAGCTTCTGGGCATCACCAAACACAACAACCAACTCGCCCTCGACCCCTCCTCGGCCACATTGCGCCCAAAGGAGTAGCACCGAGCAGGAAGGTCAGGAAGGTCAGGAAGGGGGGGAAGGGTTGTCGGGGCGCCGCCCTTCTTGCAACGCCATGCGGCGCGTGAGCGCGCCTACAATCTCAGCGCGAAGCCCCCGCACCCCGACACCTCGCCCTTCGCGCTGCCCACTCCCCCTAGCACCCCTACCTGGGCTTGAGTTTGTCTATTTCTTCCTCCACCTCCTCGGCACCTTCTGCGTAGAACTTCTCCTCGTCGGGTGCAAGGTGCTTGAGCAGGCGAAGGAACTCCCCGGCGTGGACTCGCTCTTCGTCGGCGATATCCACAAGCACGTCTTTGGCCAGCTCATCGTCGATCGATTCTGCAAGCTGCATGTAGAGCTGGATGGCCTCGTACTCGGCCGCGATCATGTAGCGAATGGCCCTGATCAGCTCCTCCTTCGTCAGCTTTCGGTCCGATGCGTTTCCAGAGAAGGGACTGGCAAATTCCGGCATGGGCATTGCTCCTTCACTAACGGCTTTGCTCGGCCAAGGTACCTATCCAAAAACGAACCGCGCGCCGGTCATACACTCGACGCACTCGTGTGACAAGCACTGCCACAACCGCATCGTTGCCGTTCGGCCGGTGCAATGAGCTGGACCGAGGATTTGCACTCCCCGATGCGTCAGCGCCTTGACGGTGCGCGCGATTCTCTCATCCGATGCTCGAACCAGGTGCATCCCAACCAATACGGCATGGAGATGCTCCTGCCCCGTCAACGTTGCGATGTAATCGATGGTGCTGACCAGACCGGCATGAGCGCGCCCAAGAAAGACGACGATGATCACTGAGAATCACCTTGCTTTGCGCCACCGGTGGCCTTGTCCGTAAACACACCTTCGGCAACGGCGCGAAACGTGCCGCCTTGCGTGACCTCGGCCCTGAGAATGTAGTACGACGGTGACTCATGAAGTAGTGACGCCCACGCGTCGGCCTGCATGTCCACCGAGACCGGATGGCGGAATTGGATTGCGAGTCTCGTCGTTACGCCCTGGTACCCGACCTCAGCTTCCGTAGGCCGCCACTGCGTCACGGACCTTGCCCGTGGCTTCCGAAAAGCGAATCCCCGCGGCGGTCAACGCTTGCTGTGCGTTCGGGCCAAGCTTTCCGGCCAGGACGACCTCAGCCTTGCGCTTCGTAATCTCCTGCACCGCCGCGGGCCCCGCGCCGCCCGCCATGCTGGCCGCCGGGTTGGAGAAGGCCTCGAAGCGAAGCGTCTCAGCGTCCACGATCAAGAAGTATTGGGCGCGACCGAACTGCTCAGACACCTGTGCGTCCAAGGAACCACCGGTCGCGGCAACCGCGATAATCATGGGCATTCTCCCCAAAGCCCGAACAACCCTCGCCTGTTTGTTTCCGTACCAGTCTATCCGTTGGTCGGAAGTCGTTCGCCGGGCTCCAGCACCGTCCAGTCCCCCTGATCCAGGTCCAACTGCGGGGACAGCAACGCGGCCGAGGGATTGACCCTGAACTGCTTGGGCTTCTCTGGGCCCACCAGCACAACAGGGCCGCCGAAAGCGTAAGCAAATTCCTCAATCGTCCGCCCGGCAAAGCGAATTCCGAAATCGCGGTAGGGCAGGACGAGCACCTGGTATTCTTGATCCATCAAGCAGCGATGTAATTCAGCATCCGCGAGGCCTTGGCAGATACGAAAGCCAACGTTCGTGAAGTCCCCAAGCCGCGAATCGTAGTACTCACGCACCCGGCGGTCAAGGGAATCGATCTCGTGGGGCGCCAGTTGCGGTACATCAGGCTCGTCCCAGGTCGGACCGGGCACATAAAAAACCTTCAACCCGTGGCTGGCCGACCGGGCTACCGAGAGGGCATACTCGAACGCCCAGTCGCCTTGCCGCGAGAACTCCGCACAGAATCCAATATCGTTCACGCCAATTGTGACCATGGGACGACTCCTTGGCCTAGCCGAGGGCGACCGCGACCGCCCCTGATTGCATCTCGTGACATCGCATTCTCGCCAATCGTGTCCCGACGCAGCGCCACGCGAGCGCTCGTGTCTCCCGTTCGAGAGCACGCATCGCCTCCGCTGAAAGCCGTATGCAACCTGTCACTGCATCACGTACTTTGCCGCTGGCCTCCGCGTAACGACTCCTGCAGGCGTCAGAGCTTGCTGGGCCTTTGGTCATCTTCTCACCGTACGTGATATTGTCAAGCAGCATGCCAGCTTCGCCTTGATGACGCGTGCAATGGCAAAGGTCTGCGCAAGAACGGCCAAGTCATGGCCCTGGGTCCTTCGGCTGAACGTGAGACGCTGCGTAATCCTCTCGACTGAGTCTCTAGCTGACTCCGGTGACTAGCTCCTTGTTGGTGATGGCTTTGCTGTCCAGGGCAGCTTGGATGAGGCGGTCGAAGAGATTGGCCTCGAGCCACCGGCGGTTCGCTCGATCGTTGATTTCGGCCAGGTAGTCGTCCAGATGCTTCGGCGAGACACCGTGGTTACCGCTCTTGGCACGCCCGCCGTTTCTGGTTGCCGAGGGGAACCGCACGTGCTATGCGGCGTGACCTGCGCGCCATGGGGCCCGGCGTCAGACAACGCCTCGGAGTCGTCCCGCCCCGCAGCCCATGGCAATGCGATCCATCACTCCAGTACCGACGGTTGAGCGCATCGCCTGATGGGTCGATGTTGGACGTGTGGAAGTGCGATATCGAGCGATGCGGCGTGGCCTTGTATGAGGCAGCGCGATATGATGGAAGTGCCGTGGCTCGTAGAACCTCTAGCTCGTCGCTCGGCCTCGAACAGGTCGACACGATCCTCGACTCCATCGGCGATGGGGTGTTCACCGTCGATAAGGACTTTCTTATCACTAGCTTCAATCGGGCAGCGGAGGAAATCACGGGTTTCTCCGCAAAGGAAGCCATTGGAGAGAAGTGCCTTAACATCTTCCGGGCACCCGCATGTCAGACTGGATGGTTGCTGGTAACCGTGGGTTGCCAACAACCGCTAAGGGTCGGTTCCGTAGCGCCGGACTTCTCTGGTGTCACGGACGAGGGCAAGGTGATCAAGCTTGGCGATTTGATGGGCGACCATGGCATGGTCCTCTACTTCTACCCGAAAGGTGAGACTCTCGGATGCGTTGCCCAGGCCTGTGCGTTCCGTGACCGCCTGGGCAAGCTCCATGACAGGGGCTACACGCTCCGTCGGGATCAGCTGCGACTCAGTCGATTCGAACAAGGCCTTCAAGGCCAAGCACGAACTGCCCTTCACGCTGATCGCTGACTCTGACGGCGCCACCGCTCGCGGATTCGGCGTGCCCGTGGAGCATAAGATGCTCGGTGACAAGCCGTCGCTTCTCGTCGATCGTCAGATGCTCATCATCGATAAGGATCGCAGGATCATCCAGCAGTTCAAGCCGGAGGATCCCGAAGAACGCGTTCGCAAGACGTTCGAGGCACTGGAAGTGCCCTTCTGAGTACGCACTACCGTCAGTCGGGCGTAGGGGGGAGGTCGAAGACTCGCGCGGGGTGTGTTGAAGCCCGCCCTGGCGGTTGGTAGGTCACGACGATGGCTTTGAACACAAGGTACGCAGACTCATTTACGCCGACCGAGGTGGCCAAGCAGGTGCAAGCCGCCTTGCTGCCAACCATTTGCCATCGGTGCAGCGGCGCCCACGTCGTGGCCAGACATCAGATGAGCCAAGCCGTCGGTGGCGACCTGTACGACTTCGTCCCTGCTGAGGGGGGGAGATACTCGCTGGTCATTGGCGATGTCAGCGGACACGAAGTCTTTTCGGCACTGGTCATGTCCCTGGTTTTCGGCGCCATCCACACAGCGGGTCCAAAGGCAGTCTCGCCCCTGGATGTGATCGCGCTCGTGAATGATCTGCTCTGTGATCTTAACGACGAGATGCGATCCTACTTCATGACCTCCAGCTTGTTCTTCGGAACCGTGGATCCCCGACGGAAGACAATGGTCTATGCGAACGCAGGACATCCTCCGCCTGTCGTCTATCGCCGAGACGATCAAATCTACGAACTGGGCGCAACCTGTCCAGTGCTGGGCGTGACGCGGCAACTCGACCGTTCCGAAGCCTGCGTCGACCTGAAAGATGCTCATCGTTTGCTGCTCTATACCGACGGGATCTCCGAAGCACACGATGCCGCTGGCGGGTTTTTGGGTGCCGAAGGGATCATCGACATCCTCTCGTCGAGTAGCAATCTGTCCGTGGAGGCCACGCTTGACCGGTTGTTTGAGCGGGCGTTGGCCATCACCGACGGACGGGAAGTGGATGATATGACGGCCGTGCTGGCGGACTTCGGACCGGTCGAAGCTGGATAGTCTGAGGTGAGCCGAGGCGCATTGTGCAATCTCGTAGTGATGGTGGCAGCAGGCCCGAGACCCCTCGGCATCCCAACGGATAAGCGGGTTGTGATTGTAAACTTCAATAAGAAAGTTACTTAGGCGCATTCTTCGTTACTCGCCCCGCTCTGGCACGCATTGTGGTATGAGTTGTCATTGGCGGGCCCCAAGGCCTGTCAGAAGGGAGCACGAGATGTCGAACGTTCTCCAAGAAAGGCCGAATGCGGACGTCCAATTGGCCCAAACGCTTGCGGATGCGCTCCACCGCGTTGGGATGAAAGTCCAAACCTCGCTGGCTTCAGATCGAGAAACTGGCGATCGTATGGTCAGCTTACTTGCGGTCGACCAGACGACAGGGGAGCGAATCGTCGCCACGGGCCCTGATTGGTCCGCGGCCGCCACCAAGCTTGGCCGTGAAATCGGGATCGAGCTCCGGCAATGACTGGGTAAGCTAGCTTGAGCCGATCTACCCGCCCCGACGACGCGGCAAGCGTTGCCGCAAGGCCTATGGGTTCTGTGTCGGTCTGACCCGACAGGGCTCTCCAAAGCTGGATGGAGGCAAGCCTGGAGGATGATGATGAGCGAAGCCCTCTCTCACATGTCGTTGCACACCTATGCCGTGGTTGCCTGTGGTACCCTGAGCCGTGAGATCCGCCACCTGGCGGACACAGGCCTTCTGGACGGTGAACGAGTGTTCTTCACCGCACCGGGGTTGCATGAATGGCCGAAGCAACTCGCAAAGCAGCTTGCCCGACAGATCCACAGAGCCCAGGAGGCTGCCGGACAGATCATCGTCGCCTATGGTGAAAAATGCTATATGGATTTGGACACAGCGGCCGATACAGACGTCTTCCTTCGCGCCTTCGGCGAGAACGTTGCGCGAGTGCGAGCTAAGAACTGCGTGGACATGCTCGCCGACGCCGAAGAGCGAGCCCGGATCGCCGAGGGTGCAAAGGTCTACTGGCTTACGCCTGGCTGGCTGGAGCATTGGGACTACATCTTCAAGGATTGGGATGCCGCAAAGGCGAACGAGACGTTCCCGGCCAATGACAAGGCCATCGTCCTCGATGCGGTGGGATACTTTGACGAGATGACTGAAACGGAGCCTGAGAAAATACTCCAGATCTCTGATTGGATGAAGCTGGACTTGGAGAGACACGCCACGTCCCTAGAACGCCTTAAGCAACTCTTATGTGAGTGTGCGCAACGATTGGAACACCGTTGCGACGCCATGCTTGCTTCGCCCAAGCCCCAGCGCGGCCGACCATAGGCTTCAGTCGTCTGCAATACAACGGGGGAAGGTAACGGAGCAAGTCGGAAGGGGTTACCGCGGGGGGCTTACTCTATCGGAAAGCTGACCTTCTTGGCAGGCCAGCCCCTCCGTAGTCTCGACTCCAATCTCAGCCAACCCCCCCCGCACCCCAAGCCCCTCCCTATCGTCCTCCGCACCTCACACGCTTCGCCACGGCACGCTGACCAGAGCAACCGAAGCCACCCCCCACCCTAAACCCTAACCCCTAGCCCCTCCCCCTTCGTCCTTCACCCTCTGTACTTCTTACGTCGCACTGCCCCAGTGCGCTGACCCCCTTATCCCAACAGTGCAAGAGAGACC
>JAFGLZ010000182.1 GCA_016927755.1 Phycisphaerae bacterium
GCCGATGTTGCCTTCGCGGTCGCCGAAGACGCAGTTGGCGCTGGGAAAGGTCCAGCCGCCGGCCGCCTGCTGGAACTCGTACACGTCTTTGGCGCGGATCATGTCGAGCGCGCCTCGGAACGTGTCGCGCTGCGGGTCACAGATGGGGATGCGCTTCAGCGCCACTTCGTCGCCACGCCGTGTGCCCATCGCCAGAGATGTCACCACCGGTCCAAACCGCGTTCGGCGCACCCTCAGCGTCTGAGGCTCGCCGTCTTTGACGCGGATCGTCTCGCTTCGGACATCCATATCGAGCCATTGGCCATCGACCTGATACTGGTTCGGCCGGTTTGGATCGGTCCTCAGCAGGAACAGATCCGCCTGGTCGGCGCCGAGCGCGGTCAGGCCCCAGGCGACGTCGGGCGTGAATCCGATCAGGATGTTGGGACTGCCGGGCACGCCGATGCCGCGCGCGTTGAATGTCTTGCCGCTGAAGTGGAATTCGTAGAACAGCGATGGGTTTCGGACGGGCGTCTGCGGATCGCTGACCAGCACCGCCGAACCGTTCGTCGTTCGCGAACCGCCCACGATCCAGGCATGGCTGAACCGAGGGCCCTCCGGCATGCGCTGCTGAGCTGGCGTGACGTCGATCTTCCGCGTCAGGTTGTGCTCGGTCGCATAGTCCATCACCGCATCGACCCACTCGTCGGTGACATCGTCTCTCTGGATCACCGAGGCATCGTCCCGCACGATGCGTCCTTCGATGTTCAACGGTCCTTCCGTGTCGTCCGGTGCGAAGGCCCTCACCTCGCGCCGGCCGTCCTTGATGTTGTAATACGGGCCCATCTCGCGCAGCCCATTGCCCGCAAAGAACAGGCTCAGCCGCCACCATGATGCGATGCACGCGGCAGGCGTCCATGGCTCCGGCTCGACGTCGTACTTGGCGAAAAGATATGTCAGGTCGTCCGGATGGTTGCGGATGTAGTCGTTGACGCCGGCGCTGTAGGCTTCGAGTAGGCTTCGCAGTTCGGGGTCGAGCAGGCGGGCCGTTTCTTGTGCGGCGAGCCAGTAGCCGATCGTCCGCATCTGAACGTCGCTACGGACCGCCGAGTTACTGCCTTGGGGTCGCTGGCGGGTGACACCCACCTTGACGTCGCCGACGACCTCGGCCAGCCTGCCCTGGATGATCCGCAGGTTGTAGTACATCTGAAACGCCCGGTCCTCGGCGGCTGCATAGCCCAAGCCGTACATCGCCCCGGCGTCGGTCGCGCCAAACACATGCGGCACACCCCACCGGTCCCGCAGCAGCTCCACCTTCCCATACGGATGCCCCTCAGCTTCGCGCGCCGCCGGTGTGTGGCAACCGCCGAGCCACTGCGCGGAGACCATGAGACCGGCGATGAACAGAAGTGACTTCCTTGCTGTAGCCGACATGCTGCGGTACCTCCAGAAGTACGCATTGCGATGAATCGATCGAGTAGGGGCGACGCATGCGTCGCCCGGAATCAGGCCTATTGCCAATCCTGCGTCTTCTCACGATACACCCGACCCAAGTCAGACGTCCGGCTCGGCATCCTTATTGCCCCCAATTTCCGCGCCGGCGATGACGATGACGTATTCGCCTTTGGGGCTTTCGGGGAGGTCGTCGAGCAGTTGGGACAGTCGGCCTCGTGTGACGCGCTCGTAGAGTTTGGTCAGCTCCTTGCAGACGGCCCCATGCCGATTGCCGAAGACGTCCAGCGCCTCGGTGAGGAATTTGCGGAGGCGGTAGGGGCTCTCGTAGTAGATCAGCGTGTGGGGCGAGTCTTTGTCCATCTCGAGGAATTTGCGTCGCTTGCCGGGCTTGTGCGGCGGAAAGCCTCGGAACGTGAAGCTGTAGACCGGCATGCCCGAAAGGACCAAGGCGGGAATCAGCGCGGTAGCGCCCGGGATCGCGGTCACTTCGATGCCCTCGGTGACGGCCTCCCACAGCGCGATGAAGCCGGGGTCGGAGATACTGGGCGTGCCGGCGCTCGTGACGACCGCGATGGACTTGCCCTCCTGAAGCAGCCTCACGATCCGCCCGATGACGCGCTGCTCGTTGTGCTCGTGGAAGGCGATCTGGGGCTTCTTGATTTCGAAGTGCTTCAGCAGCAGCCCGGTCCGACGCGTGTCCTCGCTGGCCACATAATCCACCTCGCGCAGCGTCTCCAGCGCCCGCAGCGTAATGTCGCCGAGGTTCCCAATCGGCGTCGAAACCAAATACAGCTTGCCCGTTTCCGGCATTCAAGGTTCTCCGACGCCACCTATTCGACGGTCGCCGATTCGTAGCGTCGCAGGGCTTTGCTCAGGCTCTCTTTCGCCTGTGCGTCGTCGGTCAGGTCGACGGCTTTCTTCTGGAGCGTGACTGCCTGGGCGACGTATTTCTTGCCCAGCTCATACATCGCCGCGGCGTAGGTGTCGAGAATGGATGGGTTCTTTTCGTCCGTCAGCTTGACGGCCTTGGCGGCGGCTTCGCGGGCCAGTTCGAGGTCGCGGCTCTCTTGGGGCACGTCGGTCAGGATCCGCCAGGCCAGGGCGTTGAGCATGGCGCTGTTGTCGGAGCCGATGAGCTGCGCGCCGATCGCGGCCGCCTCGCCGGGGTTCGTGTCAACGGTCGTGAAGTAGCTCTTGTAGAGCGCGAGCACACGGGCCTCCTCCTTCTCCCGGGCGGCCTGTTTCGCGGCGTAGGCGACGGCGTCGAACCGATCGTTGACGACCTCCTCCAACACCTCATCGATGCCGGCCATGGGGTGCCCGCGCCAAACGAGCGTGCCGTCCTTGCCGACGATGAACGCGTGGGGAATGCCTCGGACGCCAAAGGCATCCATGTAGCCCTTCCAGACCTGGCCTTCGCGATCGACGGCGACGGCGTACTCCATCTTCTTCTGCTCGTCCATCTGCGCGACGAACGGCTTGACGATGTCGGCGGTCTCGTTGGAGACGCCGACGATTGTGACGCGCTGGTCCTTGAATCGGTGCTGGATTTCGGTCAGGTGCGGAATGCTCGTTCGGCAGGGCGGGCACCACGTCGCCCAGAATTCGACCACGGTGATCGAGCCCGGCGTCAGTTGCACCGGCCCGCCCTTGATCCACTGCAACCCC
>JAFGLZ010000183.1 GCA_016927755.1 Phycisphaerae bacterium
AGGTGATGAGCCACGCCGAACCGCGCACGGCGAGCAACTCGACCCGCCCTGCCCCACGGCCGTCCTCGTTAGTACCCACTCATCAAGTATGGATGCCGCCTCCGCCCACACACTTCCGGCCACTTGGCGGAAAACGCCCGAAAACCCCCCGGCTTGGCCCGACCGGCAATTGCTGTTACAGTGGTTGGATTAGCGAGTTACGCCCCAGACGGCCCGGCACCACTGCGATCGACTTTCTCGGCGCCCTCGCACCGACAATCCCCGCTAAACGAGGAACTCGAAATGGCCGTCAAGCCGCCCTTCAATCAACCTGCCATCCGAATCACCATGCTCCCCAGGGACACCAACCCCGAAGGCTCCATCTTCGGCGGCGTTATCCTCTCCCTCATCGACCAGGCCTCCGCCGTCGAAGCACTGCGACAGGCTCGCCACCACTACGTCACCAAGGCAATGGACGCGATCGAATTCCTCAAACCCGTCCACATCGGTGACGTCGTCAGCCTCTGGGCAACCACCAAGCACGTCGGACGAACCTCCATCCGAATCCACGTCGACGTCCTCGCACAAGCACCCGATGCCCACGAGGCAAGAAAGGTCACCGAAGCCGACGTCACCATGGTCGCCCTGGACGACCACGGAAAACCAACCCCAGTCTTCACAACCTGACCCGAACAGGCAGACGAGCGCACCCGCAAAAGGGAGCGCGAGGCTCCCGCAAAAGGGAGGGCGAGGCTCCCGCAAAAGGGAGGGCGAGGCTCCCGCCGAGCCGAAGAGGATGGACGAGCGGCGGGTGGCACGGGTCCGCCGTCGATCGTCAAGACCGTTCTGCAATCCAGCCCAAGCCCTGGAACGGAAGTTGCTCGAAACAGCAAAAGACACAGGCGGCCCCGTGCTTCGTTCCACGTCAGAAGACCCATCCGGCGACACCACACTACCGCCCCGCCCGAGACATCGCCCCCACGATCGACTCGCTCAGAACAATGATGTCCTCCGGACAAAGCAGTTGCACCACATTCGACTGGAACAGAAACACCGCGTTCGGCGGAAAGTCCTCGTCCCCCGCGTACCACACCAGCCGAACCGGAATCCTCGGCAGCGCCCGGAATCGAAAGTTCAGATCCCCCTCGCCCTCGCACCGCTCCCCGCCGACCGCCACCGCCGCCGGCTCCAGCGTCCCCGCCGACCGCCCGACCGTAAAGCACAACCGCTTGATCACCCGACCGTCGTAGACGCCCTGATAGCCCCGCGTCTCGGGAATGTCCGCGAACACCATCTCATCGCCCGTCGCCTCGACCGCGCCGCCCGCGCACAGATAGTGAATCACGAACACCTGCCACCGCATGTCCACCGGCGAGCCGTCCGCGAACACCAGCCCCCCGCCCTCGAAGTCCACGCTGACCGCCCGATTGAATACCGGCACGCGGATCCGCCCCTGCTCGTCCCGATCCGCCCCGAGCCAGCCCAACATCTCCTCGCCCTGGTCGCGCAGCGCCTCCAGCCCACGCGTCACCGCGATGATCAGGTTGTTCTGCTCCGGCAGCGGCAGTCGTTGGGAATCAACCATGATCCGACGACTCCTCTTCGAAGAAGACGGTGGGGCGGGTCATCTCGACCCACCTTCTTCCTTCAGTCCCGGAGGGACCGCGTGAGAGTAGCCCAGGACTTCAGTCCTGGGAACCGAGCCGCCTGCCCGCGAATCAGTCCCGTAGGGACGGCTGAAGTCTCGACAGACGTTCGAAGAAGCTGCAGTCCTAGCCGAAGCCACCGCCGTCAGACAATGGTCAGGTTACGTCTCGATCGTTCTTCACGATCACTTGCCGCGATACCCAACACGCAACGTGCTCGCGGCGATCAGCACGAAGGTGCGGATAGCAGCGCGGATTCCAACTCCGACCGACAGGAGCCGCTCCCCAAAAAAGACAATCCCGCGGCAACGACCGAACCGTCCCCAGACGATCCAGTTGCCCCCGCGGGACCCGATTCGTCGCCGTCGATCCGCTACTTGTTGGCCAGATACGCCTCGATGTACGAATCGCAGTAGATCATCTTCTCCATGATCAGCTCGGCCGTGATCGCGGCCTCCATCAACTCCTTGTCGCACGGGTCCATGATCGCCGAGTCCAGCCCGCACGGAACCGCCATGGCGATGTACGTCCGGTTGATCAGCTCCCGGTTCCGAGCGCCCTGGCTTACGTTGCTCAACCCCAGGACCTGATGCGGCGGCGGGTCCGACAGCATCTTGAGCTGCTCCATCGCCTTCATCACCGCCAGCGGCTGCTTCGGCGCCACGTTCACCGGCTGGATGATCGTGTCGATGAAGATCCGGTCCGGCGTCAACCCCGCCTCCATCGCTACCGTCAGGATCGTCGCGCCCATCTCCACGCGAGTGTCCACGTCGTGAGGAATGCCCCGCTGGTCGATCGTCAGCCCGACGATCGAGCAGTCGTGCTCGGCCGCCAGCCCGCAATACTCCGCCAGCGGGCCCGGATCCGCCTTCGTGCTGTTGATGATCTTCGGCCCCGGAACCTGGGGCACGACCTCCTTCATCACCGCCCACTTGGCGTTGTCGATCGCGATCGGAAAGTCCGCGCTGATCCCGCGGATGATCTCGCACATCCACAGCAGCGCCTCGACCTGCTTGCTGGTCGCCGGACCCACGTTCACGTCCAACGCGTCGGCGCCCGCGGCGATCTGCTTCTCAGTCCAACTCTTGATCGGGCCGGGATCCTGGTCCACGATGGCCTGCTTCACGTCCTTCCACATGCCGTTGATGCGTTCGCCTATCACGTACATGCCAGCTCGCTCCAATCGATTCCGGACGCCCCGGCGTCCTCCAGACCCTCTGCCTGCTTGAAGGTCGATGACTCCACGGATGCCCCTGACAGGCCAGGGGACCGGTCCGACAAGCCCACTACGCCGCCGACAAGCTTTCCATCGCCTTGCGGACCACCCGGATCGCCTCCGGATGACGCATCACGAGGATGTCCCCGCCCGACTGAAGCAGGTTCGTCGCCGTCAGCGCCTCCCACATCGGCCCACGCTTCTCAGCCGGGCCCAGCTCCGGCGCCTCGCTCTCGACGATCTTGCTCTCCTTCGCCCGCCAAGCCTCCATGCCGATGTCCATCAGGATCGGCTGCTGGAGCTGCTTGTCGCCGTTGACCGCCGCCAAACGCATCCGCTCCTGGATGCTGTACACGTACTCCATCCCGTATCCCAGCGCCGCCGTCGTCGGAAACGAGACGATGTCCTGAACCGGGAACCCCGCGTCAGACGCCAGAATGTTCACCTGCTTGGCGATGTTAACGTCCAGCGGCGACTCGGCCAGGATCTTGTGCCCGCTCGCCAGACACGCCGCCACCAGCGTCGCGTAGTTCTTCTCCACGATCGTGCCGAACAGGCAGTTCTCGCCCTTGGCCGCCTCCGTGCACTTCGGCATGACGTTGTTGTCTTTGGCGTACACGCCGCAGCCCCACACGATCAGCGGAACGTCCACCGCCTCCAGGCACGTCTTGACCGACTCGGCCGCCTGGGCCGGCGTCCGATCCCCGCCGTCCGGATGCGTCCCCATCAGCTTCAGGCAGATCATCTCCGCCCCGAACTCGACCGCCTTCTTGCACCAGCTCGCAAGGTCGTTCATCGAGTCGCCGTAGGCCTCCTTGAGCTGCGCCGGCCAGGCCTCCGCCCCAGCGTCCCAGACCTCCACCGCGATCACCTGCGGCTGACCCCGCTCGCCCTCGAACCCCAGCCAGGGAAGACCCTTCGCGCCGCCCACGGTCACCGCCTTGCTACGCGTGCCGCCCTCCGCCTTCGTCGCGCCGATCGTGACCGTGTTCAGTGCCGCCGCGTACTTCTCCGTGACATCTGGTACCGCCATAGCTCGTCCTTCCATTTGAGTTGGGAAACCCTGCTTGCCCTCACGCAAACGGCATATCGTTCATGGCCCGACGACCCAACCCCGCCACGGACCCAATCCGATCCTATCCCTTGACCGCCGGCTTGCCCGCCGCCTCCCGGCACAACTCCAACAGTCGACCCACCGGCTCGGCCACCGCCGCCTCCGCCTCCGGGGTCACCCCCTCCCCCGTGATCGACAGCCTCGCCAGCGCATCGCACGCACCGATCTGAATCCGAGCGTCAACTGCCACAGTCTCCGCCACCGCCATCGCCTTCGACGCCACCCCCTCGGGTCCCACCTTGTTGATCACCAGAACCCGCTTGCCGATCTTCAGCGGCAAGCTGTCGGCTAGCTCGTTGATCCGCTTGGCCGTCGTCAGCCCCACGTACGTCGGCTCGCTCACCAAGACCAGCAACTGAACGTCGTCCGAAGTCAACCGCGACAAATGCTCCATCCCCGCCGCGTTGTCGATCACCACGAACGGATAGCTCCGACGCAGCAGCTCCAAGTACCGCCGGAGAAGACTATTCACGTAGCAGTAGCACCCGGGACCCTCCGGACGCCCCATCGAAATCAGGTCGTAGCCCGTCGCCTCCACGACGATCTCGTTGAGCCACTGGTCCAGAAGCCGCTCCTTCGGAATCTCGCTGACCTTCTCTCCGGCCTGTCGCGTCCGGTCGCGGATGTCGCTGATCGTCTCCTCCACCTCCAACCCGAGAAGCATCCCCAGCGAGGCGTTGTGGTCCGCGTCGATCGCCAGAACCGGACCGTCCCCCGATCTCGCCATCGCGTGGATCAGCGACGCACTTAGCGTGCTCTTGCCCGTGCCCCCCTTGCCGCTGACCGCGATCACCGCGCCCATTAGCGACCGACCTCCTTGCCGCTGTTCTGCATCCGCGCCATCACGCGAGGAAACTCCTCGATGTCCGTGTGAGGGAAGAAACAAGCCGACGAAAACTGATCCATGAACGTCGGATCCGTGCTCAACTCGAAATACGTCATGCTGCCGGCGATCTTCTCCACCTCAACGTACTTCTGCCGCGAAACAGCCGCTAGCTTGGCCCCCAACAACGACGTGTTGCCGACGAACCGAAGCTTCTCCAGCGGTACGTCCGGCAGCAGCCCGATCGTGATGGCGCTGTCGATATTCAGATAGTTGCCGAACGCACCCGCCACCATGATCTCCGCCAGGTCCCCGAACGTCATGCCCAAACCGTTCAGCATGACCCGAGCACCCGCGTAAACCGCCCCCTTGGCGCGAAGCAGATTCGCGATGTCTTCCTGTGTGACGACGATGTCCCGGGACCCGCCGGCCCCGTTGGCCGAAGCCACGACGTACTCCGCCACGCCCCGCTCGTCTGTCCGAATCCGATCGCACGCGTCGACCCGAAGCCGGCCCATCTTGTCCATGAGGCCGACCGACAACAGCTCCGCGAGCAGATCGATGTAGCCCGTCCCGCAGATGCCGATCGGCGGCGCCGAATCCACCGTCGTATAAGACGGTGCCGCGCCCGCGTCCGACAGCGTCACGTGGTCGATCGCTCCCCCGCTGGCCCGCATGCCCGCCTCGCTCTCGGCCCCCTCGAACGCCGGGCCCGCCGACGTGCTCGCGCACACCAGGAAATCCCGATTGCCGATCACCACCTCGCCGTTCGTCCCGATGTCGATCAGCATACGCGGCTCATCCGACTGGTGCATCCGCGTCGCCAACACCCCCGCCGAGATGTCCGCCCCGACGAACGCCGCTACCGAAGGAAGCTCGTACATGAGCCCGCGCGGACTGATCCGAATGCCGAGCTCCGCCGCGCGCGCCGGCGGGGGCGTGTACGCCACCCCCACGTACGGCTCCCGACGAATCCAATCCGGCGGAATCGCCGCCAGCAGGTGCATCATCGTCGTGTTGCCCGCCGCCGTCATCACCAGCACGTCCTCGTGGCTCGCGCCCGCCTGATGCACCAGTTGCCGGACCAGATCGTTGATGTCCGTCACCACCGTGTCCTGCAGGTCGCGAAGCGCCTTATGGCTCTGACCGGCGTACATGATCCGACGAATCACGTCGCTGCCGTACCGGATCTGGGAGTTGTACTTCGAGGCCGCCCCCTGCGTCTTGGACGTCGTCAGATCCATCAGATGCGCCGCGATCGTCGTCGTCCCGATATCCACCGCCACGCCCAGGCACTGACCCGTCGTGTCCCCCGCCTGAACGTCGATGATCTCGGTCAAGCTGACGCGATACGCCGTCGTGGCCGTGACCTTCCAGTCGGCCTGACGCAGTGTCGCCGGCAACCGCTGGATCACCTTCAAGCCCATCTGGTACTCGCGCGTCGCCGTCTGCTTGGAGAGCGCATGCTCCAGACGTTCCAGGTCCGCCGTGTTGCTGTCCAACGACGGCGGTTGCAACTCCAAGTAATGCTTGCTGACCAGCGGACACAGCTCGAGCTCGTACCGCTCCACCAGCGAAGTCTCGCTGAAACCCACCTCCTCGTGGTCCGCCGTGATCGCGTCCTTGCCGAGACGCGACTCCTCCGGAACCTCCACCACCAAATCCGATTCCACTCGCCCGCGACACGCCAGGGCATACCCCCCCTGGATGTCCTCGAGCGTCAAGGCCTCCGTCGTGGCGCTCCTGACCTGGCCCTCCAGCACGATGACCCGGCACTTCCCGCAGACGCCGTCCCCGCCGCATAGACTGTTGACGAACACCCCGCACTTGTTGGCGGCGTCCAGAATCGTCGCGCCGGCCTCCACCTCGGCCGAAACGCCGTCGGGCTGAAACGTTACCGTGTACTGCTCCGCCAAAAACCATGCTCCTTCGCGGGCCCGCCAGGAACCCCGGCGTCAATCGCCCCTCCGCTCCCATGCCCCGGCACCGTCGTTTCCGCGACGCCCGGCCACCGCCGACCGATCACGGCTTCCAGTCGTTCTTCAGGAACGGCACCAAACCACTGGCCTCCTTCGGGCCGATCATGACCGTCCAACCGCTCTCGTCCTCGATCCCGGCGCTCAGGACCGCCACGTGACCGGGAATCACGACCTTCTTGTGCTTGACCTTCCCCTCGACGCTGCTCTTCTTGATCGCCTCGGTGATCGTCTCCGCGTTGAACTTGTCCGCCGCCCACGCCGTGAGCACGCTCGTCCCCTCCGTGTCGACCGCGATGATCCGAGCCGGCACGCGCGAGGACTCCACCTCGCTCTCAACTGAGTAGTAGCTCAGCGAGAAGTTCGTCGTGATCAGCACCGGCGCCGTGTCGCCCGGGTCGCCGATCTCGTAAATCTTCGGCTCCACCTGCACCGGCTTCTGCGGGTCCGTGTAAATGTTCTGACGCGTCGTCAGGATCGCAAGCATCTGCCACGGCTCGAACGCCTCCGTGACCACCACCCCCCCGTACTTCAGCACGTACGCGCACGCGTTGACGGTCGCCTGCTGCGGGTCCTCGTCGATCGCGCACGTCACCACCGGGTAACCCAGCTCCCGACAGTTCTTCTTGACCGCCGCGCGACGCGTCTTCGTCAGAAACTCCAGCGCCGCGGCGATCCCAACGTGGCCCGGACCGATGAACAGGTCCTCCAGACCCGCCGCCTTGATCTTCGTCGTCAGCTCCGCGAGCTTCGCCGGATCGGTGCCCATGAGGGCCAGACTCCCTCCCGCCTCCTTCGCCACGCCCACGAAGTCCTCAGGGTTCCCGCCCGACGGGCAAATCAGCGGCTTCTTCCCCGCGATCTTGGCCGCGCCCGCCTTCAAGACGTCAGGCTTGTCGCCGCACAGCATCATCGGCCAGCCCAGCTTCGAGTCGATCTTCGCCACCGCCCCCGCGAAGGTCCCCGCGTCCCCGCTGGCACAGTGAACCGCGATCAGATCCGGCGTCAGCGTCATCCCCATCCGGACGAAAGACAGCTTGGCCGCCGCGGCGCACTTCCCGTCGATGTCCGCGTCGTTGTCCGCGATCCGTAGCGCGATCGCCGTCGGATTGTTGAACTTGTCGTCGTGCCGAAACAGCGAGACCTCCTGCCCCACCTTGACCGCCTTGTCGCCCTCCCCAATCTGAACCAGACGCTGCGGAGGCGCGCTGGCAGCCTCCAAATTCGACCGCGCGTCGTCGCTCACGTGCGGGCAGGCATCCAGGCCCGCCTGGCCCTGCGCCACCTTCATGGCGAATGCCAGACACGTCGGCAGGCCGCAATCCTTGCAGTTCGTCTTGGGCAGTTGCTTGAAGATCTCGAGTCCGGTTAGTGCCATGAGGAGCGCTCCTGATCTGGGTACGCCTGGGACAACGAAGTGCCATCCTTGCTAGGGCGCGGTCCGGCCCACCGAACCCGCCCATCCGGTCATTTAACAGAGTCGTCTTGGGTCTTGCAACATGCGACGTCGGCCGGTCGGCCGAAAACCCGATAGCGTTGGTGGCGCCTCAGAACATCGACTGCATCGCCATCGCGGGATGCTCCTTCGCGGCCAGGTGTGCCAGCAGGCCCTCGCTGTCCGTCGCGATCGTCTCGTCGCAGATGCGATCGACGAAATCGTCCGGAAGGCCAAGCTCCTTCGCACGCTTCTCCATCCTCGGGCGAACCCCCTCCTTCAGCTCCTTCGGCAGCCAAACGATCCGTGCCATCCCGCCGTCGGCCACGATGAACTTCGGACTCGTCAGCCACAGACGACCCACCCCCAGGAACCCCGGCGTCTGCGACCCGCCCCCGACCGAACCCGCCAGCGTGCTGAACCCCATGCCGATCGGCGTCTCCCCCGGATACTCACGGTTCACCACCATCACCCCGTTCGCCTCCGGAACCACCGCCACGATGCACTCGAAGCACCCGCATGAGGTCATCGGATCCTCCATCATCGAGTACGCGCTGAACTTCTCGACCGCCCCCTGGCTGTAACGCTTCACGTACTCGTTGACGTTGTCCCACTGACCCAATCGCTCGTCCAGCAACCGTCCCTTCTGAATCGGCTGGTTCGGGCCCGTCGGGTTGATCTCGTACGCCGCCTTGCCGTCGAGCCAGTTGTACGCGCCGCAAAGCCCCAGACGCTCAGGTGTGATGATGCACACGTGCGTGGGGGCGTAGCTCTGACAGATCGTGCACGTGTAGTACGTGTCCGTCGTCTCGTCCTTCATCCCCGCGATACGGTTGTCGCGGATCTCGTATGCCTTGGCCGCCTCCTCCCGAATCCGCTCGACCTCTTTCTCGTCCGTGTAAATGACGCACTTCACCTTGTCCACGATCCCCCCGTACTCGTCGTGAAGCTTCGCGTGAAGAATCGTGCCCAGGTGCTTGGCGCGGAACCCCGCCCCGAACGACTTCTTGCTCAACCGGCACCAGAGCTGGTCCCGCTGACCCGTGTGCATGAAGCCCAGGGCGTGGTTCAACCAGCGGTGGAACTGACGCTCGAAAATGCCCTCGTAAACGTCCTGCATCTTCCGACCCGCCACGAAGACACGGATCGCCAGCGGCAAGGCCTTGCCCGCCTCCACCGTGTCCAGATCCGGACCCACCACCTCGATCTCCCCGTCGTTGATCTCGTCCAGCTTCACCATGCTCAGGAACTCAACCGTCTTCGTCTTCTTCCCGCCGAACTCGACGTACATGTCGTCCTTGCGGACACGCTCCCCCTCGAACGCCGGCGCGTAGCTCACCGGAATGTCGATCTCCTCGATCTTCACCTTCACGCCACGCGTCACGATGCACGTCGGAACGATCTTCTCGTACTCCAACTCGCGCACCAGCGCCTCGTTCACCGTCACCCCCGTCGGACGAACCTCCGGCGTCGACGCGTCGTCGCTGATCACCGGGAACCCCATCAGAATCGCGCCCGCCCCCAACGCGTACCAGTCGTCCGGGATCGCCCCGAACGTGATGCCGAACGCGTGAATGCGCGCCTTCGTGTAGTCAAGGCACTTGCGAGACTGACCCTTCTTGTGCCCCCCGAACGTTAGCGCGCTGCGAATCGCCCAGTTCAGGATGTATATCCCGTCGACCGTCTCCGGCCCCACCGGAACGATGTAGTTCTTCCACCACTCGTCCATGGGGGCGTCGTCCTTCACCACGTCGCCCTCGACCATCTGGTCACGCATCGTCTTGCCGCCGATGTTGGCCACCAGGAACGTCAAAATGCCGCGCTTCTGTAGCTCCCGGACGATGTGGACCGCGATCTCCGTCTTCGGGGCAGGGCCCAGGATCGCCGCGAACCCAGGCATCCGCCCGTCCACGAGCTGAATGCCCAACTCACGCATCCACGTGTCCGTAAGAAAACCCTGCCAGCCCGCCGGTACGACGCCGTCATTGCTCCCGGCCGCCTTCGCCCCCGCGTAACGCAACGCGACGATCACCTCCTGAGCCAACATCGTCGCCGCCCCGGCATCCAACCCATCCCCAAGATACGGTAGCCATAGCTGACCGGTCGGCTGCTCGGGGACGATCTGCTTGCAGTGCTCCACGATGGGACGAAGATCGCCGATCTTCTTCGCCTCGATGCCCATCAGCGCATACGCCATCGGCAGCGCGTAGGCCGTCTCCGGAAACTCGACCGGAAGGGCCTCGCCGTGCTTGGCGATGGCGGCTTGAAGGTCGCGATCGGCCCAGTCGACGAATCCGTGGGCGCCTCGAATGACCTGAGTGAAAACTTGGTGGGACATGCGTACCTCCCGATTAAGTCGCTCTTGACGCGGGCTCGCTTGAGTGTGATTGCTTCCTGTTGAAACGCACCTGCCAAACGCCTATTCCGTCTTCTGCCAGTTCATCCGAACCGAATCGAACGGGCAAACGTCGAAACACCGACCGCAACGAACGCACTTCGACTCGTCGATCGCGTGCGGCGTCTTCTCCTTCTTGCCGGACTTGCCCTCGATCGCCTCCACCGGACACGCCTTCTTGCACAACCCGCAGGCCTTGCACGCGTCCTTGTCGATGACGAAGTCCACCAGCCATCGAACCCGGTGCGACACCGTGTCGTCCATGTCCACGATCTGAAGCGCCCCCGTCGGACACGCAGATACGCACGCCGGCGACCCCCCCGCCTCCACCTGCTCGGCGCACAAATCGCACTTCGTCAAAACGTGACCGTCAGGGCCTTCCTCCAACACCCCATACGGACACGCCGACATGCACGCGTTCGTGCCCTGGCATCGCTCCGGATCATAAATAACCGCCTGGGCCGCCGCGTCACGACGCAAGGCGTCGTTCGGACAGGCCTTCTCGCACGGAGCGTCCTCGCAATGACGACACTGAACCGGAACCGCCATCTCGCCCATCTTGCGGACGTCGATTCGCGGCTGGATCTCCGGCTCCCCGACCGCCGCCGCCGCCAGCTCCTTCGTCTTGCTGTGAGCCAGCGCGCACGCTATCTCACAGGACTTGCACCCCGTGCACCGTCCTGCGTTGACCTGAATCACGAACGGCATCGTTTCTAGCTCCGATTAGGCTCGAAAAACCGATGGTCAGGAGGACGACGTCACGCCCCCCCTAAACGGCCATCATGGGATCCGCCTTCGCCTGGGCCTCCAGCTCGGCCTTCGTCTGATCCTCGCTCTTCTGACTCTCCGGCCAGATGCCCAGGTACGGCACAGGGTACATCGGCGCGGGCAGCCCGAGCGCCTGACGCTTCTTGTCGATGTGGTCCAGAATCAAACGGCTCGCCTTCACCGGATCCGGCTCGAACGCGAACTTGCCGCCGTAGTCCTTCTCCATCCCGTTCGTCAGGTACTCCGTGAGATTCTTGGCGCCCTGAACCGGGAACGGAACCCCCAACACGGTATACGCGCCCGAGGCAGCCACGTAGAAGCCGATCGACACCGCCTTCTCGCTCATCCACTCAGGTGCCGCCCCGGCGGCCGGAAGGTCCGCGATGCTCTCCCCCAACCCGCCCTCCTTCACCATGTTGCTCAGCACGACCAGGATCCGGCTGATGTCCACGCAGGATCCCTGGTGAAGAACCGGCGGAATGCCGACCGCGCGACACACCTCGCGAATGCCGTGACCGCAGTGCTGCAGCGACTCCTTCGGATCCAGCAATCCATACTTGGCGTCCGCGATCGCCGTGCATCCCGTCGTCACCACGATCACGTCGTTGGCCAGCAGCTCCTTCGTCAGCTCCACATGACCTTCGTCGTGACGCATCTTCGGGTTGTTGCACCCCACGATCGCGCACGCCCCGCGGAACCGGCCGGAGATCACCGCGTCGTTCAAGGGCCGGTAGCTCGGACGGTATCGCCCGCCGAGAAACTCATACACGTTCTCCGTCGAGAAGCCCGCGACCAGCTCGTTCTTGATGTCCGGAATGTGGACGATCTCGCGGTTGCGGTTGGGGAAGTTGTCGATCGCCGCCGTCAGGATGTCCTTGGCGATCTCCATGGCGCGATGCTCGTCAAACTGGATGTGCATCGCCCCTTCGAACTTCGCCTTCGGACTCGTCGATACGATCTTCGTGTGGTAGTGCTTGGCGACCTCCGGCAACGATGGCATGATGCACTGAACGTCCACCACGATCGCCTCCACCGCTCCCGTGGCAACCGCCAGCTCCTGCTGAAGGAAGTTGCCGGCGATCGGCATGCCGTGCCGCATCAATACCTCGTTCGCCGTGCAACAGATGCCCGACAAAACGACGCCCTTGGCGCCCTTGCTTTGGGCCGCCTTGATGATCGCCGGGTCCTGCGCCGCCGCCACCAGCATCTCCGACAGCGTCGGCTCGTGACCGTGAACGATCACGTTCACGCTCTCCGGATCCATCGCCCCGAAGTTCACCCGCGCGCGGATCGGCTTGGGCCGGCCGAACAGCACGTCGCTTAGCTCCGTGGCGCACATCGAGCCGCCCCAGCCGTCGCCTAACGCCGCGCGAACCCCCTGCCCGATGATGTTCTTGTATTCGTTGTCCACGCCGATGTGAGTCCGATGCATGATCTCCACGATCTCGCGGTCGATCCCACGCGGCATCGCGTTCATCAAACGCCAACGCTTCTTCTGGTCCTCCGGCGCGCGCTGCGCGAACAACAGCTCGCCGGACTGCTGCCCGTATTCCGAAAAACACCGCTCCGCCACCTGACGAGCCAAATCCTGCGGAGAGGCGCCCTCCGTCGCGATCCCAAACTCCTCCGCGAGCTTCGTCACCTTCTCCACGTCCGTCACCTTGTAGTCGCTATCCCCCTTGGCGGCCTCCAGCAACGTGTGCGCCACGTCCCGACCGTGATCGGAATGCGCCGCCGCGCCGGCCGCGATCATCCTCACCAGTACCCTCGCCGCGATCACGTCCGCGTTCGCGCCGCAGATCCCCACCTTCGGACCGTTTCCGAACGGATCGATACGGCACGGCCCCATCGCGCAGTGCCGGCAACACAAGCCGAGCTGCCCGAAACCGCACTGAGGCTGTTGCGCGTCACACCTGTCCCAACTCAGGTCGACCGCCTGCCCATCCTTCTCCAAGGCCCGTAGCACTTCCTGGGTCGCTGGGTCCATACTCCGAGACGTGGCCTTCGATTTAGCCATTACGCACCTCTGTCGATTGGTCTAGGGGCTCGCCGGCAGATCCGTCCTTACACTCGCCGGATGACATGTGGCTTACTGCAAAAACGCAGAGACTATGATTATACCACCCGTATCGGTCTCGGGCGACATCATCAGATGGATTACCCAATCTCGGTACTCCTTCGGTCGCGAAACCGCGCAGCCATCCAAGGAGTTGAGCCGTCAATCCCCCGCGGCGCCCCCGGGTGCGAAATGAGAGTGAACGTTCCGGCGCCTTTGAGGCAGGTTTGGGGACATCAACCTCTGTTAGTGTGTAGCAACTTCGCCAGGACGTTCAAGGCAATATCACGATTTTCTTTTTCGTGCTACCGGCCCGGCAACGCCTCCCATGACGCCCCATATGGTTCCGACACCAAAGCCACATCGCCGGACAAGCCAGGATCGCCGTTTCTTGCCCCAAGCAAATCGTGAAATCCACGCCCCCCACCGCCAATCCGTACCCCCTGTCTACCTCACGAAAGCCCACGCCGACCGAGCCGCCACCCCGCAATCATTGCACCCTGCAGTTGTCAGAACCCCTCAACTCGCGTAAAAGGAAGGACAGGCGATCCGAGGAGACCATCATGAAACTCGCCATCTCCGGCAAGGGAGGCGTCGGAAAAACGACCCTGGCCGCCCTGCTCAGTCGCTATCTCGTCGCCAAGGGCAAAGACGTGATCGCCGTCGACGCGGACCCCGACGCGAACCTCGCCGCCGCCCTCGGCCTCGCGGACAAAACCATCACCCCCATCGCAGATATGAAGGAGCTCATCGAGGAAAGAACCGGAAGCAAAGGCGGGTACGGAACGTTCTTCAAGCTCAATCCCGACGTCAGCGATCTCCCCGAGCGATTCAGCGTCGTCGATGGCAACCTCAGACTACTCGTCATGGGAGGCGTCCCAGCCGGAGGATCCGGCTGCATCTGCCCCGAAAGCGCCATGCTCCGAGCACTGGCCACCAACCTCCTCCTCCACCGAGACCAATACGTCGTCCTCGACATGGAAGCCGGAATCGAGCACCTCGGCCGGGCCACCGCGAAAGCCGTCTCCGCAATGGTCGTCGTCGTCGAGCCCGGTATGCGAAGCATCCAAACCGCCCTCGTCGTCAAGCGCCTCGCCGCCGAGATCGGCATCGAAAACGTCTCCGCCGTCGTCAACAAGGTCCGCGACCAGGCCGTCATCCCCAAAATCGAAGCCCAACTGGGCGACGTGCCCCTCGTCGGGGTGATCCCATTCAGCGACACCATGGCCGTCGCCGACCTCGAAAGCCGAGGCGTCTTCGACGGCTCCCCCCCGCAAATGGACCTCATCGGCGGAATCGCCAAACGCCTCCTACCCGACCTCGACGTCTAGGCGCCGCCTGCCCGAGCCAGGGAAACCAAGCCCCCCCGCGCCACGAAACTAGTAGACGCCCCCACCCCCGGCCGCTAGAATCAGCCTTCTGTTCGACAGATTCACCTCATTGAGATGCGGACACCCGTGCGAACAACGTGACTTCTTTGATGAGACTCCGGCGGATTCGGTAGGTCCCATCCGTTGCACCGCGACGGTTGATGGCATATGAACTCGTGGTCCTAGTACGGAGAAGAGTCAATGGCAAAGACGGTCCCATCCGATATCGCGATCTCCCAGGCCTCCAAGCTGATCCCCATCGAAAAGCTCGCCGCCAAAGCCGGCATCCGCCCCAAAGAGCTCGAGATGTACGGCGAGGGAAAGGCCAAGGTCAAACTCGAAATCCTCAAGCGCCTCGCAAAGGCACGACCAGCAAAATACATCGACGTCACCGCCATCACGCCCACCCCCCTCGGCGAGGGCAAGACCACCACCAGCGTCGGCCTCACCCAAGGCCTCGGCAAGATCAAGAAGAACGTCTTCCTCTGCATCCGACAGCCCTCGATGGGACCCACCTTCGGCATCAAGGGCGGCGCCGCCGGCGGCGGATACAGCCAGGTCATCCCCATGGAGGAATTCAACCTCCACCTCACCGGCGACCTCCACGCCGTCAGCATCACGAATAACCTCCTGGCCGCCGCCATCGACGCGCGAATGAAGCACGAGGCCCACGCCACCCAGGCCGAGTGGAACCAGATCGGACTGCCCCGTCTCGACATCGACCCGGACAACCTCACCTGGCGCCGCGTCGTCGACATGAACGACGCCGCCCTCCGCTTCATCAAGACCGGCCAGAGCAAGAGCTGGATGGACGGCCCCGACCGCGACACCGGATTCGACATCAGCGTCGCCAGCGAGGTCATGGCCATCCTCGCCCTCTCCAAGGACATGTCCGACATGCGCAAGCGCATGGCCCGCATCGTTGTGGGTACAAACAAGAGCGGCAAGCCCGTCACCGCCGCCGACATCGGATGCGACGGCGCAATGACCGTCCTCATGAAGGACGCCATCAAGCCCAACCTCATGCAAACCATCGAAGGCCAGCCCGCCTTCGTCCACGCAGGCCCCTTCGCGAACATCGCACACGGAAACAGCTCCATCGTCGCCGACCAGATCGCCCTCAAGCTCGCCGACTACGTCGTCACCGAAAGCGGCTTCGGCGCCGACTGCGGCATGGAGAAGTTCTTCGACATCAAGTGCCGATACAGCGGACTCAAGCCCGACTGCGTCGTCCTCGTCGCCACGATTCGCGCCCTCAAGATGCACGGCGGAGGACCCAAGGTCACCCCAGGCAAGCCCCTCGCCAACGAATACGTCACCAAGAACATCAAGCTCGTCGAGAAGGGCGTCTGCAACATGGTCCGCTGCATCGAGATCGCCAAGATGTTCGGCGTCCCCGTCGTGGTCGCCGTCAACGCCTTCCCCACCGACACCGACGAGGAGCTCGAGCTCGTCCGAAAAGCCGCCGCCGACGCCGGCGCGGAGGACGCCGTCAGATCCACCCACTTCATGCACGGCGGCGCAGGCGCCAAGGAGCTCGCAAAGGCCGTCGTCAAGGCCTGCGAGAAACCCAACAAGTTCCGGTTCCTCTATCCGCTGAGCATGTCGATCAAGGACAAGATCGAAACCATCGCCAGGAAGGTCTATGGCGCCGATGGCGTCGACTACGAGCCCATCGCCGAAAGGCAGATCAAGACCTACACTGACGCCGGATTCGACAAGCTCCCCATGTGCATGGCCAAAACGCACCTGTCCCTCAGCCACGACCCGCTCCTAAAGGGCGTGCCCAAGGGCTTCCGACTCCCCATCCGGGAAATCCGTGCCTCCGTCGGAGCCGGATTCCTCTACCCCCTCTGCGGCGCCATGAGAACCATGCCAGGCCTGCCCAGCAGACCGGCGTTCCTAAACATCGACATCGACAAGAAAGGCAAGATCAGGGGGATGTTCTAGACTTCACGTTGCAGCCCGTGCCAGAATAACGGAGACCCGGCAGGGCTGCCTGGGAAACCGAGTAAGACGAGGACCGGGGTCCGACGCGTCAGCGGGTTTCCTCGGTCCAGCCATCGCGAATCTGCCTTGCCCTCTCGACCATGCGCTGTCGCGAGGAGGTGTCGTTGTGCGCCGGGCATCCCAGTCCAGAGGGTCAAACCAAATCGCCACGCCCAAAAACCATAGAGGGAAATCCCATCTCGTCCCCACCAGTGGACACGCTCTCCGAATCGAGAAGCAGAATCACGTCTAATTGGCTGAAAGACGCGAGCGCCCAAGCAGTATACATCCAGTAGGAGTCAGTGTCTCAAGGGCCATGGCGACACCGAGCAACCTCTAAGCCCTTCTTAAGAGAAAGTTTATGCATCTGCTCGACGACTCGGGTGACAACACTGCGGCTTCCTGCCCCTACCGGGGAGTGGCCGCCGGAAGACTGGCGTGCGATGTGTTCTGCGGAAGCGTCTGCAGCGCGTACCGAGGCTGTGTCGTTCGGAGGTAGCTGGAGGAGCGGCGAACCTCGATATCCAGCCACCCCATCACGTCTATCCGCTGCAAGCCGCGGGCCCGATAGGCGGGACCGTGGTAGATGAGGAAGAGAGTGCTTGGCGGGGCGCCGGCGTGTTTCAGGCCAAAACGCGGCGACGTGGCCTCTCGCATTTGCCTTGGCCAAAGGAGGAGCGATCATGAATTGTCGCACGAATCTCGTTTTCACGCTTCACGTTGTTCTGACGGTTGGCATAGCCATGGCTTGGCCGACGTGGGTCGAGGCGACTGCACCAACTTACTACATCAGTCCGACGGGGGACGACGGCACAGGTGATGGATCGGAGAACGATCCCTGGGCGACCCTTGCCTACGCGTGTTCTCAGATTCCCACTGATGGAGGTCGCATCATCTGCTTCGAAGGCAATTACGTCGTATCGGAGCAGGCAAGCGTCTTCTTGGACCCGGGGCTGCAACCGGAGTTCAGGCTGGAACTCCATGCTGACGCGAATACTCATGCGGTCTTCGACGCCAATGATGCGCTTTCCGGCGCCGCCATACTCAAAGTCGAGCACCAGGAGGATCCCAATACGGAACCGAACTCACCGGCGGACTACGGCGTTCAAGAGTGCACCATCACGGGCCTCGCAGCAGACAGACGCCTGATATTCAGGAACAACGATGGCGACGGACAGGAGTACAGGCGTCTGCTCTGGCTGGACTTCATCGGCAGTAGGACCGTCAAATGGTGTGATCTCTGCGATAGCCGCGACGAACTGCTGACGACGAAGAATCAGCCGACCAGTTTCTACGAGCAAGGGGGTGAGGGTGGCTGGGATGCGAACATGATTGCCGAGATTCCCGACAGCAACGTCGTGATCGAAAACTGCATATTCCACACGACAGCCGGCCTGAACGTTGACGGCGTCGTCATTGATGACGCCGGCGACAGACCCACCGTCGCTACCGTGACTTCTTGCGAGTTCTACGACATCTGCCACTACGACTCCGACGCATATTCAGCCGCGCTGACAGGCACGTGCCGACTGACCGTAACGGACTGCTACTTCCACGGAAATCAATTCGACTACATCGACCATGTGGGCGTTGCGACGCGCGAGGGCGGCCCCCCGGAATTCATCAACTGCGTCTTCGAGGACGCCTCCTTCTACAACTTGTGGCTTTGTTCGAACGCGGTGGTCCGATCCTGCGATTTCCTCGACAATGACGATGCCTACGCAAACATTCTCTGCTCGCCTTCCATGGACGGCTGCTTCGGCGAGGACTGGAGCCCCGAGGACGGCAACTTCGTAATCGAGCAGTGCCGGTTCAACGGCACGACAGGCCGCTTCATCGAGTCTGTCTGGAGCCACGTTGCGAGCTTCATGGACGGATGGGCGATGACGGTAACGCTCGAAAGGAGCTACTTCATAGGGACCTTCAGTGGACCGATCCTCAGTACGTATGGGGTCAGCGACGCTAACTACGCGGATCCGAACTACTCCGCGGACACGACGTTCAAGGCCACCGCCTGCGTCTTTCGCGCCTTCGACTCGATCCCCGTCTCGGACGGCAACGCAAAGGGAATCCTCCTGGACAACTGCACGATCGCCCAGGGAGAGTACGGACTACTCTTCGGTGACTCGGTGGACGATCCCAACGACGTGACGATCCGAAACACGGTCGTTCACGGCGACACCTATGCGATTCGTGCGGAAGACGGCGCGAAGTATCCGAACGACTTCGTCGTCTCCCACAACATGTACCTGGGCGATCTTGTCGCCGTCGGCACAGGCAGTGAGGCCGAACTCGGGCCCAATGACCTCCAGACGAACGATCCGAACGAGGTGGGCCTCTACATCCTGTACGAGAACAACGACTCCAACGATCCGTTCCCCGCCTACAAGCCAGTCCAGGGCGGCGCCTGCACGGGGACGGGAACCACTGATAGCACGTCAGAGGTCTCCTATGACGGCTATACATGGCGAACCTACGACGATCAACTGATTGATCGTGGCGCATACTGCTATACCGGATGCGGGTCGAGCCTAGTTCAGTCGATGGTCATGACGCTGGGGTTCGTGGGGCTGCTCGCGCTCAGAAGGAGACCCTGACGAGCAACCACGCCGGAGAGAAGGCTCGCCGAGGGCAAGCCATGTCCGGCTTCCGGCAACCAGAGGTTGAGCCTGCGGCTCCTGGGTGAGTCCGTCTGCGGAGGTGCTTCGCGGCATGCCGGTCCGACGGACTGATCCGAATCGCTTGGGGTCTCGGGTCTGGCGGCAGGGACCGCCCTCGTGTTCCTGTCGGCTCGACCCGAGACCCGCAAGGGCCTGCGCAACACCTTGACATGCAATGCCAGTTCTCGTTCGATTGTGGCTTGAGCACTGCTAGGCACAGGATGCTCATCGGGTCCTGCGATCAGTAAGCGCGCCCTGCTGGCAGGCCGATCGTTCCTCCTTTGCATCGATGCCGTTGGAGGTAGCCGTGCAAGGTCGCTATCAGCGCCGGCATCGAATAGAGTAAGCTGGATAGTCGAGGCAGGCCCGCCAAGGCTCGACCTCGGCGAACGCAATGACTGGCGCCGGCGCCAGGGCCGTGGGCTGCATCGCTAGGGATGTTCCTGCGACCTTCATGCGTCTCTTCCGACCTCATGCACCGGAGCACAACCATGAAGTTCTTCATCGACACCGCGAACCTCGACGAAATCAAAGCCGCCAACGACCTCGGCGTCCTAGACGGCGTCACCACAAACCCCTCCCTCGTGGCCAAGGAAGGACGTGACTTCATCCCCCTCCTCGAGGAAATCTGCGCCATCGTCGCCGGCCCCGTCTCCGCCGAAGTCACCAGCACCGACTGCAACGGCATGATGAAAGAAGCACGAGAGCTCGGCAAAGTCGCGCCCAACGTCGTTATCAAGCTCCCCATCATCGTCGAGGGCGTCAAAGCCTGCGTCCGATGCCGCGACGAAGGCATCAAGACCAACCTCACCCTCTGCTTCCAACCCACGCAGGCCCTCATCGTCGCAAAGGCCGGCGCGACCTTCGTCAGCCCCTTCCTCGGCCGCCTCGACGACATCAGCCACGACGGCATGGAGCTCATCCAACAGATCCGTCAAATCTACGACAACTACGGCTTCAAGACCGAGATCCTCGCCGCCAGCCTGCGACACCCCCTGCACGTCGCCCAAGCCGCATTGGCCGGCGCCGACATCGCCACCATCCCCTACAACGTCATCGAAAAGCTCCTCAACCACCCCCTAACCGACATCGGCCTCAAACGCTTCCTCGACGACTGGGCAAAGCTCAAGGCCAAGTAGGACTTGGTGACCAACGTCGCCGTGAGTGGTGGGTCACGGGTCCGCGCGGAAAGATCATGCCGACCCGGGCCATGTCGAAGTCCAGGATCCCGCCGAGTTCCTCCCCCACAAACAGCATGTTCGACGGATTGATATCGCGATGAATCAGATGCCTAGGCAGGACCCCCTCGAGTCGCTCCAGGTCGCGGGCGATGCCCTCGCCGATTGACGACAAACGGTCGACTTCCAGAACATCCCCGCGCGCACTGATCCTCGGCAGCGCCCAATCCACAACCGCGCCGCGCAAATCCAGCAGCCCCACGTCTCCCTCCCCCTCCCAGTCGCACAGCGCCGCGTGCAACCTGCCGATCGCCTCCCCATGCCTCCTCGCCTTCCCCTCGGCCGCGTCATCGTAGTGATCCTCAACCGATTCACCCGGCAGCCGGGCATACAGACAGAACACCCGCCCGTCCCGCTCCGCAAACGGCTCACCGTCCACGCTCTCCAGCGGCACCGCCACCGGCAACCCCCGCCCCCTCAGCCACTCCACAAGAGCGAACTCCCGCCGGACTTGCCGCTCTCCCTCCCTCTCCTTCAGCACGTAAACCGCCCCATCACGGGTCCGCACCCACGATGCCCTGCCCCAGTAAGAGGCAATCGGCTCGATCGAAACAACCTGCGCTATCCGCCACTTCGACAAGAACCCAGTCATGAGCTGCCGCGCTCCGTCCGCGCCCGGCGATCCCCCCTCACCGAGCCGGCCTGTCCCCAGGCCGGTCACCACCCCCAACCACAACCTTCCCCAGTGTACTGCTCACCCCGTACTTCTTCGGATCAGTGATCCCCATATCATCACGGCGTGCCCACCCGCGAGCACGCCCCAGGCGCGACGCGCGGCCCGTCTCGCGCCCCAATAGTGGATATGGATCCACCGAAACCCTCCAATGGGAGGACCCCACATCGAACCTCGCCGAACGCCAAACAGGGCATTCCGGGACATTGTGGGACATCCGCGCCCCTCACCGGGCCCGACTGTCCCAAGGCTGGTCATCCCCCAACCACGACCCGTGCCTCCGCGCCGCACGACAGACCGCCCTACAAAGAAGTCCGCCGATTCCCATATCAGAAGCCTGGATGCATCGAGGATATGGACGACAAATCGACCGGCGCGGGCCCCTCACCCCAGCACCCACACCGCCAGAAGTGGGGCATTCTGCTGCATTCTGGTGCACCGCCCAACCGGCAACGCACCCGCGGTCCTCGCCCGGACCGTTCCAAAGCCACCCCAACCTCACCCCAACGCCCACGCCGCCAGAAGTGGGGCATTCTGCTGCATTCTGGTGCATCGCCAAACCGGCGACTCACCCCAGGTCCTCGCCCGCGTCATGACAGAGCCACAGCGCCGTCACCCCCCTCGTAATCCCGCGGCCAGTAACCCCTTCTATACTTTGTACTTCGTACTCCGTCCTTCTCTACAACGATGGATTCTCGTACCAGATAACCCCAAGATTCTCGATCTCCTCACACGTCACAACGTCCAGATCGCCGTCCCCGTCCAGGTCGAGCAGCTCCACCAGGTCGTATTTCGTCCCCACCACCCCGCTGATGTCGTGCGCCAGCCACACCCCGTCCGTCACCTCCCCCACGTAGCTCAGCCAGATCACACCGGACTTGCCACCCGCGTTCTCGCAGCTCAGCACGATGTCCAATCGACCGTCAAGATCCACGTCACCGACGTTCACCGCCTTGCCCGTCCCCACCCCCGCCGGAAGCTGAATCTCATGCCGCTCCCACGGAAAGAACCGGTTCCCCGTCCGTCGGAAGAACAGAATCCCGCCGCCCTTCGTCGCGCAGACCACGTCGTCCAGCCCGTCCCCGTCCAAATCCACCAGCTTCAGGAACATCACCTCCCGGTCCGAACCCCCGATCCGATGCACCCCCCAGGCCAAATACTGCAACAACCCCGGCCCCGGGTTCTCCAACCACAAACACCCCCGACCGTCCCCCCGCCGATCCGACACCAGAACGTCCTCGTCCCCGTCCCCGTCCATGTCCGCCGCCACGAGCGACATGATCCAACCCGCACGATACATCGGGTGCCAACGCCACCCGGAAAGGGTGCGCGCGTCCGCGGGCGACTCGAACCACCCGACCTCCGCGTCGTCTCCCTTGGCCCCGGAAACCAGATCCACGCCGTACCGGCCGTCAACCTGCATCGTCAGTGTGAACATCCACGGCTTCGCGTCTCGCGCCGGAGGCAACGCCTCTGTCTGCCAGGCGATTTGATTCAGGATCTGCGCGCGATCCGTCGGCGACCAGTGAAACCAGATGCTCCGCCCCCCGCCTTCACAGGAGCTGACCACGTCTTTCGCGCCGTCACCGTCGACGTCAACGAAGACCGCGTCCTCGGGCGAGCCGACCTCCCCGACCGTCACCGCCGGCCACCGACCACGCGCCATCGCCGGTCCCGGATTCAGACAGACGCGAACCCGCCCGCCCTCTTCCCAACCCGTGGCGATGTCAGGCAGCCCGTCGCCGTTAATATCCGCCGGCCGAACCCCGTCGGCGCCCTGCGACGCATCGTCGATCACGTATCGTGCCCAAGGACTCCCGCTCAACGGCGTCGTCGGTGGGATACAGCCCGGCAGCAGCGCCAGCGCGAGCAGCCACCCGCGCGGATCCGCCGCGCGGCGATTGGCGTACCGGCGGAATCGTTCATGAAGTCCCACGGTCAGATACCCCGGGATCGTTCGCCTCGACACGCCCGGACGAGAATTGAGAACGCGCCGCCAGGACACGCCCTTCCGACGCGCAAACCACCCCCGAAGGGGGCATGGGCCCGCGGCGTGGAGTCATGCCACTCGGATCAACGCGTCATCTGGACAGACCTGCCCAACAGGAAGTCAGTCTCCGAGGGCCCGGCCTCAGCGTCGTTTGGATTGAAAACAATCTCGGCAGTAAACGGGCCGCCCCTGCGCCGGCTTGAACGGTACCGTGGTCTTGGCCCCGCACTCGGCGCAGACGGCCTCGTAGGACTCTCGTGCCGGCCGATCGCTTCGGTACGGATGCCGGCTCGGACCGCGTCCGCCCCGACCGCCGCCACCCCCCCCGCCGCCGCCGGACCTCGCCCGACTCTTGGCCGCGTTGGCCTTACGCTTGTCGCGACACTCCTTACAGCGCCTCGGCTCGTTCGAGAACCCCCGCTCGGCGTAGTAGGCCTGATCCTTGGCCGAGAACACGAACTGACGTCCGCAATCGATGCACTCCAGCAGCTTGTCGTCCTCGCTGGCAACCTGATCGCCCTGGGCCTTTCGCTTCTCACGACACTCGCGGCATCGCTTCGGGTCGTTCACGAAACCCCGTTCGGCGTAGCGCTCCTGATCCTCCGCCGTGTGCGCGAACTCCTGGCCGCACTCCTGACAGACGATTGTCTTGTCTTCATATGGCATGGGGGGGTCCTTAGAAAGAGAGTCCCTATCAGGTGGGCCGCGACGCGCCACCATTATCTAGGATACCCTGGAACCGCTGTCAATTCCAGGCAACCGCGCGCAACTCGGCCCCGATCATGGACCTTGCCCCCCCACGGCCATCAGCCCCCCGCCCCGGAACCCGCGCCGGTGCCTCCAGGTCAGTCTCGCGCCGTCGTAACGCAGGCTTCCAGCCTGCCCAAGCAGGCAACGATGCAGGTGACACACAAGATTACCCGACTAAGAGCCGCTCTACCCCGCTTTCTTGAGCTTCCTGCCCCCCATGTCCCATTCCAGCGTATACGTCTTCTCCCCCTTGTACCCATCCAGCTTCTTCCCCTCATACATATCCAGCCACACATCGTCGTACTTGTCCAGCTTGGGCGAGTACGCAATGACCTTGATCTTGCCCTCGGCCGGCACGAACTTCACCAACTGCAGCCATCCGTCCCCGCCGTTCGGCAACCTCTGGTAGTCGGCCAGAATCTCGTGCACCCGCCGGCCGGCATCATTGACCGCCGTCTGGTGAAACACCCCGCTCACGTGCCCACAGACGATCATGAAGATATTCTCGTGCTTGCGGATAAGCTTGTTCCAGACGGCCTCGCCCACGTTGCCCTTCAGGCCGTAGGGGTCGACATCCTTGGGGCGACTCCCCACGCGCAGATGAAAGTGCGTCGCCACGATCACCTGCCGATCCCGATGCTTGTCGACAACGTCATTCGCCCACGCCAGCGTCTCGTCGGATGGGGCAAACTCCAGGCTCAACACCATGAACTTCATCCCGCCCCCCTCGAAGAAGCAGTAGTTGTTCGCGTTCGAAGCCCCCTTGTGCCCGCCGTACCAGGGATACTTCTTGAAGCGCTGCGGACCAAAATATTTGTCGTAGAGCGACGTCCCCCGCGTAACCTTCGTCACCTTCTTAAGGCCCTTAGTCGAGAACTGCTTGTCGACGTCGTGATTGCCCGGCGCCATGCTGTAGGGCACGATGCCGTCGAGAACCTTCTGCGCGCGATCCGCCCTCTGCCATTCGTCCTCGTTCTCCGCGTGCTGGACAATATCCCCGAGGTGGATGACGAACTTGATGTTCTCCTCCTTCGCCTTCGCCTTGATCCACTCCGTCTGAGCCATGTACGTCTCCGGACACTTGTCCGAGTAGTTCTGCGTGTCCGGAAGCAGCACCACCGTAAACGGCTCCTTCTCCTGGGCGGCGCAACCGACCGTCACAAGGACCACGGCAAACGAAGACAACGCTGGAAGCAAACGACATGGCGAAATCCTCATGGTGTCCTCCCTCACAGACTCACGAATGAACCCCCCAGGACCCTCCGCGGACCCCTCAAGCCGGATTATAGCGGAATCGAAGCCCTTGTCCCCCCGCTTCACCCCCGCGCCTCCGCGCCACGGTTGACGCACCCCGCCGCAAATGCGACGATTCCTGCGACCTATCCCGATCGCGACGGTTGGTCAAACGGACGCTTCGTCCGCAAGAGCCGAAGGAGCCCAACCCGATGACGCCACGACAGCGGATACGCGCCGTCCTGAACCGCGAACAGCCCGACCGAGTCCCCATCGACTGCGGCGGCACCGACGTCACCGGACTGCACGGCATCGCCTACAACGCCGTCAAGAGTCACCTGGGCATCCAAGACGGCCAAACCCGACTCTTCCACGTCTACATGCAGCTCGCCTCCGTCGAGGAAAGCGTCCGCCAACGCTTCTCCGCCGACGTCGTCCGACTCTCCTTCGAGCCCAAAACCTGGAAGCCCTCCACCCTCCCCGACGGCTCGGCCTGCGAGGTCCCCGAAGGCTGGAACCCCCAGCGCCTCGACGACGGGTCCGAGGTCCTCATGGGGCCCGACGGCAAGCCGCTCATCAAACGCTTGGCCGACGCCGCCTGGTTCTCCCCCACCGGGCCCATCTGCCCCTTCATCCAGACGCCCGAGGACATCAAGAACTACACCCCCCTCCTCAAGATGCTCGACCGCTCCCCCTGGCTCGACCAGACCATCGAAGACCTCACCGCCAGGGCCAAGCAGATCCACGAGGAAACCGACTACGCCATCGCCGGCGTCTTCGGCGGACATATCTACGCCCAGGCCCAGCTCATCCGCGGCATGGACAACTTCATGTGTGACCTCGCCATGAACGAAACCCTCGCCCGCGCCCTGATGGACACCCTCGCCGAATCCCACATGCAGGAATTCGAGCACTACATCGACGCCCTCGGACCCTATCTCGACGTCGTCGTCGTCAATGACGACCTCGGCACCCAGCAAGGCCCCCAGCTCTCCCTCGACATGTTCCGATCCGTCGTCAAGCCCTACCTGGGCAAGCTCTACGGCTTCATGAAATCCAAGATGACCCGCGCCAAGCTCTTCCTCCACTCCTGCGGCTCCGTCTACGCATTCATCCCCGACCTGATCGAGATGGGCGTCGACGTCCTCAACCCCGTCCAAGTCTCCGCCGCCAACATGGACAGCAAGAAGCTCGCCGCCGAGTTCGGCAAGGACCTCATCTTCTGGGGCGGCGGCTGCGACACCCAAACCGTCCTGCCCAGAGGCGCCGTCGACGACGTCCGCGCCGAGGTCAAACGCCGAACCCAAGACTTCGCCCCCGATGCCGGCTTCGTCTTCGCACAAGTCCACAACATCCAGCCCGGCGTCCCCCCGGAAAACATCGAAGCCATGTACGACGCCGCCCTAGAGTATGGCGCCTACTGAGATCCGCCCAAGGACTTCTGAAGGACTGGCATTTCTGTAACTATTTGTTATTAAAGTGTTTACGTACTAAGCAGCCGACCTTCGAACCCAACTCCCCCCGATCCCATCTCACGTACTGATCAAGCCGCCCCCCGCCCTGCCGATAACACCTGAGAACGTAATGACATCGCCGCCGACGCGCTCGTGTAACGCAGGCATCCTTGCCTGCTTTCTCTGAAGGCTCGAAGTCCGCGGCACCGGCACACCCGAAAGGAAGACCAAAGATGAAGAGAAACCTGACCCACCTGTTCCACTCGCTCCTGCTCCTCACGCTAATCGTCGGATGCCTCCCCACGCCCGATCTCGAAGAGGCCTTCGAGAACGCCGTCAAGGACGCCCAAACCGCCGAACCCGGCGAGATCTCCAAAGACCTGACCGCCCTGGCCGCCTACAACGACGACGTCATCTGGGAAGGTCAACCCGGCGACAGCCGAGTCCTCACGGTCACCTGGACCGACTGGGACGGCTACGACAACCTCGTCGGCCAAGAAACCCAGCTCACGCGCGACGTCTGGGTAACCGCCGTGCCCGAGGTCCAAGAGTTCTGCCGCACCCACTGGATCGCCCCCGGCAACCTGACGCTCCGACTCGAGCAGCTCCTCGGCCTGCCGCCCAACGACGGCAAGACGCGATTCGTCGAGCTCTGGGCCGACCCCAACGACCTCTTCAGACCGAGCCCCGACCCCGAGATCACCGACCACGAGGCCGGACTCGACTTCCCCGTGTCCGACCTCTTCGTCGCCCTCGATCCCAACTACGTCGACTGGTTCAACGCGCAGAAGCAAAGCTCCTACGGCGAGAATGGATATCCGTGGACCCGACTCGGCTACACGTACGATTGGGGCAACCCCTGCACCGACGTCGGCCTGAGCGAGTTCGTCATCCGCTCCGGCGCTAACGTCACCGTCCAGTCCGTCACGGGAAACGAAGCCTACTGCGCCCGCTAGACTGTCTGCAGGAATGCTTGGGCAAATCGCCTAGAATGGGTGGCCCATCGCTTCAGCGGTGGGGGACTCGAATTCAGGCCTGGGTTCCTGTCTCCGACGGCTGACGCCGTAAACCACCCATCGAGGGTCTTCGAGGAGCACACGGTTCATTCGTTGCCGCGGGCCGCTCAAATGAACCGCCGCATGAGCTGGTCCGTAACCGCGTCGACGTTCGCCGGCGTAATGCCGAACTGCCGACAAACCCGATCGGCCTCCCCCGCCCGCGCCGCGTCCCCCAAGTCATCCATCCGCTCGAAGATCCCGCATCGCCGACCGACCTGATACAGCATCCGCCGCTCCGGCGTCATCTCGATGAACCGGCGGAGAAGACCGATCATCCGATCCTTGTCGCCCGGCAACACGCCCTCCAGATCGCCGAATAGGTTCAAGATGTGATCGCTCCTCACCGCGCTCGTGACGCCGTCCAACGCCTCGATGAACGCCAGCGTCTCCTCCGCCACCTCCAAGTCCGTACACTTGTCGAACTCGCCCCGGTCGTACTCCTCGAAAAGCGGCACGCTCCCGGGAATCGCCAACGTCCGAAGACGAATGAAATCCGCGTCGATCCGGTTCAACGCGTCGGCCGACTCCAAGGCGTGAACCCTCGACAACGCCCTGCCCCCCAAGCCCGGCATGACGTACTCAGACAGCTCGATCCCCACGCGCTTGACCTTCTGCCCCGCCTCCACGTGCTCGGCCTTCGTCACCCCCTTGCGAACCCGCTTGAGCACCTCGTCCGAGCCGGACTCCATGCCGATATGAATCCGGTTCAAACCCGCCTCGCCGATCGCACGCAGATCATCATCGCTGATCCTCGCCACCGTCTGCGATCGCGCGTATGAAGTGATCCGCTCGATCGCCGGAAAACGTTCTCGCAAGTGCGTCAGGATCTCCACCAGCGCCGCCGGTTTGACCACCAGACTATTGGCGTCCTGCAAGAAGACCGATCGCATCTTCCCGACGAACACCCAATCGATCGCCGCCGCTAGAGCCTGACGATCGGACGACGGTCCCTCCTCGTACAGCCCCCGCAGATCCTCGCGCGTCACGCCGCCCGTCTGCTCCGCCATCGCCGTGAGCCTCGTCACGTGCGCATGCACCGCGTCGATGTCCCGCTTGACGTGCTCGACCGGACGGATCGAGAACCGCGCCGTCTTGTACACCGGGCAGAACGTGCACTTGTTCCACGGACAGTTCCGCGTCACGCGAATCAGCAAGCTCTCGGCCTCGCTCGGAGGACGAATCGGCCCCTGCTCGAAGCCCTCGTATTCCCGGCTCTTCTCCGCGTGCCCCGTCATCGTCCCGCCCCGCGCCGCCGCTCTATTGGATGCCAACTCGAATCCCGCCCTTGCCCACGACCACCGCCTCGGTAAGACTGCAAGCGCGATTCTCGATCGCCCCGCCGTCTGTCCCCTGTCGCATTCTACTGCCCCTCCACCGCGACCGTCACATCGCTTTGCCAGAACCTCCGCGAAGCCTTACCATCTTGGCACGGTTAATTGACGCACGTCCGACAAGGAGAAGTACATGGCGATACATCTATTCGGCGATGAGTGCTGGCGGACCGGGATACTCGCAAGCCTTGGCGCGACGATGGCGATCTGCTGCGCGGCACCGGCCGAACAGGCCGCAACCCCCGCCGACTCCCCCGCCACCCTCGTCTCGGTCAAGAAGATCTGGGATCACGCCGGACACAACGCCTTCACCGACCTCATCCGCTTCAAGGGCAAGTTCCTCTGCACGTTCCGTGAGGCCGACGGACACGTCAAGGGCGACGGAAGGATCCGCATCATCGCCTCCGCCGACGGCGATGCCTGGGAATCCCTCGCCCTGCTCGCCGAGGACGGCATCGACCTCCGCGACCCGAAGATATCCATCATGCCCGACCAGCGGCTCATGATCGTCGCCGGCGGATCGGTCTATCGAGACGGCAAGCTCGTAGGACGCCAGCCGAGAGTGGCCTTCTCCAAGGACGGTAAGAGCTGGACGCCCACTCAACGTGTCCTCTCCGAGGGCGAATGGCTGTGGCGCGTTACCTGGCACGACGGCAAGGGCTACGGCGTCTCGTACAACTCGGCCGCCTTCAAGGCTAAGCAGCGCAAGTACTGCCAGGCCCTCTTCGTCACGACCGACGGGCTACACTACGACAGGATCTGCGACCTCGAGGTCGACGGCTACGCCGGCGAAACCACCCTCAGATTCCTGCCCGACGCGACCATGATCGCCCTCGTCCGCCGCGAGTCGAACGACAAGTGCGGTTGGATCGGCGCCAGCAAGCCGCCCTATACGCAGTGGTCGTGGCACAAGACCAAACACCACCTGGGCGGGCCGGACTTCATCATCCTGCCCGACGGCAGCATGTGGGCCGGCAGCCGCAGCTACCCCGGCGGCGCTAAGACGGTCCTGGCCCGCTTCGGCCCCAAGACCTACGAGCCGGTCCTGACCCTCCCCAGCGGCGGCGACACCAGCTACCCCGGCTTCGTCTACCACGATAACCTGCTCTGGATGAGCTACTACGCCAGCCACGAAGGAAGAACCAGCATCTATCTGGCCAAGATTCGACTGAAACGGTAGGCATGTGGCCGCGCGTCCTGATGTGTGATTCAAGACCTCAGGCTCCAGGCATCAGCCAAATTCCTGTGGAGCGGCCACCGCCCGCCAGGCACTATCAGTGAGGGCTGCCAAATATGAATGGTGCCCTGATACGTCTGATTGGAGGGCTGACGAAGGGAACTCTCGCCGTCCTGCTATCGCTGTTCGGCTTCCTCGCTCTTGCCTTCGCTGCCTGCCTCATCTTCCTAGCAGTACTGGTGCCAAGCGGTCCACCAAGCGATGTCGAGATTGCACGCCTCAAGGCGCAGGGACTTCCGATTGTCGAGCAGATCGAGCGATACAAGAAACAGCAGGGGGCATACCCCTCTGAACTGAAAACCACTGGAATCGTCCTTCCTGCCGCGGACTTCGGCGGGTGGCGATACTCCACATACGCGGATGGAAAGCACTTCGCGCTGAGTCTCGGTCGGTACGAACGAGATGGCTTCACGCTGAGCTGGTTCAGCGGAAACCATGAGTGGTGCCTCGACACATAGCGGCGCGGGATCCGTGCGACGACGCTCGAGCTTTGACCTCGCATCCTGCGCCTCTAGGTTGACAGGTGGAGATCCTGGGTTATACTATGCTCAAGCTGTGCAACTGAATATGGCCGATGTCGGTGGTTGCCGAAAGGCAACCGTCAATAGGGAAGACGGTGTGAATCCGTCGCGGCCCCGCCGCTGTGATCGGGGACGAACGCCGGACCAGAGCCACTGCCCAACATGGGTGGGAAGGCCCGGCAAGTAGAACGATCCGAGAGCCAGAAGACCTGCCGACGTTGTGATGACGGTATCGACTTCGTGGAGTGAGTCGACCTCGCTGGGCGGCCCCGGCGCTGAGTGTGGGTCCGCCGATAGTGATGATTGAACCTCACGTTCCAACGGAGCGTGAGGTTTTTTTGTGCCTTGCCCTCGGACGCGTTCCGACGGTTCGTCGAAGGCATTCAATGATAGAAAAGCCGGAACGGCGGCCTCAGCCTGGCAGCCTAACCGCCCGTTCCGGCGAGAGCAGACCGCCGCGTGGGCGATCTGTCTTTTCATACCTGCCCCTAGTGTATCGCGCGGGGCGATGAGCTGCCAAGGGAGTAGTGTTCAATGAGGAGGAAGGTGCGCGCACAGTTCGGCGCCGAACGGCATCCCAACCCAACTTGTACCGCGGCGCTGGCCTGTTGTCTGATCGTTGTGGCCGCGCCGCCGCCGGCACGGGCAACTGATCCTTGGGCAGACCATATCGTCGAGGATCTGACGTTCGGACCATTCCATTCCAGTGCATTGTGGAACGATCCGAACGCGGTGCTGGGAAAGCCAAACACCCTGGATCGAGACGACACGAACTGGTCGAATCCGACGTTCCGCGAAATCCATATGTGTTGGCCTGCGTGGTACAAGGGCACCAATGATGCCACCCTCGCCAATACCCCCTACACGGGCGGAAACCCAACGACGAACAACGGAACCGGTCTTCGAGGCGGCGGGCAGATCGTCGTCGAGTTCGACGAGCCGATCGTCAACAACGCCGATGACGCAGGGGCGTATCACTGGGGGATCGACTTCATCGTGCACGGTAACCCCTTCTTCGTCGGCGTGGAGGGGACGAATTACCCGGACACGAACATGGAAGAGTATCACATCAAGCAAGCCGGCAGCAGCACCCCGATGGCCACCGGCAACATCTTCTCCGAGCCGGTGACGGTGAGCGTGGCCCAGTACGCCGACGGTCCCTGGTACACCTTCGTGCAGGAGACGGACGGCGAAGGCAATCCCATCTGGCCGATCGTCTCAGCGGACAACTACTTCCCCACGCAGCCCTTCGCGTGGGACAGCGTGGCCCACGACTGGACGAGTCAGGAGTTGGACTGGACCAAGCCCGTCAACCCCAACCTGACCGGCGCGGACTTCGGCGGCCTGACGGTGGCCGGATACTACGATGAGTTCGGCGAGTACGTCCCCGGCGCGATCGACCTGTATGAGGGATCCGCCGGCGGCACGGGTTTCGACCTGGACTGGCTCACCGACGAGTATGGCAATCCGGTCAGCTTGGACTGGATCCAGTACGTCAAGATCAGCGACCCGTACAACCTCCAAGGCGAGATCACGGGCTTCGTGGACGTGGTGCCTGAGCCGATCACGGTTGCGATGCTGGGGCTCGGCGGAATGAGCCTGGTAGTGCGTCGAGGGAGACGTGCATAGTTTTCAACACCACAGGCGGCTTGGGCGTATCGTGCGGGCGTTTCGATTTGCCGATACGCCCTGGCCCGCGTTTTCGCGGGATGGTCTCTGCCATCCTGCAGGAGTGGATCATTATGAGAGCCTTCATGTATTCGTCCGCCTTTGCGGGGGTGCTGTTCTGCATCTCGTCGGCGTTCGCCGGCCCGTATTCCGGCCCGACCGACACCGCGAACGCAATCGACCCGGCTGTTCCTTCGAGCAGTTCGCTGTTCGTGGAATGGGCCGACGAGATTCTTCCGATTGGATCGGGCACGTATTTCGCCCCGCGGGGCAGCACGTCGATTTCGACGACGGGCTATAACTGCCTGGGCGACCTGGATGCCACGCAGATCGCCGCCGGCGACCCGGTGGGATACCTGACGGTGACGTTCCCCACGGGAATCGACAACGGAGACGGAGCGGACTTCGCCGTGTTTGAGAACGGGTTTACGTTCGGTTCGCCCAACGGATTGTTCATGGAACTGGCCTATGTCGAGGTCTCCTCCGACGGAACGAATTTCGTTCGTTTCCCGTCGGTGTCGCTGAACACGGCGCCGGTCCAGGGATCAGGCGCGTTCGCCGGGTACGACACGTCCAACATCTATAACCTGGCCGGCAAACACGCCGGCGGCTACGGCACACCGTTTGATCTGGACGACCTGTTGAGCGATCCGTTCGTGATAGACGGGACCGTGGACCTGGGCGACATACAGTACGTTCGCCTCGTGGACATCCCCGGCAACGGTGCGTATTCGGACGAAGCGACTTCGCTGATCGATCCGACGACGGGGCTGGCGTATGCCGCCGACCACGGGATTCTGGACAACTGGATGACCACCGGAACGGGCGGATTCGATTTTCGCCTCCCGGCAGGTCTGGGTGTCGGCGTGATCAACGTCGTGCCCGAGCCGATGACGGTGGCGTTGCTGGCCTTGGGAGCCGTAGGGACGCTCAAAAGGCGGAAGAACGTTCGGGGATAGCCTTCCGCGCTCTGACCTTTTGCCCTGTTGAAGTGCGGCGGCGTATTCCTGTTCTGTGACCTTTAGGACGCGAGACTTTTGCTTGAGACTGGAGCAAGATCATGAATTCGAACATAGCTAAGACGGCAGTTCTGATCATGGGTTGTAGCGCCGTGATTGTCTGGTTGTGTCCGGTCGCGATGGCGCAGGTTGACAACAACTGGAGCCAGTTCCACCAAGGCAACGGCTTTGGAGGCCAGGCGGCGACGGGGCCCGACCTGGGTGTTTACAGCACCCCGCGTTTTCAGGTCGGCAGCGACCTGGGCGCGGGTTTCATGGGATCGAGCGCCTCGGCGCCGGTCGTCATGAACAACAAGGTCTTCTGCTACTCCAGCAACGGGGCCGTGACGGCCTTCAGCGAAATCGACGGCACGCAACTCTGGTCGTCGGCCGTCGCGCCGGCCGCGTTCGGCTCATGGTCCAGCCCGTCGGCTGATGTGGCCGGCAACTCGGTCTATATGGGCTCGGGCGAGTACGTCTACCGCTTTGACGCCACCACCGGAGCGTCCCTGTGGTCCGAGCCCTACCACCTGACGACGATGAGCACCAGTGGCGAGACCTACGCCAGCGTCGTCAACGCCTCCCCGACGATCGTTCCGGGCCTGGGCCTCAACGGCGAAGGCCTGATCTTCCAGCACACCTACGGCAGCTTCGGCGGCGGGACGCGGCTGCACGCCATCAACGTTGCCGACGGCAGCCAGGCCTGGACGTTGGACATGACCGGCCAGGGCCAGGGCGAAGTGGCCTACAACCCCGCCGAGGGCCTGATCTACACCACCGTCGGCGTGGAAGGCGGCTGGGCCGATGGGTACGGCGGCATCGTCGCCATCAACGCGGCCACGGGCCAGATCGACACCACCTGGGGCAACAACGGCTACAGTGCCGGCTCCTTCTATGCTCTGAGCTTCGGCGGAATCACCTATGACGCCGTCAACGACCGCGTGATCGCCGGCGGATACAACTTCTACGACTATGCCGGCATGCTCGTGGCCGATGGTTCGGACGGCTCGACCGTCTCTTACACCGGCGACCTCGGCGCCCCGTCGGGCGACTATCGCCCGACGCTTGGCGACGACGATCTGATCTATGTGGCCGGGGCCGAGTTCCAGGATGGCCCGTTTATCTTCGCCTACGACGCAACGACCGGCGGCATCGAGTGGCAGTCCGACCTGGGCTGGGGCGGCTGGCAGCAGTCGCTGGCCTACGCCTTCGACCTCGGCGACGGCACGGACGTGGTCTACGGCTCCGATCAGTACGGCACGAAGATAGGCATGTTCGACGCCGACACCGGATTGCTGCTTGATACCATCAATGGCTATGGCGGCCAGTTCGCTCTAGCCAACGGCAACCTCTACACCATCAGCGGCGGACAGCTTGTGGCCTTCGGCGCGCCCGTTCCCGAACCGGCGACGATGGCGCTGCTGGGCCTCGCAGGGGCGGGTCTACTGGCGCGGCGAAGGAGGCGCGCGTAATCCATACGGAACGGACGAGGAGGGGTCGGGAGTCGGCGGCCCTTCCCGCCCTTTCCCCCGATCGTGACTGGCGCAGGAAAAGGACTCTTTTTGAAAAAGCACAAGACGGGCTGTGAGCCCGAGCACAAAGCGAGGACCAAGCAAGATGTGCATCAAGCACAAGGCGGGTTCGCCCGCATATGTCGTCGCCGCGATTGCGGCGGTGTCTTTGTCGACGACGATAGCCTCCGCGAATGTATTCAATATGGGCACGGGTTTGACCAGCCTGAAGACCGTCCACGTGGGTAATCCGGGCAACGCGGCTGATACAAGGTACCAAAGCCCTGGTTACGGTTCGGTCGCCTACGAATACAACATCGGCAAGTACGAGGTGACGGCCGGGCAGTACTGCGAATTTCTCAACGCCGTGGCCGTCACAGACACCTACGAGTTGTACAACGCGGACATGTGGACGAACAGCTACGGCTGCAAGATTCAGCAGAGCGGCTCGTCGGGCAGCTACACGTACAGCGTGGCGGGGGACTGGGCAAACCGCCCGGTGAACTACGTCTCGATTGGCGACGCCATGCGATTTGCGAATTGGCTGCACAACGGCCAACCCACCGGCGCGCAGGGCCTGAGCACCACCGAGGACGGAGCGTATTTCCTCAACGGCGCGACAAGTAATGCCGGTCTGCTGGCCGTCAGCCGTGAGGCGGACTGGAAGTGGGCGCTCACCAGTGAGGACGAGTGGTACAAGGCGGCGTACTACGACCCGGGCACAAGTAGCTACTACGATTATCCTACCAGCAGCAACACGGCCCCGGGTTATGTCAACAACAGCGGGAATCTGAGCACGACCGGCGACCCCTTCGTGGAGGGCGGAACGGACCCCGGCAACTACGCCACGTACGATGGCGATGGCGGGACCGACGGCATGGGCAGCCCGTACATACGCACGGTGGTCGGCGAGTGGGAGAATTCCGACAGCCCCTACGGCACGTTCGACCAGGGCGGCAACGTCTACGAATGGAGCGAGGCCATCGACTACGGGTCGTGTAGCGTCTTGCGGGGCGGGGCGTTCTACAACAATGTCGACTTCCTGCTCGCGTCGACCCACAACTCAACCGACCCGACGCGCGAGCGCTCGTACCTCGGGTTTCGCGTCTCCGCCGTTCCCGAACCGGCGACGATGGCGCTGCTCGGTCTTGGCGGATTGCTGCTCGGTGTACGAAGGAAAAGGAACGCTTGAGTTCTTGATGTATTGGGCGCGGGGCGGAATTCCCCAGAAGTTTTGCCCCGTGTTGTGATAGTGAACGGAACCCTGTGAAGGTAGCGGCCATTATGGTGATGTTCAATCCCGAGGTTGCCCAGCAGCGAGAGAAGGATTGGGAGCAGGCGGACGAGGGATTCCTGTTCTGGTTCAGCAAGTTCTTCCCGGTCTTGCAGGAGTATGCCGGGTATTTGGAGGTATCGCAGCAGGCGTTAGCCGAGTTGGCTCTTGCGCGTGAGCTCTTTGTCGGCAGCTTCTGTCCTTGTCATTTGCTTTATGATCCTGCGGCAACCCCGGACATTCCCGCTCTCCTGGTGCATTTTGATCGGCTGACCCGTCGAATGGCCGAATATGTCGACCGCCATCCGGCCATGACAGACCAACTTCGCCGAAGAATGGGGATATTCGAGTTTAATAGCAAGAACTACCATACAGGAAACGGACAACAACATGATGGATATCAAACGGAATGGTAGGAGATGCTGAACTTCCTGAAAGTAATGTTTTATGGCGGAAAGTGATGGTTATGTCCGTACCAATGACAAAGAGGCGACACGTCACCTTTGGGGAGTGTCCTTGTGGCCACGGATGGGAGAAGGAATCGCAAAGGCAAGGAGATATGACATGACGCACGACAGAATCGCCGTTGCACTGGGTTGTGTGCTTCTGTGTGGCGGTGCGGCGCAGGCGGATCCGAGCGATCCGAACTCGTATGCGACACAGGTCGTTTCATACACCGCCGGGACGGGCATCGGCGGTGACTGGATCACCGGAAAGCCCTTCAACGACCCCAACAGCGCCCTGGGCCGCCCGACGGTCGATACGACGGGCGATGCATGGTACATCCCGCTCGAGATGCCCACGCCGGTCGTCCACGTCTACCCATCGTTTCGGTACTACGAACTGGTTACGATCGGCAACGGCGGCGAGCTAGTCGTGAGGTTCAACCGGCCAATCGAGAACGATCCCCGAAATCCCTACGGCGTGGACTTCGTCGTCTTCGGCAACGCCTTTCAGATCATCGACGGCGTGAACGGCTGGACCAACGGCGATCCCAACTCCGTCACCTGCGGTTATGGCCTATTCAAGGAGCCCGGTATCGTCAGCGTGGCCCAGGACCCCAACGGCCCGTGGTACACGTTCACCGATGGTCCTTGGGCCGACGACTTCGGACCGACACTGGGACGCGTGCCGGTGGACGATCCGAACGACGCCGACCCCAATCTCGGAACGTGGAACGCCTACTGGGGCGGACCGACCGATCCGACCCGGCCCATCAATCCAAACGATCCGAGCGTGTCGGAGTCCGGCTTCATCGGCAAGACCGTCCGGCAGATGTGCGACGCGTACAACGGCTCGGCCGGCGGCACGGGCTTCGACATCGGCGTGTTCGGCCTCGACTGGATCCAGTACGTGCGCGTGCAGGACCGTCCCGGCAGCTCGGCGACAACCGAGATCGACGCCTTTTCCGATGTCGCGCCCGGAGTGGTGCTCGATCTGACCAAGGTGAACGAGACCTACGGCGAGGTGACCCTCTCGCCCGATCCCGTCGCGGACCCGCCGACGACATACCTCCTGAACGAGGTCGTTACCCTCACCGCCACGCCCATCGAGGGCAAGGCCTTCAATCGATGGGTGATCTACGACCCCAACTTCCCGGGCGACGCCAACCACGCCGCGGAGGATACGAACACCGTCACGACGATCGTGATGATGTGCGACCGGCAGGTTGAGGCAGCCTTCAAGTGCGGCAGCGCACTCGAGATGGTTCTCCCCCTTCCCCTGCCCGCGGCGCTGGCTGTCTTCCTGAGGGGCCGAAGGCGCCGGGCGCAATGACGGCCCGGTCGTCGAACGGGCCGGGGGCGCGAGAGCTTCGCCGGCGCGCCTCTCGGCCCGGACGTGCTCAAACGTCGGAGGACGCGAATCAATGCGGCAGCCGCGTGCGTTCACCCTCATCGAGTTGCTCGTCGTCGTGGCGATCATCGCCCTGTTGCTGTCGATTCTGCTTCCGGCGCTCGGGCGCGCGAAGGAGCATGCGCGGTCCACCACCTGCCTGAGCAATCTCCGGCAGATGGCGATTGCCGCCCACAACTACGCCAACGATCAGAACGACTATTACCCGATCGCCTTCCTCAACATGGACGTCAGCACGCCCGGCAAGGTGGTGCATCGGTATTGGGATTTCATCGTGACCAAGAACTGGTCGACCGATTCGTTCACGGTCAAGCCCGGCTTCTTGTGGCAGGGAAGGACGATCATGAAGATCCAGCAGTGTCCGTCGTTCGACGGCAGCGCCAACTCGCCCGGCGATCCTTACACGGGCTACAACTACAACACGAGCTACATCGGGGGGCAGATCGGCTTCGTGCCGGAGCTCGGATCAAACGGCTTCATCCCGCCGGCGCGGGTTACGGACGTGCGCCGACCCGATCAGTGCGCCCTTTTCGGTGACGGCCAGTACGCCGCCGGGGCAAACAAGTTCATGCGGGCCCCGTGGCCGGGGCTGCGGGATTCCGGCTTCTTCGGCCGGGCCGCCGGGACACAGGGGTATCGCCATCTCGACAAGACCAACGTGACCTGGTGCGACGGTCACGCCGATTCGCGGGCGGACGTATTCAAGGAGACCGACGTCGCCGAGAAGGGCAACATCGCCGAGGGAACCGGGTTCCTCTCGCCCGACAACCGGCTCTACGCCCTGGATCCGGACGCAATCGATCCTAATGACTGAGAGCAGGCTATCATGGAGGAAGACCTCGTGGAATCGCGACCATGATGGGCGCCACCCCCGAGCGAGCCGCCGCCGAGCTCGATGCAGCCGGCGCGGATCTCATCGGAGCGAATTGCGGCGCCGGAATCGAAGCGATGGTCCGGGTGGCCGAACAGCTCCATTCGGGAACGTCCAAACCCATCTGGATCAAACCCAACGCCGGCCTGCCCGAGTTGCTCGACAGACGCACCGTCTTCAGACAGACCCCAGAGCGGATGGCGAAGTACCTGCCGTCTCTCGTCGTGGCTGGCACAAGGGTCGTCGGTGGATGCTGCGGGACGACGCCGTCCCACATTCGCGCGCTCGTCGGGAAGGCGGCGCTCATAAGGAGGGCCTAGACGACCGATCCGCGGTTCCCCGAAAGGAACTCCGGATGCTCCCCTGCCAGTACACCGTACGGAGCCCTTCAATCGCCGTGCGCATCCCGGCTGACCGCCCGGCGGCTCCGTGCCATGGTCCCATTACCGCTAGAGCGATTCCGCGATGGTGCCTGTGTCGAAGCTGGCTGGCACGGGTGCCTCGCGGAAATCGCGCTGGGAGGGTAGGATGCCCCCGTGGCCTGGAACAAGCGCGTGTTCTCTACCGACGACCCGACAGTGGACCGGGCCTTCTCACCGACACGTGCTCGAATCAACGTCGCCGGATCCCTTCGGTATCCTGGCTCGGCCCTCTTACAGTGAGTCGCTCCGATGCGCAACACAACGAACAAGACCGTCCCCGGGTGGCTCGCCCTCCTCGTGGCTGCTGCCTCTCAAATGTCCGAGGCAGCCGTCTCGGACAAGCCCTTCCTACAGGAAATCCACCAGCCCTGCGTCATCGGCGACCAACCCGCCATGAACGACGTCCGCGCCGTCGCCGCGGACCAGGCCGGAAACGTCTGGGCCGCCACCGGCGCCGGGGCCTTCCGCCTGGACAAGGGCGCAAGGAAATGGTTCGCCCTGATGAAACCCGCGGACGCCGGACCCACATTCGACGTCACCGTCGACGACGCCGGCACCGTCTGGATCGGCGCGTGGAACGGTCTCTACCGATCGGCGGAAACGTCACTCCAGAAGATCGATGACGTCACGCAGCCGATCGCCATCATGTGCGCCACACAGTCCGGCCTCATCGCGATCGGGCCGGACGGACTCTGGCGAGTCCGCGACGGCAAGGCCGCTCGCCAGCCCCTGCCCTGCGCCCGAAGCGCCAGAGACGTCATCCCCGATCAAACCGACGGCCTGTGGATCGCCACCGACCCCGGGCTCTACCACTGGACCCCCGCCCAAACGAAGTGCTACCAGATGCCCGCCGGCCTGATCAGCGCCCGCACGTCGGCCCTCGCTTGCGCCCCCGACGGCACCCTCTGGGTCGGCGGTCTCGGCGGCGTCACCCTCTTCAAGGACGACAAGGCCCTCCGCCAGTTCACACCCAAGGACGGCCTGCCGTCGGCCGACGTCCGATGCGTCCGCCTCGGACCCGACGGGCGAATCTGGGCTGGAACCCCCCTCGGCGTCGCCCGATACGACGGCCAGAACTGGTCGCTGCGCCACAGCAAGCGATGGCTCGTCGGCGACGACGTTCGCGATGTCTCCTTCGACGCGGACGCAACCGCCTGGATCGCCACCGACGCCGGCGTCAGCGCGATCCGCCAATCCAAGACCTCCCTCGCCGACAAGGCCGAACACTACCTCGACGTCTGCATGGCCCGCCACGTCCGCGAGCCCGGACTGGTCGAGAAGTGCTGGCTCGAAAAACCCGGCGACCTGTCCACCTGGAAACCCCAAGACGACGACAACGACGGGCAGTACACCTCGATGTACCTCGCCATGGAATCCTTCCGATATGCCGCGACCAAGGACCCCGCCGCCCTGGCCAATGCCCGAAAGGCCTTCGAAGCCCTGCGGTTCCTCCAGACCGTCACGGGAACCCCCGGCTTCGTCGCGCGCACCGTCATCCCCGCGGCCTGGACCCGAATGGCCGATCCCAACAAGAAACTCACCGACCGTGAACTGGCCGTGGAGCGCGTCCGCGACCCTCGCTACAAATACGTCCCCGTCCGCTGGCGCCCGTCCGCCGACGGCAAGTGGCTCTGGAAGGGCGACACCAGCAGCGACGAGATCACCGGACACTTCTACGGCTACCTGATGTACTACGACCTCGCCGCCGACGAGACCGAGCGCCGTCGCGTGGCCGATCACGTCCGTCGCGTCATGGACGGACTCATCGACGCCGGTTACGTCCTGAAGGACCTCGACGGCAAGCACACCCGCTGGGCCGTCTGGAGCCCCGAGAAGCTCAACGGCGATCCCGACTGGCAGTTCGAGCGCGGCATCAACTCCGTCGAGATCCTCTCATTCCTCAAGGGAGCCTATCGCATGACCGGGGACGGGAAATACCAGCGCTGCTATCTCGACCTGCTGGCGGGGCACGACTACAAGGCCAACGTCCGCTACGCCAAATCGACCGACCCTGGCTGGCGAACGCACATCGACGAGGAGCTCCTCGCCCTGGCCTATCCCGCACTGCTCCTGCACGAGACCGATCCGGATCTAAAGCGCCTCTACCGGGCTAGCCTCGATCACTGGTACGCCCAGTGCAAAGGAGACCGCAGCCCCTACTTCGACTTCACCTACGCCTCGCTCAGCGGAACCAAGATCGACCTCGCCCCCGCCCTCCACTTCTTGAGAGACGCCCCGCTCGACCTGATCCGCTGGCAGGTGGACAACTCGAAACGCGAGGACCTTCGCGTCGTCCGCGCCCCCGAGCTCGAAGAGCATCAGACCGACCGCCTGCCACCCATCAGTGAACGTGGCGTCATGCGATGGGACAACAACCCCTGGCAATCCGTCCAGGGCGACGCCGGCCACACCGAAAGCGACGGCGTCTACTGGCTCCTGCCGTATTGGATGGGACGCTACTACGGATTCATCGACGCGCCCAAATGACCGGCACAACCACCGGGTACGCGGGGCGGATGGGGCCTACTTCCGCACCTCATGCGCCACCGGCCACGACGCCCGCCGATCGTCCTCATACAGCCCGATCTTCTCCACCGGAATCCGCTTGAAACCGAGCGCAAAGGCCGGTGAATCCTCACGCAACCGGTAGTCCTGCTTCGCCGCGTCCACGAAGTGCGGATCCACGTCCACCAGGTTGTCCTTCAACGTCACCAGCGGCCTGGCCTTGGCCTCGATCCGATCCCACTTGCCCCCGACACAGATGTTCCGAGCGACAACGTTGCCCCTCGGAGCCGCCGGATCGTCCTTCAGGATGTTCACAAGCCTCGGATACCGCTCACTGTACGGCGGCTTGTTGTAGGCGATGCCGGAGATCGTGCCCTTCTCCTTGCCCTCCTTGATCCACGCGTCCGAGCAGCCGTGCGCCCAGCCGAGCGCCCGCGCGTCCACGTGCACCGCCGGATTACAGTCGACGAAGACGTTGTTCTCGATCGTGCAGTCACGCCCGCCCCCGATGAACGCCGCCGCCGTCACCTTGTGAAAGACGTTGCCCCGGATCGTCGTCCCGCAAAACATGTCGTCCAGGTATACGCCGACGCAGCCCTTGCCCTCGAACCCGCTCACGTGGTGCATGTAGTTGTGGCGGATGACCGTCCCGCGCATCGTCCAGTCCCGACCCGTGTAGATCGCACCCGCGTCGTTCGACTCGTAGCACACGCTGTGGATCTCGTTCAGCTCGATCACGTGATCGTTGCCCGAGAAGCCCATGCCCATGTGCGGCGCGTTGTGGATCAGGTTGTGCGCCGCCCGATTGCCGACACCGTGCAGATGAATGCCCGGCTGATAGACCCGCCGCCACCGACTGTAATGGTGGATGTGGTTGTTCTCGACGAAGTGCCGACCCGGTGTGAGCGTCTTGCGATCGCCGCCCGTCACGGACACCCCGCCCGCGCCCGTCTGATAGATGTCGCACCCCACGACGCCGCTCTCCGCCCCGCCCGTGATCGCCACCGCCCAGCCTCCCACGTTGCGGATCGTGCAACCCACCACCTGCATGCCCGCCCCGCCCGCGATCGTCACCGCCCGTCCGCGCGCCGCCTCCAGCACGAAACCTCGCAGCGTCACGTACGACGCATCCTTCGTATTCACCAGCGTCGGCAAGACCGATACGATCGTCTTGCCGCTCTCGATCGGCTCCGGCGGCCAGAAGTAGAGAACGCCCGTCTGGCGATCCACGGTCCACTCGCCCGGCGAATCGATCTCGCAAAGCATGTTGAAGCCGTAGTACCACTGACCCTTGGCGTAGCCATAGCCGTGATACGGCTTGGCGAGCGTGAGAATCCGCTTCTCGACGTCGATCAACTCGAGCCTCTGCCGCTGCTCCGACCAGTCCCAGAACCAGTAGCCGTGCAACCACGGATCCTTCTCGTCGCGCCACCGCTTCGGCCGATCGCCTTCATACACGAACTGCCCGACCTTGCTGCCCGCCCGGCCGTGGATCTTGTGCCCGTCCTTGACCACGATGTCGGCGATCCGAACGAAACCTTCGTTCGGCCAGCGGGCCACCGTCATCGGCCTGTCCTTGAAGAAGAGCTCGATCCCGCCGCCCTCCGGCGAGCCGAACTCCTGGATGCCCATCGCCTTGAGATCGACCTGGAGGACCTTGCCTCGCGCCGGCTCGTCCAGCCGCTTCAGGATCGCCGGGTCCGTGACCGGCTTGAAGCCGGTCACGACCTTGCCGCCGACCAGTCGAACCTCCGCCCCGCGCTTCGCCCGATATGTAATCGGCGCGCCCTTCGTCCCCGAGTCCTCGGCCGTCAGCTCGAACGTCCGGCTCAGCTCATACACACCGCCGCCGACCTCGACGACCACCTCGCCGGCCGGCAGCTTGCCCGCCTTCCTGAGCTTGCGGATCTCGTCGCGAGCCCGCTCCAACGACGCCAAGGGCCCGTCGTCTCCGGCCACATTCGGCTGCGCCGCCCTGCCAGACCACGCGTCGTTCCCGCCGGCGGCCACGTACAGCGTCAGTGCGTACGCCGAGCGACTCCAAACGCCGACCGCCGCGGCGGCGACGATGAGAAGGCAGACCGGGGTGCGAACGTCTCTTGTTACCGTCATGAGCGCATCTCCTTGAGTGATCCAAGAGGATGAGCTTCGCCCCGACCCGTGCCCCAGTCAATAGGGAGTGATCGATAGCCAAACGGTGATGCGGAATCGAGCGCCAACGACTGGTGGAACATCGACAGCCGGAGCGCGGCATCTCAAGCGGTGACGGGTGTCGGCTTCCTCGCCAACAAGACAGGTCGAGTTTCGGTGCCCAAGCCAAGACCCTCGCAATGGAGGCCCTTTGCCGGAGAGGACGAGACGATGGACAGGTCGTCCGATCGAAGATGCTCGATCGCCCAGTCCATTTCCTGCCCCGTGGCGGCGTCGACCATCGGAATCCTGGCGGGTTGAAGACCGTCCCAAACCTCGATCGGGCCGCGCTTCAGCTTCCTGGCCCATCTGAGCAGCTTGGGCAAGGTCATGAGAATCCCGATCTGACCGATGAGCTGGAACAGGAGACGCTTCTTCGCCAGGGCCCGCTTGCCTGGAGTCCCCAGAATGCGGAGCACGTTCATCGGGTTGTAGAAGGTGGCGTACGCCCGCAGGATGTTCATCTGCCTCTGCCATGGCGCGGAGTGCCTGCTGGCCACGACGTGATTGCCGTCCTGGTAGGCTTGCGGAATGTCACGCCCGCCGACCGACCTGTACAACTTGCCGGCGATGGCGGCCGGCTCGAAGTCGCGAGTCCCCACCGCCGGACCGAGGTACGTGCATTGATAAGAGACCGCCCCTTGCTCGAAGACGTAACGCGCCTGGTTGAGAAGTCCCGACATGTCGCCGCGCCTCGACCGCAGCGGCTGATCGTCACTGTGAATCATCAACGCCATCGGCTGAATGCCGATCTTGTGCATGTAGGCGAAAAGCTCCTCGGTCTTGCTCTGGCTCTGGCCCTTGTCGACCAGCCCGCCGGTAAGGTCCTCGAGACCGAACCAGATCGCGCTGAGCCCCCCCTTCCTGCAAAGCGGCAGGAGATCCCGATTCTTGTAGACGTCGAACTGCGTGGCCTCGGTGTAGAAGCTCACGCGCTCCGAGAGCCGGACGCCCCCGGTGGTTGTTCGCGCAAGCTGTGTCATCATCGCGATGACCGTCTCTCGACGGTTGAAGAAGTTGTCGTCCGTGCCGAAGAACTCGCGTATCCCGAAGTTCTCGTACAGGTGCTTGATCTCGGCGGCGAAACGCTCCGGGCTCTTGTGCCGCCACGTCCGCTGGTTCACAGAGGGAATCGGGCAAAAGGAGCACCGGAACTTGCACCCTTGAGTGGCCACGATCGACGAGATGATCGATCGCTTGCCAACCATTCGAGGCGTGCAGGGCTTCTCGCGAAGTCCCTGACCTCGGTGCGGCCGCTCGAGCATCCGGTAACCCGCGTCGGGCATCGGCATCTCGTCGAGATCACGAAGTATTCGCTGCACGCCCGTGTTGACCGCCACGGGGCGACCGGGCGACGCATCCGGGGATAGGTAGACCAGGCCGAGCACCTCCTCCAAACTGCCGGATCGTCTCGCCGCTTCAAAGGCGCTCCGCACGGACTCCGCCGGTGTCCAATGCTCCAGGATCTGTTGAAGCAACTCGAGCAGAACGAAAGCCTCGCCGGTCACGGCGCAGTCGGCGCCGACGCCGGCGTCCGGCCCAAGCTCGAAGTAGTCGGCGGGCTCGTAAATGGCCTTCGGCCCCCCCGCGATGATCAGCGGCCTTTCCGCCCCCATGCGGTGCGCATCCCGGATCAGATCGTACGCCGGCTCCGCGTGAACCTGCATGCCCGAGACCAGAAGGATATCCAGAGGTCCGCCGTCAAGCTTCGCCTCGCTAGGACGGAAGTTGGGCGTCCACTGCTGAAGGACGATGCGAATCTGCCGGAAACCGGAAGCGTGCAGAACGTCGCCCAACGTCCGCACCGAGGCCGGTGCCATGAGCTTGTCGGCATACCAGTACGGAAGCATCCGCGTACGGAAATCGAAGGCGTAGACGATGCCGATTCGTAGATCGTGGGCCTCGGTGAATTCGCGGAGACGACTCATGGCTTCCGTGAGACTGCCGTCAGGCAGATGGACGTCATGGGGCTTGCGACGTGGTAACTCCATTCAAACCTTTCATCATCCGCGCATCGCGGCGCCAAGAACGAGCGCCACCGACGCCAGCGGACGTTTCGGAAAATCCGAGAAAACCGTGTAGTACCGCCTTTCGCGGACTCTCTGTGGTGGGATTTCAAGCTGGGTTCGTTTCGGCGAGCATCCCGCTTCGGGGTCTACCCGATCTGCGATCCCAGACACACTGTGGAGGAGGAAAGGGGGCCCATCTGTCGGTACATGCGGCCGACTTCCGGCTCCAACCCAGGCGAGACTCGCGCTCCTCAGGTCCTTGCGGACGTCGCCGTGCGGACACGATTCGCAGGGCGAGACATCCACTGGGGATGGCTAACTGGGAATGGTACGATCAGCATGGTAAGCGACGACATGGCTGAAAACATATCCAATTAGCAACAACTACTCTATCCTTCCGCACTCGGCAAGTCAATGACAGGCGACCGAACGAACGTGCGTCTCGAGCGGATGTCGAAGGGCTGTCACGCCCTTCAGTCCGTCGCCGCACGGTCGCTTCGACCGAAACGCAGGTACAGCGTCGGAAGCAGAAGCAGGTTCAGAAGCGTCGACGTCATCAGGCCGCCGAGGATGACCACCGCCATCGGAAACTCGATCTCGTGGCCTGGGCGGTTGCCGCCCATCACCAACGGCAGCAGGGCGAGTGCCGCGGTCAACGCCGTCATCAGAATCGGCGCAAGACGCTCCTCCGACCCGCGGAGAACCAACGCCGGCCCGAACAACTCGCCCTCGCCTTCGAGATGATGATAGTGACTGACGAGCATGATCCCGTTGCGAGCCGCGATGCCGACCACCGTCACGAAGCCGACCAGCGACCCCAGCGACAACACGCCGCCTGTCAGGAAGGCCGCGACGACGCCCCCAATCAACGCGAACGGCAGCGTCAGAAAGACGAGCAGCGCCGGACGCATCGAGCGAAAGTCGGCCTGCAGCAGCAGCAGAATCCCAAAGATCGAGAAGGCCGAGTAAAGGAGCAGTCGATTCCGCGTCTCCTCCCGGGCCGCGTACTCGCCGAGAAACTCCGGGTGGTATCCGCGATCGAACGACAGCGTCCGCACCTTCTCCTCGATCTCCCGCGCCACGACACCGAGATCGCGCCCGCTGACGTTGCACGTCACGTCGATGCGACGCGACGCCCCCTCACGCTTGATGCCGTTCGACGTCGGTACGATCTCCACATCCGCAACGTCGCCCAGCGGAACCCGCCCGCCGCCGGGAGTGTCGATCAGGAGTCGCCGGAGCGCCGCCACGTCAGTCCTCACGGATTCCGGAGACCACACGACCACGTCGAAGACCTTCTGCTCCTCGTAAACCTCGCCGACCTTCGTCCCCTTGACCAGCGTCGTCTCCGCCCGCCGAATGTCGCCAGGCGTCAGCCCGAAGTTGGCCGCCGCCTCCGGCCGTAGCCGCACCGCGATCTGCGGCACGAGCACCTGCGGCTCCACCTTCAGATTCGTCACGCCCTCGACCTCGGAGATGACCCGCCCGATCTCCTGGGCCTTGTCCCGCAGCACTTCCATGTCCGGTCCGTAAGTCCGCACGACGATCGTCGCGCTCGCCCCCGTCAGCACCTCCTTGATCCGCTCCTTCAGGTACGTCAGGACGTCGCGGTACAACCCCGGATACCCGTCGATCACTTCTTTGATCCGAGCGACCGTCGGCCCGTACTCCGCGTTGGGGTCGATGCTGATCCACAGCTCGGTGAAGTCCGTCCCGACGACTTCATCGGCGACCTCGGCCCGCCCGATGTGCGCGCCGAAGTTGCGCACGCCCGGAATCGCCCGCAGCTCGCGGCTCACGTCCGTCGTGATTCGCCGCATCGCGTCCAGCGACGTACCGGGCTTCTCGACCCAGTGCATGAGGAAATCGGTCTCTTGGAAGTCCGGCAGAAACTCCTCGCCCAGCCAGGGGGTCGCAACGCCCGTCATCACCAGCGCCACGACGAGAAATGCAGCCGCCGGCCAGGGCCGTTCGATGATTCGCGGGAGAATCGACCGGTACAAGCGCTTCAGAACGCGCGCCAGCGGCGCATCGCGACGCCGATCCGGTCCTCTGGGTAGCAGAATCAACGACATCGCCGGCGTCACCGTCAGCGCCACGAGCAACGACGCGAGGATCGCAAGGATGTACGACAGCGCCAGGGGCCTGAAGAAAGTCCCCGCCAGCCCCCCCAGGAAGAACACCGGCAGAAACACCAGAATGACGATGAACGTCGCGTACACGACCGCGCTGCGAACCTCCAACGAGGCCTTGAGCACCACCTGAAACGCCGACTCGGGGTTCCCCGCCTCCCGATTCAATCGCAGCCGCCGCGCGATGTTCTCGACGTCGATGATCGCGTCGTCGACCACCTCGCCCACCGCGATGACGAGCCCCGCGAGCGTCATGACGTTGATGGTCCCGCCTCGGAGATACAGCACGACTGCCGCCCCCAGAATGGACAGCGGAATCGCCACGAGGCTGATCAACGCCGTCCGCCAGTCGAACAGAAACGCGATCAGCGTGACCGACACGAAGATGCAGCCCAACAGCATCGCGTGCGACAGGTTGTGGATCGACAGCTCGATGAACGTCGCGGGACGGAAGATCGTCGGGTCGATCTCGACGTCCTTGAGCCCAAGCTTCAGCGCGTCCAGCGCCTGCTCCACCGCCCGAGTCACCTCGAGCGTGTTGCCCCACGGTTGCTTCTCGACGATCAGCAGCAGCCCCGGCCCGTCGTTGATGACGGCGTCGCCGATGGGCGGCGGAAACCCCTCCGTAACCTTCGCCACGTCGCCCAGGCGAATCGGTACCCCGTCGCGAAAGGCCACCAAGCTTCGAGCAAGGTCCTCAGGCTCCTCGATCGGCGACCAATGACGAACCGCCAGCCGCTGGTTCGGTGTGTCCACGAAACCGCCCGCGCCGAGCACCGTCGCGTCGCCGGCCGCTCGCACCACTGCGTCGAGCGTGATGTCATGCGCCCGAAGCACCTCCGGATCCACCAACACCTGGAACTGGCGGTCGCGCTGCCCCCAGATCGCCACGTTCGCCACGCCCGGAATGGCCATCAGACGCGGACGGATCGTCCATTTCGCCAGGATCGTCATGTCCATCTGCGAAAGCTTCGCCGACGACATGCCGATCTTCAGGCAGCGGCTCGTCGACGACAACGGCGAGAGCATCACCGGCGGCTTGGCCACGGCGGGCAGGCGCGACGCCTCCACCGCCAGGCGCTCCTGAACGAGCTGCCGAGCCCGCATCAGGTCGCTCCCATCCTGAAAGATCAGCACGATCGACGAAAGCCCCAGAACCGACTTCGATCGAATCGTCTGCAGCCATGCCGTCCCGTTCAGCGCGTTCTCCAGCGGCACCGTCACCAAGCTCTCCACCTCCTCGGTAGACAGCCCGGGAGCCTCCGTCTGAATCTCGACCAGCGGCGGGGCGAACTCGGGAAAGACGTCCAGCGGCGTAACGCGTGCCGTCTGAACGCCGACGATCATCAGCACGATCGCCAGCGCGACGACCAGGACGCGAAATCGGAGGGATGCCGAGACGAGCCAGATAAGCATGACGTAACCGTTCTCTTGCCCTGCGGGCTATTTCCCAACGCCGAACTCGATCCCGAAAAGCTCGGCCGCCCCGGTAATCACGACGCTCGATCCGACCGCCGGACCGCGAGCCAGGATGGCCTGACCGGCGATAACGCGAAGCACCGCCACGCGCCGCCGAACAAAAACGTGTGGTTGCGTGTTCTCGTAAACCCACGTTCCGCCGTGAATGTCGTGAAGGACCGCTGACCAGGCCACCGTGCGGCTCTCTCTGGTTTCCCCTAGAGGAACGATGGCGGTGAGTCTCTCGCCGGGGCGCAACGAACCGTCGGCGTTATCGATCTCGAAAAACAGGTCAACCGTTGCCGCGTTGGGGTTCCCCGAGGGCGGGGCCACGACCGGTTTGGCCACGCGGGACGGCGCGCCCGCCGGGTCGGCCAATCCACGTATGCGAGCGACGGCTTGCGGGTCGATCCGCTGCAGGTCTCCCACGTAAACGGGCACCCGTATCCAAAGGGGGCTATCCCCCACGATCTGGAAAAGTGGGGCCGCCGATGCCACCGCCTGGCTCTCGCTGACCTGGACGTCCTGGATCACCCCGTTCAGCGGGGAGAGGATCGTCAGTGCAGACGGCTTGCCTTTCTCCAAATCGGCAATCATTGAGGCAAGCATCTCGGATTGGGCCCCTGCCGCCTTCTGCCTCGCTGCCGCCAACTCGAGCTCGGCCTGTGCCTCGTCGACCGCCTTCACGCTGCCGATGTCCTGCTTGTGGAGATGCCTGGCCCGATCGAGTGCGACCCTCGCGGCGTCTTGCTGCACCTTGGCAACCGCTTCCTCACCCGTCGCCTGAACCCGCGCGGTCTCGAGATCGGCTCGCATCTTCTCCAGACTGATGCGCTCGGAAGCCGTCAGCACTTCGCGCTCGGAGATCAGCGCGGCAAGCAAACGGACCATCGGCTGGCCCTGGGTCACGCGGCTTCCCGGCGCCGGAAATCCTGCCGACGGTAGCGCCGTGACCGTGCCCGTAATCGGCGCCGAAACGGTGATGGTGCGACCCTTCGGGACCATGACCTCGCCGCCATAGACCCTCGTCTGCTGAACCTTCTCCAGCTTCACGGGAGCCGTCTTGATCCCGAGGCGCGCTTCCGCCTTGGGTTGCAGCGTAATGGTCGTCAAGGCGGACTCCTTGACGCCATTGCCCACCCTCGCGGGTGGATCGGCCTTCTTTCCGTCCGCCGCCGGCGTGTCACCCGCGCCAAGCGCGATCGGAACGGCCGCACACAGCAACAAGAAGAGCGTCTTGAGGACCATGTCTCCTCCTCACAGCAAGAAGGCCGTCAGGATCTGTCTCGCGAAATCCAGAACAAACGTCTGGATCGACTCGCCGATGGCGGCCGGATCCGTGGGCAACTGACCGTCCTGGCATCCGACCAACAGCGGCAAGGTCGTCAGGCATAGCGCCACGACCCACGCGTTGAAAAGCCTAGTTCGCATGTCCATCCTCCAGAACGAACGATCCAGCTCTCCCGTCCCGGGTACCGAAATCACTCGGTCACGCGGCCACCTCGCGTACCGTCTTCCACACATCCGCCAAGCCCACGCGAGTTGGCGAGGATCAGGCTTCAGGAAAGACTCTCGCTTCAGCCGGACTCGCCCCGGCCTCGAAACGTCCGAACCACAACGCGAGCGTCGGCAGGACGAGCAAATTCAACAGCGTCGACGTCGCCAAGCCCCCGACGATCACAATGGCCATGGGTCCCTCGATCTCGCGCCCCGCCTGGCCGGTGCCCACCGCGATCGGGAGCAGCCCGAGCCCCGTGACCAGTGCCGTCATCACGATCGGAATCAGACGCTCACCGGCCCCCCGCAAGGCGGCCTCACTGCCCCAAACCATCCCCTCATGCGCGACGAGATGCTCGAAATGGGACACCATCATGACCGAGTTGCGCATCGTGATGCCGAAGAGCGTGACGAACCCGACCAGCGAACCGACCGAGACCTGTCCGCCCGTGAGATAAACGGCCAACACCCCCCCGACCAGGGCAAACGGCACGTTCACGAGGACCAACGCCAGATTCCGCCTGCTGGTGAAGATCGTCGATAGCAGCAGCACGATGGCGACCCCCGCGATGGCCGAATGGAGGAGGATCTCACGGAAGGCCTCTGCCCGCGTCTCCGCCTCTCCGCTGAAGTCGTAGTACGTCCCCGGGGCGAGCCGCACGTTCCTGGCAACCTTCTCCTTGGCCTCTTGCACGAAAGACTCGACGTCGCGCCCCTCGACGTTGCACGTCACGGCCTGCCGTCGTCGAGCCCCGTCGTGGATGATCGTGTAGCGACCCGTCGTCGGCATGATGTCGGCGAGTTCCCTCAGCGGCACGGTGGCCCCGTCGGCACCGCGAAGTAACAGCGATCCGATGTCCTCGGGATCACGCCGGTGCTGCTCATCGAGTATCGCCACGACCTCGTAGACGCGGTTTCCCTCATAGGCCTGCGCCGCCACGCTTCCCTGATACGCTGTCTCAACCGCCTCGAGCACGTCCGTCGTCTGGAAGCCGAACTGCTTGAGCCGCTCCGGACGGAGCTGCACGAGCATCTCCGGCGCGCCGGGCGGCGAACTCACGCGAACGTCAGCGGCCCCCTTGATCTTGCCGACGATCTGCGATATCTCCTCGGCCTCCCGGTCCAGCACCTCCAGGTCTTCTCCATAAACGCTGATCACCACCGAGGCCGTCTCGCCAGAAATCGACTCACTGATGCGATCGCCCAGGAAGGTCAACACCTCGAAGCGAATGCCCGGGTACTTGGCCAATAGGTCGCGGATCTCGTGCTGAACCGCTTCCTGATCCAGATCTTGCCCTTCCGCCGCCGCCTTCAACTCGACGTGGAACTCGCTGCGGTGCGGCCCCCAGGGATCCTCGCCCAACTGCGACCGCCCGACCTGCTGCTCCACGGTGTCGATGTTGGGGTTCTTCAACAGGTCTTCCGAAATCCTCCGCCCGATGCGGATCATCTCCGGCAACGACGTGCCCGGCGCCGCCGAGACCTGGACGACGAAATGCCCCTCGCGGAACTCGGGCAGGAACTCGCCCCCAAAGCCGGGAATCAAAGACACGGCGCCAACGAACAGCGCAAGGCACATGGCGACGAGCGTCTTGGGCCTCCGCGCGAGCCGCGCCAGGACGTGGTGATACGCGGCCTTCAGGCGACGAAAGAGCGCCGGCTCGTGGGGCTTCCTCAACACGGCCTTGGGCAGCAGCAGCGCGGATAGCGCCGGCGTGACCGTCAACGCCACGAACAGAGAGGCCAGAACCGCCAGGATGTACGCCACCCCCAACGGAGCGAACATCCGACCCTGCAGGCCCGACATCGTCACCACCGGAACGAACACCATCACGACGATGAACGTGGCGTAAACGACCGCGCTTCGCACCTCGATCGAGGCATCGAGCACGACCCGAAAAACGGACTTCGGCGTCGCGCTGGTCTGGTTCTCCCGCAAGCGCCGGAAGATGTTCTCCACGTCGATAATCGCGTCATCGACGACCTCGCCGATCGCGATCGCCAGCCCGCCCAGCGTGATCGTATTCAGCGTCGCGCCGAGACGGTCGAGGATGATGATCGCCGTCAACAGGCTCAGCGGAATCGCCGTCATCGAGATGAACGCCGTCCGCAGGTTCATCAGAAACAGGAACAGCACGATGGTCACCAGAATCGCGCCGATGAACAGAGACTCGCGGATGTTGTGAATCGCGATCTCGATGAACGTGGCGGGACGATGCAGCCGCGGATAGAGCCGGATCCCTTGCGCCTCCAGGGCCGGCTTCATCTCCTCCAACGCCTCCTCGACCGACTGCGTCACCTCCATGGTGTTCGTGCCGTACTGGCTGAGCATCTTGACCAGAACGCCTGGCCCGCCCTGAATCGTCGCGTCGCCAAGCTTGGGCTGAAAGCCGTCCACCACCGAGGCCACGTCCTTCAGCCGAACGCTGTTGCCTCCCTCATGCGCCACGACGGCCTCGCCCAGCGCTTCCGCCGTAAGGGACTGTCCCGCCGTCCGCAGAACGATCCGCTGGGCCTCGGTCTCGACGTAACCCGCCCCCCGAACGCCGGTGGCCTTGCGAGCCGCCGCCAAGACGTCGCTGACGGCCAAGTGATACGCCATCAGCCGTTCAGGCTTTATCCGGATCTGAAACTGACGCACCTCGCCGCCGAACACGCTGACGTCGGCCACGCCCGGCACGGACAGGAGCCGGGGTCGCAACGTCCAATCGGCAAACGTCCTCAACTCCAAAGGCGTCAGCTTCTCCGAAACCAGTCCGATCTTGAGAAGGTCCATCGTCGCCGAGGTCAGCGGGGTCATCTTCGGCGCCTCCACGCCGAGCGGCAGCTCTCCGGCAAGTTGAGTCAAACGCTCGCTGAGCATCTGTCGGGCGGTGAGGAGATCCGTCCCCTCTTCAAAGACCACCGCGACGATCGACAAGCCCTGAATCGACTGCGATCGGACCGACTCGAGATTGCCAACGCCGTTGACGGCGTCCTCCACCGGACGGGTCACGAGCGATTCCACCTGTTCGGGAGACAAACCCGGCGCCTCGGTCTGAATGGTCGCCTGCGGCGGCACGAAGTCGGGAAAGACGTCGAGCTTCGCCTTCATGGTCGTGTAGATCCCGTACCCCAGGACCACGCAGGCAAGGGCGATCACCGCCCCTCGAAATCGAATCGAGAACTCAACGAGCGTTCTAAGCATTGAAAGTGCTTGCCACTGCGGCGGCTCGGGTCACGTCATCGGAAGGCAGACAATCACACGGAGGAATCATTCCTCCTCCTCCCCCCCGCTCAAGGGCTTGAGCTCTTCGGACAGCAGCATCTGAGCGCCGCGAACCACGATGCGCCCGCCCGGCGAAAGTCCCGACGTTACGATCCATCCCTCGGGCGTCGCGTGATCGAGAGCGATCTGACGCCGCGCGAAAGTGCTCGCACCCATCTGCAGATAGACCCACGCCTTCCCCTCAAACCGGATGACCGCGCCACGAGCCACCGCCACGCCCGCCAACGGCTTGCCCGGCAGGTCGACGTACGCGGTGACGCTCTGCCCGGGACGCAGCGCCATGCCGGCCGCCGACACCGAGGCAAGCAAGCCCTGTCCTCGAGTCACAGATCCGACCGTCGGCGCCAGCCCGATCCGATCGGCACGAAGCGGTCGATCCTCATACCCGATCGGCGCGATTGTGGCGGCCGACGGGCGAGCCCCCACCTGCACGCCGATGGGCAACTCAACCCGGGCGATCAACCGATCGAAGCTCGCCACCCGCAGAAGCGACTGACCCGCCTCAACCGACTCGCCGGGCTGCGCGAGCACCTCGACAACCTCGCCTCGCCGAGGGACGATCAGCGGTAAGGGTCCCTCAGGCCCCGTGTTGCCTGCCAGCGAGTCCTGCAGAACGTGAGCGGTCTGCGTCGTAGCTCTGAGCCGGGCCTCCAGACCCTTCAGCTTGGATTCGGCTTCCCGCAGACTCAGCTCGGACACGACGTGATTCTCGTCGCTGAGCTTCTTCTTGCTCTCAAAGGACGCCTGGGCGGAACGCAAGGACGCCGTCAACTCGCTCACCTGTCCCTTGGCGTCCTCCAGCCGCGTCCCGAGATCGACCCGTTCAAGCGGATTCAGGCGCGGGCGGAGCAACCCGACGGTCAGGCGACCGTCAAGAGACTCGCCCACGTCAGGCCACTTGCGAGACTCCGCCTGGACCAGAACCCCCGGCACCGGCGCTCGAAGCACGAAGCTCCGGGCAGGGTCCGCCTGCAGTGTCCCGTAGGCCACCACCTGCGCTTGCCTCGTCACCGCCACCAGCGGCACGGCGACCAACCCGATCCGCGCCTGCGCATCCGGCTCGACCGTCACGCCCCCTAGCGCTTTCGGACCGCGAGCGCTCCGGGAAAGCTCTCCCCCCTTCCCGACCTCTCCCTGCCGTTCGCCATTCTCGGCACGGGCTTCGACGAGGCTCCAGAGCACTAAGCCCGAGATTCCGGCAAACACCGCCGCACCGATGGTCGATTTCAGGATCTTTCCCATGGTCTGACTTCCGTCGTGTGGGCTCGCACGTCACCTCGAGATGCCGCTCCACGCTCTCCCCCGCTCAGCGAGGCCCCCTCACCCTCACGCATCTCTTGTTGCCGCTCGCCACGCTCAAACTGCCCGTTCCATGCCTGTCACTGCCCTTCGGGCAGCATGACCGAAGCCGAAGGACCCACCGGCTCAGCCCTGGGTGGCGTGTCTGGCCGCCCCCCGACGGCACGCTCCAACTCGGCGATCGCGACGGCACAGTCCCTGATCGCCTCCTCATACAAGCGGCGTTGCTGGATCAGCAACTCCTGCGATTCGATCACCACCAGGATGCCTTGCTCGCCCGCTTCATAGAGCCGTTTGGCCGTCTCGACGTTCTTCTCGGCCAGCGGCAGCACCTGCTCGGCGTAGTAGCGCACCTGGGCCCCCGCGATTCGCGCGATCGCCGCCGACTGCTGGACCTCATGGGCCACCGTGTCGAGCAAATCCTCGTAGTCCTTGCGCTTCTGGAGCACGTTAAAACGCGCCTTGGCGATCTGAGCCTGGTTCTGGTCCCAGATCGGCAACGTGAACGTGATGCTCGGCCCGAGCAGCGAATCGATGATCTGACGCCGCTCGAGGTTCCGCTCCGCCCGTGTCTGAATGTCCGGCGCGGTGAGCCGACCGTTCCGTAGCGACGCCCGCGCCGTGTCCGCCAAAACCTTCCGCCCCGGCAGCGCCCGATTGTCGGGCCGTTCGAGCAGCGCTCCGACATCGAGGCTCGGCAGCACCTTGAGGACCTCGAGCGTCAACTCCTCCTCGGCCCCGCGAACCCGGCTCTCGGCCAGGCGAGCGTCGATCCGCCGCGTCATGGCCGTCGTTAGGAGCGTTGAATCGTCCGACAGCGCCTGTGGCTCCGGAAGCGAATCCTCCAATGCCCAGGGCTTCCCCGCGCGACTCAGCCCGAGAACGCGCGCCAGCGCTGCGGCCGCCAGACGTCGTTCACGCTCGAGCGAAAGGAGCTGGAGCTTGACCTGCATCACCTCCGAACGGATCAGGTCGACGTCGACCTGCCCCACCTCGCCCGCCTCGAAGCGGCGATTCGCCAGCTCCAGCGAACGCTCGAACAGCTCCACACTCTTGCGCCCCGTCTCCTCCGCCCGTCGGGCGGCCAGGAACTGGTAGCACTTGATCTTGACGTCCGCCGCCAGGTCGACCGCATGACGCGTTACGTCCAGGACGGCCTGGTCGAGTTGGGCGTTGGCAATCTTCCTTCGAACCGGGATCTGCCACAGATCGACCAACTCCTGGCCGAACCCGATCTCGATCTTGCTCCGCCCGCCACCCTCCGGAAACTGCGCCAGCAGCGATACCGACGGGTTCGTGAGCAACCCGGACTGAACCACGTCCGCGCGCGACGCGCCGATGGTCTGAAACATGGATTGGAAAGAACGATTGTTCAGCAACGCGGCGCGAACGGCCTCGTCCACCGTCAGGCCGCCCGCCAACAACTCGTCGAGCTTGGCCTCGATCAGCTCCTCGGCGTCAGGATCATAGACGTCCTCCACGCCGGTCCGCTCGGTGATCAGTTGTGCAGCGCGTTGGAAGTCCTGTTGAGGCTGGACCGTGGCACATCCCAGGAAAAGGAACGCCGTCAGGCTGACAGAGACGAGGGCGACAACTGGGGCGCTGCGGGAGACCACGACGACCAACCTTCCTCACGATGAGATTCGCGCGCTATACACAAGGCCTTGACTCCCTGGCCTCCCTGACGGAAGTCCCGGCCCTGGCAGACTCACTTCATGCCGAAGACGTACTTGACGCCCACGCCGAAGTTGGGGGTTTCTTCGTTGTCGTCCAGACCGACCTTGACCGCGGCACCGAGGATATGATGCTTGGCGATCTCCCGCTGGACACCGATCTCCAGCAGGTTGATGCAGCCGTGTCCCTCCTCCTCGCTGCTCTTGATGAAGTAGTCGGCCGCGAAGAGCGTCTTGTCATCGAGGATCGGATGGTCGTAGCCCACGCCAAGGGCCCACTGGAAACCCCGCAGGTCCTCCACATTGTGCCCGTTGGCGGTCTTCAGCTCCCCGTTGAAGGTGACCCGGTGTTGCCCGAAGGTCTTGTCCAGAATGAAGATGAACGTCCCGTCCACGCCGGTGGACTCCACGCCCGTCGGAAGCCGCATGATGCCCCTCAACGCGAACCCCGGATACCAGCCCTCGTCCTTCCAGAACCGGTAGTGGGCATACAGGCTGAGATCCCCGTTGCCCTCCACCTCCCCGTCACCGTACTCCACCGGAACCGATAGACCGATCTCGAGATTCGGGAACAGACCGTAGTTCAACTCGAACTCGTTCTCGAACGAGTCGTCCTCGCCGTCCGAGCTGGTCGCCCAGTCGAACGTAATCTCGACCTCGAACTCCTTGTGCTCTGTGGGCGGGGCTTCCTCCAACTCGATCGGCAGGTCGATTCCGCGATCGCGTGGGTCCTCCTTTCCCTCATGCTGAACATCAATCGAGACCTCGTAGCCCGACTCGCTCGTCTGCTCCGCGAGGCTAGGCCGCGGCAATTCCGTAGCGTAGCTAACCCGTCGGCTGTCGGGGATGGCCTGGGGACTCGAGTACACCGGTGCGTGCGCGGAACGCGCGGCTTCGTTGCCTGGCGCCGCCGCCTGCTGGCCCATGGCAGGTGATAGGAACAGGCCGACAAAAGACATAATCGCCGCGCAGCTCAGGCGGACCGACCCCGTGCCGCGTTCGAAGATTGCCATCATGAGGAACATCCTCCACTCGCCCCCGCGCCCGACAACACTCCACTCTCACCGCGCCCGTCTGCGCAACCCACGACCCCGCCAGTTTGGCGAAACCGGCACCGCGCGCCACTTCCCCCCAACCGTGATCTCGCACAACACGCGTATTGTCGTCCCAAGTTCCGAGTCATCAATACCCTTGTCGATTATATTCTCGCCCGCTTGCAGCGCCGCCGGGGAATACCCTTGACACCGATCCGGTCAAGGCGTTGCGCCGGCAAACTCGGTCACTCGGCAGCGATTATATAAACCCTCAGCCCCCTGATAATTGCGGCGCGGCAAGTGCACTAACCCATCCGCCCCGAGGGCCGGACCACTAGTCTACCGCCCACCCCTAACGACGTAATGACACGAAGATGACAAAACTGTAATGTCGCAGAGGCACTTCCACTGGCTCGCAGACAGATCTACGATGAGACTCATGCGAGCACTGGTCGTCGAGGACGATACCGGTATCCAACGCTTCCTGGTCAAAGGCCTGCGCGAAGCGTCTTTTGCCGTCGACGCCGCCGACGACGGAATCGTCGGCTACGAGTTGGCCAACGTCGAGAAGTACGACGTCATCATCCTGGACCTGATGTTGCCGGGCATGGACGGACTCAACATCCTCAAGGAGATCCGCGAGTCCGGAAACGATACGCCGGTCATCTGTTTGACCGCTCGCGACGCCGTGGAAGACCGCATCCAAGGCCTCGATTTTGGGGCCGACGACTACCTCGCCAAGCCCTTCAGCTTCGCCGAACTGCTCGCCAGGATTCGCGCCCTCCTTCGCCGCGGGAGAACCGTCGTCAACTCGCCCATCGTCGTGGCTGATCTGACCGTGGACCTCCTGACGCATTCGGTGGACAGGGCGGGCCGGCGGATCGACCTGTCCGCAAGGGAGTACGCGCTCCTGGAGTACCTGGCCAGACACGCGGGCGAGGTCCTCAGCCGAACCATGATCCTCGAGCACGTCTGGGACATGAACCAGGATCCCCTCACCAACGTCGTGGACGTGCACATCAACCGTCTCCGCAAGAAAGTGGACCACGGCTTCGATCAGCCCCTCATCCATACCATTCGAGGCGTCGGGTATGTTCTCAGAAAAGACCAGACCTAAGAGACGCCCGACCGCGATCGGTGTCCGGCTGACGCTGTGGGGTATGGGCATGACGCTCGCCGTCTGCGTCCTGCTGTGCGTGGTCCTCTACGTCGGCATGTACTACTCCCTGCTTCGCGAGGTGGATGCCTTTCTCCAAGACGAGGTGCAGGAGCTTGCCGCGAAGGTCCGTGAGCACGCGGGCGACCATCGCGCCGCCGAGCGAGCAATCCGCGACGAGCTGGGCCACCGCACGCGCGAGGATCTCAGCTTCCGCCTGTTCGATCCCCAAGACAACGTCCTGATCAGCAGCGACGCCGAGGACACGCTGTGGACCCATCTCCGAGGTGCCCTGGACGGAGCGCGCCGACAGCAGGGACCTTACTTCGAAACGGTCAGGTTTCCAGGTGTGTCAAGCCCCTCGCGGACGTGCAGCGTTCCCCTCGATCGGCCGAATCAGCCGCCCCTGGTCGCACAGACGACCTACTCGCTCCATCGCATGAAGCACTCCCTCGCCCTGTTGCGTAAGATCAGCGCCGGCGGCCTGGCCCTCGTCGCGGTCTTCGCGCTGGCCGGTGGCTGGATACTGACCCGACGCAGCCTCCGCCCGATCGATACCATGACACGCAAGGCAAGGCGAATCACCGCCAGCCGACTGAGCGACCGGCTCCCGCGTTCGGGAACCGGCGATGAGCTCGACCGGCTCGCCGAAACGCTCAACGACATGCTCGACCGCATCCAGGACCACGTCCGCCGGATCCGGCAGTTCACCGCCGACGCCTCACACGAGTTCCGAAGCCCCCTGGCCGCCCTCCGCGGAATGGCCGAGGTGGCCCTCACCAAGCCCCGATCCGCCGACGAGCTTCGCCAAGTCATCGAGGTCAGCATCGAACAGTACGATCGCCTGCAGCGCCTCGCCGAGGACCTGCTCCTGCTGGCCCAGGCCGACGCCAATCGGGCCGGACTGCGGCGAGAACTGCTGCGGCTCGACAGTCTCGTCCGAGACACCGCCGAGTTCTACGCGCCCGTCGCCGACGAGGCGGGCCTGACGTTCACGGTCGAGGCGCCCCAGAACATCGAGATCCACGGCGACGCCGGTCGGCTCCGCCAGATGCTCGGAAACCTGATCGACAACGCGATCAAGTACAGCCAGGCACCCGCCACGATCGACGTCACGCTGGCTTGCCTGGATGGCGCTGCGACAATCACAGTCCGGGACACCGGCCCGGGCATCGCTCCCAACGATCTACCGCGCGTCTTCGACAGGTTCTACCGAAGCGACAAGGCGCGAACGTCGCCTGGCACCGGCCTCGGCCTGGCCATCGCCCAATGGATCGCGCATGCCCACGGCGGAACCATCGAGATTACCGGCGATCTGGGCAAAGGGACCACCGCAAAGGTCCACCTGCCGATCCCGCCCGCGCAGGCTTCCTGACGCCTCGCGGATCCTCCCGGCCTGATCCCCTTGCGGAGTGGGCTCCTATCCCCAAGAGACGGCATTGCGCGGATGTCATCCTCATGTCATCGTCATGTCATCCGCCATCAAGTAGGCTCTCCGCAAATCCGGCTGGCGTCCCGGCAGCGCGTGCAAAAAGGTGAGCCGATCGGATTTAAGGAGGTACCCCCACTGGCTGGGGTCAGCCCACATCGACCTGGTGGGTTCTCCTGCACCTCCCGAGGCCAACCCGAAGCCGTTGGTTAGAAGGTCCGACCAGGTCACAGCAAGTCGATTGAGAGCGAACATGGAAGTGAGCCCTCCAAAACGAAGTCTTGCCGTCGACCGTTACCGATCGGACTTCGGGGCGGCCGCCTACGAACGCAAGTACACCCGTACCTGGTTCCGCCGACTCGACAACGCCCGCGAGCATCGCATCCTGTCTCGACTGCTCCTGCGGTTCGACTCGCCCATCAGCGTGCTCAACGTCGCTTGCGGGGCCGGTCGTTTCGGAGAGATCCTGGCCCGATGGTCACCGGCGGCGACGTGCCTGGATTTTTCAATGAACATGCTGTTCCTATGCCGCCACAACCTTGGAGAGGCCTCTGCCGACATGAGGTTCATTCAGGCGGATGCCGTGCAATTGCCCTTCGCCGATCGGTCGTTCGATGTGGTCCTGGCGGTGCGCCTCACGCACCACATCCACGACCCGTCTCGGCGTCAGGCCCTTGTTGAACAGCTCTTCCGTGTGGCCCGGCGCGGCGTCATCATGACCTTCACCGATCGCGCCTCGCCAAAGGGTCGTCTGCGTCACATCCGTCAGCGATGGTTCGGCCGAAAACGCGGCGAGACCATGATCGACCGCGAAGCGCTCTTTGCCCTGGCCGAGACACAGGCGTTCCGCCCCACGATCATCTCGCCCATATCAAGGCTGTTCTCGACTCAGGTCTACGTCCTCCTGGAAAGGCCGTTTCAGGTCGGCACGGGCCCCCTCGATCGGAGTGCGACCGGACCGTTCGCCGCCAAAGCCCAGCGTGACGCGGAACGTCGCCCCGGCAGCGGACTCCACGGAGAGGGTCCCCGCCAGGAGCGCCACCAGTTGCTTGCACAGCGGTAAACCCAGACCGCGGTGCAGTCCCGTCGCTCCCCTAGCCGCGTCGCCCCGCGCTGCGCCGAGCCCCTGCGTAAGACCGACCAAGAGCGCCGCTACAGGCGGCGTCCATCCGGGGCCACCTTGATCTTTGCGGGCAGGCCCAACCTCCGGTACTTCGCCTTGTAGTACACCTTGGTCTCCGCGAGCTTGGTGACCTTGCCGGACCCGAGCTTCCCGAGAACCTCCACCTTCTCGATCTCGGTCAGCTTGGCCCCCTTGGTCGCGCCCGTGATCGTCTCGGCGACGGCCTTCGGCAGGTCGCTCATCGCCATCCGCGTGTCGACCTTGATAATCCCCCCGTCATGCGAGAGCTTGACCTCCATCTTCTTGGCGCCCTGCGTCAACTCCGCCTCATAGACCGTCCCACCCCATTTGAGCTCGTTCTCGACCTTCGTAATGGTCGCCTCGGGGAACGCCGTCGCCAGCGACTGTTTCGCCTCCGGCGTCACCTTGCTCAACTCAACCGAGCAACCCGCGGCACAAAGCAGGCACGTCACCGTCGTGTACCAAACGCTCCGGGCATATTGGCCCACCATGTCATATCTCCTTCGTCCGTCTCACCGACCCCCTGTCTCGTTAGTCATGAACCGCGATGACCGCCTTGCCCGCCGGCGTCAGCAGGACCTCGCGCTTCTTGCCGTTCACCTCCGCCTTAATCTCATACAGCGTGATCGTCTTCTTCTCGTATTCTACCTTCGATCCCGCCGGAAACCTCTTCTCGGCCGCCTTGCGAACCGCCGCGGGTACGTCCTCCGCACCCACCTTCTCCTCCAGCTCCATCAGATCGCCATCCGCCGTGACCTCCGCCTCGTGCTTCAGGCCGCCAACCTCCCACTCGGCTTCGTACACGACCGCGCCGTGCTCCTTCTCGCGCTCCACCTTGATGATCTTGGCCCCGCCGGCGTGCTTCAGAAGGGCATTGCGCGCTGCCTCCGGAACCTGATCCAACGAAATCACCTCTTCCTCTTCCTCCCCCTCGATCTCCTTCTTGATCAGCGTCCCGTCAGGCGCAACCTTGATCTCGACCTCTTTCCCTCCGATCATCACCTCGGCCTCATACACGGTCTTGCCCTTCTTGGTTTCGCGCTCGATCTCCTGGATGGTACCGCCCTGCGCCTCCTTGAGAATCGTCGCCTTGACGGCCGGCGGCACCTGATCCAACGACACCTTCTCCTCGTCTGCGTCCTTGGCCAGAACCGTGATGCCCACCGCGCCCAGACAAACCACACTCGCTATCGCTAGCACCGTCCATCGAATCCTCATGACTGATCTCCTGTTCCAAGCCCTTGCCTGCACCCCCAAAGTCGCGCGATCGGCACGCAGTCGACCGCGAATGCTCACAATCAGTATACGGGTCCCGCATGAGAGCACGATGAGAAACGCCCCGCCGAGAGCAACATTGCACGGATGTCATCTTCGCGTCACAGGCATGTCATCGTCCGTCTGCTAGGGTCGTATCCTGTCGTGTCGCTCCAGCGGCCGGTGACAATGCCCTCCGGCCGCACCGAGCGGAGCGGGTGACGTTTGGCAGACAATCAGGAGAGACGAGATGTTGCATCGTTGGCGTCGGAATCACAAGCGCTGGGCCCTGCTCTGTATGGCGGCCATGCCGGTGCTCGCATCATGCGGATGCACGCTGGATCAGTGGATCGTCCCACTTGCCGCGGGGGCCGGGGGACTCCTCGGATGGCAGCTCCTGGGCGCAGGCGCCGCATGACCTGGATCAACCCTTCACCGACCCGGAGGATTCGAGGCTGACGCCCCGAATCAGAGCCTCCGTTGCCCCGGACGTCGACGTCGACGTCCTTCTGCTCCCTCGCCGCTCGACCCCGCGGCGAGGGAGCTTCCCTTTCTTGACGCGGTCCGTCGAGCTCCAGCGACGCCGTGACGGCGCGCCTCCCAAGAGCCGGGCGGAACATGACGGAGATGTCATCTTCATGTCATGCCGATGTAATGATCCGAAGACTACGTTGGAGCCTCAACTGTGATCGCTCTGACCGGATGGGCCGGACTGTGAAGAGAAGTGTGCATAGAGCATCCGCCTTCGTCGGTGTCGTCGGGTTCTGCGCCGCCGCAGGCCTGATTGTCTACTACCGGTACTTCTACATCAGGCATTTCCGAGTCGTCCAAGAGAACGCCGTCTATCGTAGCGGTCAGCCGAAAAGAGGTGATTTGGCGCGATTGCGCGACACCTACGGTGTCAGAACGATCGTCAACCTGCGGCGCGCCGACGAGCAGGATGGTTCCAAGGGACCGTCTCTGGCCGAGGAACGCTTGGAGGCCGAGCAGCTCGGCCTTCGATTCATCCATCTGCCAATGCACGGCGACGCGACCGTCGACCCCAATATCGTCGACCGATGGCTCGACGTCGCCCGCGACGAGGCCAATCACCCCATCCTCGTTCACTGCAAAGCGGGAATCGATCGAACCGGACTGCTGGCAGCCGCCTACCGGATACGCGTTCAGGGCTGGACCGCCCAAACCGCCCTGGACGAGGCCGTCAGAGAGGGAATCGATCCCCTCAACGATCAGAACCTCGTCAGATACATCCTCGCCTGCGGCGGCTCGCACAAATGAAGGTCGATCGTTGCACGGGCATCTTGCCCATGGATTCTCACGGGCAGAAGGTCCGCGCCGCGCGTTGGGCCTGCACACGTCTCACCCCTCAGTGACCGCGCCGAGACCGGATCTGTTCCGCTCAACCCACCCGTACACCGCTGGGATGACAAACAGCGTCAGCAGCGTCGACGTCGTCAGGCCGAAGACGACCACCACCGCTAATGGCCGCTGTACGTCCGAGCCGATCCCCCGCGCAAGCAACAGAGGAAGGAGCCCGAGAACCGTCGTCATCGCCGTCATCAAGACCGGCCTGAGCCGGAGCAGCCCTCCCTCGACGATGGAATCAGACACCGACCGACCGCGCGCCCGAAGATCGTTGATCGTGCTCACCAACACCACGCCGTTCTGAACCGCGATGCCGAACAGCGCGATGAAACCCACCGACGCCGGCACCGACAGATACTCCCCCGTCACGATCAGCCCGATGACCCCGCCGATCAGCGCCAGCGGAACGTTCACGATGATGATGAAGGCGTACCGCATCGCCCCGAAGGCCATCCACAGCATCACGAACACCGCCGCGATCACGATCGGAACGATGATCGACAGCCGGGCCATCGCCCGCTGCTGGTTCTCGAACTGCCCGCCGTACTCAATCGTGTACCCCGGCGGCAACTCGACCTTCTCCTCGATCCGCCGCCGGATGTCCGCGATCACCCCACCCATGTCCCGACCGCGGACGTTGCCCTGTACGATCCATCGCCGCTGGTTCTTCTCGCGATTGATCTGGATCGGCCCGATCACCTCCTTCACCTCCGCGACCTGGCTCAACGGAATAAGCGAGCCGTCGTCCGTGTGAACAAGCAGGTTCCGGATTGCCTCGACGTCCACGCGACGATCCTCTCGGAAGCGGACGTGAATGCCGAACCGCCGCGTGTGGAGGTACAGCGTGTCGATCACCTCGCCCCCGATCGCCAGCTCCACCATCTCCTGGATCTGACTCACGGCGATGCCGTACCGCGAGCACGTCGCGCGATCCGCCACGATCTGCACCTGTGGTTGGCCGAAGCTCTGCTCCGTGGACAAATCGACCAGACCCGGAACGCCCTCGATCGCCGCGTGGATCTCCGTCGCCTTCGTCCGAAGGACGTCAAGGTCCTCGCCGTACAGCTTGATGGCCAGTTGCGCGCGAATGCCCGAGAGCAGCTCGTCGAACGCGTTCTGGATCGGCTGCGTGAAGTTGAGCTGCACCCCCGGCCACGACGACAACTCCCGGTTCAGCGTGGCCACGAGCTGCTGCTTGTTCCGATGATGCGCCCACTGCTCCGTCGGCGTCAGCTCGATGTGGATCTCCGCGTAGTTGACCGGGTGCGGATGGCTGCCCGCCTCTGGGCGACCGATTCGAGAGACCGTCTCCTTCACCTCCGGGTGCGTTGCGATCCGGCGTTCGAGCGCCTTGACGGTCTCCGTCGCTTTCTCCAGCGAGATCGACGGGGACATCGTCACGCCAATCAGGATCGACCCCTCCTCCAACGTCGGGATGAACTCCGTCCCGATGAACGGCAGCGCCGCCACGCTCCCCGCGAAGACCGCCAGCGCCGCCACCACCACCGGCGCCCGCCGCCGCGTCACGCCAACCAGCAGCGGACGGTAGGCCCTTTGCAGCCATGAGATGAGCCGCTGGGGCTTCGCGGCGCCCTTCTTCAAGAGCAGCGACGACAGCACCGGCGTGACTACTAGCGCCGTCAGCATGGAGCCGAGCAGCGCGAATGCGATGGTGAACGCCATCGGCGAAAACATCTTGCCCTCCACGCCCTCCAGCGTGAAGATCGGCAGGAACACCGTGATGATGATCGCGATCGAGAAGACGATCGGCCGACTGACCTCCCTCGCCGCGGCCAGGATGACCGCCGACTTCGACGCCCCCGCCTTGTCGCCCTCGTTCAGGTGGCGATAGATGTTCTCCACCATCACGATCGCCCCGTCGCCCAACATCCCGATCGCGATGGCGATACCGCCCAGCGACATCAAGTTGGCCGAAATGCCCTTGATCCCCATACAGATCACGGCGATCAACGCACAGATCGGCAGCGACACCGTCACGATGAAGGCCGTCCGAACGTTTCCGAGAAACAAGAAGAGCGTCAGCAGCACGAGCACCGCGCCCTGGAGCAGCGCCTTCTTCACCGTCCACGTCGCTTGCTCGACCAGCTCGGACTGTTCGTAATACGGAACCAGCGAGACGCCCTCGGGCAGTGAGGCTCGAACGGTCTCGACCTTCTCGTACAATCGCCGGATCACCTCCGAAGTGTTCTCGCCGAAAAGCTTGAGCACCATGCCCGAGACGACTTCTCTCTCGCCGTTGCGCGTGACCACGCCCCGGCGGATCTCGTTGCCGTACACGACCTCCGCGATATCGCTGAGCCGGATCGGAACGCCACCCTCCACCTTCACCGGGATGTTCCGAATGTCCTCCAGACTGCCCAGCAGCCCCAGCCCGCGAACGAGCGACTCCTCGGACCCGATGACCAGGAACTGACCCCCGGCGTTCTTGTTGTTCCGCTTGACCGCCTCGACGATGTCCTCGAGACAAAGCCCATATCGTAGCAAGGCGTCCGGATCGACGCGGATCTGGTACTGAAGAACGTGCCCGCCGATCGACAGAATGTCCGTCACCCCCGGAACCGTCCGCAACTGGAACTTGACGACCCAGTCATTGAGCTCGCGCAGGTACGTGTTGGCGTCCTTGCCGCCCGTGTCCACGTCCTTCTCGAGCGTCAAGTAGTAGATGAAGATCTGACCCAGCCCCGTCGAGATCGGGCCCAGCGCCGGCGGGTCGTGCATCTCCGGAAGCTCCGACGTCGCGCTCGCCAATCTCTCGGCCACGAGCTGACGCGCGAAGTAGATGTCGACGTCGTCCCGAAAGTACACGTAAATGACCGCCATGCCGAAAGCCGACGTCGACTTGATCTGTCGCACGCCCGGCAAGCCGTTCATCGCCGACTCGATCGGAGTCGTGATCAGCCGCTCGATCTCCTCCGGCGCCATCCCGTGCGCCTCCGCGAACACGGGAACCATGATCGGAGAGATGTCCGGAAAGGCGTCCACCGGCATCCGCCCGTACTCGTAAGCGCCGCAGGCGATCACGCCGACCACCCCCAGCGCGACCAACCCCCTGGCCCTGAGTGACACCTCGACGAGTCGATCAATCATCCCGCTTCCCTCACGGCCTCAGGCGCCAATCCCAGAACCGAACCCCGAGACCCGAGCCCTATCAGTGCCCGTGCCCCGCATGGGCGCCAAGCCCACTCGTAACGATCTTGGCCTTCAGCTCGAACGCGCCGGCGGTGACGTACCGCTCCCCCGCCGTCAGACCGGACGTGACCTCCGCATGCGTCGCCGTAGCGCTTCCCAGTGCGATCGGCGTCGCCTTCAGCCCTTCCTTCGTCTCCACGAAGACGACCGCCTTGTCGCCGATCCGTTGAACCGCCGTCTTCGGCACCACAACCCCCGCCTCGCCCCGTCCGACCGTCATCCGGGCCTTAACGAACATGCCGGGGCGCCACCGACCCTCCGGGTTCGCCAGCACCACCCGCGCGAGCGTCGTCCGCGTCTTCTCGTCGACCACGGGCGAGACGTAACCGACCGCCCCCTCCATGGTGAGGGCTTCGCCGCTCGCGGCGACCAATACGCCCCGGCCCTTGGTCACCTGTGCCAAGTCCTTCTGGTAGACGCGGATGTTCACCCACACGGTGCTCAGATCCGCAATCGTGAAAGCGCCGGCCTCATCCCCGTGCTTCTCCCCGAGCGTCAAGTGCTTCTGGATCACCGTTCCATCGAACGGAGCCCGAAGCGGGTACCAACCCAACCGCTCGCCGTCGAGCTGCCGCTGCACGTCCGCCGCCGGCGCCTCGGGCTTTCGCTTCGCGCACTCCTTGCAGTTTGGGTCGCTGCAGTGCGACGCCGGCTTCGTGGCGGTCGTGCCCACCTCCGTAAGCCGCTCGAGCCGTTTGATCTCGTCGGCCGTCAAGCCCAGAACGTTCAGACGCCGTTCCGCCCCCTTCAACTCGATCTCACGAACCTGCTGGTCCCGCTTCGCCTCCGCCAGGTCGCGACGAACCTTGAACCCGATCGTATCGCGCGTCGCCGCGTAGGACGCGTCCGCCTTCTTGAGCGCCATCTCGGCGGCCTGAAAGCTCTTCGCGCTGGCGATCTTCTTGTCGAACAACGCCTTCTCACGCTCATACGATCCCCGCGCCAGAACGAGCTCCGAATAGGCCGTCACCAGCGAACTGCGGTTCTCACCCATCGACGTCCCGTTCATGGCGATCAACGTCTCCAACGACGGTCCCGATTCCAGCAGCTTCAGGAACGCCAGCGTGTTGTCGCGGATCTCCTGAGCCCGCGTCAGATCGATCGTGCAACACCCGAGTTCCGACCACTTGGCGAGGTAGTCGACTTTCGCCTGCCCCAGCTCAACGCTCTCGAGCCAGGCCATGACCTCACCGGACCGGACGCTGTCGCCGACGTTCTTGAGGACCTCCCGAACGATCCCAGGGGCACGAGGCACGATGTGCGCCACGCGGTCCTCGTTCAGCGCCACCTCGCCCGGAAGCTCCGAATGGATCGTCAGCTCCCCCGCCCCGGCCGTCGACAACTCGACGCCGATCGCTTTGCGCTGGGCCTCATCCAGAAGAACCACCTCCTCGCCGCCGTGACTGTCGGCTTCGGCGTGGTCGTGACCTTCGTGTTCCTCAGGTCCCTCGGCCTCGCCACGATCGCCATGATCATGCCCCTCATGGCCGACCTCACCGTGTTCGCCGTGCGCTTCGGCGCCCGGCCAGTGCCGCGCGACGCCGACGCCCGCCCCGAGGCCAACAAGCAGCGCCACGATCACTGCTGCCATGCCCTGCCCGTTCATCACGACATCCTCCAATCGCAACCAGTCAAACAACAGTCAAAAGAGCGCCACCGCGGTCGGGATGTCGCTCGTATTGGGCTCGTACTCGAGAACTCGCCGCGCCAATGTGTCCGGCGCGTGACCCCGAGCATGCAGGCTCAATCCGCCTCGCACGCCTAAGGCAAACCGTCTATCCGAGTCGGGAAAATGCTGGACCGCGCCCGGCCAGTGCCGCGCGCGGATCAGGATGGGTCATCAAATGAGAAGCGGCAGCGTCCGTGCCGTCAGCGTGGGTGGACCACCGGACCGCAGGACCAGGCCGTGCCTCGGAGAAGGATGGATCGGCTCGGGCGACGCCAGGTCGCCCGCAATCGAGAACGACTCCGTTCTCTCCGGAGCAGGCAGGTGATCGTCCTGCACTCGCCCTTCCGGCAAGACCGGGGCGAGCGCCGTACGACACGGATCGTCGTCACAGCCGTGATTCTCGCAGCCGTCGTCTTCAACGTCCTGCCCACAATGGGTTTCCGCGCATGCATGGACGATCCACCCGCCCGCGCACAAGGCCGGACCCACAGTGAATGCCCACGCAACCAGAATGGAAGCGGCTAGTCGATCCATTACCACCCGATTCTTGCGGCTTCGTCCACCCATGTCAACGGACGCGACACAATCAATCTCGCGCCCTCGCGTCACGGAAACTCCCCCGGCCCAAGAGAGTCGCACCGTGCTCATGGGCCGATCCTGACGCCGAAAACGTGGATTCTAAGGGACTTTCCCCCGAATCGTGGTAGCAATCGGGCCCCCATCTGTGTCTTCTTGTATGGAAAGCCCTAGCGGCGTTTGTACTTGGTGCGGGCTGCCTTATAATCGATATTCCGGTGGCCTTGCGGCGCTTGGGGCCGGCGCGGAAGGAACGGCCCGGCCACATCCTGTCCAATCACGGCACAACCTTCTGGCGGTGGAAGACATGCGAGCAGTGATCATCTTGGTCATCCTGGGAATCCTCGGCACGGGCGGATGGTACGGCTACGCCCACTGGATCAACCCGCCCGTGCCCGTCGAGTACAAGACCGCCAAGCTCGAAAAGGGCACGCTGATCTCGACCGTCTCGGCGACGGGAACGATCGAGCCGGTGCTCAAGGTTCTGGTCGGCACCCAGGTCAGCGGGACGATCATGAAGTGGTACGCCGACTTCAACCAGAAGATCGAGGAAGGCTTCGTCCTGGCCGAGTTGGACCAGGAACGGTTCAAGGTCGTCGTGGAGCAACGCAAGGCGGCCGCCGCCGTTGCCAAGGCCCGCGTCGAGGAGGCCAAGGCCCAGTTGACCAAGGCCAGCATGGATTGCGAACGAATCGAGCGGATGTACAAGAAGGAGGCCGCAACCGACTACGAGTATCGCCAGGCAAAGGCCGACGAGGCGGTCTGCCATGCGGCGCTTCTCGCGGCTCAGGCCCAGTCCCAGGCTGCCGAGGCCGACGTTCAGCAGGCGACGGTGGAGCTCGACAAGACGATCATTCGATCGCCCATCGACGGCGTGGTCATCTCACGTGACGTGGACGAGGGGCAGACGGTAGCGGCCGCCATGAACACGCCGACCCTCTTCACGATCGCCAACGACCTGACCAAGATGCGCGTCAACGCCGCGGTCAGCGAGATGGATATCGGCAAGGTCCGCGACGGCATGAAGGCCGAGTTCAAGGTCGACGCGTATCCGAACAAATCCTTCAGCGGCACCGTTTCGCAAGTCCGCTACGCCGAGAAGATCGAGAACAACGTGGTGACCTATACGACCCTGATCACCGTGGACAATCCCGAGCTGCTGCTGCGACCCGGTATGACGGCCAGGATCCAATTCGAGGTCGAGCGGGTCGAAAACGCCGTCAAGGTCCCCAACGCCGCGCTGCGATTTCTCCCCCGAGAAGAAAGCGAGAAGCTCAGGAAGCAGACCGGCAAGAGCGAGACGTCGCAATCGCCCTGCGTCTACCAGCTCAAAGACGGCAAGCCCGCCAAGGTTGCCGTGACGCTCGGCCTGAACGACGGGAAATTCACGGCCATCACCTCAGGCAACCTCGAGGCCGGCGACGTTGTCGTGACCGCCGAGGAAGGCGGCAAACCCAAGCGGGGAAGTAGATGAGCGGTCCACTGATCGACGTCCGCGACGCATGGAAGTCTTATCACGTCGGCTCGGTCGAAGTCCAGGCCGTTCGCGGTGTGTCGCTGCGCCTCGAGCATGGCGACTTCGTCGCCGTCACCGGCGCGAGCGGCTCGGGAAAGTCGACCTTCCTGAACCTCATCGGATGTCTAGATCAGATCGATCGTGGCAGCTACGCCTTCGAAGGTCGTCCCACCGAACGGCTGTCGCGTCGCGATCTGGCCACGTTGCGGAACCGGCGTATAGGATTCGTCTTTCAGACGTTTAATCTGCTTCCGCGGTCGACCATCGTCTACAACGTCGCGTTGCCGCTCGCCTATCAGGGCGTCACACGACGGGAACGGAACCGGCGAGCGGCCGAGATGCTCGAGCGCGTCGGTCTGGCCGATCGGCTCAAGCACCATCCCAATCAACTCTCGGGCGGCCAACAGCAGCGCGTCGCGATCGCGCGCGCGCTGGTCACGCAGCCGGTGGTCGTGCTGGCCGACGAACCGACGGGAAACCTCGACAGCAAAACCGGCAAGGAGATCATGGCGTTCCTTCGACAACTCAACTGCGACGAAGGCATGACCATCCTGCTCGTAACGCATGAGGCCGACGTTGCCGGGTACGCCCATCGCGAAATCGTCTTCCGCGACGGCCAGATCGTCCACGATGGGCTGCCGGCCGCCAAGAGAGAGATGTCCGAGGTATCGTAGCGAGATGGGACCGTCGACCCTCGTCATCGAAGCGCTGCACAGTCTGACCAAGAACGTGGGGCGGACCGCGCTGTCGATCCTGGGGATCGTGATCGGCATCGCTTCGGTCATCGCGATGATGGCCGTGGGAACGGGAACGGAACGGGCAGTCGAGAAGGAGATCTCTCGGTGGGGCGACGACTGGATCGTCGTCTGGTACGAAGGCCGGCAACGGGGCGGCGTTCGCCGCAGGGGCGCCATGATGCCGAACGTCGTCGAGAAGGACGTCGAGGCGATCCGAGAGCAATGCCCCGCGGTCCGAGCGGCTTCGCTAGCCCACTACTGCGGAGACAGACAGGTCGTCTCCAGCTACGGCAACTACAACACCAACATCCGCGGTGTCGAGCCCAGTTGCTTCGACATCCGGCGATGGGAAATCATGCGCGGCCGGGAGATGACCGATCAGGATCTGGGACAGCGCCGCAAAGTGTGCTGGCTCGGAATGACCGTTGTCGAAAAGCTCTTCGGCACGATCGACCCGATCGGAAAGACCGTCAGAATCGACCGGCATCCGTTCGAGGTGTGCGGCGTCTTGAGGCCGAAAGGCTCCAGCGGCCAGGGCGACGATGCCGACGACTTGATCCTGATGCCGCTGACCACGGCCCAGACGCTCATCATCGGCAACTTCCCGCCAAGCGTCTTCTATGCCGCCGCCAAACCCACCGCGTCCGTTCAAGAAGCCAAAGAGCAGATCCAAAAGCTCTTGCGAGAACGACACCACGTCGGCCAGGACGAAGAAGAACCCTACGGCATGTGGGACCGTAGCCAGCTCGCCGAATCAAACAGCAACATCACCGGCACGTTCAAGACACTGCTGACCTTCATCGGCTCCATCTCGTTGCTCGTCGGCGGCGTGGGCATCATGAACATCATGCTCGTCTCCGTGACCGAACGGACGCGCGAGATCGGCGTGCGGATGGCCATCGGCGCCAAGTCCCGACACATCCTCACGCAATTCTTGTGTGAATCCGTCGTCCTGTGCGCGATCGGAGGAGTCTTCGGCTTCGGTCTGGGCTACCTGCTGGCCGAGATGACGACCTACTCCTTCATGGAAGACCTGACCGGTGGCCTGACCGTCGAGTGCGAACTCTCCTACACCATGGTGGCCGTGGCCATCGGAGTTTCGACCGGCGTCGGCATCTTCTTCGGCTTCTATCCGGCCTTTCGTGCCAGTCGCCTCGATCCGATCGATGCGCTGCGGTATGAGTAGGGTCTGGGTCTTGGGGAGCAGGGATGGGCGCCGCAAGCGAGGCGCCGCGGCACCCGCCGCTTGCGAGAGTGAATTCGGAACCTTCCCAGCCAGAGGTATCGTGGAGAATGGGACTGCTGACCATCATCGCTGAAGCCTTGCACAGCCTGAGCAAGAGCATTGTACGCACCGGGCTGTCGATCCTGGGTATCGTGATCGGCATCGCCGCGGTGATCGCCATGATGGCGGTGGGTACGGGTACGCAACGAGCCGTCGACGAGGAGGTCTCTCGCCTCGGCGATGACTGGCTCGTCGTCTGGTACGAGGGGCGGCAACGGGGCGCCGTTCGCCGGAAGGGAGGCGTTCTGCCGACCGTCGTCGAGGACGACGTCCAGGCCATCCGAGACCAATGCCAGGGCATCCGTGCCCTCTCCCTTGCGCACTTCTTCCACGGCAAGCAAGTGGTCTCCTCCATCGGTAACTACAACACCACGATCCGCGGGCTCGAACCCTCGTGCTTCGACATCTTCCACTGGGATGTACTGCGCGGGCGACGGATGACCGATGAGGATAACGCCGCGCGCTACAAGGTCTGTTGGCTGGGAATCACGGTGGTCGAGAAACTGTTCGGTACGCTTGACCCGCTCGGGCAGACAATCCGGATCGACCGTCACCCGGTCGAAGTGGTCGGCATACTGATGCCGAAAGGCTCGGGGGCCGACGGGGAGGACCTCGATGACGTGGTTGTGATGCCCCTGGCGACCACACAGACGCTGCTCGCGGGCAATTTCCCGCCGCGCGTGTTCTTCGCCGCGGCCAAGGCCGGCGTCCCCGTTCAGATCGTCAAGGAACGGATCCGCTCGCTCCTGCGCGAGCGGCATAGGGTGGGGGAAGACGAAGAGGAACCCTACGGCATGTTCGACCGATCGGTCTACGCCGAGGCCCGCGGACGGATGACCGGCGCGTTCAAGACGTTGATGACCTTCATCGCGTCGATCTCGCTCTTCGTCGGCGGCGTCGGCATCATGAACATCATGTTCGTTTCGGTGACGGAGCGAACGCGCGAGATCGGCGTCCGAATGGCGATCGGTGCAAACTCGCGGCACATCCTGACACAGTTCCTGTGCGAGGCGGTGGTCTTGTGTGGAGTCGGCGGCGTCCTGGGATTCGCGCTGGGTTGGGCGCTGGCGAACTTCACGGTCAGCTCGTTCATGGGAGTCCTGACACGAGGCCTGACCGTGGAGTGCGAGCTCTCCTACACCATGGTGGCCGTCGCCATCGGCGTCTCCGCCGGCGTCGGTATCTTCTTCGGCTTCTACCCCGCCTACCGCGCCAGCCGCCTCGATCCCATCGACGCACTCAGATATGAGTAGGCCCCAGCGGTCACCGACTAAGGGGCCCGAAACTGCAATGAGCCCGCTTCCCCACCTGACACCAGCCCCTAAACCCCAAGCTGCCTGCAACAAACCTTGAACCGTGTGGCCCAGAGACTGTTCAAACATTCATGCGGCCAGCTTGGCGGGGTCCCCAAATACCGCGCCTGCCAGTCCTGGCCGATGGCGGATTATGGGACCGCCTCGATTTCTTGCCGCAACGCCGAAATCCCCGTTTGACTTCGTACAGTGGGAAAGGAATAGTCCACTGCTCGCCGCCCGAAGGACTCGGCCCGCATTGCACGTCGAGTCCATTCCCAAGGACTAGCCACGAACGCCAAGAACCCACGGCCGCGAAGCATCTAACGCCTAAACGGGGGAATAGGTCATGAGTCTTTCCAGTACGTCACGAACCCAATACCCGCGCCGTCGCAAACCGGCGATCATCCTCGCCGCCCTGATCGGCGCGATCACCCTTGCGGCCGGAAATGCCCAAGCGGTGATCATCGACTTCGACACGCTCGCCACGGGCGAGATCGTCACCAACCAGTTCGCCGCCGACGGGCTGCTGATCGACACGGACAACTTCACCAGGTCCTTCGACCTGGGGATCATATATGACAGCACCGGTACCGACCCGGGAGCCGACTACGACCTCGAAGGCCCCACCTGGGCCGGCGGGAACCTCGCCCCCGACACCGTGCTCAACAACCTGCTCATCATCGCGCAGGACAACACCGACGGTAACGGCGATGGACTGATCGACGTGCCAAACGACGAAGGCCGTCGCCCGTCCGGCGAATTCCTGTTGACCTTCACCACGCCAATCACCGAGTTCGGCCTCGATCTGATCGACATCGAACTGGCCACCGAGAACGGAGAGGTCCGCTTCTACCGCGGCGGCCTCGGCGGCACCGAGGTCGGCGTCATCGGGTTCGAGGACTTCGTCGACAATACCTCGCCGTGGTACGACCCGACGGTCGGCTTCGGTGACAACTCCGCCAACAGAATCGCGTCCATCCTGGCCGAGACGCTTGACGTGCCCGATTTCGACGCCGTCGTGATCTACATGGGGGGCTCCGGCGGCGTCGATAACCTTCGATACACCCAAGTGCCCGAGCCCCTGTCGCTCGGGTTCCTGGCAATCGGCGGCGCCCTCATCACCGCACGCCGACGCCGGTAGACCTACAAGACGATAACGCAGATAACGGGAGCCCTTCGAACAGAAGGGCTCCCGTCTAAGCTTCCCCTTATGTCGATACCCCACCCTCCCCCCAGATTCCTTCCGAGATATACGTAAACCCACCCCCCTGCACGTCCGATATATCCTTCGTGCCCGAGCGGACCCCCGCGGGCCCGGCACGGCGAGGCGACGGACGCGGCCCGTCGTCATCCCCAAGACGCCATGATGCTTTCATCCTTTACGCACGTTTCCGAAAAGGAGTTCGGTATGGTCAGAAACACTCTCGTTGTCGGCATCGTCATGCTAGCGCTCGTATGCGTCCCCGCAACCACCTGGGCCTGCACCACCATTCTGGTCACCAAGGGCGCCAGCGCCGACGGATCCGTCATCGTGGCCCACTCCGACGACGATGAGCTCGGCGATCAGCGAATCGTCCACGTCCCCGCCGCCGACCACGCGCCCGGCACCATGAGACCCGTCTATCCGGGCCTCGTCGGCTTCCCCCGATACGTCGGAACCAGCCGCGGACCGGCCTACAACATCCCCGGCTACACGCCGACCCAGCCGATCGGATACATCCCACAGGTCCCCCACACCTACGCCTATTTCGACGGTAACTACGGCATCATGAACGAGCACCAACTCCTCATCGGCGAATGCACCAACGCCGCCAACGTCAACCTCAAACCCGAAGTCGGCGTCCGCATCATGTGCGTCGAGGAGCTCTCCCGAATCGCACTCGAACGATGCACCAAGGCGCGCGACGCCGTCCAGCTCATGGGAGATCTCGCCGTCCAGTACGGATACTACGAGTGGGGAGAGACCCTCCTCGTGGCCGACACCGAGGAAGGCTGGGTCTTCGACATCTGCGGGACCCCCAATGGAACGAGCGCGCTCTGGGTCGCCACACGCGTGCCCGACGGCGAGGTCTTCGCCGCCGCCAACGAGTTCCGAACGCGCGAAATCGACACCAACGACCCGAACAACGTGCTCTACAGCCCCAACCTCTTCACCGTCACCCAGGCCGCCGGATGGTACGACCCCAACTCAGGACCCCTCGACTGGCTGCGAACCGTCAGCCCCGGCGAATACAACCACCCCTACTACAGCCTCCGTCGAGTCTGGCGGATCATGGACCGCCTCGCCCCTGCCCTGAACCTCAGCCCGTGGGTCGAGGACGGCTACACCAAGGCCTATCCCTTCTCGGTCAAACCCGAGAAGAAGCTCACCGTCCGCGACGTCATGTCGCTCTATCGCGATCATTATGAGGGCACCGAGTTCGATATGTCGCAACAGAACTTGGCCTCGGGCCCCTTCGGCACGCCAACGCGATACATCGGCCCGTACGACGGAGCACAGAACCAGCCCGACTCCAACCAGACGATGTTCGGCGCATGGGAGCGACCCATCTCCGTCTTCTACTGCGGCTACACCTACGTGCTCCAGGCTAGGTCCTGGCTGCCCGACGAAATCGGCGGCGTCGCCTGGGTCGGGTTGGACGTGTCCTACACCACCTGCTTCGTGCCCTTCTACGCCGGAGCGACGGACCTGCCCGAGTCATATCAGACGGGCTCAACCGATGACTTCGACCACGATGCCGCTTGGTGGGCCTTCAACTTCGTGGCCAACTGGGCCGAGCTGAAGTTCCAGTACATGATCAAGGACATCCAGGCCACCCAGAAGCAGCTCGAGGACCGCGAATTCGTCGATCAGGTCGCCGTCGAGACGATGGCCCAGACCCTCTACGACCAGGACCCCAACACGGCCCGCGAGTACCTGACGGACTACGGAATCGACAACGCCGACGACGTCGTCAGCGAGTGGTGGGAAATGGCCAACGATCTCGTCCAGAAGTACGACGACGGCTACATCAACGATCCCGTCACCGCAACGGAAGTCGGCTACCCCAAGGAATGGCTCGATCAGGTCGGCTACGACCAGGGCCCAACGACCTACAACCAACCAGGCGGGCTCTGCGGACTCGGATGGCCGATGGCGCTCGTGGGAACGCTGGTCGGTCTGATCGGTGTCCGAGGCCGACGCCCGTAGCCCCGTTCCCAAAGGGCAACGCCGGATCGCACGAACCCAGCACCGCAATCACCCCAGAGGCGATTCACGATAGCCCGGGGCGGCGCCAAACGCCGCTCCGGGCCGTCTGCCTGATACAATCGGGAAGCCTCAAAGTATCTCCCCTCTCCGCCCTACACCGCCTCCGCCATCAACCGAATCGCCGCCTGAATCGCCTCCGGCTCCTCGAACCCATAGGACAGCCGAAGCTGCCGCCGCCCGATCTCCGCCAGGTCGCCTCGCGGATGAACGCAGTGCTCCCCGGGAATGAAAATGACCCGCGGGTGCTTGGCCTGGGCCGGACCGTCGATCCGCTCATCCCCCGTCGTCCGCGTCAGATGCCGGAAGAACCGCGACGCCTCGTGCGTCTCAACGGTCTTGAACGTCAGGTAGAAGTAGAAGCCCGCCTTGCCCCCGCTCACGTCCGCCAGCTCGTCGCCGAGATACTCGTCCAGCCACGCGCGGACAGCGACAGCCTTGCGCCGATACCCGGCCCGGACCTCCTCGAGCTGCGCGTCGATGTGATGATCCAACAACCAGCTCGATACCTCCTGCGTGATCAGCGGCGCGCTGAAGCCCGCGTCCGAGGTCCGCTGCACCATCGCGATCAGAAACGCACCCCCCCGCCCGATCATGTAACCGATCCGCAGCGCCGGCGCAAGAACCTTCGACAGCGTCCCCGCCTCATAGACGATCCCCTCCGGGTCGTGCAGCAACCCCGACTCGAGCGGCGCCACGTCCGGCGAGTGAACCAGATCCTCGTACGCACGATCGAAGATGACGGGTATCTTCCGCCCGAACCGCCGCGACAACCGCTCCGCCGCCGCCACGATGCCGCGCCGTCGCTCGTTCGACAGGATCGAGCACGTCGGGTTGTTGACCGTCACGACGTAGAAGAAGCGGATCTGACCGGCTTGGCTGCCCAACCCATCGAGCTTCGCCTCCAGCAAATCGGTCCGAAGCCCCTGCCCGTCCTCCGGAACGGTCACCACCTCGAAACCGCGACGCTCCAGGAAGTTCGTGTAGATGTAGTACATCGGGTCCGACGTGATCACGATCCCAGGCGGCAAAACGTAAGCCAGCGACTCGAGCAGACTCGTCGCCCCGTTCCCCCCGACGATGATCTCTCGATCCGCCAGCGCCTCCTCCGTCAGCCCCCCCACCCCACGACCGATCAGATAGCGCCGAAGCGCGCCCACGAGCGCCTCCGACCCTCGCGGCATACCGTAGTTCAAGGACTGTCGGTACGTCACCCGATCCCGCAGGACGTGGTCCAGCGCCTCCTGGATCTTCCCGGCCGGGATCGTACGCTCGTTGACGTAGCCGACGCCCAGATTGATGTCGACCCCATCGCGAAAGTCCGACGCGAACGCCGACATCATCCGATTGACCGGCGACGGAACGCTCGACGACTCGCCATACTGCGAAAGCGGAATCTCGTGCATTGGCCTCGATGTCACTCCCCGAAGAAGCCCATCACCATTGACCTTTCTCCCGGAGCACTTGTCAATGGCGACTTCCCTCCTCGCGCAGAACGCCTGTGACTCCCACCTCCCTGTCATGACTGCCCTTCTTGATGAGCCTTGAAGCAACGCCCACACCCAAGTCCCGTCCCATGCGGAGGCCGACAGTCAAGCAGCCAACGCGCCCGCCGGCAACAAACCAGAGAAATGGGCCACGCAGCGCGTCAACCGCCGCTCCGACTCCGAGGTAGATAAGAGAACCAAGCCGAATATCGGCTGTGACAGCGTGGACGGTCCGAGGTTCGCGCCGGCGCTGCCGGACCCCAAGAGGATCAGAAAGGAGAGAGAAATGTTGCTGGCACTCGCCAAAGGACCCCTGTTGGCCGCAATGATCGTCGTCCTGGCCAACGTCTGTACGCCCTGTGATACCACCCCCAATCTCGAAGTGGACATGCCTATCGCCACCATCGATTCGGAAAACCCCAACTATGTCACGATCACCGTGACCGGCCAGGAGGGCTGGGACGAGCACTGGGTGCCCGGGCGCTTCGACAACTTGTCCGCCTCACTGTCGCAGAGCAGCGGCGGCACGGGAGTCGGCCTCGTAATCCTGCATCCATACGACGACGCCTGGGTCTACTACGACTGTGGCGCGTGCCCCGCCGTACCCTTCTACGATCGGCGGCATTGTAGCTGGACGCTGACCTTCGGACCCCTGCCCCTGATCAAGGACGGCCAGCCAGACTGCTTCGCGATCCGCTTCGAGAACACCGGTGAACAGCAGGAGCTCGACTACACCACGCCGCAGCTCTGCGTGGAAGAGCCCTAATCGCGCCGACAAGAACGGAACAGGCTCCCAATGCCGCGACCGGCTTGACGAGCCTGTTCCGCTCTCTGCCCCGTTATTCGTCTTGCCCGCCTCGTCTGCGCGTCGCATACGGACACACCCAATTGATCTTTCTCATTCCTATGTCTTGACTTCGTGGCAGACCTATGGCACATTGCCACAGGATTCGACGTTGGGCCTTCGTTGCGAGTGCGTCGTCTTCTTCCGCACCTCCCATCATCCTGCAACGATCGCCCTGACGAATGGGCCGGGTCGGATCGTTCGGCAATCCAAGGAGAACCTCCTCTTCGTTGGTTCGGCGTAGCGAGCGTATGGTCGTTCGCTGTCGCTGAGGAATCGTCGGCTCGCCGGGGCGATAACGCGCAAGCGATGCGGGGCGTAGGCCGTCCTCGCCTGGGTTTCGCCTGCGTGGAAGGAGTCATGCCATGAGCCGATACCGCCACAAACAGCCATTGGGATTCCTGATCGTCGCCGCAATCCATACGGTCATCGGCGCGCCTGCCCTGGCCCAGGGCGGATACAACGACGACCGCGTCATGATCCAGGGCTTCATGTGGGAGTCGCACCAGAAGGGCGAATACACCGGCAGCGGCGGACACAAGTACGCCGTCGACTGGCAGGACAAGTGGTACGATCACGTCCGATCCAAGGCCGGCGAGATCGCCGACGCCAAGTTCGACCTCATCTGGCTGCCGCCGCCCTCCCAGGGCGAAGGCGCCGGCTACCACCCCAAGGAGCTCTACAACTTCGCCAACAACTACGGCAGCAAGGCGCAACACCAGGCCCTCCTCGCCGCCCTCCTGGCAAAGGGCATCGAGCCGATCGCCGACGTCGTCATCAATCACCGAAACGGCTCCGACGGGTGGGCGGTCTTTAAGAACCCCGCCTGGCCCGCCGAGTTCATCTGCTCCACCGACGAGTTCTGGGATCAGGCTCCCGATTCGGTCACCCCGCAAGACAAAGCCATCCTCGAGAGCAGCGAGCGGGGGGCGATCGACTACTGCCTCCGCTCGGACTACAACTGGAACGGCGCCCGCGACCTGGACCACACGAATCCCGAGCTGCGCAAGGCGATCGAGACCTACCTGAACATGCTCAAGGCCCTCGGTTACCGCGGCTGGCGCTATGACATGGTCAAAGGGTTCGACCCGCAGTACGTCGGGCGATACAACCGCGCAACAAAGCCGACCTTCGCCGTGGGCGAGTTCTGGGACGCCGACCCTCTAGCCCTCTCGAGATGGATCGACGCGACTCGCTGGCGCGCCCAGCCGGATCCGCCCAAGTCCGCCTGCTGTGCCTTCGACTTCGCGACCTATGAAAGGCTGAAGGACCTGATCGGCAACGGCAAGTACAAAGACCTGAGGGCAATCACCTTCAAGGACGGCCAGATGGACGGCCTGATCGCCGTCAACAAGGACAAGGCCGTCACCTTCATCGAGAACCACGACACGGGCTTCCCGCAGAAGCAGTTCGACTCGTTCGGCAACGACGCCAAGCTGCTGCAGGCATACGCCTTCATCCTGACGCACCCGGGAATCCCATGCGTCTATTGGAAACACTACTTCGACTGGAATCGCGGAGACGCCATCAAGGCCCTCATCCGTGCCAGGAAGTACGCCGGCGTCCACAGCGGCAGCTACATCAGGACCGAGGACCACGGAGAGAGCTATGTCGCCGTCGTGGGCGACAAGCCGTCGGACAGCAGCACCTTGATCGTCAAGATCGGCCCGGGCCTCGAGTTCAAGCCCGACGAAGCCGTCTGGGAACTGGAAACCTTCGGCGACGACTACGCCGTCTGGGTCAGACGGGCTAGGAAGGCCGAGACGAAACCCGTCGTCGACAAAGCCAAGGAACCGCTTCCGGCTCCCCAGTAAGCACGGGAAAGAGGTCGGGCGAAGGCTTGGCGTCGCTTCTGAAACGCGCCTTCTTGTCGTTTCGGCACAAGAGCCGAGCCTCCGCCTTCTCTCAGTCCCTCCTCGCCACCACACGATGCGAAATGCACTTGACCCGACCCATCCCGTCAAGTAAATTTATCATGTCATGATAGTACATAAAACTGACATGATAAACCTGCCCGCCTCCAGCACGGCCGACCGAATCCGCGCCTACATCCGAAAGAACCGCCTGAAGCCCGGCGACAAGCTCCCCGTGCACGCCGATCTCGCCGCGAAACTTGGCATCGGGCCTCGACGCCTCCGCGAAGCCCTGAGCATCCTCGAATACCAGGGATTCATCGAAACGCGAAACAAGGCCGGAACGATCGTCCGACGCCCAAGCGTCGAACGCCTCGGCGAGCCGATCGCCTGGCACCTCGACGCCTCCGGCTACAAGCTCGAAGACCTGATCCGCGCCCGCGCGTGGATCGAGGGCGGCGCGGCCGCCGAAGCCGCCGAACGCAGGATCGCTCGGGACCTGCTCCTCATCCTCGACGCGCTCGAGCAGCTCGAGGCGCGCGCCTCATCCGGCCAGTCCGATCTCGCCGAGGAGAAGGCGTTCCACCTGGCCGTCCTCCACGCCACCCGAAACCCCGTGATCGCCACGTTCGGCCAGCTCGTCACGCTCCAGTTCGAATACGTCGACGCCACGCCCCCCCCGCGACGCCGACGCGACCTATCCAACCGGGAGCACCGCCAGATCTACGAAGCCATCGAGCGGCGCGACGCAAACGCGGCAAGAAGCCTCATGGTCGCGCACGTCCTCACGCAGCTTGGACGCCGCAAGAAACGCTAGGAGCCATTCATGACCTCATCGTTCACCAACATCCCCCGCGTCTCGGACAAGGCCCGACAATATGTCAACGAGGTGCTCGACTTCGGATTTCACAATGGCAACTCGCCGGGCTTCTCCGCCCGACTCGAGCGCGAATTCGCCGAGCGCTTCGGCCAGAAGTACGGCATCCTCCACGCCAACGGAACCGCCACCATGCACTCGGCCCTGATCGCCTCGAACGTCGGCGTCGGCGATGAGGTGATCGTGCCCGCTTACACCGTGGCCATGACCGCCACGGTCGCCCTCTACGCCAACGCCGTCCCCGTCTTCGCCGACGTCGATCCCGAAACGTGGACAATCGACCCCGCCGACGTCCGCCGCAAAATCACACCCCGCACCAAGGCCGTCATCCCCGTCTCGATCTGCGGGCTCTCCCCCGATATGGACCCGATCCTCGAAATGGCCGACCAGAACGATATCACCGTCATCGAGGACAACGCCCAGTGCGTCCTCGGCTACTACAAGGGGCGGATCGTCGGCTCGATGGGCCACTTCGCCAGCTTCAGCTTCCAAGCCTCCAAGCACGTGACGTGTGGCGACGGAGGCATCCTGATCTGCGGCGACGAGGAACTGGCCACCCGAGCCCGAAAGGCCGCCGTCGTCGGCTTCTCCACCCTCTCGGCCAGGCCCGGCGACGTCGTCGTCGCCGAGGAGCTTCGCTGCCATCCGACCTTCACCCGACACACGAGCCTGGGCTACAACTTCCGCCTGCCGGAGATCGCCGCGGCCGCCGCGCTCGGTGAGCTCGAGCGGGTCGAGGAGCTCGTCGAGATGCGCCGCTTCGCCGCCGCCTGTCTCGAAGAGGTCGTCCGAGAGTGCGACTGGCTCGTCCCGCAGAGGACCCCGGAGGATTGCGTCAACGCCTGGTGGACCTACACCGTGCGAATCGCCCGAGATGACCTCGACTGGGCCGACCTCCGCGCCAAATTCGTCGAGCTAGGCGGCGAGGGCTTCTACGGGGCCTACCTGCCCGTATACCGAGAGCCAGTCTTCCCGAACCTCAGCGACGCGGTCAAGGCAAACCCCAAACGCTACCCCCAGTGGGCGGAGTACATGCCGGACTACCGCCAGATAACCTGCCCCGTCTGGGAATCCATCCAACCAAGGATCATCCAGTTCAAGACCAACCACTACGACGCAGACACCGCCAAACGTCAGGCAGACACCCTGGCCAAGACGATCCGGATGTTCTCGTAACGGAGTCAGCGTCAAGCGGAGATCATCGCGATGACGTCAATCGAATCAGCAGGATCCCAAGATTCCTCCGAGAACGACCGCGTGCCCCATCGCCGTCCTAGCACGGGCATCTTGCCCGTGGATCGCAACGCAGACCGGGTGCCCCATCGCTTCAGCGGTGGGGAACTCGAATTCGAAGCGCGTCCAGGTGTGTCTTCCCCGAAACAAGCCGCGCAGGCCCTCCCACATCGACCATTCGCCACCGCCCTCCTCCTGCTCCTGGCCAACACAACGGCCCTGGCCGCCACCCCGTCCGCAACCGCCCCCTCCACCGCCGAGTGGGCCGGCCAGGGAAGCCATCGCATATGGATCCACGTCGACACCGCAAGCCAACCCCGACCTCGCCCCGGCGACGAGGGCCCCGCCGAGGTCGCCCTAGACTTCGACAGACTGCTCGCCCCCGACGCACCAAACCGCCGACCCGACCTCACAACGCTCCAGGTCATCCGCCACGACCCGACAACGGGCAAACCGGTACCCGTGGCCAAGTTCGCCTATGGCAAGAGCAAGCTCGACGTCCCCTGGCGCTGGTACGACGACGCCATCGGCTACGACTTCCCCGAATTCCAGAACAACATCGACCGGACGAACGGCAAGCTGACCTACGTCAGGATCCCCCGCTTCGGATACTTCTACGATTGCCTCGGCGACGGGCGGAGCGGCCGCCTCGTCTTCATGCACCGCCACACCGATCCCACCCCCGCACGGTACGCCGTCTACTTCGATCTCCTGCCCGATGGCGCTGAGCCGAATCAGCCGCCCCCTCGCGCCTGGCTCGGCGATGGCCTGAACCGATGCGACCCTGTCGGCTCATCCTCAACCGGACTCATCCACTCTCGCGTCGAAGTCGCCGATTGGAACGGTGACGGACTGTTCGACCTCATCGTCGGCTCCGCCCGCGGCGGCGTGGTCTGGTACCCCAATCGCGGCCGGCTGGGATATCCATCCTTCCCCGTCTCACGCCTCGTCAAGACCGCCGATGGCCTGCCCCTCGACGTCGGCTGGAGCGCCGCCCCCCGCGCCGTCGATTGGGACGCCGACGGCCGGATCGACCTGCTGACCGGCGCCGAATGGAATCGCGTCCTACTCTACCGCAACGGCGCAGCGAACGCCGCGCCGTCCCTCGTTTACGACGGCATGCTGCACACGCCCGACGGCAAGCCCCTCATGGTCCCCTGGGAACCCTCGCCGGAGACTGAGAAGTTCCACAAGTACACCGTCGACTACTACACCGTCCTCGACACGGCCGACTGGGACGACGACGGCGATATCGACCTCCTCGCCGGCGGTTACGTCACCGGACGCATCTACCTCTTCGAGAACACCGCCGGCAAAGGCAAGCGTCCGGTCCTGAGAATGGTCGGTCCCATCGAGGCCGACGGCGAGCCCGTCGACGTCGGCTGGGCCGCCGCGCCGACCGTCGCCGACCTGGACGACGACGGGGACCTCGACCTCATCTCCGGGTGCATGCCGATGACGCCCGGCGGCGGCGACTCGGCCAGCAGCGAAAACTTCCTGCACTACTTCAGAAACGACGGCACGCGCGCCAAGCCCAGACTGCACAAGACCCGCCTGCCCCGCAAAGGCGAGTTCCCGTGCGCCGCGCTCGGAACGCCCCGCCTCATCGACTGGACCGCCGACGGACTGCTCGACCTCGTCGTCAGCGCCGGCACGCAAATCTACCTCTATCGAAACGTCGGCACTCGCCGCGATCCGCTCTTCGAGGCCCACGCCAACCCCCTCCCGAGCACCTGGGGAAACTCGAACCTGCCCGGCACGCGATTCGTCGATCCCGACCGCGGCGGCGCGATCGTCCCCGCCTCACACGCCGTCACCGCCAGAGGCATCTGGGGCGCGGCACAACTCATCGACTGGAACCGCGACGGGCTCGTCGACGTCGCCGAGGCGCCCTGCGTCTTCATCAACGCCGGACAGGGAAACCCCGGCCTGTACCACAAGCCATTCTCCGTGCTCCCCGACGGACAGGAGATCTCGCACCTCTCCGGCATCGGCGATGACTGGCGATTCGTGCAGTTCTACGACCTCGACGCAGACGGTCGAACGGACTTGATGGACGCCGACCACTCAGGCCACTTCTGGTGGCACCGCAACCGAGGCTCGAATGACAAGTTCGACGTCGACGTCAAAGGCGTGCGGCTGATTCTCACCGACGGAAAGCCCGCCAGCGTCGGCCAGGGCATGCAAGGCTTCGATGCCCTCCAGGGCGCCCGAGCGACCTACACGGCCGGCGACTTCGACGGCGACGGTCTGCCCGACCTCGTCGCCGCAAACGCCCTGGGCGTCGTCCGCTTCTTCCGTCAGACGACTCGACAAGATCCCGCCAATCCGCCAACATTCGCGCCCGCCGTCCAGATCGGCCAGCTCCCCACCCGCGCCGCGTGCTCCGCCGTCGACTGGAACGCCGACGGAAAGCTCGACGTCGTCGTCGGCTCCGGCTCCGACGCCACGTTCGTCTTCCTCGGCCGTCGCGCTGCCGGAGGCCCCCCATTCGAGCCCGCCCAGCGACTCGCCCTGCCCAGCGCGCCGTACGGCACCGGAGCCCCCATCACCGTCGGCGACGTCAACGGCGACGGCGACCCCGACGTCGTCCTCCAAACCGCCTACGGCTACCAGTGCCTCTACGAGCACACCTTCATCGCGCACGGCTACACCCCAGCCAGCGTCATATCATCTCATCAGGAGAAGCGACGGTAACGAGATCGGCACGATCCGAGGACCTGGAACGGCGAGGGTGGCCCGTCGCTTCAGCGGCGGGGAACCCGAATTCGTCATGCTTTTGCGCTCCCCACCGCAGAAAGGATTAGCCGCCACGCCTTCACTGCCAGTTCAATCATTCCTGAATGAAGCTCAGATCCCCAGCAAGCCCATGCCTATCTGACATGAAACCACCCCGTAAGACCGTCACGGCTCAAATCACCACCCCCTGCGACCGCAACGTTTCCTGAAGCTGCTTGATCGGAACCTCTCGCGCGGTCCGCTTGCTCCTAACCGCCAGCGCCGCGGCCGTGCCCGCCGCCTGCCCCGTCGCGATCCCCGTCCCCATCACGCGCGTAGCGCTGTAAGCCTCCTGCGTGCTGCCCAGCATCCGCCCGGCCAACAGCAGATTCTCCACGCCCACCGGCAAAATCGATCGATAAGGAATGTCAAAGTACGTGTTCATCTTCGGGCGGTGCTCGTCCAGGTCCCACCCGATCGTCCCCGGAGTCACCGAGTGCAGGTCAAGGTAGAACGCCCCCCGGGCCACCACGTCCTCGAACCGGGCCTCGTGCCGCACGTCATCGGCGGTGAGCGTGTATCCCGCACGGACCCGCCGGCCCTCGCGAGGCCAAACCTGCTGACAGATCGAGCCCAGATACGCATCAGACAGCGCCTTCGTGTTCGCTTTCAGGTACCGGAAGATCTCCCAGCCGATCGCCCGAGCACGACGTTCCATCTTGCTGTACTCGATCGGGTCGGAGAAGTCGCCCCACTGCCGCGGGATCGAGCACCACAGCTCTGTACGCTTCTTGCCCTCCGCCCACCTCGGCCCGATCACCGCCGGTCGAATGTCCTTCGGAATCTTGTCCTCCTCCCACGCCTTGCGAAGGATCCCGTTCAGGTTCTCTCCCGTGCCGTACAGGACGTCCGCGACCATGTAACTCAACGTCGCGGGCTGCATGCGGTGGTCGCTGTCCCGCCCTACGTCGAACTTCGCCCCCGCCGCTGCCGCCAGATCCCCGTCGCCCGAGCCGTCGACGAACACCTTGCCCGTCGCGATCACCTTGGCCGTTCGATAGATCAGCTCAACCGACTCGATCCGCCCCCCACCCCCAACCTTCGCCGCGTGGAAGTGCGTCCCGTAAAGCACGTCCACGCCGTAGTCCGCGAGAATCGCATCGAAGATGATCTTGGCCGGCTCGTGGTCCCACTGAGGCCCGTGCGTAGCGCCAAACTTGCTCAGCCGCTCGTGGTACTCCACCGCCAACCCCTGGACGATCCACTTCCGAGGATTCATCGTCAGCTCGTCCGTCTTGTGAATCCGCCGATGATCGACCAGCCCCGCGATGTGAATCACCATCCCGGCCGTGAACGCCCCCCCGCAGTAAGGGTAGCGTTCCACCAACAACGTCTTGGCCCCATTCTTGGCCGCCGCTAGCGCGGCCGTCATCCCCGCCATGCCGCCCCCGACCACCACCACGTCATAGCTGAGCTGAATCGTCGCGCTGCCCGGCATCATCCCCTTGGCTCCTTCAGATGCGCTCAAGTCGCTGTTGCGGCCCAACAGCCCGATCGCGCAGGCCCCCACGCCCGCGACGCCCGCAACATTACCCACGAACTCACGTCTCGTCCAAGTCGACCCCGAACCGCTCATCGGCCACCTCCCCAGATCCGCTTCCCGAACTCGCCGCGCCACTCCCAAAGCACGCCCCCAATCGAGCCACTCCCACGTAGCTCACACGATTCTCCCACTGCCCGCAAGCCCTTCCGCAGCCGCGGTTCTCCAGGACAACACAAGCCCTGCCGCCGCCGCCGGGAACGCCTCAGACGCCTCTCGCCCCAACGTCTCTCACTTCTCAACAATCTGGAGACCAGGCATTGAAATAGCCTCTTTAGGATTACTAGTATTCCCCGCAGAAGGTTTCTCGCGGGAGAAGGCACGGAAGACAACCTACGAAAACAGCAGGAATTAAGATGGCCACCCTCCCGATCTCACCACGGAATGCACGTTTTCATCGTTCCTCTTCGGCGGCCTCGACCCCGCTCCTCCTCATAGTCGCTCTCGCCGCGCACTGCCAAGCAGGAGTGCTCGATCGTGTCGGGGCGATCGGCGATAGCCTGACCGACGAGTCCTGGGAGATCGAAGGATGGACACTGCCATGGGGGGCCACGCTCGAGCCCCCATACGAGAACTGGGTTGAGCAACTCATCTACGCGGGACGCGTCAGCTTCGGCCCCCTCATCGGCTGGGGATACGACTACAACTGCGCGGAGTACGGCGCGACCACTTACGACATGCCCCATCAAGCCGACCACGTGATTCAGAAACAGCCCACGTTGGTCTTCATGGGGGCCGGCGGAAACGACCTCATCTATCACTTCATCGATCACGCGCTCATGTTGTTCGGCCCCGCCGATGGGCAAGACCCCATCGTTATCGTACCCGGCATGGTGAGCGATAGTCAGGAGGCCATCGAGACCATCTGGGGAACCGTCGGATCCCCAAACGGTCGCCAAATGATCATCGCCACCGCCCCGGAGATCATGGGAACCCCGGCCGCTACGACCCTGTCGGCGCTGATCCTCGAAGGCAGCGACGTCCTCTACCGCAACGCATGCCTGCAGTACAACACCGCCCTCAAGGCAATAGCCGCCGAACGTGCCATCCCCGTCATCGACATGGTGCCGTTCCTCGACGATCTCCTCGGACCGCCGGGCAGCCGGAATGACGCCTTCCTGATCGGCGGCGTCGAGATCGATCTCCGACAACCCCCGCCGCAGGGCGATCCGAACTTCGCGTTCCTCAGCGACGGATATCACCCCGGAACGGTGGTCCATGGACTCCTGGCAAACCTCTTCATCGAGGCGCTCAACCAGGGCTTCGGTGCCGATGTCCCCCTACTCAGCGATCAGGAAATCCTCGCCGCGGCGGACATCCCCAACCCCCTCCCGCCGGGCACCGAAACGTTCTATGACGTGAGCGCCTACATCATCGTCCCAGAGCCCTTCTCCGCAGCGCTCTTGGCTGTCGCCACGATTCTGCTGTGCCGACACCGCCGCTCCTCGCCTCGATAACCGCGCGAGCAAACGTCCTTCACGACCCGGCCACGCCCCTTCTGCTTCGCTGACTCGCCGGCATGCCTTGCGAAAGTAGTGCCGGCGCAGTCTCATGCATGCTGAGCCAGGAGCAGAATCATGATCTCGAGACGCCCCCCGATGGTGGCAGCGATGCTCTGCGCTTCCTTGTCGGCCTCCGTCGTCCGCGCCGACGCGATCACCCTCAAGAAGGCCGACTCATACCAGCTAGACTACGACGCCAAGAGCGGATGCCTCGCCCTCCGGACCCCCGATGGCCGACCCGTTCTGGAGGAACTCTCCTGTCGCGTCGAGATCCGCGTCGACAATCAAATCGTCACCCTCCGCCCAACGCCCCCCGCGCCGGACGTCGAGCCGACCCGAAGCGAGTTCGCCGACCCCCTCGGCAAAGGAACCTGCGTCAGCCTGCCGCCCTGGTCCGATCCGCGAGGCAGGGTCCGCGTCGTCACCACGACCAGACTCTATGACGACCAGCCGTTCTTCGCCGTATCGTCCCGACTCGAGGTCACCGGCAGCGAGGGAATCCGGCTCGCCGAACTGACGCCCCTCGAAACGACCGCCGGACTGAACCTCGACACCGACCCGCGCCACGTCTGGATCATCGAAAACGGCAACGGCCTGCTCCTCGACTTCTACGTGCGACGACTCCCCGCAAGCCGATCCGCCGACAGCAACGGAAACATCCTCTTCTACGCCCCGCGCACCGACCTCGGACTCGTCCTCGGCTTCCTCAAACACTCCGTCGGCAGAACCGGCTTCCGAACGCGAGCGGAGTCCGGAGACGCGCCCAAGGTCGGCCTCCTCAGTGCTCGCTGCGTCTACGACCCCCCCAAGCCGCTACAACCCGGCCAGCACATCGAGAGCGAAGGCGGCGTCTATGTCGCCCTGACCCGTGGCCAGCCGCTCCAGGCCGCCGAACGCTGGGCCGAGTCCGTCGGAAAGATGTCCCACCGCACCCGCTTCCTCCACACCCCTCTCATCAAGGCGAACCTCTGGTCCTCACGCTACGACCAGCACATCGACGAGGAGTCCATGCACGCCGAAATGGAAGCCGCCGCGCGGAAGCTCATGCCCTACGGTATGAAGACCTTCCATATCGACGCGGGCTGGGAAAAGGCCTGGGGTGATTGGACCCCGAACAAATCCTTCCCCAGCGGAATGAAGCCCCTCGCCGACCAGGCCCGCGCCCTCGGCCTCAAACCCAGCATCTGGCTCGCCCCCTTCGCCGCCAATACCGAATCGGACCTCGCAAAGAAGCACGCGGACTGGTTCCTCCCAAAAGGCGCGCTCGCACAAGGCCTCCTCGGCCGCAACCAAGTTGCGCTCGACATAACCAGGCCGGAAGTCAAGACCTGGCTGGACAAGCTCTTCCGCCAATCCGCCGGCGAGTGGGGCTACGAGTGCTTCAAGCTCGACTTCCTATACTACTCCCTCGCCTGCGCGCCGTTCGCCGACCCGACCATGACGAATCAGGAGGCCTATCGCAAAGCCCTCCACGTCATCCGCCACGCCATCGGCGATGACCGAATGCTATACCCCGTCTGCGTGCCCGTCGTCTCGAACGCGGGCTATGCCGACGTCATCCGCATCGGCCTCGACAACAAACCCATCTGGAACAAGGCCAGGGGCCCACATGACCAGGGCATCCGAACCTCCGTGCGCACCCTCGCCCGACGCTACTACCTCAACCGCCGACTGTGGATCAATCATCCCGACGTCCTCTTCACCGGCGACGAAAAGACGGCCCAGCGATGGAAGACCAAGCCCATCACGCTCGATGAAGCCCGAGCCTGGTGTACGCTCGTCGGAATGGCCGGCGGCGTCATCTCGCTCGGAGACTCCATCGTAGACCTCGAAGGCCCCAGACTCGACACCGTCCGCCGCATCATCCCCTCGATCGACGCATCGGCCCGACCCCTCGACCTGTTCGAACACCGCCTCCCCGAGTTATGGAACATCAAGGTCAAACGCGACTTCGAAACCTGGAACGTGGTCGGCGCATTCCACTGGGGCGACAACGATCAGTGGGGCGAGCCAATGCCCGACGAGCCCCGGACCATCCACGTCGACTTCGCCAAGCTCGGCCTGGACCCAAGCCACGACTACGTCGTCCACGAGTTCTGGCAGGACCGCCACCTCGGGCTGCGGCGAGGGGGCCTCGACGTCACTCTCCAACCCCACAGTTGCCAGGTCTTCGCCGTTCGCCAAGCCCAGACGCATCCCCAACTCGTAAGCTGCAATCGGCACATCAGCCAGGCAGGCGCGGACGTCGCCTCGGTCGCCTGGAACGCCGAAACCCTAACCCTCGCCTCCACGCAGAAGCTCGTCGGCGGATGGCCGTACACCATCGCCGTTCGCGTCCCCGCAGGCTACTCACCCATCGAACCGGTCTCGCTGGCCACAGACAAGACAGACACCCCCGTCGAGCCAAAGCTCGCCCGAGTAAACGGCGATCTGTGGCGTCTCGCGCTGGAATCTCCTCGAGACCACGCAAGCCTGACGTGGTCTATCCGATTCCGCCGTACGACAGCATCTGGTGAGCGTGGCGGCTGAGAGCTATCATGTCGCCCTAACGCTTCCACCGGGAAGCGTTTCCCCCTTTCAGGAGATCCCCCATGAACGGCATGGCGGCCTGCGCGTTCTCGGTTTCGCTCGTGTCGGCGAGCGTCGCAGCGGCTGAGGGCCATTCGAAGATTCGCGTCATACGTTCCGTCCACATCCGGCAGCCGGACATTCTGGAAGAGGCATGTGTCATGTCGGTCGACTATGTCTCTGCGGACAAGAACACACTCATGGAGTCCGTCGGCTACGGTCGGCAGCGGGAGTACTACTTCAGATCGCGTGGCAAGAAAGACCCGAGCAAGAACGCCGGTCTGCATGCCATCCGCATCAGCACGGACAACGGTCGGACGTGGAAACGGATCGAGGACTGGCCTGAATACCGCCCGCTCAAGGGCAATCGACGGCTCTGCATCCGCGAGCCGAACTGGCTCTGCAACCCGAAGACGGGGACACTGCTGCGCATTTACACGACCTGCGAGGACATCGAAGGCGTGCTGCCGTGGGATCGGCGATCGCCGGCGTCCAAGACGGGGCGGATCTACACGCAACTCTCTCGCGATGAGGGCAAGACGTGGGGCAAGCCGAAGCAGGTGATCGTCCCAGGGGCCGGGCGCGACGAGACGCATTGGGCGCCGGAAACCTGGTACGGCCAGAACAGCGGATACGTGGAGGGCGTCGAGCCTGTCTTCTTGAATGACGGGCGATTCCTGCTGCCCTTCTACGGAGACGTCTCGCCGAAGCGCGCCCGGCCCGACTACGGGAAGTACCGCAGCGCGTGTCTGATCGGGCGATGGCGAGCCGACGACAGTGGCGTGGACTGGGAGATGACGGCCTATGCCTCGGTCTCGCGGGAGCACTCAAACTGCGGCGGCAACGAGCCGTCCGTGGCGGTCCTGCGGGACGGCAGGCTCCTGATGACGATGCGCGTCCGCGTCGACAAGAATGACGGCACGAAAACACCCAGCGGCCGGTGGTTCGTCACCAGCGAGGACAACGGCAAGACCTGGTCGGCGCCTGGACTGCTCCGATACGAAGATGATCAGCAGGTGTACAATCCGGCGTGTCTGGCCCACGTGTTCCGTGCGAGTTAGAACGGCCGGCTCTACATCATCACGAACATCCTGGAAAAGCCCACGTACGGGTGCGATCCGCGAACGTCACTACACATCGCGGAAATCGACATGAAGACACTCCGCGTCAAGAGGGAGACGGTCACCGTCGTCGAGTCTCGAAAGCCCGATCTCGGACAACCGCCCAACATCCGTTTCTCAAACTGGCGGCGCTATGAGGATCGCCAGACCAAGAACGTCGTCCTGCTGATGACGGGTTGTCCCGGCGATGTCGGCCGGCACGAGACCTGCGGGGTGCCCCAGCACGGCTATCGGTATGAGATCATCTTGCCGACGGAGTGACGAGGACTGATACCTTTACGATTGGCAGGTCTCTTTGTCGTCCGTACAATCGCGGATAGCAGATCGGGCTATAGCCATTCAGCCTTGATTCGTGCCACTGCGCAGTAGCCTTGCCGCGGCGGCGCTGTCCAGTAGTCATCGGAGAATCCGAGCCAACCTGTCCGTTCGAAGCGCCGCTACCCCCGAATCCTCACCTGGCGCTGACGCAACCCGATCATACCCAGCATCGTCACCATCAGCGGCCCGAATCCGAGCGGCCCGCACCCTTGCCCGCACGGCAGGAACGGTCCAAGGTTCCAGGGCCACGGCGGCTCCTTGGTGACGCTCACCCTGATCACGTCTCGGTGGTTGCCCGGTGCCGAATCAAACGGCGACTCGAGCAGAACCGCGTGGATCTCGTGCTCCCCCGCTTCCGTGGGTGTCCAATCGACCCAAACCCGTGTGGACCCGTCGGCCATCACCCCCTGCACGATCTTGCCCGCGATCAGCGGCGCGCCGTCGTCGGGATCGCCGTCGAAGATCAGTACGTGCTGGTGATCCGTGCACGAGATGTCCGTGTAAACCGCCAAGCTGAGGCGAACCGGCTGATTCAGCCAAGCCCGCACCGCCACGTCGCTGCCGTTGCCCCGCACCCCTTCCGACATCGTCCCCGCCGGCGTCAGCAACGCCAGGGATCCCTGCTCCAGAGACACGTCCGGCAGCTCTGTTACAGGCTTGCCCAACCCCGCGAGCTTGGCCGCCGAGACGCTCGCGGATGAATGGACCGTGATCTCGCCGTAGCCCTCGTTGTTCTGGCCGAGCATCTCCTTGCCGTCGGCGTCCTTCCACTCGTGAATCTCGTCGATCTTGTTGTCGGGATCGAGAACCACGTACACCAGATAGTCCTGCGACCCGACGCCCGACGCCGGAGCCCACTGTGTCGTGTCCCAGATGATCGCCGCTTCCTGCATCGTCTGCGGCACAAGCTGCGCGATCGTCGTCCGCCCAATAGTCCGCCGGCTCGCGTTCTCGTCGGGTGACGTGGCGTCGTACGGGGCTGTCTGGAACAAGACGTCCAGCCCCGAGATCGACTTGCCCACGCTGTAGTTGTACACCCGGACGCGAATCTCGACCTTCTGCCCCGCCACCGGCGCTTCGGAAAGCGGATTGAATCGCCCAGTCAGCGGATCGACGTGCTCGGCGTTGTTTGCGAAGAAGCCCCGCATCTTCTTGCGGTTCAGCCCCGGGTTGAGCTCCCACGAACTACCCCCGTCCGTCGTCCGGAACTTCGCCGGCAGATTCAACGCCGCGTCCGGCCTGCCCCCGTACGTGCTCAGCCACCAGCTCTTGCCGAAATCGTGCCCCAGCGCGTCCACCGCGTGCGCCACCTTGATCGCCCCGTTGTCCGTGATGTACACCACCGGCGCGAAGAGATAGCCTCGCGTCAGGTCGCCCGACGTCAGATTCACCGTGATCCCCCTCGACGACGACGTCTGACTGTCGGAAACGCTGCTCCCGCCCCACGTGTTCGAGTTGTGGAAGTTCGCCGACACCTTCACCGACGTCTTCTCCTTGGCGAACTTCGCGTCGTATCCGACCTCACCCGACGCCGTCAGATCAACGCTCTCCGAAAGCTTGTTCGTATAGCTCCGGATGCTGCCCGCCCCCGATTGATCGCTGAAGCTCACCGGCGTTGCCTGCTCGCTCGTCCCTCCCCAGCTCAGCAGCGTCGCCGGCGCCAGCGGCATCGTCAGCACCGTGTTCGGATCGTCCCCCAGCGTAAAGCTCCCCAAGTCCGGCGGCGTGTACGTCCCCCCGGCCAGTTGTGGATAAGACAGGATGTTCCCGTTCTCGTGAACCGGCTGATACCACTCCATCGCCGAACCGCCGCCCCGGTACGAAACGACCGGCCCCGGGATGACAATCTCATAGTAGGCGTGAAGCGGCTGCCCCCCGTCGTTCGTCGCCTTCGAGCCGTACAGCGGATATCGCCAGATGTCGACGACCCTCACCGTCGCCACCACGTAGTCGTCCGAGTCGGTCCGGCCCGTATACTGGCTCGTCCTCGACTCGTAGTTCGTTTGACTGTTCTCTATCGACTGATCGTAGTCGTAGGCCACCTTGGCCGAGACCGACCCCGACAGCTTGGCCTTCTCGATCCCCGCCGACTCCTCCACCTCCTCGCCGACCTTCACCTCCAAACTCCCGCCGATGTTCCAAGACGTCTTGTCCGTATGCTTCGTCGAGAGACTCTGGGACGAGCTGTCCGACATGCTCGCGTAGAAGTCCTTCTTCCGGCTCAGATTCACCACCTTCGCCTGACCGTCCGTGGGGTCGACCAGGTAGTCGATATGCTTCGGCGGCTCGTGGATGACGTAATCCGCCCTGTGCAGCTCCGAGATCGTGAAGTGAAGAGGACCCCCGACCAATAGCGAGCTCCCGTCCGCATCGAAAGCCACGACGTTGCTCAACGTGATCCCCGATCGAGCCCCACTGGCCTCGTAGACATAGGGATGGTCCCACGGGCCGTGACGGAAGTCCTGGATAAAGACGTCCCCCGGCAGCGAACTCCGCATGCAGCTCGCTACGCTCGACGTCGGATCACCTGTTCCCGCATGGTAGCTCCCAACCGCCGTCTGGAGACCGATGAGAGGCTTGTCGTCCTTGGTCCCCAGGTTCGCCACGACGTATCCCTTCTGCGTGATGCCGCTCAGATCGTTGCTGACGTCAAACCGGGTGGCCAGCGCCCAGAACAGTGCCGCACTGCCCTCCTCCCCCACGCATGCCTCCGTATAAGAACAAGACAACTGCTTGCGACCCGTACCGAACCCCTGCGTCGGATTGAATTCGAATACCCCCGCCTCCAACGTGATCGGTCCCTTGCTGAGCAGCGCGTGCGCAACATAGATGCCGGCGGCCGGAGTGGCGACGAGATGCCCTCGAGGCTGGAGGCTCTCGGCCCCCGTCGACGCATCAGTGAAAACCTGAAAGACCTGAAGCGTCAGATTCCCCCCGTCGCCCCCCCACGCAATCGCGATGTCGTCCTTCTCGTCCCCATTGAGATCACCCGCCGTCACGTCTACGTACAACGAGTCCGGGGCCGCGCTCAAGATCGTCGTCGTATCAATCAACGACAACGTGGGTGGCGGCGCCGTATCCAAAGCCCGAGGCTGGGCATACTCGAACACGGACAGATAGATGCCCCCACCGCTCTCCCGATAGACAACCGCGATGTCGAGTAGCCCGTTGCTGTTGAAATCGCCGATCGCCGCCCGAATCCTGACGGCCGGACCCACGTGTCGTACCCCCTCGTCCGAAACCAACAACTGCCCCTGGTAGTCCATCACGTCAACGCGAAGCGTCCCGCCCTCCGGACCGGCATAGGCCGTCGCGATCTCGAAGTGGTACACGCCGTCCACATCGCCCATCCCATCCAGATCCGCCGACACCACGTCGAACGGCATCACGAAGTATTCCGCGCACGCCTGCTTGTCCGCCGCCGGTAGGCTCACGGCGAAACAACGAAGTATCTTCGTCTTCGTGGTGAGATGTGAATCGAACAACCCCACCGTGCACTGCCCGCTACCGGCTTCCTCATCACCGTAGGCCAGAAATGCCACCTGATCGTAGTTCGGATCCGTGAATCGACCGGCCGAAAGCCCGACCGCATAAGGCGCGCTCAGCGTCACGTCGCCGACAATGTAAGGACCCGAGAAAGGCAGGTCCTTGTCGTCCGTCTCCGTGCAAACCTGAAAGACGAGTTGCCCCGAGGCCGAGTGCCCCGCTGCCAGAAGCTTGTGATCAGGCAGCACGCTGCCTTGCGAAGCCCCAGTGCGAGGGTCCGTTGCCCCAGGACGGTTCGGGTCAGCATCGTCGGCCAGACACGCCCCGGCCATGAGCAAGACGACTGCTGCCGCCGCTCCCCGATCCCGGCAAGCCCAGAAACGTCCGAAGGTGAGTTCCCCAACGCGCTGCGAGCTAGCCATGCTAAACGTCTCCAGTCGCGCCGTCCTCGCCGGACGACCGTCATGTTTCCACACACGCCGCCGCTGCTCTGAGCAGAAGATGATCTCGTGAGCCAGACTCAGGGTCCATCGTCTAACTTAAAGCGGCCCTTGAAATCACACCTCCACAAAGATGGGGGATAGGGTCCGATACATTTGCGGTTGGCACCGCTGTTTTCCCTCCGTATAATCATGAATAGCAGATCTGGTGGTAGCCGTTCAGCCTCGATCAGCATCGTTCTTCAATTGCCTTCCGCGCCGGCTCCGGCCAAAGGTCTGCACAGGCCCCGGGGGAGAGACCGAACCCAGAGGGTCGCCTCATGTGCTTACGCATCTCGATGAGTGCCTCTCCGCAACATACTGCCGATCCCGAGGATCGCCGGGGCGCCTTTACGCTGATCGAACTCCTCGTCGTCGTCGCCATCATCGCCATCCTGATCTCCGTCCTCCTTCCCTCGTTGAGCAAGGCGCGAGCCCAGGCCCGGTCCACCGTGTGCGCCTCGCGCATCAGCCAACTGGCCAAGTCCCTTTCTCTCTACACCGATGACAACGACGAAACGCCGCCCTTCATGGGCCGAGGCTGGGAAGACGCCGAAGACAGTTGGCAAGACCCCGTGGTGTGGCCCTTGGGCTCGGGCATCACCGTCCGCCAGTGGAAGTACTTCGAAGACTGGCTCATGCCCAACATGCCCAGCTACTGGGCCACAGACCCGGAGTTTTGGCCTGAAGACGCCCACATCCGAAACGGAAGACTCTTCCCGTACACTCGGTTCGAGGACCTCTACCGCTGCCCGGAATTCGAACGGGTCAAGGATCCCCTCAAGGTCCAGGAGGTCTTCAACTACACCCGAACCCTCCTCGGCCGGAAGTGGTACCACCGCAACGACCCCGAGGGAAGCGAGGGCTCCATCTGGTTCTGGGACAACTGGGCCGGCGCTGCGGGCCCCATCGTCAAGATCAGTCAAGTCTACGCGCCGGCGAAACTGCATCTATTCGCCGACGAACGTTGGAATCGACACTGCGGAATCGTGCCCGAAGAGCAACCCGTCAGGGCAGGCGAGGGATGGATGGCAGATCGGATCGCCGGGCAATGGATGGTCATGGACTGCATGCTCGGACTCGTCGGCAACGAGCTGGGCCACTACCATGGCTCGAAGATGCATTCGGAGATCGCTGCCGGCGGACCCTTCTTCGAGCAGGTGCCGCACATCGAACGGGCCAGCGCCGTCTACTATGACGGACACGTCGAGCTCATGCTGGACCCCCTGCCCGACCGTAACGTGCCCATGGAATGGGGCCTCGGCGCCGTCCAACTGATCGCCGTGTTCTACGACTGGACGCTGGGGCACGTCTTCGCCCAACGAGGCCCCACCAATGTGGGCATCGTACTCCCCCCGCTCTGAGAAACACCACGCACGTCTCTTTCGCCTGCCAAGCCACGGCGCGCCAAACCATCCCCGCCCTCGGCGCATCCGACCATCCTATGACGCTTTCAGACCTGGCTGAGTAATGCGGAATGCCTTCAGCCGCGCCTTGGCGGGACTCACAACCGATGCTCATACCCCCCCGGCCTCAACGGCAACTCGGTGCCGTCCTGACGACATAGACACAAACCCGATTCCACGATCCGACCGACACGAATCAGACCCTCTGCCCCCTCCTCCCCAAACGCCTCGTCCCCCATCGTCACCAACAGCTCGAAATCCTCCCCGTCATTCAGCACGTGCTGCAGCGGCTCGGCTCCGTCCGCTCTCGACAGTTCGCGAGCAGCCTCGCTCGTCGCCGCGAGCAAGCCCGTCTCATCGAGAACCGCCCCCACCCCGGAAGCCTGACAGATCCGCGACAGATCGATCGCCAGCCCGTCACTGATGTCCATCATCGCGTGAACCTGGCACCGCTCGGCCAGCCGACACGCCAACTCGATCCGCGGCTCGAACGTTAGGTGATGACCCAGGATGCTCCCACCCAGCCGTCCGGAAACGTAGATGACGTCGCCCGGCTTAGCGCCCCCGCGACGAATCGGCCTCCGACCGCTCGGACACTCACCGAACATCGTCACGCAAACGGCCGCCGGATTCGACCAGCTCGTCGTGTCCCCCCCCACGATCGGACACTCGAATCGGTCCGCCAGCGCCCGCATGCCCTCGAACATCCGCTGGGCATACTCGATCCCCCCGCCCTCGGTCAGGCCCACCGCAACCACCGCCCCGCTCGCCCGCGCCGCCATCGCCGCCAGGTCGCTCAGACTGCACGCCACTGCCTTGCGGCCAACCTCCTCCGGCGAGTGATGCGCGCTGTCGAAGTGCACCCCATCCAGAAGCATATCGGTCGTAATCAGCAACTCCCGATCGCCAACCCATACGCCCGCGCAGTCATCCCCGATGCCGATCGGGACCGATCCATTGGCTCGATCCTGATGACGAAGCCACTCCAGAAAATCCTGCTCTCCGCTGGACATGCAACAACCGCCCCGCCGCCTCGGTGCGCATGCGTCCCCGCTACAACGTGTTGGACCACCGCGCCGGGCAGGCCTATGATCTTGACGTGGCCAATTCTAACCCAAATCGAGCCCGTCCGGCACGTCTGGCGCTCGGATCGATGCTGCTATTGGCAACCTCGACCCTCCCCACCCTCGGGGCCGAGACGACCGACTCCAACACGCGCGGCAAGCCCCCCGACTTCCGGTCCGACCCGCAACGCGAGGCCCAACTCGCAAAGGACGTCGGCGAAGGCTTTCGCCTGCTTCGAACATCCCATTTCGTCATCGCCTACGACGTCCCCAAACAGACGCTCGAAGAGTTGTTCAGTCGGCTCGAGGGTACCTTCTACAAGGTCCATCGGTTCTGCCAGACCCGCGACATCCCCCTCGACGTCTCGACGACAAAGCTCGAAGTCATCTTCTGCGACCGCTGGTCGACCTACGCCAACCACGCGCGACAGGCGGGCGTCGACCCCAAAGGTGCCTACGGCTTCTACCACGCGACGTCCAACCGATCCATCTTCTACAACATCGAGCACGCCCCAGGCGTCGTCGAGCTTCGAAAACGCGTGACGAACTCCAAGAATCACCTGGCCTACCTCGAGGATCTCCTGGGATCGCTCCGCCCCGATACCGATCGCGTCCGACTCAAGTACCCCGACGGCCAGACCGCCACGCTGACCGTCGACGAGGGATACGAGGAGCTCGACCTGAACCGAGCGCGCCTTCGCGACACGGAAGTCCAGCTTGACCGACACGTCGAGCAGCTCAACAGAACCGTCATCCAGCACGAAGTGGCCCATCACGTGCTGTTCGCCGGAGGCGTCCACGTCCGAGGAGCCGTGAACCCGACCTGGCTGGTGGAAGGACTGGCCATGCAGTTCGAGACGCCTCCCGCCCGCCCGAGACAGTCGCCAACCACCGTCAACAACGCCAGACTGGGGGAGTTCAGGGATGCGCATGACCAAAAAAGGTTAATACCCCTTGAACGTCTATTATCGGACAATCTGCTTTTCGTTAAAAACACGCCGGATCGGGCAATTTCCTATGCGCAGGCGTGGGCTTTGGTATATTATCTTAGCAGGAAGAGGTCAGATCACTTCGCCGCATACGTGCGAGCATTGTCCGCCCGTCGCCCGGGTGAGTCGATCGCCGCAGAAAAGGAGCGGCAGGAGTTTTGCAGTTTCTTCGGTTCCATTGATCGGAAGTTCGTATCACGGTGGGAGAAGCATATCCTTGCGTTGCCCTACCGCAAGGGGGAGACCGGACGCTGACACTACCTGGTTTTTGGTAATCATTACCAGTTGGTCCTGTGCCTCAACGCAAATGGTGCCGATCTATAAGCCATGTTGTCAGCGTTGATTGCGGGCTTCCGATCCCTCTGACGGTCAAGGCGAGTCGTCGAGAACCCGAAATGGGCTCAATGGCTGATGGACGAACACTCTCTCGACAAGCTTGAGTTTCATCGCGTCTGCGAGTTGCTCGCCGGTTACTGTCGCTGCAGCCTCGGGCGTCAGCTTGCCTGCGACATCACACCGGCTAGAAAGCAGCCGATGGTCCGACGATGGCTCAACCAGACGCGAGAGATGATCCAAATCGTCGAGGAGGTGGGCCTGCCGCCACTGGCAGGTGTCCGAGACATCCGGGAACTCGTCGCCCAGGCCGTCCCCCCAACGCGCCTCCAGCCGGAGGACTTCGCCACCATCGGTGAAACGCTCGCCGCGACTCACGAAATCCGACAATGGATCGACACCATCCCCTGCGAGTGCCCGACTCTGGTCAGTGTGATGCAGCGCGTCGTCGACTTCAAGTTCATCGCCGACCAGATCTCCCGGGCGATCGATGCCGACGGCCAGGTTCGAGACAACGCCTCAGAACGCCTCGCGCGCATCAGAAAGTCAATCGACGAGGCCAAGCATCAGATCGACGTGGTCCTGCAGCGACTCCTGAGATCCAGTCACGTCACCAAGATGCTGCAGTTCCCCAACGCCACGTTCCATAACGACCGGATCGTCCTGCCCCTAAAGAGCGAACATCACGGACGCCTCGCCGGAATCATCCATCGCAGCAGCGACACCGGCGCCACGCTCTTCGTCGAACCGGCCGAGGTCGTCGAGCTCAACAATGCCATCGCCAAGCTCCGACGCGATGAGCACGAGGAGATCGGACGAATCCTCTTCAAACTCACCAAGTCAATCCACGCCAACGCCGACGCCGTCCTCAAAGCCGTCGAGGCCATCGGCGTCCTCGATGTCGTCTCCGCCAAGGTCCTGATGGCCCGTGAACACGAGATGGTCGTTCCCGAGATCGATCAGGGCGGAGCACTGAGGCTTCGAGCGGCGCGCCATCCAATCCTCCTGGCAATGAGCCGCGCCGACGAACGGCAGGATCTGCCCCCTCGACCCGTCGTCCCCATCGACGCGCGGCTCGGCGACGACTTCGACCTCCTGATCGTCACCGGACCCAACACCGGCGGAAAGACCGTCGCGCTCAAGACCATCGGACTCCTCACCATCATGGCCCATTCGGGTCTGCCGATCCCCGCGGCCCCGGGCAGTTGCGTGCCCTTGCTCGACGACGTCCTCATCGATGTCGGCGACGAGCAGTCGCTCCAGCAATCCCTCTCAACCTTCAGCTCACACATGTCGCGAATCCTCGACGTGCTTCGAAGGGCAAACGCCAGGACCATGGTCCTCCTGGACGAGCTCGGCGCGGGCACCGACCCGGACGAGGGCGCCGCCATCGGAATGGCCGTCATCGAACGACTCCTGTCCATCCGATGCCCGACCATGATCACGACCCACCTGGGAACGCTCAAGGCCCTCGGCTTCACCAAGGAACGCGTCGACAACGCCGCCGTCGAGTTCGACATCGAAACCCTTCGCCCGACGTACCGCCTGCTCATCGGCCAGCCGGGCCAGAGCAACGCTCTCGTCGTCGCCGCCCACATGGGCATGCCCCCCGAAATGGTCGCGGCCGCCGAATCCTTCCTGCCCGAACAGCACAAGGCCCTCACCCAAGCGATCGCCGGAACGATCGACTCCCGACGACGAGCCGAGCATGCACGCGAAGAGGCCGAAGAGGCCAAGGTCGCCGCGGCCGACGCCGAAGCCGATGCCCGAGCCAAGGCCGAAGAGCTCCGACGAAAGAAAGAAGACTTCGAGCAGTGGGCCCAACGCGTCACCCACCTCAAGCCCGGTGAGGTCGTCAAGGTCCTTAGCTTCGACAGAACCGGGCACATCGTCCGAGTCAATCTCGCCAAACAACGAGCCGAAGTCGATCTCGGCAATAACGCCGTCGAAGTGCCGCTAAGCGATCTGCATCCGCAGGACGCCCCCGCCCCGCCGCCCAGGCCCGCCGTCGCCGGAAACGCGACCCCGGCACCCCCAGAGACGCCCAAGCGGAAGGCGGCCCCGGCCAAAAAAACCACGAACCATAAACCTAAACCGGTCGCTCCGGTCCTCAACCTACCGGCCATGCCGCTCGAGCAGGTCCTCGCCCTGAAGTCCGGCCAAAGCGTCTTCGTCCGCCGATTCCAGAAGATCGGCCAGGTCGTCCGCGTCAAACCAGACAAACACGTCGTCGTCGTCGACCTCGGTATGATGGACGCCGAAATCGCCTTCGAGGAAGTCTGCAACTGCCCCGAACGACCCAACGGCCCCGGCAGGAAGCCCTCGCGACCCAAACGCATCCCCCCCGGCGGTAACAACGGCCCCAAACGCACCAACGCCTCCCCCATCCCCCCAAGCCTCGCCGACCGCGCCAGGCCGCCGGATCCGCCCGTGCCTCAACCGCCAGCCGACGAAACGAAAGACCTCGAGGTCTCCTGACAGGCGTTGCTCTCGCTATGAATCGTGGGTCACCACACGAATCCCCGCCAGGTCTCGGCGGAAGAAGTCAAAGCGTATGCCTTGAGAGATGTGCTGCGTCAGAACCGTGGGGCCCGGAGGGACCGTGCGAAAGTAGCCCAGGACTTCAGTCTGGGAGAACCGCTCCCCCCTTCCCATAGATCAGTCCCGTAGGAACGGCTGAAGTCTCGCCAAGGACTCGAAGCAGCTACCGCGGACCTTGACCCCAGACGAAGCAGCCCCCTCCACGCCGTCGTGACTGACCTCCCCGAACGCGGAAACAATGCCACCACCATGAACCGATCGACAGAGCCCCGACTACGCCATCGGGAACGTGTCGTCCATCTCGGCCTTGGACAGCTCGACCAGGAACGCGCCGAGCTGCCGGACGCTCTCTTCGATCCAGAGCCGTCCCTTCTCCGCGGTCGCCTTGTGGGGATTGCCGTAGCCGCCCTGCGTCGTCACCCGCTCCCACGGACGCGTGATCTTCGACCACGACTTGCCCAAGCCCTCGATCCGGAACGGCCGAACCGCCCCGTCGTCCGCGGTCTCCAGCGGACCGATCAGCTCCGGGAAGAAATGGAGGCCCCAACTCGTCTCGGCCTCGTCGGCATGCTCGCCGCCCTTGTTCTCGATCAGGTGTCCGCACGCCTCCGCCGCCACCATCCACCAGTTCACCGATACCATGAACACGCCGCACGAGTACAACTCGCGCAAGACGAAACCGAAATCGTTACCGCCATGCCCGTTCAGGATGACCAGCTTGCGGATGCCGTGTTGCTTGAGCGAGGTAGTCACGTCGCGGATGATCGCTAACTGCGTCGTCGGGTTCATGTTCATCGTCATCGGAAACGACATCAGGTTGGTGTTCACCCCGTAAGGGATCGTGGGCAGCAGAATCACCTCCGCGCCGTCTCCGTAGGCGCGCTCGCAGATCAACTCGCCGATCCGGGTGACCGTGATCGCGTCGCACCCGTACGGCAGGTGCATGTTGTGCGGCTCCGTCGCGCCCCAAGGCAGAACGGCAAGCTCGATCTTACGTTCGCTAATCTGCTTCTGATTTGCTTCGCATAGAATATACGGACGCGTCACGGATGCCTCCTCGTCATTGTTGTACCGCGGGCCTCCAACCTGAACGAAGAACAGGAAAGCATCCCCCTGCGGGTGGCAGGGGTCCGCACGGTCAGGTCGCTCCTGATGAACGACCCACGGGCTGACGCGATGCACCCCTCCAAATCGACGCGGCGCTCCGCGGACCCGTGCGCTGAGCAGCCGGAGAACCTTCACCCGTCGCTAACCCATGATCCAACCTAAGGCACGAATCCCCCGCCGCCAAGACCGACCGTCGAGCTTCGGCTACTTCTTCTTGCCCCGCTTGATCCCCCGCTGCTCCTGGTCGAACCGATCGAACTTCGCCAGGACCGAAGCCGCCAGTCCCTTCCCCTTGGGCTTGCCGACCGACGCGACCGTTGCCGCCGCGGGCTTGTTCTGTTCCGCCTCGATGTGCTGGCGAATCCGCCACTGCTCCACCAGGCCAAAGAAGTTGCTCGCCATGATGTACAGCGTCAGCCCGCTCGGGAAACTGTAGAACATGACCGTGAAGACCACCGCCATCATGTACATCATGCGCTGCTGCTGCTGCATCTGCTCGGAGGTCTTGCCGCTCTTAGGACGGGGCATGAGCTTCTGCTGGAGCACCATGCTCAACCCCCACAAAAACGGCAGGATGTTGATCTCCTCGATCTCGAAGAACAAGAAGCGTATCGGCTGTGCGAAACGATAGATCGCGTCCGGACTGGACAGATCCAGAATCCAACGACCCGGGATGATCATGAAGCTCGCGTGCCGAAGCTCGATCGTGTTGCTCAGCGTCGCCCACAACGCCACCCAGATCGGCATCTGAAGCAGCATCGGCAGACAGCTCATCATGTTGCTCGCGGGGTTGATGCCCTCCTTCCGATACAGCGCCATCGTCTCCTGATTCAGCTTGTTCCGATCGCTCCCGTACTTCTTCTTCAGCTCCTCCAGCTTGGGCGCCAGCTCGGACATCCGCGTCTGCATCGTCGTCATGCTGACCTGGCCCTTCTTCGTAACCGGGTGCAGAATGACCCGAACCACCAGCACCAGGATGATGATCGCGATGCCCCAATTGTGAGGCCACACGTAGTCGTGCAGCCCGATCAGCAACCGGCTCATCAACTCGGCCAGCGGCGCCCACACGCACCAGTAATACTCCTCCTGGATCGTCCCCATGTAGTTGCGTGCCGAGTACTTGGGGTACTCCTTCGGGTTCTGGAAGAGTGTCCGCTCCTTCGGCCCAAGGAAGACGTCGAAACGAAGGTTCGCGGGAGTGTCCGGCTTGACGGATTCAGCCTTGGACACGAATTGGAACGTCAGGTCGGCGTTCTCGTCGTGGCCCGTGTTGTGCGTCAGGTGGATGACCTGTGTCGCCTCGATCTCGCTGCTGTCGTCCTTGCCCTCCGCGTCGACCGGCGCCACGATCGCCGCGAAGTACTGATTCCCCGAGGCCGCCCACAACAGCTTGCCCTCGACGCCCGGACCCGGAAGCGGAACCGGATTCAGTTCCATCTGCTTCTTCCCCTCGGCGTCCTTCTTCTCGCTGACCGTCTCCTTCCGCTGAACGTTGCCGGTCTGAATCGCCTCTCCGACCTTCAGAGCGTAGTAGACCTTTCGCGAGTCGCCCTGGCGAGCGTTCTGCTGGTGGATGTTGATGGGGCCCTGTTGGGTCAGCTTGACCTGATGCGGCTTCCCGTCCAGGCTCTCGACGCGAAGATCCATCTCCACGTCATACGTGCCCAGGGCCAGCGTGTACGTCTTGACCACGCGGAGCATCGGCTTGCCGTCCGCCTTGACCGTGATGGCGCACTCGGCGATCTCACGCCCCGGCTCGCTGCGCCGAACAACGGACCAATGCTTGTCCGCCAAATCCACCACCCGCCAGCGATCGCTGACGTCCTTCCCCTCCTCACGGGTCGTCGCCTGCGACGCCGCCCCCCCCTCGTCGTCAAGCAAAACCGTCACCGACTGCGTCGTCATCGAGCGGAACACGTCCCCGTTGTCGTCGGCCTTGAGGGAGTGCAGCAGCGTGTAGCTGTCGAACGGATCCTCTTCCTTGTCCAAATCCGCCCGGCGATCGCCCCTGGGGTAATTCAAATAGCGAGCCTTCAGCGGCGTCAAATTCACGCTGTCAATCGACGCCCCCCGGCTGTTCAGCCGGAGCAAGATCCAGTACTTCTTGCTCTTGTCCGGCTCGTTCGGCTCGGGATCGTCGTTGCCCAGCCGGATCGTCTTCGGGAACTCCTGATCGGCCGTCAGTCGGACCCCGCCGACAGGTTCGGCCTCGGCGGTCGCCGGCGCAGGCGCCGGGCCCGACGTCACGGTGGGCGCGCCCATCGTGACGCCCCCAGCCGATGCCGTCCGCGCCTCCTGCGAAGCGGGTCGTGACGTAGCCGCCGTCGTCGCGGAGCCCTCGGCGCTCGGTCGCGTCGTCGCCTGCGTGGTAGCCGGCTTGGCCGGAGGCTGCGGCATGATCAGCGGGCCGATGAACATCCAGGCGCTGAATACCAACATCGACGCCGCAAGCGCCAGAATCATCCGGCGGGTTTCCATCGATCGTTACCGTCCTTCCGTCAATCGGGTGCCGAGGAAGTCGTCCAGCTCGGGGACGGCCTGGATCTTTCGCATCGCCGTCTCGATGTCGTACTCCACGCGGAGGAACTCGACCTCGTTGTCGCCGTTGATCAGGGCATAGGACGCCCGGGGGTCGCGGTCGCGCGGCTGACCCACGCTCCCCACGTTGATGATGGCCTTCTCCTCCCCAAGCGGATATCGGCGAGGCTCCGGCAACTCGTCCGGAGGGTCGAAGTAGGGATCGTCCAGGAAAACGCCCGGAACGTGCGTGTGACCCACGAAGCACGCCTCCGTCTCTTCCATCCGGCGAAAATTCTCCGTGATCTTGGCGGGGTTCGTGTAGACGTCCTCACTGAATAGATACTCGTTGACCGGCTTGCGCGGCGAGGCGTGAACGAAAAGCATCCCGTCCATCACGTGACGTATCGGCAGACGACCGATGAAGTCCCATCGCCGACACAGCTTCTCCCGATCCGGCTCCTGCTCCAGAAGCCGACGCGTCCAGAAGCACGCCCGCTCGGCCCCCACGTTGAAGTTCGCCGGCTCGTAAAGCACCGCCTGGTCGTGGTTGCCGCAAAGACAAACCTCGCAACGACTCGCCACCAGATCCACGCACTCCCGAGGATTCGCCCCGTAACCCACCACGTCACCCAAACACACGATTCGGTCGAGGTGCCGCTTGTCGATGTCGCGCAGCACCGCCGTGAGAGCTTCGATATTGGAGTGAATGTCGGAAATCAACGCCATCTTGCCGGCCATGAGACGTCCTCACCGGATCCTGTCGGTCTCGCCCGGAATCGATCGGAGCAATCGAACCGTTCATAGTAGGTTGCACGCCCACGACAGTCAACGTCCCCGACCGAGCCGGCCCACGGGCGAGGCCTCCAACACGCCTCGGCTCCCCGCCCCGACCCAACCGAGACCGCGACGATCGGGCCGATCGCCACAACACCCACGATCATAGGAAGATAGGACTGTCGCCCGCGCCGACCTATCTGCTACAATCCCCCCGAGGACCAAGGCGGGTTCGGACTGACCCAATGCTCACGGATGCCACCCACATTCCCTGCCGGCAAGCCCCCCCCCGGACCCCGAGCACCCGGTACTACGGCAGCAAGTACAAGCTGCTCGACTGGATCTGGCAACACCTGGCCCCCCTGGAGTTCGAATCCGTCCTCGATGCCTTCGGCGGAAGCGCCTGTGTCGCCCACATGCTCAAACGCCAGAAGAAACAGGTCACCTGCAACGACGCCCTCCGCTGCAACTATGTCACCGCCCTGGCCCTGATAGAGAACAGCCACAAACGCCTATCGACCGACGAGATTGAGAACCTCTCCCGACCCCGACCAGACCAACCGTACGACGACTTCATCGCCCGTACCTTCGACGACGTCTACTTCCTTCCGGAAGAAAACCGGTGGCTCGACGTCGTCGCTCAGAACATCGGCCGAATGACCGACCGCTACGCCGCCGCCCTCGCCTGGCTCGCCCTGTTCCAGTCGGCACTCGCCAAGCGCCCCTACAACCTGTTCCATCGACGAAACCTCTACATGCGAACCGCCCGCGTCGAGCGAAGCTTCGGCAACAAGACCACCTGGGACCGCCCCTTCCCCGAGCACTTCCTCGCCTTTGCCGCCGAGGCCAGCGCCGCCGTCTTCGACAGCGGCAAGCCCTGCCGCGCCTGCCACGCAGACGCCCTGGAGATCGAAGGCCGATACGACCTGGTCTATATCGACCCGCCCTACGTCAATGCACGCGGCGTCGGCGTCGACTACCTCGACTACTACCACTTCCTCGAAGGCCTGCTCGACTACGAACGATGGCCCGAGCGCGTCGACTACGCCTCGAAGCACCGCCGGATGCATCGCACCCCCTCGCCCTGGACCAACCCCAAACAGGTTCACGGCGCCCTCACCACCCTCTTCGAGCGATTCGCCGACAGCACCCTCGTCATGTCATACCGAAGCGACGGCATCCCCACTCGAAGCCAGCTCGTCCGCGCCATGAAACGCGTCAAGCCCACCGTCCGCGTCCACCAACCCGAGAAACGATACCAGTACGCCCTCTCCACCAACCGGCGCTGCACCGAGCTGCTCATCATCGGCACAAGCTGAATCCACCCGCCGACTCGTCCCCCCCCGCGGCTCCCCCCAAACCAATGTATCTGTCGTTCGTTCTGTATCCCCGGGGTCGCGCCTACGAAGGAATGACCTAGAAGACATTAGGGCAGCGCGTTCCCGTTGTCCGGGTGGCCCATCGCTTCAGCGGTGGGCGACGCGAATTCCCCCCACCCCCTCAACGCTCAGCCCGCGCCACGCTCCCGTCACCCAAACAAACCACCCGACCGTTCTGAAGCGCCACGAACAACCGACCCCCCGCCGCAGCCATCCCGTCAAACACCGGCGGGGCATCGAGCGCGACGTCGCCCTGCCTCTTGCCGTCACCCGCCGACACCGCCCACAACAACCCGCCCTTCTTCCCCGCCATCGCCTCCGACTGCTCCGCCAGCGCCTTGCGAACCCCCTCGTCGTCCGGACGATAGAACGCACGCTCCTCGTCCACCACGTCCGGCGGACCCGCAACGAACAGCGTCTTGCCCGCCAGCGCCATCGCACGAACGAGCAGCCCCGGCTTGCTCGCCAGCCACTTGATCCGCTGCGCCGACAGCTCCTCGCGCGAGAACTCCTTGCGAATCCCCCAATCGGCCGCGTCCGCGTTCCGCTTCTTGCTCTGCTTGTTGATCCGCCGCTCCGTTGCCTTCACCCGCTTGATCGGCTCATCCTCGAGCGCCCTGTCCGCCGCGTAGAGATCGTACTCCAGCACCGGCGACTGACACAGATGCTCCGGTTGACGCCCGTACCCGTACACCGTCGCGTCGTCCATCACCAGAATCCGACCCGAAGGCACGAACCGGCCCGCACGGTACCAACCGCCCCAACCCGACGCGACCTTCCTGCCGTACTGCCAGTAAGAGCGATGAAACCACGTGTCGTCCACGAAACCCGCCGCCGAGAACAGGTGAATCCCCTCCCCCGTCTGATCCGCTACGTCGCCGGGCGCCACCTCCTGACGCCTCCCCTCCAGATCAAACCGCTGCGACCGCATGTACAGGTGCTTCCCGTCGCTGCTCAACACGTCCGGCAGCGCCACCGGCATCGTCAGATTCTTCACGTGAACCTGCAGGTTCTTGCCAGACTCAGGGTCCCGATCATCCAGCACGACCTCCGAGATCAGACGCCCGCTCTCCACATCGAGCTTCAGCAACCGCAGCCCGCCATCCAAAAACATCGACCGCCCCGCCACGCAATAGACGACGCCCCCCTGAACCAGCACGCTCCCGTGCACAGGCCACGCCGACTCGAGCTGCTCGAACGCCACGATCCGCCGATCCGCCGGACCCGCGCGAAACCGCCAAATCATCGCCCCGTCCGACGCACGCAGACAATACACCCATCCGTCCGCCGACCCGAAAACCGCCCGACCACGCCAGATCGTCGGCGGAGAATCGATCCGCCCTCCCGCCGTGAACTGCCACACCCGCTTGCCCGACTCCGCCTCCAGCGCGTGCACCGTGTGCGCGTCGACCCGCGCCACGTAGAGCTTCCCATCGGCAACCACCACACTGCTCAGCCTCCCCCCCAGATCGATCTGCCACGCGGGAGCCAGCTTCACACCCACCGACCCCTTCGTGCGCCCGCTCCGCGCCGCATCATGCCGATACGTCGGCCAGTCCGACGGATCCACCTTGCCGTCCCCGCCGGGAATCGCTTGACCGTAAGCCAAACCACGCTCCAGCCGCTCCCCCGAACCCCCCGCCTTCTCGCCCAAACCCTCCGCCGCCGGAGCGAGCGCACAGAACCCGCTCAACTTCGACTCCAGGTAGCAAGCGCAACTGTGCGGCGGTGCATACACCAGCCCGTTGCACGGCATGATCCCGTAAACGCACCCGCCCCGAACCCAATGATGCGCCTCCCAATGCTCGTTGCGGAAGTCCACGAACTCGATCCCCGTCCGCGACGGCAAGATGTATCGGCTCGTTGCCTTGCCCGCGTGACATCGATGATGGAACCAATACGTCTCCACGTCCGGCCTGAACTGCTGCTTCACCTCGCCCGTCACCGGATCCCGCCCCGTAAAGACCCCCGAATCGTTCCCGTTCGCCGTCGCCCCCGCCCAGACCATCCCGCCCGTCACGTACAGGTCGTGCGGCGAATTGTGCCCCGACGCCGCATGCCACCCCGCCCACAGCGTCTTGCCGTCCGCGAGCGACAGCCCCGCCATCTGCTGCTTTCCCCCGGAGAACACCACCACGTCCCCATGAATCAACAGCCGCGGCGCAAAACCCGTCAAGATCGGCCGGCGACACTTCATCACCTCCGATCGCCACCGCTCCGACCCATCCTTCCGATCCAGACAAACCACCCGCTCCCCGTCGTAGAAGACCACGCTGCCCCCGTCGCACGCCAGCGTCAGCGGCGCGACCGCACCGGCATGCCTCCAAAGCGTCTTGCCCCCCGCGGCATCCAACGCGACGATACTCTGCCGCTCGCTCTCGGCCCGCTTCCACGCCCACTGGTTGTTCGCCCGCTTCGTGTTGTCCCAAACAAACGTGTCCTTGAGCCGATACTCCTTCCACGGCCGAGGCGACTCGTTCACGACGACCAGCAGCACCCCGTCCGAACAGATCAGCTCCTCGGCATTCTCCGTCCCCTCGTAAGTCCGAACCGTCTCACCCGTCGCCGCATCGAGCGCCGAAACCGGCGCGAACAGCCCGAGCGTCACGTACACCCGATCGCCGATCGCCACGAGCCGCCGCGGCAAGTGCGCCGGCCCGCTCTTCAGCGCCCACAAATGCGTGTGCCACTCCGCGATCGCACGCCTCCACAAGATCGTCCCGTTGAACGCGTCCCGCGCGATCAGCGACCACTTCGGCGGAAGCTGGATCGACGACGTCGGCCCCTCGTCAATGATGTAGAAGACCCGCCCCCCGGTCGAAACGAGCGCCGACATGCTCGCCATCAGATCGTGATGCCGCGCCCACCGCGGACTCCCCACCCACTGAATCCGCCGCGGAGGCCCCACCACGGTATCCTCCGCCACCGGGTTCCCGTCCGCCCCGTGGAAGTAGTGCGTCCACTCGTCAATCTCCGTCGGCCGGGGCTTGACCGTCTTCGTCCACTTCCCCCCAACCTTGACGTACGCAACCCCCTCCGGCGCCAACACCCGCAACACCTCACCCATCCCCACCCCGCCCAGGTCCTCCGCCACCAACAAGTTGACCAGGTTGTCCGCATACGGCAGCGACGTCCCCGCCCACCGCTCCACCGACACCGCCCCATACAACCCAAGCGATTCAATGCGCGCCCGAGCCGCCGCAACCTTCCCCGCGTCCGCCTCGAGCCCATGAACAAGGTAACCGTCGCCAGCGCGCAGCCCCGCCGTCACCCCCCCGTCTCCGCAACCAACATGAACAACCAACCCCCCCTTCACCCCCGTCGCCTCAAGAATCTCAGACGCCGTCTCAGCCCGAACGGCCTGTGTCTCGACAATGATCGGCCACACGAGCACAACCGCGCCTCGGAGCGCCGTCATGACAAACGAAGACAACATTGGCTTGGTCATCGGTCATCATCCCCAAATGAATCACGCTCAGCGCGCCCGTCCTACGCACGAACACTGCATCCCCCGAATTGACGCAACCGGTAATCCTCAGCATACCCGCCGACCCCAACAGGTCAACGCAACCTCACGGATCCGCATGAGCAGCAGTATGGAGTGCGGACGGCCTGCCCCGTTGGGGCTTGACGCCACTTGGGGATATGGACAGCGACGGCTTGACGACGCTTTGAATTGCCCCAGAAGCGGAATCGACTTCGGATCATGGCTTCGTGTTCGAATCCCCCCTACAACCCAAACCGAAGGGCGGGCCCCGAAGACCCGTCAGACGCTGACCCACGCCACCCCGAATGCAACGCGAAGCTCCCTTGTCGAGGAACGCACTATCCCCAATGCGCCTCGTCAAACCGACGAACGAATCGCCCGTCCCCAAGCAGAATGAGCAGAGGGGTCCTAAACAAGACCTGAAGATCGAGCCAAAGGCTCAGATGCTGAACGTAATAGAGGTCCCACTCGAACCGCTCCGGCCACGTCAAACCGGTGTTCCCGTGAATCTGCGCCAACCCCGTGCACCCCGGCCGGACCCACAACCGCTGCCGCTCGTACTCGTCGTAACGCTCCACCTGATCCGGAAGCGTCGGACGCGGACCGATGATCGACATGTCCCCCAGCAGCACGTTGATGATCTGCGGCAGCTCGTCGATCTTCGTCCGACGCAGAATCCGACCCACCCGCGTGATCTCCGGGTGATCCAGCGGAACCAACTCCTTCGGGTCGGGCGTCCGCCCCGCCCGCATCGTCCTGAATTTCAAAATCCGGAACGGCTTGCCGCCTCGACCCCCTCGATCCTGCGTGAAGAACACCGCCCCCGGACTCGTCAGCTTGATCGCCGCCGCCGTCGCCAGCAAGATCGGAGAAATCAGCAGAATGCCAATCGCCGAGACCACGACGTCCGCCAATCGCTTCACCGGCGGATACCACCCCCGCGGAGGTCGCCCAATCGGCTGCCGCCTGATCGTCTCCGTCTCAGCCTCCGCCATCGAACTCGCTCCCGCCGCTGGTAACCGCCGACCCGGTCACATAAGATCAACATAGCCGCGCCGTCCCGCACTGCCAAGCGGAACCCGCGAGAGGTCCGATGTCCCGCCCCAAGTGGGTGGCCCATCGCTTGAGCGGTGGGGCACTCGAATTCCGCCCGGAGTTCGTGCCCCGGATGGCTGAAGCCATAAGTCAACCATTGAGGGTTTCCAGGAGCACACTGTTCACTTACTGTAGCGGGCCGCTAAACGCCGCTTTCGCGCACCGATGACGGCACGAAAGCCGTCCGAGAGCCGAAACCATGTCTGACGAAACCACCGACTACGCGAAATACCTCGACCCGCGAGTCCTCGCCAAGATCGCCGCCCTCGACCTCCGCGCACGCCTCGTCGTCCAGGGATACGTCAGCGGCCGGCACCGCTCCCCCTATCGCGGCTTCAGCGTCGAGTTCGCCGAACACCGCGAGTACAGCCAGGGCGACGACCTCAAGCACCTCGACTGGAAAGTCTTCGGCCGGACCGACAAGTACTACATCAAACAGTACGAGGAGGAGACCAACCTCAACTGCGTGATGCTGCTCGATTGCAGCGAGTCCATGGCCTACCGGTCCGACGATGCCGGCATGACCAAGCACGAATACGCCACCGCCATCGCCGCCTCGCTCGCCTACCTCGCCCTCCAGCAGCAGGACTCCGTCGGCCTGGCCGCATTCGACCGCCAGATCACGCGATTCCTACACCCCAGCAACAACCCCGGACACTGGAAGACCCTGATCCACGAGATGCAAGCCGCCGTCGGCCCCGGCAAGACCGGCCTGCGATCCGTCATGGACGACCTCGCCGAGCGACTCCCCCGCCGAACCCTCGTCGTCGTGCTCAGCGACCTCTTCGACGACCCCGACGAAATCGTGCGAGGCCTCAAGCACCTCCGCTATCGCCGCCACGAGGTCATCGTCTTCCAGATCATGGACCACGCCGAGCTGGAGTTCCCCTTCCGCGCCGCCACCCTCTTCGAGGGACTGGAAGGAACCGGCGAGCTCATGGTCGAACCCCGTGCCCTCCGCAAACGCTACCTCGACGAGCTCCGCCGATTCACCGACACCCTCCGCGCACAATGCCGCAACATGCACATGGACTACGAGGTCGTCGATACCTCCCACCCCCTCGACGACGTCCTCACCACCTACCTCGCAACTCGAAACGCCACCGTACACTAGAAGGAGCATCCGCACGATGAAGCGAAGAGCCTTCGTCCAGTCGATCATCGCCGGCGCCGGGTGCCCCATCGCTTCAGCGGTGGGGGACGCGAATTCACGCCGAATCCACGCCCCCAAACCCCAAGCCCATCCGCCCGACCGCCTCGTCCACGTCTACAAGGGCTCACCCCCCGACCACTGCGTCTGCGACCAGGCCCTCCGCATACTGCCGGACAAGACCTGGGCCATCTTCTTCATGACCGGCGGCGACCACGAACCCCGCAAGGAAAACTACATCGCCATGTGCCGCTCGAACGATCGCGGCAACACCTGGTCCAAGAAACAGCCCGTCCTCCGCTACAAGGACCGTGCCTGCCTGCTCAGCGAGGTCATCGTCCACAACGGCGAGATCCGCGTCATGACCGTCACCCACGGCGGCTACTTCGAAGACTGGCGAAACGTCGTCCTGACCAGCAAGGACAGCGGCAAGACCTGGGCCGACCCCGTCCCCTTCGAGCCGCTCCCGCGCCGCACCTTCATCAGAAACCTCTACGTCAGCACCTGGGGTGAGTGGATCCTCCCCTACCAGACCTACGACACCGTCGCCGACCCCGCCGTCTCCCCGCTCAAGGACGGCTCCTTCAAGGCCGCGCGAAACGGCGTCCTCATCAGTAGCGACGAGGGAAAAACCTGGACCAAGTCCGCCGACGTCGGCCCCATCGACGGCTGGGCCGAAAACAACGTCGTCGAACTCTCCGACGGCTCGCTCGCAATGCTCATTCGAGCCGACGGAAAGGGCTACCTGCTCCGCAGCGACTCGAAAGATCGCGGCCGAACCTGGTCGCCCCCCAAACCCGCCGGCATCTGCAACCCCGGCAGCAAGTTCCGCCTCCACCGATTGACCACCGGACGCATCGTCCTCATCCAAAACGCCAACCCCAAGCCGGGCCTGCGCAACCCCCTGGCCCTCTGGGCATCCGACGACGACATGAAGACGTGGTTCTGCAAACGCGTCCTCGTCGACTTCCCCGGCCAGCTCCAATATCCCGACGGATTCGTGGATGAAAAGGAAGGATACGCCCACTTCGCATTCGACTACAACCGGCACGACCTCATCTACGTCGCCGCCGCCTTACCCCCAACCTGATCCCCCCGGAAGGATGAGCCTCCCCGCAAGCCGAAACCCCCGGGTGCGCGAGCCTCCTGGCGAGCCGAGACCCCCGGAAGGACGAGCATCCCCGCGAGCCGAACCCCTGGGAGGGCGAGCGTCCCTGCGAGCCGAAACCCCTCAGGCCCGAAGGGCCGAAGGATCGTAGCCAGGGGTGAAGTCCGCCGCTTCGGCGGACCTATCCGCCGCCGCGGCGGACGGAACCCCTGGTCGCCAGTCACCCAAGCCAATCAGCCCCGGAGGGGCGACGGAAGGCGCACTCGCGGTCGGCGTCACAGGAGATCGTCCGCAAATGTCCGGACCCCACAGCGCACCATACGTGGCATCGGCACGGAAAGGCACGAAACGAAATGCACTCCAGCCCGGCCCCCCTCACGCCGCCGGCTTCTTCTCCCCCTCCGCCGGCTGCGTCACCGGAACCATCCGGTCCTTCTTCTCCGGCATCCACGTGTCGGGCCGGCTCGGGTGAGCCTTGCGATACTCGGCCATCCCCGGCGGCTCCGGAAACGCCTTCTTGAAGTTGAGTGGCGGAACCGAACGCTTGCACATACTCTCCAGCGTCGGCGCGACCTCGTCCCACACGCCCTGCTTCATCTCGAGCTGGCCCGGCAAGCGTTCCCACAGGTACGACTTGCCGACCATGCCCACCAGCGGAACCCGCAGGAACACCGCAAGCTGGTCCCGCGCCATCCTCCGGAAGTCCGGAAGCTGCCGGCGCGGGTTCTCGTCGTTCTTCCGTTCGTTCATGTAGCTCTGCCACAGACCCTTGGCGCTGTTGAAGCCCTTGACGAACTGATCGCCCTCGCCGGTAGCTAGATAGAGAAACGCCTGGAACAGCAACCCGTTGATACCGTCGCTGGCGCCCCGGAAGACGTCGATGTTCTCGCGCAGACCTCCCACGACGAATTCCTTCAGCGGCCGCATGTACATCGGCTTGATCTTCCCGTCCGGCTCCCGGAAGTTCTCTCGGAGGTACGCGTAGTACTTGGCCGCCCGCTCCTCTTCACCAGCATAAAACAACTGCCGAACCGCCTCATGCAAGAAGAACTGATGCCCCGAGCCCAAATACTGCCCGCCGCCCTCCGCCCGCCAGTGCGGCGTGGCGTTGTAACGCTTGCCCAGCGCGATGTACATCTCGTGCGTGATGTCGATGAACCGGAGGTCCGGCAACTGATTGAAGTACGACATGTTGACGTCAATCGGGTTCGGCTCGAAAACCAGCCACCCGCGACGCGACAGGTTCCGCAGCGCATACAACAGAACGCGCTCTGTGTTCAACCGATCCAGCTCGTCGTTGATCTCCCACCGCGGACTCCGCCGCGTCCCCAGAATCGTCCAGTAGATGCCGTGCGCCTCAACGCACCGCCAGTCGAACGGACCGTACGTCTCCATCAGCTCGTACATCAGCTTCGGATCGAGCTGATACTGCCGCCGCAGCAAGAACGACTGGATGAACGCCACCAATCGCTCCCGACGCTCCGCCGGCTCGATGCCGTCCAGAAATGAACGCATCGCCTGAACGTAAGGATTCACCTGCTCCCCAGGCCCCTCCGCCAAATCCGCCATCGTCGGCCCGGTCGCCACCGCCGCCCAGTACAGATCCAGGAACTGATCCACCGCCGCCAGCGGCCCCACCGCCTCCGGCCGAGACTCGTTCAGCGTGATCCCGTCGTCCAGCGGCAATCCCAAACGCCGGACCTCCTTGACCAGCGCGTCGTTGCCCGCCTCCATGGCGATGAACTGCTCGACCGTCTCCGGCGCGTCGGCGATCACCTTGAACTGAGCCAGAACCCGCTCCCGCGTCGCGTCCGGCATCCTCGGCCCCAGCACCCGCTGCATCCGCATCGCCCAATACCGCTTGTAGCTGCGGTGCATGTCGTCCGTCCACTCGCCCATCTTGTTGAAGAAGATCCAGGCGATCTGGCGATAAAGCCAGTTGCTCCGCGGGTTGTAAACGATCCCCCGATCGCGGATCAGACGCACGCCGTTGTACACCCACTTCCAACGCTGCTCCGGCGTGTGCGTCGCCACCGAGATGTTCCACGCCATGTTCCAAGAGTGGAACACCCACACCGGCGGAAAACGCGGCTGCAGCTTGCAGATCTCCTCGGCCAGACCCTTCGCCTCGAAGTACTTCCCCTCCTCCTTCAAACGCTCGATCCGAACCCAAAGCATGTTCACCAGCAAACCGCGGAACGAGCCCAGCATCGCCGTCCGCCAGGCGATGTCCGGACTCAGGTTCTTACGGAGGTCCTCGTTGAAGATCAGCTCGAGATTCTGGCGATCGTTGTTGATCCCGCGCTGGTACGCGCTCGAGATCGTCACGAAGACGATCGCCCCGAGCACCGTGCCGATCTGTATCCATCGCGAGGTCGTCACTGCGTCACACCGTTACCTGTGCCAGCTCCCGCTTCGTGAAAATGATGATCGCCAGCACCAAGAAGATCGCCGCCTGCACAAGCACCATCATGCCGAAGGCCTGCGCCACCGAAAGCCACTCGATCACGCGCCCGTCCGCCAGGAGATCCACCGGACTGTACCGGCCCAGCGACGGAACCACGTTGATGATCAAATGAATGAACGGCTTGAAGATCCAACTGAAGTAGTCCAGCGGGTCCTGCTGCAGCTTCGGCGCCTCGCGAACCCAATACAGACTCTCCCACACGAAGTCGCTCAGCGCCGACGCGATCAACACCGCGCTGCAAAGCAGCGCCCCCACCGAGAAGCTCAGGAACGATCCCGCCAGAAGCCCCAGCGCCGCCAGCGGCATCAGCCAGATGAAGATCAGAAGCATCGACCGAAGGAAATTGCCCTCGAACGACCCGACCTCGTACAGAATCTCCAGCCCGTCCGGCTCCTCGAAAACCACCGTCGAACGAGACGGCCGCGAAGGCACCGCCTTGTTCAAATCCGATAGGTGCCGGTTCACGAACGTCACCTTCAGCGTGCCGTCCTTGCCGATCACGTCGCGCTTGAAAGGGAAGTAATGCCACTGATCGATCGAGTCGCTTCGCGGAATCGCCAGGGCGCTCTCGCTGATCGGGTCGCCCAGCAGCCAGACGCATTCCACCTGCATCCGAGGCGGCAACGGGCTGGCCCGCATCTTGTACCGTAGGTGAATCCACTCGCAGTCCGAACCCGGCCTCAGGTTCTCGAACGTCCAGCTCCGGCTGCCCCCAGGCGGCACCGACCGCCACTGCTGCCGGGCCTCCCGGTAATAGTCCAGCTTGATCGATTGGATCTCGTCCGGCGACAGACTCTCCCGCGGAAGCTGACCCGACGCCTTCAGCGCGTCGTAACGCTGGTTCACCACCTCCGTGAAGTCCGGCACCGGCGGGATGATCCCCTGCCGAGCCGTCAGAACCTCGTACCGAAGCGACTGCTTGTCCAGCGTCTGAGGCAACGCCCCCCGCGTGCTCAAACCCAGCCCGTACATGTACATCGTGAAAAGGTAGATCGCCAGCCCGCACACGCCCAACAACAGGGCGTTCAGCAGACACAACCCCACCCACTTGCCGAGAATGAACTGCCACCGCGGAAGCGGCTTCGTCGCGATCGTATAGATCTGCCGGCCCGAAACCTCGCTGCTCAGCGACTGACAGGCAACGAACACCGTCATGATGCTGAGCATCACCAAAACGAGAATGTTGCTGTACGTCAGGAAGGTCTGAACCCGGCCCTTCAGCGTCCCGTCACCCTCCCAGATGAACGGGCCCAGCGGAATGACGGCCACCATGATGATCAGCAAAACGAGCGCGATCTTCATCCGGATGGCCTCGGCGATCATGTTTCGCGCGACGGCCCACGTCCTACGCACCGCGATCATCCTCCTGATCGGCGCCCTTCATCAGTCCGTCGATCACGCCGCGGTCCGCTTCCGGCTCCACGGTCTCCGTCTCGACGGCTTCGGCCTGCTCCTCCTCCTCCTTCTTCTTCGATTCCGTCGCCTCAACCAACTCCTCGATCACTTGAGTCCGCTTGATCTCCTCCGGCGGCCTCTCCTCGACAATCGTCTCAGGCCCTGACGCCTCGGGCTTCGCACCGGCCGATACCAGGTCCTCGATGAGCGCCTCGCCCGTCCGCTCCGCCCCTTCGCCCCGCAAGAACGCCGCCACCCCCGTGCCCTCCGACACGCCGGACGTCGCCACCCGCGCCTGCTGCGCCTCGCGAACGATCCGAATGAAAAGCGTCTCCAGCTTCTCGCTCGGGGCGCGAACCTCCAGCAACTCTTTGCCCTCCTGCTGCCGAACGATGTCCCGAACCCGATCGATCGTCCCGGGCTTCAGCTTCTCCGCCGTGATCTGAGTCAGCTCCTCCCGGCTGAGCAGCTCCGTGATGTCGCCCAGCGCCCGGCGCTGTCCGCCGTAAAGAATCGACACCCGATCGCACACGTCCTCCACGTCGGCCAACAAGTGGCTGCACAACAACACCGTCTTGCCCCGACGACGAAGCTCCCCGGCGATCAACTCCTTGATCTGCCGCGTGCCCAACGGATCCAAACCCGTCGTCGGCTCGTCCAGAATCAGCAGATCCGGGTCGTTGATTAGCGCCTGGGCCAGCCCGATCCGACGCGCCATGCCCTTCGAGTATTCGCCGACCCGCCGCCTCGCTACCCCCGCCAGCCCCACCATGTCCAGCAGCATCTCGATGCGGCGAACCCGCTCCTTCCGAGGATACTGAAACAGTCGGGCGTAGTAGTCCAACGTCTCGCGGGCGTTCAGGAATGGATAAAGATAGGATTCCTCGGGCAGGTAGCCGATCCGGTTCTTGACCGCGACCTCCGTCGGTAGCCGGCCGAATACCAGCGCCCGCCCCCGAGTCGGGTACAGCAGCCCCAGGATTATCTTGATCGTCGTCGTCTTGCCCGACCCGTTCGGCCCGAGCAGCCCGAAAACCTCGCCGGCCTCGACGTCCAAATCCAGGCTCGAAACGGCCGTGACCCGATCGCGACGCCAGAAGTCCTTGAAGACCTTCGTCAGCGCGATCACCTCGACAACCGGCGTCCCGTCCGTACTCATGTCTAACAACGCCTTTCAGACAAAAGCACCGGCCCGAGACGTCCTCGAACCGGCGCCATCGCGTCGACGCCTAGGAGGGTTGCTTGCCGACCGCCTTCAACGCCGCCTCCTTCTCCTGCTTCTGCCAGCGCGGCGGCTCGTTGATGTCGATAATGACCGGCTGGCCCTCCGGCAGGAAGACCTTCGCTTTCGCCTCTTCCAACACCTGCTGCCCCGTGTCCTCCCAGAGCCGCTTCAACACGATCGTCGGATTCCGGTCGTACTGCTTCTTCAACTCTTGAAACCTGTTGGCCTCGGCCCGGATCGCCTGAATCAAATCCGTCTTGTAGCTCCGGGCCGCGTCGATCATCGCGCCGGCCCGCCCCTTCGTTTCGTCGCTCAGCAGCAGAGCGTCGATCTCCTTCTCGAGATCCTTCGCCTCCGCCATGCGCTTCTGCTGGCGAGCCGATTCGTACCGCGCAATCGCGCTTCCCAGCTTCGTGTGTGCCTGCCCCGCCACGTCATTCAGAATCCGCGCCGACTCCCGCGTCGCCTCCAAGACCTTCTTGTCAGCCTCGCTGACCGCGTTGTTCACCTCTAGAAACGCCCGCCGAACCTGAAGCGGTGGCGTCGGCATCTTGATGTTCACCGCCAACACCGACATCCCCGAGCTCAACCTCGACAGGTGATCCTCCGTCCGCTGGGTCACCTCCGCCTGAATGGCCGTGATCCGGTCGCCCAAGAGGTCGTCCGCCTTGAAGTGGGCGATCGTCCTGACCACCGCGCTGTCCAGAACCGCCTTGACGAGCTCCTCCTCGTCCACCACGTTCTCGAGATACTGCCGGACGTCCGTCACCTGGTACTCCACCGACCACAACGCGTGCAGCAGATTGTGATCCCCGCTGATCAGGCAACCGTCCTGCCCGGGAGTCAGCGCCCCCGCCCGCCCACCGAGTTCGTCCAGCGTCTTCAGCCTCGACCGCTCGTCACGCGCGAAGAAAAACGTCTCGATCTCGAACGACTTCACACGCGTGTCCACCATCACCCGACTCTCGATCGGGTAAGGCCAAGACCAGTGCTTGCCTGGATCCTGAGGCGCCCCCTTGATCGCTCCAAACCGCAAGACCAACGCCTTCTGCTGCGGCGGAACCGTGAAAAAGCCCGAATGCCGAGACCAGCCCAGAAACGCAAGCACCAGAAGCAGCATCACCGCCTTCAGAATCCAGAAACTCACCCGCAGCGCATCGGCCAGCGACTGATTGGCCGGATCCAACGCCTCGTCGGGCCGGTCTGGGCGAATCGATTCTGGCTCACGGGGTTGCTCTGTCACTTCTTCGGCTCCTGAATGATGACGTCGCGAGCGCCCTTCGACGCCTTCTTCGCCGCCTCCCCTGCCGCGGGCTTGGCCGGAAGCCGCTTCGGCTCGGTCGGCGTCGGCACCTTCGGAGCGGACCCGCCGATGATCGCCCGGTCCTCCTTCAACATCTGGATCCCAGGGATCTTCTCGTCCAAGAAGAAAATCGTTCGCCTCTTCAAAGCCTCCTTGAGGAACTCCAGCTCCCGAAGGAAGTTCGCGAAGTCCTCGTCCTCGCTGAAGACTTCGTACTCCTTCGCTGCCGCCACCTCGCCCTCGGCCTCGATGTCCTTCGCCTTGCTCGCCGCGAACGAGAGAATCTGCTGCTTGAGCGACTCCGCCTGCGACCGGATCCGCCGCGCGATCGCCTCCCCCTCGCTTCGAGTCTTCTCCGCCATCGCCGTCCGTTGGGCGCGCATCTGGTCGAAGACCTTCTCCGTCGTCGTCTGAGGAAGGATGATCCGACGAATCCCAAGCGTCTCGATCGTGATCCCGTAAGCCTTGGCGCGCTCCGCCACGCCCCCCTGAATCTCCGTCTCGATCTTCGATAGCTTCAACTCGTTCGGATCCGTCGAGACGAAGTCCCCGAAACTATGCTGCCCAACCACGGCCCCGATCTCGCTCCGAAGGTGCTTGCGCAGCCGGTCCTCCGCCTCCCGAACCGTCTCCACCTTCTGGAGAAACTCGACCCCGTCGGAGATCCGCCACCCCGCGAACACCGTCAGAATCAATATCTGACGATCCGCCGTCTGAGCCTGCTCCTCGGGCGAATCCAGAATCTGAATCCGCTTGTCGTACTTCACGACCCCCTGGATAGGCCAGGGCCACTTGAACCGAAGACCAGGCGAGTTCGGATCCGTCTCGTTCGGGTCGCTAGGCTTGCCGAACGTCGTCTTGATCGCGATCTCCGTGAACCGCACCTGATACGTCACGGCGTACACCAGCAGGAGCAGCACCAACGCGACCCCCGCCACCATGGATGGAATGTTTCGTCTCATCAGTCGCTCCGACTAACCTGGTGGGACGTTGTAATCGATGTCGGCTATGTCGATCCGATCCCGTTGGATCGCGTCATAACGGACGTACACCTCGCCGTCCCGGGCGATCACGTACTTGTCCACTTCCGCAAGTCCCTGGATCAGCGTCTCGACGATCTCACGCATCTTGTAGAGCCGCGGCGCCGACCGGTACGCGGATAGCTTGCCCAGAAACTCCGCTGATCGCCCTCGCGTTGCGTTCTCAGTCGTCCACCGAATCGCCCGGGCGACCGCAATGATCTCCGCCGCCTCCCCGCTCACCCCGGCCCGCCGGCCCGGTTCCCCCGCGAACAGAGTCTCGATCCGGGCCGCGCCCTCGGCAATCTCCGCTTCACCTGCTCCCCGCTCGCCGATCCGCTGAGCCTGATTGATCGCCTCGGCCAACTCCTTGGCCAACGCCAAATCTCCCACCGCCTCCGTCAGGATCTTGTCCGCCTGACCCATCGCCTTGGCGATCGCCGCGCCCTTCTCGTACTTCGCGTTCAGATACGTCTCGAACTCCGCCGCCGCCTTCTGAGGCGGGTGGATGTTCTCCAAACCGCAAAACGTGATCTCCACGCCAACCTTCAGCGCGTCACACTTGGCCTGAATCCGCCTCTGAAGCTCCTCCGAGGCCGCGCGCCGCTCCTCCGCCAGCATCGCGTCCAGATCCTGCCCGGCAACGTACTTGACCAACTCGCCGTAAGCCGAGCTCTCGATCAACGTCTCGGGGTTCGCGTAGTTGAACGCATACCGATACAGATCGTTGATCCGGTACAGCACCGGCATGGCAATCCGAAGCAGATTGACCGCCGGCGTCCGGGCAGTCTCCCCCGCCGCCCGCTGCGTCGTCACGAACGGACGCGACGTCGCAACCGCCTGCTCCACGTCCGGACGAACCGGCATCACGAAGTCCAACTCCTCCCCGGGCCCGTGAATCGGATTCGTCCACAGAATCAACTTCGGAACCCCCTCCACCTTCGGGGGGTTCTTCCGCTTCCACTGACCAAAGCCCAACACGACCGAGTGAATCTTGTCCACCTTGTAACGCGTCGCTCGATCGATCGGCCAGGGCAGCTTGAAGTTCAAACCCGGATCCATCGCCCGGACCGACCCGTCGCTCAGCCCCAGCGGATAGCCGAACCGCTCAACCACCGCCTGCTCGCCCGGCTCGACGATCACGACGCAAGTCATCAGGAACAAAATGACTACCGCCGCGCCCACCAGCACCAGCGCCCAACGCTGCAAGAGCTGGTAGAACCACGTCTTGCTCACCTCGAAGCCGAACTGGTAGTTCACCGCGTCCGCGATCGTCCGAGCGATCCCCCCGGGCTCGCTGATCAGGCCCAGCAACCGGCTGTCGAACCCCGGCCGAGGAACCTCGCCAGGCTTCCGCGGGCGATAAACGTCCAGCACCAGATTCAGAACGAACTCCGCCGCGATCACCCACATCACCAGCGGAACGATCTTCGCGAAAACCTGCTCCGGAAAGTCCTTCCCGTAAGACGCGAAACCCAGCATCCCCGCCGTGATCGCGCACATCAGCGCGTTCCCGGTCAGGTAGCTACCCCCCGCTCGCATCAACCGCCACATCGGGCCGATGCGCGCCATCCCCACCGTATATCTGCTGAACAAAAAGCTGATGAACGCCACGCCGCCCACGAACGCCAGCGAAACACTCGCGTTCGACACCGGCCCCCACTCGTCGGACCCGATCGACTTCGTCAGGTACCACGCGTTTAGCGCGAAACCCACCGCGACCAGGTAAATCGACGTCAGCGCACCCATCGACGGGATCAGCCACTTCCGCATCCACTCCAGGCGGCTCCGAGCCACCAGAAGCGAATCCAGACCCGAACGACCCTCGTCGAACAACGCCTCCGCCCCGATCGCCTCGCGATCGCGGTCGATCTGCTCCGCCTCCAGCGCCTCCAGGCAAACGAGCTTCTCCTGGTGATAGATTAGGAGGGTCGCCAGCCAGATGATCACGCCGCCCAGGACGAAGAACGACGTCACAAACGTGGCGCTGGACTGGTTCCAAAGGGCCACCAGAAGCATGACCCCGAAGACCACCAACTGAAGGAACAGACCGACGGCGCTAACCACCTCCGCACGTCGCGCCGCTTGGGCCGTCGGTTCCCGGCTCGATTCTAGTGCGTCCGTCATCAGCTCTCCGTCTCGCTGCTCAAACGCCCCCCGGGCGCCGTCCGTCGTGAACCTAAAGACATGTTCAGCCTTCGATCAGCTCATCCCGGCACGATAGGCCGAGTACAACAAATTAGCCCTTATCGCCCGCAATGTCTAGCCCGTGATCGCCTTTCACACCAGGCCCAGGCCTCCTGTCTCAGTCCGCCCGACGCCGCCCTTCCACCCCCATAAACGCCCCTAAACGCTTATCGGGCTACCGTCCATTCTTCGCAAACCCCCTCGCCCGGGCAATGCCTGACGCGAAAATGACCGCCGATTCTCCCCCACAGGCCTTTTCACGGACCGCCTCAGACCCCATAATTGGTCGAGACTACCCATGGGACGGGCGCGCTTGAATCCAGTTCGAACATCCGAGCCGTCCCGCCCGTACCATCCGCGGAGTGCTCCACGGTGCTGACCAAGCTGTTGGCCATCCTGAGAAACACCTTCACCGAGACCATTCGGCAGCCCGTCTTCGGGCTCCTCGTGATGGTCATCATGGGCTGCCTCACCGTCAACACCATGACCGCCGCCTTCACCACCTCCCCCAGCGAGGAAATCTACGACGACGATAAGATGATGTACGACCTGGGACTCAGTACGCTCCTCATCGGCGGCTTGTTCTTGGCCGGATTCAGCTCCGCCGGCGTCCTCAGCCGCGAAATCGAGAACAAAACCGTCCTCACCGTCATCAGCAAACCCGTCAGCAGACCGATCTTCGTCGTCGGGAAGTTCCTCGGGCTCGCCGGCGCCCTCACCGTCGGATTCTACCTCTGTGCCTTGACGTTCTTACTTAATGTTCGCCATGGTGTTATGCAGGCAAGTTCCCAGCACTTCGACTGGCCCGTCATCCTCTTCGGACTCGGTGCCGTCTTCCTGGCATTCGCCGTCGCCACCTTCTGCAACTACTTCTACGGCTGGCAGTTCACCTCCTCATGCCTCGCCCTCGGGCTCATCCTACTGACCCTGGCAACCATCCTCGTCGGTTTCATCAACGACGAGTGGCAGCTCCAGTCATTCGCCAAGAAGATCGTCGAGACGCAAATCACAACGGCCATAGTCCTCGTCTACTTCGCCGTCATGGTCCTCACCGCCGTCGCACTCGCCGCATCCACACGCCTCGGACAGGTCATGACGCTCCTCATCTGCTTCCTCGTCCTCGGGCTCGGCCTGACCAGCGACTACTTCTTCCAGCCCTACGCCTATCCCGAGTACAAACCCCTGCCCACCTCCATGCCCTCGGCTGCCGACGACCCGAGGCTGCGCGACCCGAACCTCCCCTCAGAGGCCGTCGCCAAGTTCGACGCGAACAACCCCCCCACCCCCGCCGAGCAGGCCGAAACCGCGCGGGCCTGGCAAGAGGAATCCGAAACCCCCGCCGAGACCCCGCCCCCCAAGCTCGTCCACGTGGCAAGCCGCCGGACCGCACGGATCCTCGCCCGCATCGTCTATGCCGTGATCCCCAACATGCAGTTCTTCTGGGTCAGTGACGCCATCATCTTGCGCCGACCCATCCCCGCCCAGCACGTGCTGAAAGTCTTCGGCTACGCCTTCTTCTACATCGTGGCCCTCGTCCTCCTGGCCGTCGCCCTGTTCCAGGCTCGAGAAGTCGCCGCCGACGAGTCCGCCAGCACCGCACCCGCCGTCGTACACCTACTGGCCGTCGTCGGCAGAGTCTTCGCCGCCCTCCAGGTGGCCGCCGGAATCTGGTGGGCCCTCACCGAGGCCGTCAAACCCGGCGAGGCAACCATCTACCGGATGCTCCTCTTCGCCGCCGTCGGCGTCTTCCTCTGGTTCTTCTGGGGGTGGTTCGCTCGAGGCATGAAGTGGACCTGGTACGGTGCCATCCTGCTCGTCGGCGTCTTCCCCGTCGCCGTGATGATCTACGTCCTCATCGCAAAACCCATCTTGTTCTCCCCACTCTTCGCCATGCCGGGCGTCACGGCCATCCTCGTGCTCACTATCCTCAGCCCGACCAACCGCGCGCACTTCGGCTTCGGAAAGGAACCCAAACGCCGACGTCGTCGCAAGGCGCCCCAGCCCGATGCAAGCTGACATCGACAGAATCCTCATCCCCAGCGGGCAAATCGCCGCCCGCGTCAAGCAGCTCGCACACGACATCACCCAAACCTACGCCGACTCCGAACAAGGACTCATGATCGTCTGCGTCCTGAGCGGATCGATCGTCTTCGTCGCCGATCTCATCCGACATCTCCCCATCAAGACCAAAATCGGCTCCATCGCCGTCTCCAGCTACAAGGGCAAGACCACCCGATCCCTCGGCCCCGCCCTCATCGGCCGCCTCGAGGCCGATGTCGCCGGACGCAACGTCCTCCTCGTCGACGACATCATCGACACCGGCCAGACACTCCGCCTCGCCCAAAACGAGCTCGCCGCCCAAGGACCCGCCAGTCTGAGAACCTGCGTCCTCCTCCGAAAGCCTCACCGGGCCCCCCGAGACGTCCGCGTCGACTTCGTCGGCTTCGACGTCGAGGACGTCTTCGTCGTCGGCTACGGCCTCGACTACGATGGAGACTACCGAAACCTCCCCGACGTCGCCGTTCTCAAACCACACGTCTACGACTGACGTCCCATTGGCCATCGTGCCCACGCCCCGAGGGTGGGTCCGCACAGAGGAACCATTCCGACTGAACAAGCCACGGGTCAGCGGGATGCACCGTTCTGAATCATCGCGGCGTTCCGCGGACCCGTGTTTCGTTCCATGTCAGAGGGCCCATCTGACGCTGACCCACCCCGAACGCGATGCGAAACTCACTCACCGAAACGGGCACTAGAAGAATGAACAGAACACTCGTTAGGAGCCTAGGATAGGTGGCCCGCCTCTTCAGAGGCGGGGGACACGAATTCGACGGGGACCTCACGTCCCCCACCGCTGAAGCGATGGCCCCCCCACGCGACGTGTGATGTTGGGCGCCGCCCCCCAACTCAATCCCGACCGCGACGACCGATGTCCGCCACGCATCGCTGCGACTCGGACGCCCTGACGAACATGCCGACGCCGAAAATGTCGCGACCCCTACCGTCGACCTCCAGAATGATGCTGTTGCCCAAAGGCAGCGCCCGGACGCGCCCGATCCGCTCCCAGGGAAGGTCCTCGCGACGCCCCCTCCCGCGCCGACCGAGCGTAACGCCGAGGGAACCGACGGCGATGAACCGCCGGGGCCTGAACCACAGCGCGGCGACGAGTCCGACGACCAACAGCACCCCGGCGAGCAGTGCCAGACGGATCGGCCACGGACGCAGCTTCTCGAAGATGGACAGCGATGAGAACGTCCAAGCCAAGTACGCGCAGCCGGCGATCCACATCACGACGGTAAGCATCCGAGCGTTTGGCCACGTCTCTTTGGCTCGCGCATAGCCGCCGTGCATCCGCCAGCGCCGATCGAAGGGCTGGCCGCACTCGGGACACTCGTGCTCCGTGGGCAGCCCCTCTAACGAGTAGCCGCAGAAGGGGCAGAAGGGCAGGAGTACCGGTTCGGTCTGTTGACTCGTCATCCCGTCTCGCCGCCCCACTGGCAACCTGGCGCCGTCCTGAATGCACCAAGACTACTTCGGCAGTCGAGGCGTTAGCTCCTTGATCCGTGTCCTCGCCCGGTCCTTGAACTTCTCCTCGATGTCCATCGCATCGATCTGTCTGCAGACATCGACCGCCCGACGCGCGCATTTCATCTTGAATTGATAGGCGTTAGCAACGTCATACCACTTGCTCGGGAATTCGTTGGGGCGAGGCATCCTGCCGTCGAATTGCCTCACCAAGCGCTCCCCCGCATCCAGCTCGTCGAGGTAGTCCTTGGCGCGATCTCCGTAGAACCCGGGATACATTGCCATGATTCGGCGGTACATCGCGCGGGCCTTGTCGAACTGCTCGAGCTCGCAGTAGCCCTTTGCGATCTGCTCGGATGCGTGAGCTTCGTGGTAGTTGTAGGTCAATCGCAGGTACCACGTATTCAGTTCCTTCTCGTATTCGGGGACGGCCTCGCGGTAGCGCCCTTGTTTGAAGAGCGTATCCCCCTGCTCGGCGTGTTGCCCGCCCCGCGGAAGGTTGGTTACTGCCAAGCAGACGACTACGAACCAGGTGCCATGCCTCGGGTGTAGGTGGACCTGTCCGGAGACCATAATCAGAACCATGCCCGCGAACAGGATCCCGATCGGCCAATACCCCTGCACGGAATACCCGCGGACCACGCCGACAAGGCCGGCGATGACGATCTGGAAGCAGCAGATCACGCCGAGCGCCATCAGGCCCTGACTCACCCGCAACAGCGGCGACGTCAGCTCGGAGACCGGCCCCAGCGCGACCTCGGCGCTCACGCGTTTCGTCTCCGCTGGCATCTGGGTCATGGCTCTTCCTCTCCGGACTTGAGGATTCCTAGGCGCGCGATCACTCTACTCGGGACCGAGGCTCAGTACCATCTTGGCCTCGCTGGTCTTGTCGATCGTCATCCAGAACCGCCCGTCGGACGCGTCATAGCGCCACGAACCCTCCGGCGCCGGCTTGCCGTCCACGGAGACCCCCGCCGGCTTGCGACTCGTCAGAATCCGCAGGACGTATCCGCGAGGCTCGCCGCCGCTGATGCCGACCGTGAGCGTCTCGCCCTTCATCTCCGCCATGAGTTTCGTGACCTTCCCGGATTCGGACCACAGCTCGAACGCCGCCGGGCGGTCGGCGTCGGGATAGACGTCCAGCGTCGTCTTGCCGGACGAGCCCTCCGCCCCGTGACCCGCATAACCGTTGACGACGTTCAGGGGAACGATCGAGCCGTTCCGGATGAAGACGGGGTACCGGTCGTCCGGCACCTCCAAGTCGATCACCTTCGGCCCCACGTGAATGCTCGAGTTGTCCCAGTAGTCGATCCAGCGACCCTCCGGCAGCTTCACTCGCCGCTCGCGCTCGGGCTCGTGGATCACCGCCACGAGCAGCCCCTCGCCCAGCATGTACTGCCACTTGCCCGGCAAGACCTTCAGCATGCCCGGCCCGCCCTGATTCGCGCGCCGAACGAGCGAGTAGAAGTACGGCGACAGCTCGTGGTGGATCCACGCGCACCTGCGGAAGATATCGAGGAAGGCCGCGTCGTACTCCCACGGGCGATGGTCCCCGTGCCCGCCGTTCAAGAAGAACGGCATGAACGTGCTCCACTGCATCCACCGCAGGAAGAGCGTCCGGTCGATCTTCTTGTTGTTGCCGCCGGAAAAAGCCCCGATGTCCGAGCCGATGACGGAGTAGTCCTTCTTCATCGCGCGGAAGGCGCTCTCCAGGGCCAGCGCCAAGCCCCGTCCCTTCCACTCCTTCTTCTGGTCGCCGACCCAGGTCACCGGCGCCGCGTCGCGCGGGGCGTGTCGCCCGCCGTAACCCGCCTGGCCCGCGTCGACCGACCGGACCATCGTCACGCCGTTCGGGTTGCGCTGCATCAGATGGCGGTAGCAGTCGCGATAGAACATGTCGACGTACTCCTGCCAACTGATCGGCCCCTTGTGCCCCTGCCCGCCGACAGGGAAGAACAGCTCACCCGCGCCGTCGACCTTCCACCCATCGACGCCCTGCAGCAGGACGCGGTCCATCAGCCCGTGCCACCAGGCAAGCGCCTCCGGGTTCGTGTAGTCGATGAACGCCCCCCGCCCCTTCCACCACTTCTGGATCCGCCCGTTGTTGCACAGATACCCCTTGGCCTTGGCCTCCTGGTAGAAGTCGGTGGGTGAGCCCAGGCAGTCGTCCTTGTACTCGTTGGGATTGACCATGCACGTCATCCAGAGCGCGAGCTTCAGCCCGCGCCGGTGCAGCTCGTCGATCATCTTCTTCGGTTCGGGATAGCGCTTCGTGTCCCAGAGGAAGTCGTTGTAGGCCGTCGACCACGGACTGTCGATGAGAACCACACGGAGCGGAATGTCATGCTCCTTGCACCCGTCCACGTAATCCCAAACGGCCTCGGCCGTGTTCTTGTCGTCCTCCCACATCCACATCTCGAACGCCCACGCCGGGCAAATGGCCTGGCGGCTCTTGTCGTCGTCGGGGAACTCCCACAGCGGGCGCTCGGCCCGAGCGGCGGGCGGCGACATCGCGGCCAGGGCGATGAGCGAAAGCACGGCGACGTTCCTCATGGCGTTATCTCCTGGTGAAACGGTTCAGCACCGGCAAGAAGCATCCTACTCGCTCAGGGCCTCCCGCTGAAGGCGCGGCGCAGCGATCATGCTTGGCGCAAAAAAAAGAAGGGTCCGGAGGGACGGACCCTTGAGGGAGTAGGAGGTTTTTAAGGGTAAAGGTTGTGCGTTGCGTTCTACTACCTGATAGGCCCGGCCCTCGGTCGGAGTCCAGGACTTCTTGCCCTTTTTTACAAGCTGCCTGCGGGAATGTTTGGACAGATCGCCAAGAATGGGTGGCCCGTCGCTTCAGCGGCGGGGGATACGAATTCGGACCGTGGATCGTGTCTCTGATGGCTGGAGCCACAAGACCTGCATCGAAGGTTTTCGAGAAGCACACTCGTCATTCATTGTTGCAGGCCGCTTAGTGCGAAACGCGGTCGTCTTGACGCGATTCGGTCAGCGCAAAAAAGAAGGGTCCGGAGGGACGGACCCTTGAGGGAGTAGGAGGTTTTTTGGGTATAAGGTTGTGCGTTGCGTTCTGTTACCTAATAGGCCCGGTCCTCGACGGAAGTCCACGACTTCTTGCCGTTTTTTCTCGAGCAGAGCGAGGTCGCTTTGGCGTGGATTCGGTCAGCGCAAAAAGGAAGGGTCCGGAGGGACGGACCCTTGAGGGAGTAGGAGGTTTTTTTGGGTAAAGGTTGTGCGTTGCGTTCTACTACCTGATAGGCCTCCGGGCGGATCGGAGTCCAGGGGTTTCCGAGAATTTCCGGCACTTCTTTCTGGCCTCCCGCCTCGTTGTCCTAACCCGATGAAGTCTTGACGGTTGCACGACCCGCTCGCCGCTATTCGACCGAAGGGCGGGCTTGAAAGCAGGTCCCGTGAGAGCCGGAACCCGCGCCCTACGGACGCTCATCGATCATCGGTGTCGGGCGAGTCTCAGAATCGCGTTGAACAGCTCTCTACGATGTTTGTCCATCAGCGCCTGCGGCGGGGCGGGACGGCGCTGGACGCGAGCCTCGGGCGCGTCGGGATCGCGCTCCGGATCCCCCTCGACGGCCCGGGCATAGGCGTCGGCGATCTCGCGACGGGCGTCCTCCAGCGACTTGCGGGCCTGGTCGAGAGCATCGGACTTCGGTCGCTTCTGAGCGACCAGACGCTCCAAGAGGGCGATGTAGGCCCGGTCGGCGGCGCCCTCGCGGATGGACAACAGTCGCAACGTCGGTGCCGGCCTGCGGGGAAACGGGATCAGTAACGGTTGCTGGATCGGGTGGGCCGACTCCAGGGGAAGATACGGAATCGTGCGGCGGTGAACGTTCATCGTCCAGAGCCCGTTGAGCCCCGCCAGCCACAGGCCGAACCCCGAGGCGAAGCGGTCGGCCGAGGGGTCAAGCAGCTCGATGTCGAGGTCCTTCCATCGCTTGCGGAGCGGTACGGCAACGGCTGGCGGCGCTACGACGCGATCGAAATCGCCGACGATCCGCGCCAGCTCCCCGAGCTCCGCCTCGTCTTCCCGGCCCTCCTGGCCCCAGGCCCACGGGTTGAACATGACGCCGAGGCGGCGCCAGCCGCTCTCGCGAAGGAGGCGAGCCATCACCATGGTCTGATCGGCGGTCAGGTTGTCCGCGCCACGGCGGGGACTCAGGTCCGACGCTAGCAGTGCCGAGGCGTTGATGCCCATGCGGGTCAGGTCCGACCGAATGCCCCGAAAGGTCTCGGCCGCCACCTCGACGAGGGCGCGATCGGGGCCCTGCTGCCAGTGTCGATCGGCGGCCACGGTGCTGAAGTCGACCCAACCGGGCATCTGATCGCAGAGGCCCGCCCTGGCGACGATCCGGGCGCGGACGAGAGCGCGGGCGACGTACATCATCGGGTCATCCAACGCGCTGCCGATGTACACGCCTTGGATAGTCGTGGCGCCGAGCGCGTACTCCTTCAGCACGCGATAGTCGTCGAGGATGAGGGTCCCAACGTCCGACTCCCGCGTGGGCCCGACGAGCGTCAGAAGGTAGCCGCTCTCCTGCTCATGCGGATAGACCACGCCATAGCAGAGCTCGCCAAGCGTCATCCGCGTGGGGCCCACGGCGATCTTGACGCTCAGTTTGGCCATGGGGCGCTTGTTGACGTTGACGCGGAGTCGCAGCAGAAGATCCTTGCCCCTCCCGCCGGAAGGGATGTCGGCCTCGACCAGATACCAGAGCATCTGACCCTTGGCCAGTTGCCGTGGCGTCGCATCCGAAAGCCAGTAGGGCGTGGCGCGACGGACGGGCGGACGCCACATCATCGGGAAGTCGCGGATCTCCTGAATCCTGGCCGAGCCACCTTGTCCGCGGTGCGTCTGCAGCTCCAGGCCTTGGACGTCCTCCAATGCCAGCACGCCGATCGCGGTCGTGACGGTCTGGCCGACCAGCCCGAAGAGCTCGATCTGGTCGCGCACGAGTCGACCCTTGTCGACCTCGAACGCCGGGTCCGCCAGCTCGAGGGGCCTCGCCGTGAGGATCTGAACCCCGCTGGCGCGCTCGTCCTCGGTGGGCGGGTCGAGCGGTTCCGGTCGGAGCGACCTGGCGCAACTGTAGACTTGCTGGGCGAAGTACGCCTGCTGTCTGGCCGCGAGGCGCTCGACGAACGACGAGAAGACCTTGTGGTGCTTGCGAGGGTGGATGATCAGCCCGGCCAGATACGTCCCCAGCGAATCGAAGGTCACGACGCCGTCGTACGTCGAGACCGAAAAGGGCACGGGCTCGAACGTGGTATCGACCCAGGACTGGCGCACGGCCTCGGCGCCGAAGTCCAGCGCGTCGCGCCCGGCGAAGACGCCGTCTTCGGTGAACATCCTCTCGATCGGCCAGTCTCGGTGGATCAGGAGGGCGCCGTTGCAGATCAGCGAGTAGGCCGCGCGCTTGAGCCCATGCGGGAACACGGGCGCCGCGAAAATCACCCCTTCGTATTGCCCCGGCTGGAGGTGCAGCGACAGCGAAAACGGCGTCTCCGGCCTGTCGGGGGCGTCGGCGCCGAGAAAGTCACGGCGGAGCGGATCGGGCCAGGTCAAGGAGCTCACTTGGGGTAGGCGGGCGCTGTCCCAGTGCCAGCCCTCATCCTGTAACCGGAGCTGGTCGGTGTCGACCAGGGCAAAGCCCGGCCAGAGAGCGCCCCGGGCGTCTCCGAAGTCGAATGCCCCGCCGGCATCGGACGGCAACCTGGGCGGGCGATCGCGCACCAGCCGGAGCGCATCGAAGTGCAGGGTCACCCCCGGCCCCAGAGACCTGAACTCCAATGTGACGCGAACATCGTCTCCAACGCGTCCCCGGATGAGATCGGTCAGAAGCAACTGCCCGCGCCAGGGCGAGCAATCCACAACCGTCCCGGCCCGGGCTTCCTCGCGGTCGTCGCCTTCGACGGACAGGGAAGTCTCGACCAACACCCCCGTGGGCGCCGCGCCGACGACGTCGTATTCGAGCCAGTCATGACTGACGAGCTCGTCGCCGGACAGGATGAAGCTGAGACGCACGGGCTTTGCGGGCGTCAGGTCGATGCGGAGGCACCCGCGACCGCGAGTGGCCTTGGGACTGTCTTGGACGATGACCACGCGGTCGTCCTTGATGGCGCGCTCGTCGCCGATCGGAGGCTCGAAATCGGCCACAAGCACCTCATGGAAATCCGGCTCGATCGTCCCCGGATCCTTGGGGGCAGGAGCGGCGCTGCATGGAGGCCGCGAGAGAATCAGCGCTAAGACGCAGACCCATGCGAAGGGCGCCCGTCGAAGAGAAGGGGAATCTTCAGACGATGCTGTCGTTTGGCATGCCATGGCGGAGCGGGTCCCAACGACAACCGGTCACAGGCATCCATTGTCACCCGTCGGTCGGGTGCATTGCCAGTACCTGGCGGAAGTCCTCGATCGTGCGAAGAAAACCCGTCCGCCGATCGACGGTGGGCGACCATCCGAGGATCTCTCGCGCGCGGGTGATGTCGGGCTGTCGGAGCTTCGGGTCGTCCTCCGGCAGGGGGCGGTAGTCGATCTTCGATCCGCTCCCCGTCAGCTCGATCACCTCCTCGGCGACCTGCCGGATGGTGACCTCATCGGGATTGCCCAGGTTCACGGGCTCGACGAAGTCGCTCTCGAGGGCGAGTCGAACCAGCCCGTCGACGAGGTCGTCGACGTAGCAGAAGCTCCGCGTCTGCCTGCCCTCCCCATAGACGGTCAGGGGCTCGCCCTTGAGCGTCTGGCAGAGGAAGTTGGGGAGCACGCGACCGTCGTCGAGCCGCATTCGTGGGCCGTACGTGTTGAAGATGCGAGCGATCCGCGTGCGGACTCCCCTTTCGCGATGATAAGCCATGGTGAGGGCCTCGGCGAACCGCTTGCCTTCGTCGTAGACGCTTCGGACGCCGATCGTGCTGACGTTTCCGCGATAGCTCTCGGGTTGGGGATTGACCTCGGGGTCGCCGTAGCACTCGCTGGTGCTGGCCTGAAGGAAGATCGCCTCGTGCTCGAGGGCGAACTCGAGAAGTCGGCGAACGCCCTCACTGCAGGTCCGCATGATCTCGAGCGCTTTCGGGCGAAAGTCGACGGGAGAGGCCGGGCACGCCATGTTGAACACGGCGTCGACCCCGCCCTCGATCTCCAGCGGCTGAGCGATGTCCTGCTCGATCCACGTCACCTCGGGCATGCCACGCAGCCAATCGACGTTGCGCGGCTGGCCGGTCGTCATGCTGTCGACGGCCAGCACGTGATGCCCGTCGCCGACGAGGCGCGCGGCAAGGTGCGATCCCACAAGCCCCGCGGCGCCGGTGACAACGATTCTCATGCTCGGCTCCTTCCGTGGAGATCCCGAGATCGGCCGTCGATGCGTCTCTCGAACCGCCTTCGGACTCAGACCGTCTGACGGACGCGTCCCTTCGGATCGATCATGCACGCCATGGAGATCGCCGCGACGTGGCTTCCCGCCGGGCTAGTCGAAGAACTTGTAGCGGAAGATCGTCCATACCGCCTGAACAGCGTCCTTGAAGCCGATCTTCTTTCCTTCGGCGTAGTCCCGGCCCGAGTAGCTGATGCCGACCTCGTAGATGCGGCACTTGGCTTTGGCGACCTTGGCGGTGATCTCCGGCTCGAAGTCGAACCGGTTGCTCTTGATGGTGATCTTCTTGAGCACCTCGGCGCGGAAGACCTTGTAGCACGTCTCCATGTCGGTCAGGTTCAGGTTGGTCAGCATGTTGCTCATCAGCGTCAACATCCTGTTGCCGATCATGTGCCAGAAGAACAGGACGCGGTGCTCCTCGCTGCCGACGAAGCGTGACCCGTAGACCACGTCGGCTCGCCCGTCCAGGATGGGCTTGAGCAACCGGTGATAGTCGTGGGGATCGTATTCCAGGTCGGCGTCTTGAACCAGAACGATGTCGCCCGTCGTCTGCTGGAAACCGGTTCGCAGCGCCGCGCCCTTCCCCTGGTTCTTCTCGTGGAGGAAGACCTTGACCACGCCCTCGGGATAGGAGGACTGGATCGTCGGATAGAGATCGCGCGTGCCGTCGGTCGAGCCGTCGTCGACCATGATGATCTCTTTGTCCATGCCCACGTCGACGGCGGCCACCCGTTGGATGATCTCCTCGAGCGTGCTCCGCTCGTCGTATACCGGCACCACGATGGATAGCTTCATGATCTCTTTCCTGGGCTCAGCCTGGCACTTCCGCGCTGCATGCCTGATCACGCAAAGGGTAAGGAGTCCGTCGGATCTGTCAACTCCTATTGACTTTCCGGTGAGGCTTATCAACATATCGGCAGATCCACGTAGTGGAGTTGAGGTCATGCGCATCACCGTTGTCGGAACAGGATACGTCGGGCTCGTCAGCGCGACGTGCCTGGCGGATACCGGAAACCACGTCGTCGGGCTGGATATCGACCCGGCCAAGGTCGAGCAGCTCTCCAAGGGCGTCAGCACGATCTACGAGCCGGGCCTGCACGATCTGCTGACCGACAACCTTCGCGCGGGCAGGCTCCGGTTCACGACGAACGCCGATGAGGCGATCGCGCACGGGCAGGTGGTCTTCGTCGCCGTCGGTACCCCGCCTCGCCAGGACGGCTCGGCCGACACGTCGGCGCTCGATCGAACCTGCCGGACCATCGCCGAGAAGATGTCAGAGCCGAAGGTCGTCGTGGTCAAGTCGACCGTCCCCGTCGGGACGTGCGATCGCCTCGAGGCGGAGATGCGCGCCCAAACGCCGCACCGCCTGGACGTGGTCAGCAACCCCGAGTTCCTGAAGGAAGGCACCGCGGTCGACGACTTCCTTCGCCCCGATCGTATCGTCGTCGGTGCCGAGAACGGCGAGGCCACGGCCACGATCCGCGAGTTGTACCTGCCGTTCGTGAGGAATCAGAGGCCGATTCTGACGATGTCGCGAGCAGCGGCCGAAATGACCAAGTACGCCGCCAACTGCTACCTGGCGGCTCGCATCAGCTACATCAACGAGATCGCCAACATCTGCGAGTGCTGCGGGGTGGACGTCGACCAGGTCCGGGCCGGCATCGGGACGGATTCCCGGATCGGCTTCCATTTCCTGTATCCCGGAGCCGGCTACGGCGGCAGTTGCTTCCCCAAGGACGTCCAGGCGCTGAATCATCTGGCCGGGAGCAAGGGATACAGCGCGGATCTGTTGCGCGCGGTTCACGAGATCAACCAGCGACAGCGACAGCTCCTATTCAGCAAGATCGCGAATCGTTTCGCGGGTTCCCTCGGGGAGCGGACGTTCGCCCTGTGGGGCGTGACGTTCAAGCCGAAGACGGACGACCTGCGCGAAGCCCCCGCCATCTACGTCATCGATCGCCTCCTCGAGGCGGGGTCGACCGTTCGCGTCCACGATCCGAGGGGCTTGGAGAACCTCAAGGGCCTCTACGGCGATCGAGTGATCTGCTTCGACGACGCCTACGACGCGCTGGCCGGCGCCGACGCCCTCGTCCTGGCTACCGAATGGAACGAGTTCCGAACGCCGGACTTCGACCGGATGAGAGAGCTGCTCGAGGCGCCGATCATCTTCGACGGCCGGAACGTCTATGAGGCCGAGACCATGAAACGCCGCGCGTTCGAATACCACTCGATCGGCCGGCCGACCGTCAACGGGCCCGCGTCCGCGGCGAGCTGAGACCCAAGAAAAGCGGCCCCGGGCCGCGAGCCGGAGAGCCATGTCCCGGTCGAAATCGACATCCCGTGCCGGATTGCGAGTCCTGCTGAGTTGCGTCGGCCGGCGCGTCGAGCTCATCCAGGCGTTTCGAGCGGCCGCCAAGCGGCTGCGATGCCCGCTGGAGCTCCACGGCACGGACGTCAGCGACCTGGCGCCGGGAATGCACCAAGTCGACCGAGCACACCGCGTCCTGCCCATCGCCCACCGACGCTACATCCCCGAGCTGATCGATCTCGCTCGGAGCCGCCGGATCGATATGCTCGTCCCAACCATCGACACGGAACTGCTGCTCCTGGCCGACGCGCGAGAACGATTCGCCAGATGCGGGTGCACCGCGCTGGTCTCGACGCCGGAGGTCATCAATATCGGGCGGGACAAGCTGCTGACTCACGACGCCCTTGCCGGCGCGGGCATCGATACGCCCATGACCTGGCCGATCGAGGAGATCCTATCGCGCAGGTGTCGGCACTTTCCATATCAAATCAAGCCCCGCTACGGATCCGCCGGGCTGGGGAACTACCGCGCGGACGACCTGGAGACGCTTCGATTCTGGGCCAAACGCGTGCCCGATTCCGTCGTTCAAGAATTCGTTCCGGGAACGGAATACACCCTTGACGTGTACGCGGGCCTGGACGGTCGCGTTCGTTGCGTCGTGCCCCGAAGGCGGCTCGAGATCCGTAGCGGCGAGGTCCAGAAGTCGCGGATCGTCAAGGACCCCCAGCTCATCGAGATCGGCAAGCGAGTCGTCGAATCGATCGGCGATTGCATCGGCGTGATCACGGTCCAGTGCATCCGTACCCCCCAGAAGCAGATCCGTGTGATCGAGATCAATCCGCGCTTCGGCGGGGGCGCCCCCCTGTCCATCCATGCCGGGGCGGACTTCCCTCGCTGGCTTATGGCCGAACGCCTGGGCAAGCGGCCCCGCATCACGTTGGACGGCTATCGCGACGGTGTCCGGATGCTCCGATACGATCAGTCCGTCTTCCTGGGCTGATCATCGCGCGATCACATGAGCACCCCGAAACCCAATCGAGTGCGGTCCGGCTTGGCGGGAGAAGTCTTGCGCTCGTGATGGCGTGACCTACTTCCGACCGTTGCCGTTGCCGCCGCGCCTGCCGTTGCCATTCATCCAATCGTCGGTGGCGTAGGTGGCCATCATCTTCTCTAACCTGGCTTCCAGCTCCGGAGTGTACATGGGCTCGTCGACGTCGGCGCCGAAGCGGTCGGCCCAAGGCATGACCGCCCTCGGGTGGCAGGAGGGCCGCACGGGCAGATCGGGATGCTCACGCTGCCACTCGTCGGTGGTCTGGCTGTACTGCCGCTCGAAAAACGTGCGGTACATGGGGCCGCCGTTGTACGTGCAGAACGGGTAGATCCCGTCGCGCGTGCCGTAGAGGATCACGCATCGCTTGATCCGCTCGACGTCGAAGTTGTAGCGATCCTGGAAGTGCATGCCCGCGCAGAGCAGCGACTTGTACGTGTTCGGGCTCTTGCCCCGGCCCACCTGCTTGTTCACGCAGCCGATCAGGGTGTTGATGAACAGGCCAGGCGTGATGTCCGGCGGGGCCGTCTCCGGCCGGAAGCGCCGCTTGAAGATCCGGTAGACGGTGAACTTGTCCCAAAGCGTCATCTTGCCGGCGCGGCACTTGCGGTGAATCTTCTGAGCGAGATCGTAGAGGTCGGTGAACAACCCCTCCATGTCGAAGGCCATCGGGAACGTGTACGGGCGATGGTCCTGCGAAACCAGCAGGTACGTGCCGAAGCCGCAGTCGGTGTGGCAGTTGGTCTCGATCTTGGGCAGACCGTCCTGGGCGGAGAAGATCTTCGAGATCGGCTGCGTGAACGTCAGCGGATAGAAGTCCCGATAGGCATCGCTCTCGGGAATGGCCTTGCAGCAGTCGTGGGCCAGATCGGCTAGCGTGTACCGCTTGGCCAGCCGCTCCTTGTGGTTGATTCGCCCGCTGAAGCAGACCGGCTGGAACGAGATCCCGCCGATCACGTCCACGTTGTGGCTGGCGAACTGAACGATCCTCGGAACCTGGTCGCTGTTCACGCCCTTGATGATGGTCGGCACCAGACAGATCTTCAGGTCGTACTTCCGGCAGTTCTCGATGGCCGCCAGCTTCCGCTCCCAGACCGCCTCGCCGCGGGTCTGCCGGTAGGACTCATCCCCGACGCCGTCGAACTGCAGGTAGAGGTCGTGCAGACCGGCCTCGACCGCGCGGGCCACGAACTCCTCGTTGGCGAACGTCAGACCGTTGGTGGCCGCCTGAACGTGCGAGAAGCCCATCTGACGCGCCTTCCGAACCAGGTCCAGGAATCGGGGGTGAAGCGTGGGCTCACCGCCAGTGAACTGCACCGACGTCGAGGGAATGGGGCGCATGTCCCGAAGCTGCTCGAGAAGCTGAACGGCCTGATCGTACGGCATCTCGCAGACCCGCCCGGTGGCCCCGGCGTTGGCCCAGCACACGGGACATCTCAGATTGCAGCGCGTCGTCAGCTCTATCTGCGACAGCACCGAGGTGGACTGATGCGCCGAGCACAGCCCGCAATCGGTCGGGCAGCGGGTCGAGCCCTTCACGTGCTGCTTGACCTGTCCGGCCCCTTCGTCCCATGACCACGACGCCCCCTTGAGATAGAGCTTCACGTCGCTGCTGATCTTGTCGCGGAAGTAGCCGTGGTCGGGGCACGTCTTCTCGATCCAGACCTGACCGTCCTGCTCGTAGTATCGCCCGAGGATGACACAGGAGCATTCAGGACAGAGCGTCTCGACCGTGCGCGGCAGGCCTCGCAGGATCGGCTGGATCCGAACGCCGCCGTGAGTGTACTCCGGGGATTCCTTGCGGTCGCTGCACTGCTTGCTGAAGATCGTGTCCTGATGCGCCTCGGCCGAAATCCCGTGCTGAGGGCACTCGCGAACGTGGACGACCTGCCCGTCCACCTGTTCGAAGCGGGCCGGCACGATCTCGTCGCACTCATGACACAGCGACTGGCACGCCCAGGGCAGCCCGTGCTGCTTGGGATCGTGCTTGCGGAGCGACAGCTTGAATTTCTCCAGATCAGTCTCGGCGTTTGACTCCGATACCGGCGGCTTCTGGGGGCGATCACAGTAGGGAGGGTGCGTCTCGGCGTAGTCCTTGAGCACCTTGGGAAGCTCGGGCCGCTTCGGCATTGCAGGGAAACTCCTAGTCAGATTGAAGGTACATCCAACACGTCCTGCCCGATGAGTACGGGTAGGCGGCTCGCCCAGCCGATTCCGGCGACGCGCCCTGCCTGAGGTCGTCCGGTGCGCCGCCGCTCTGGGCCGGTTCCAGCGGCCAGTACGCAGGGCCCGCCAACCCTACCGCGCCTTTTACTGGAACTACTTATCAAGACCAATGATAGCGACGAATGTTGGTCGGCACCAACCATTTTTCCGCCGACGCCCGATTCCACTGCCCCCCGATCAGGACTCGAACAGCTCACTGATGCTCGTGCGGTGGTGGATGTTGTGAATCGCCCGGGCGAACAACGGCGCCACCGACACGACCTTGATGTTCTTCGGCAACTGGCCCGTCCGTCCTTCAATGGTGTCCGTGATGACCAACTGTTTGATCGGGCTCGCCTGAATCCTCGCCGGGGCCTCGCCCGGTAGCAGACCGTGAGACACGGACGCAAACACCTCCGTCGCGCCTTCCTCCAAGAGCTTATGCGCCGTTGCCACGAGCGTCCCCCCGCTCGTCGCGAAATCGTCCACGATCACACAGGTCTTGCCCTGAACGTCGCCGATGATTCTGAGCACCTCCGCCTGTTCGTTGTGTCCGGTCCGGGTCTTCTCGCTCACGACATACTCGATCCCGAGGGCCCGCCCGAAACGCCGGGCCTGCTCGCCGAAGCCGACGTCCGGAGCCACGACCATCCAGTCCTGCGTCACCATCGGGCGGAAGTACTCGACGAAGACGGGCAGTGCATAAAGGTGGTCGACCGAGATACCGAAGAAGCCCTGGATCTGGGGAGCGTGCAGATCCATCGTCAAGACACGGTCGGCCCCGGTGGCCTCGATGCAGTCCGCACAGACGCGAGCCCGGATGGAAACGCGCGGCTCGTCCTTCTTGTCCCCTTTGGCGTAGCTGAAAAACGGGATGACCGCCGTCACCTCCTTCGCCGAGGCGCGCCGAAGCGCGTCGATCCAGAACAGCAGCTCCATGAACTGATCGTTGACGGCCCCGCTGAGCGTCTGGACGACGTAGGTGTCGCGCCCACGAACGTTCTCCAGGACGCGAACGAACGTGTTGCCCTCGCTGAAACGTTTGACCTCGCACCGTCCCGCCTCGATGTGCAGGAGCCTGCAAATCTCTGATGTCAGTATGGGACTGGCCGATCCCGCGAAAACGCGAAGGTCGTGGTGGTCCTTGCGATCCATGGAGGCAAACCCCCAGCGTTCGGTCTTCCACTTCGTCAGACGGCAACGGGGGCATTCTCATTGTCCCACTTCGTTTTGTCAATTTCACCCGTCCTCGAGGGGCCCCCGCCGGGCGCGTTACGGATTCGGCGGGGTGTATCCAGGCCCGGAGGGCCGAAGGAATGTAGCCAGGGGTGCAGTCCGCCGCTTCGGCGGACCTATCCGACGCCGCCGCGGACGGAACCCCTGGTGCTCGTTTGCCCGGACCGACCAGCCCCGCCAGGGGCCACGGAAAACCCGGCTCGTGCCCCGGCGGGGTCTTCGCCTTGGTCTCGCTGCCCCCGCCCAGACTGTCATGCGCCCGGCCTTGCGCGGCGTGCCCGGCCCATGGGGCGGTAAGTTAAGCCAAGACCCGATAACGCCGAAGACACTGAAGATGACCTCGCGTGCCGCCTGTCAGCAGAACTGTTGGCGAATCGCGCGGCGAAGAGCCCTCGGCAAGATATTGCTGAAACACGACTTAAGAGATTCAGGGCCGGCACGGATCGAGACCGGGGCCCTGACGCCAAACGAGAGCACCGCATGCCCGACAGTAGGGTCGCCATCATCGGTGGGGGGTATTCCGGCCTGGCCGCCGCCTACGAGCTGGCCAAGAACGGGCTGACACCCATCGTCTTCGAGGCCGGCCGGGCGCCAGGCGGACTGGCGGGGTCCGTCCGGCTCGGCAACACGCACATCGAGCGATACTACCATCACTGGTTCACCCACGACGATCATGTCCTCGACCTCGTCAAGGAACTAGGGCTGCAGCGTCATCTCGTCGTCCACGAGACCAACACGAGCAACTACCACGACAATCAGGTCTATCGACTCAGCTCCCCACTAGATGTCCTGCGATTCGGACCGCTACGATTGTCAGACCGGATGCGATTGGGGCGGATGGCCTTGAAGGGTCGATCGGTCAGGGACTACCGCCGGCTCGAAGGCAAGACCGCGCGGAAGTGGATCACGGAGATGGCCGGACCCACCGTGTACGACGTCGTCTGGCGCCCCCTGTTCGAGGGAAAGTTTGGGCCGTACGCCGACGAGGTCTCCGCCGTATGGTTCTGGAGCAAGCTCCAGACCCGCGGGCGTTCCCGATCGAAACGACAGCGCGAGCAACTGGCCTACCTCGATGGCGGGTTCCAGCGACTAACCGACGCGCTGGTCGGCGCCGTCATCTCCAGAGGCGGACAGGTTCGCGTCTCGTGTCCGGTCAGCGAGATTCGAAGGCGCCATGGCCAGTGGGAGGTGGTCTCGGAAGGCGGGTGCGAGTCGTTCGATCAGATCCTGGTCACGACCCCCACGCCGATTGCCGCGGAAATCATCCCGGACCTGCCCGAGGCCTATCGCCACCGAACCAGGGCCATCCCCTACCTCGGGGTGACCGAGCTGATGCTGGTGCTGAACCGGCGGCTCTCGCCGACCTACTGGCTCAACGTCAATGACCCCGGCTATCCCTTTATCGGGGTGATCGAGCACACGAACTTCCAGCCGCCGGAGGCCTATGGCGGCCGACACGTCGTCTATCTGACGAAATACCGGGACGCCGGCCATGAGGCCGCGACGATGGATCAGGCCTCCCTGATCAAGACATGGTTGTCACAGGTCCAGCGGATGTTCCCGACCTTCGAGGAGAGCTGGGTGCGGCATGCCCAGGTATGGAAGGACGCCTACGCACAGCCGGTCGTTCGCGCCGGTTGCGAGTCTCAGATCCCCCCGGCCGAAACCCCCCTTCCGGGCATCTGGATGTGCTCGATGGCACAGGTCTATCCCGAGGACCGGGGGACGAACTACGCCATCCAACAAGGGCGTCGGACCGCCCGAGGGGTCCTGGAGGCCATCGAGCGGCCCGAGCGCCGCCCACAAGCGGTGCGCATCGCCTGCACGACCCCGATCGAGCAGGCCGCCGGCCCGGCCGAGCCGATACCCGCCTTTCGTGGCCTATCTCCTGCTTAGACGCTTCTGGATTAACCGATCCTCGTTTCCGGCCGGATCGGGCAAGTGTCGAAAAGACAAGACCCACGGCATCATCCTTGATGATGCCGTGGGTCTTTGGTTTCGTGATTGCCCCTGCCTCTCGCGCCGCTAGGCCGCGAGTCCTCGCCCGCCCCCCCCTTCAAAGCCTATTGCGTGGTTCCGGTGAGTCCGCCCCATGGCGAGCCACAGAGGAAGGGGATCGTGCAGGAAGGATCCCGGTCGTAATTCGGGGCTTCGACAACCGGCCAGACCACCGAGAACCAGTCCGCTGGCGAGCAGTCGAGAACCGTCCCGCAGGGATTGAGAGCCAGCAGCGTGGTCTCCATGCACGTGGACGACGAAAACGTCGTGGCGATCAGCGGGGCAACGATGAGTAGCATGACCGCGATGCGGTGCTTGCGTTCTTGAGACATACCATCCTCCATCCTTGATCGCGGCGGCCAGGCCGCCGGGGCAATACAGGCTAAAGACGCCGCTCCTCCTTGAGCCGTCGAGCCTTGGATACCAGGATCTACAACAGATCCGCCAGCGAACTGGTGCTACTGCTGGAACTCGACGTGCTGTCCGAACTGACGTTGGCGCAGTCGAGCAGCAGATCCTTCCCGCTGAATAGCGTGTCCGTATCACACGTCAGGAACCAGGTGTAGTTCAGGGCGGTTTGAAACTGCTGTCCCGCGAAGATGGCACAGTTCTGCGCGATCATCATGACCATCCCGCCGGCGAAAAGCATGGCCAAGAGTTTCAGCCGAAATCGTCGGCGAACACTCATACGGTCCTCCTCTCCAAACGAACGACAGACGGATTGCCAAAGGCGAGTGTCTCCCCCCGGTCCGCGCCGCGTAAGAGGGGCACTCAAAGAATATTATCGGCTGGCAACCGGGAATCAACATGTCAAAAAATCCCTTTCCGCCACTCCTCCCCGGGCGCCCGCAACCACTGGCATAACTAGCTGTCAGCAGAGACTTTATAGAATGAGTCCTGCGAGCGCAGATTCCGATAAATCTTTAGCCTGAAGGAAGTTAGATCGGCATGTCGTGTGTTATCGGACCCATGTTGCGCGGCAATCGCTGTGTTGGCGCCATCAAGCGACTGCCTCGTCACTTCCGCACTGGCCCGGAGACGCCGAAGAGGGCGCGTCGTGCCGAGCCGAAATCATCACGCGAGAAGACGGCTCAGCAGGAACCTCGCCCTGCCAGCAAACCCGCAATTCCAGCCGCATCCCGTTACCAGCCCCCCACGCAAAGGGCCCGACGCTGCCCGAAGGCTTGATCCCCACACGACTAAGCGATATGGTAGCCTGGCTGTTTTTACGCTCGGTTAAGACGGAGAGAATCATGACCCTAGCTAGCACCGTAAACGCCAAGGCGATCGAACTCGGCAAGCACGTGATCACGATGACCACCAAGGCGGGCTCCGGACACCCATCGAGCGGACTGTCCTTGGCCCACATCGTCATCATGCTGATGGAAAAGCGGATGAGGTATGACCCGAAGAACCCCTCCAATCCCGCCAGCGACCGCCTCGTACTCAGCGAAGGGCACGCCGTGCCGATCGTCTACGCCGTCTACGCCGACGTCGGCGGCGTCGCCGGAAAGGACCCGAGCCAACTGAAGAAGGTCACCCTCGACGACCTGAACGACCTGCGCGAGCTCGACAGCGTCCTGGACGGACACCCCAACCCCGCCGAGGGCTTCCCCTTCTTCGACGCGGCAACCGGGTCCCTCGGACAGGGCCTCTCGGTGGCGGCGGGGCTTGCGCTGGCAGCGCGGCTCCGCGGCACGGATCGGCGGATCTTCACCATCATCGGCGACGGCGAGTCGCGCGAGGGCCAAATCTGGGAGGCCGCCGACTTCATCGTCGACCGAAAGCTCACCAACGTCTGCGCGATCTTCAACTGCAACGGCCAAGGTCAGGCCGACGTCGTCTCCCACCAGCAGTCCGCCGAGGTCCTCACCGCCAAGCTCAAGGCGTTCGGGTGGAAGGTTCGCGCCATCGACGGGCACGACGTCAAGGCCATCGGCTCGGCCCTGAACCTGGTCGGCAAGGGCGGCCAGCCCGTGGCCATCGTGGCGAAGACCGTCAAGGGCTGGGGCACGGCCTCACTGCAGGGCAAGGGCAACCACGGCAAGCCCCTCAAGGAGTCGGAAGTGCCCGGCGCACTGGCGGACCTCGACGCGATGTACGATAAGCTCGGCGTGCCGCGCGGGTCGTCGGGCGGACTGAGAATCCATAAGCCCAAAGGCGAGGTCCCCCCGCTGCCCAGCGGCGAGATCCGACTGCCGTCGTTCGATGAGGCGATGGCCGAGGCCGGCCTCGCCGACGCCGTGGCCAAGAACAAGCTGGCCACCCGACGCGCCTTCGGCGCGGCCCTGCTCGCCCTCGGCAAGGCCGACGAACGCGTCGTCTCGCTCGACGGCGACGTCAGCAACTCGACCTTCGCCGAATACTTCGCCAAGAAACTCCCCGACCGATTCTTCGAGTGCAAGATCGCCGAGCAGAACATGATCTCCGCCGCCGCGGGACTGGCCGCGGCCGGCTACATCCCCTTCGCCAGCAGCTTCGCCAAGTTCCTGTCCCGCGGATACGACCAGATCGAAATGGCCAATATCACCCGGGCGAATATCAAAATCGTCGGCTCGCACGCCGGCGTCTCGCTGGCGGCGGACGGCCCCAGCCAGATGGGACTCGTCGACGTCACGTACTTCCGTAGCTTCGGCACCGCCGACGATGGTCGGGGCCGACCGGCATGCGTGTCCTTCCAGCCCGCCGACGCCGTGGCCGCCTATCACCTGACCGGACTCATGGCCAACGTCACCGGCATGTGCTACATGCGAACCCATCGACCCGACGTGGCCCTCCTGTACGACAAGAACGCCAGCTTCGAGGTCGGCGGATCCAGCGTGCTACGCCAAGGCGACGCGCTGACGATCGTCAGCAGCGGCTACATGATCTCCGTGGTGCTTAAGGCCACCGAGGCCCTCGCCGGTGAAGGCATTCAGTGCACCGTCGTCGACGCATACAGCCTCCCGATGAACGCCCAGCCCGTCCTCGCCGCCGGGGCCAAGACCGGCGGAAAGATCCTCACCGTCGAGGACAACTACGGCGGCGGCCTGGGCGGCGCCGTCGCCGAGGCGGCCGCGATCACCGGCAAGTGCACCGTTCAGATAATGACGTGCAAGCGGATCCCCAAATCGGGCAACAGCCCCGAGGACGTCCTGTCGCTCGTCGGCCTGACCGCCGGAGACATCGCCGCACGCGTTAAGGACATCCTGAAGTAGTCAATGCTCGACCGCTTGCAGTGATGGTCGAACAGAATACAAGCAGTGGGTGGCCCACCTCTTCAGAGGTGGGGGACGCGAATTCCAACGGGAATCCGCGCCCCCCACGGCTGAAGCCATGGGCCACCCATCAATAAAGATCCGCCAAGAAGACGCTGTTCGCTTCTTCGTGCGGAAGAGGTTGATCTTCGGAGGCGATCGATATGGCCACATGGTTCTACTTCGCGCTGACCATCCTGGGCTGGGGGATGGGCCTGTTCCTGATGAAGATCGCCTCGAAGTACATCGACAATTGGACCGCGGTGGTCTTCAACCTGCCCGGCTACCTCCTGGTGGGTCTCCTGCTCGTGCCCAAGGTCAAGTGGTCGCAGTTCACCTGGACCACGGGCCACACGGTCGCCATCATCGTCGGGGCCTGCTACGTGATCGCCAACTGGGGCTTCTATCGCGCGGCCGAGACGGCTCAGATCTCCGTGCTGACCCCGATGACGGCACTGTATATGACCATCCCGATCCTCCTCGGATTCGTGCTGCTCGGCGAGCGACCGACCCCGATCCAATGCTGCGGCATGGTCCTGGCCGTGGTGGCGATGATCATGCTGGCCTGGCCCAGTCAAGCCAGCGCCGTGTAACCCGCCTTGCTATTGCGACGCCTTGCCGCTATCTGTGAGCCAAGGCTGTTCGGCACGTCCCTTACCTGCGGCGATCACGGAGTCGCGATTCGGCATGATCGGCGAACCGAGCCCAGAGGCATCCGCCAGCACCGCCGCATCCTCCCCCCTGAGGCACGCGCTGGAAGACACGAGCAGGCTCCCCCTCGGAACCAAGCTCAGCTACGGCATCTCGACGTTCGGCAACGGACTCTTCGAGTTCTCGCTGATGCTGTACCTCTTCTCCTTCTACACCGACATTATGAAGGTCCCCGCCCAGACCGTCGGGCTCGTCGTCTCCATCGCCATCCTCGTCGACGCCCTCACGGACATCCCGATGGGATGGCTCTCGGACCGAACCCGAACTCGGTGGGGACGACGCCGGCCGTACATCATCCTGAGCGCGTGCTTCTACGGCCCAGCGTTCTTCCTCATGTTCACCCCGCCCACCGGCGCGGGCGGACTCTACCTCTTCCTGACCGCGACCGCCTTCTATCTCGGCGCGACCGTCTACCTGGTGCCCTACAACGGACTGGGCACCGAGCTGACCCTCGACCACCACGAACGAACGTCGCTCATGGCCTACCGGCAGGCCTTCTACATCATCGGGCTCGTGTGCGGAGCCGGCGTCAAGGTCGTGGCCCTGAAGTTCGCCGACGAACGGACCGGCTTTGCGATCGCCACCGGCTTCTGCGGCGTCGTGATGACGCTCACGATGCTCGAGACCGTCCGTGGCACGTCCGAGCGCCCGGAATTCAGCCAGGCCCGAACCGCCACGCCGCGACCACGCTTCGGCGAGATGATCCGGAACCGCCCGTTCATGATCATCCTCCGCACCTTCGTCATCTACAACGTGGGCATCCTCTTCCCCGTCGTCATCGGACAGCAGGTGGCCACGCACTGGCTCCAGGCCGAGCACGTCTTCCCATATGCCGTGATGGTCTTCCTCTTCTGCGGCGCAGTGGCCGTGCCGGTCTGGACCGCCATCTCCCGCCGGATCGACAAACGCCCGACGCTCATCCTGGCCCTCCTGCTCGCCGCCGTGGCGATGCTGCCGATGCTCCTGCTGACGCCCGAGCGCGTGTGGCTGTTCGTCATCCTCCTCGGCGTGATGGGCGTCGCGTTCGGCGGATTCATGACGCTGCCCTACTCCATCATCGGCGACACCGTCGACTACGACGGATACATGACCGGACGCCGCCGGGAGGGGTTCTACTGGGGCACCGCCGAGTTCTGCCGGAAGATCAGCGGCGCAGTCGCCTTCGCCGTCATCGGCCATACGCTGGGCCGGCTGGGGTACGAGGAAGGGGCCGTCCAGCAGTCGACCCAGACGCTGACCGGACTGAAGATCCTCTTCATCGGAGCGCCGATGGTCCTGTTCGCCCTGGCAGCGGTGTCCTTCTGGTCCTACCCGCTGACGAAGGAACGACACGACGAGATGTACCGTCAGATGAAGGCAGCGGACCGCACGATCGCCGACCACGACGCGCCGTTCAACCGCTGATGCCGGAAGCTTAGCCCCCAGCGCCCCTCACTGCCCAGGCATCGACCTCCACGAGCATGCCCCCGAACAGAGCCGTCTCCACGCACGTGCGGCATGGCAGCGGCTCGCTGAAGTAGGTCCGGTAGACCTCGTTGAAGGCGTTGAAGTTCTTGATGTCGGAAAGAAAGACGCCGACCTTGACGCAGTCGTCCATCGTCGCGCCCGCCGCGGCCAGGGCGTTCTTGACGTTGTCCAGCGTGATCTTGGCCTGCTCCTGGATGCCCTCCCCGATGACCTTCATCCCGTCCGGGTCGATCGGCCCCTGCCCCGACACGATGATCAGGTCCCCGACGGTTAGCGCGACGGAGTACGGGCCCTTGTAGTTCTTCCACGCTTCCGGAGTGTGCGGCTGCTTCTTGGCCATGGGTGGGGTCTCCTTGATTACCCGTGTGCTCGCTCTAGTGATCTCACGCTCCAACGCCGGCAGCGCTCGCGCCGGCGCCCGTCTCTACCGCCGGCGGGTGGCCCATGGCTTTAGCCGTGGGGGACGCGAATCTCCGATCGAATTCGTGCCGGCCACCTCTCAAGAGGTGGGCCACCCAAGGTTCGCTAGCTGCCCAAACATTCTTGCAGGCAGCTTAGTGATCTCACGCTCCAACGCCGGCAGCGCTCGCGCCGGCGCCCGTCTCTACCGCCGGCCCCCAGGCAGAAACGCCCAGGTTCGAAACTCGTCGAGGAACTTGCCGACCTCCGCCACCACCGTGTCGATCAGCTTGGCGCCCTTCGCCGCCGTCGCCAGTTCCGGACGGCCCATCCCCCCCAGGCCCGACGTCAGTTGGTCCATGTTGAAGGCCGCGAAAACGCGCGACGGCTCGTGGAAGCCGACGTCGTAGTACTCGCTCGACAGCGCCGGACGCTGCACCTTGGCGCGATCGACGTGCACCAGGTCCCCCGCCAGATGGAGCATCATCGACGTCTCGTATTCGCACGCGTGCGTGATATTGGCCGTCTCCATCCCGGCTCGCGTCCTCATCGCGTCCCCCGCGACCATCCAGTAGGTGCACCCGACCAGGTGCACCTCCGCGTCACCGCCCAGGCGGTGGCGAGTTCGCGTCAGCGCGTCCTGCATGGGGACGATGTTGCCCCCGTGGCCGTTCAGCAAGCAGATCCGCTTGAAACCGGCACTCGCCAGATTGTCGATTAGGGCCAGCAAGACCTCGATGTACACCCCGTTGGGCACGCTCATCGTGCCGGGGAACGTCATATGGTGATGGCTCGCCCCAAACCATAGGACCGGCGCCAGAGCGAGCCAATCGCTCCGCTCCGCCTCGAGACGCTCGGCGATTGCCTCGGTGATCCGCCGGTCGACCTGCAGCGGCAAATGGTGACCGTGCTGTTCCGTGGCCGCGATCGGCAGCAGGGCGACGACGTCGTCGCCGAGCCCTTCGACCTGAGGCCAGGTCATCTCGTCAAGCTTCATGGATTCCACCTCGCGCCGGGCGTAATGCAGCGGGGCCTCTTGCTGGCTTGCCCGCGATCGGCGGTTGTACCGTCGCCGCCGCGACGCTTCAACCCCCGCTAAGCCGCCTGCAAGAATGTCTGAACAGATCGCAAAGAACGGATGGCCCATCGCTTCAGCGGTGGCCGACGCGAATTCGGGCTGGGGATCATGTCCCCGATGGCTGAAGCCATGAACCATGCATCGAAGGTTCTGGAGTAGCAGACTGTTCATTCATTGTTGCGGGCCGCTCAGGCGTTTCACCGTCCCCGCCGCGCTCGTCGTCGCTGGATTCCGACCTCCTCCACAACGACAATGGATCCGTCTGGCGTCGTCGGCCAGGACGAAACGCCGCGCGTCGTGAAAGAGGGTTGACGATATGCCCGCAAGGGCCGCCAAAGACTGGCTCGACGAGATCTTCGGACGCTATCACCGCCGGGAGCTCGTGCATCCCGACCCCCTCGAGTTCCTCTACCGCTACGCCGCGCCGTCCGATCGCGAGATCGTGGCCCTGATCGCCAGCTCTCTCGCCTACGGCCGGGTCGCGCGGATCCTCAAGAGCGTCTCGAGCGTCCTCGACCGGATGTCCCCGTCTCCCACCCGCTTCCTGGAACGATCTTCCGACGAGACGCTTCACCGGACCTTCGCCGACTTCAAGCACCGGTTCACCACGGGCGATGACCTGGCGGACATGCTCGGCGGCGTCAAACGGGCCGTCGCGCGACACGGCTCGTTGCACCACTGCTTCCGGTCATGCCGACGAGCGGAGGACGATACGGTTCTGCCGGCCCTCGCCCGTCTTGTCGACGAGCTCGGGGGCTCTGGCAGGCAGGGGGCCTTCAGCCTGCTCCCCTCCCCCGCCGCCGGCAGCGCGTGCAAGCGGCTGAACCTGTTCATGCGTTGGATGGTCCGCCGCGATGACGTCGATCCTGGAGGATGGGACGAGGTGCCCGCCTCCTGCCTGGTCGTGCCGCTCGACACCCACATGTTCAAGATCTGCCGATCCCTCCGCCTGACGCGGAGAAGGCAACCGGACCTCCGTGCGGCCGTTGAGATTACCGAGGCCTTTAGGAAGATCGTGCCCGAGGATCCGGTACGCTACGACTTTGCCCTGACCCGAATTGGAATCCGGGAAGAAACCGAGGCGCTTGGCCGTCTAAGGCTTGGGGTACAATCGAGGTAAGCTGACTCAATGGAAGCAGTCTGGACAGTTGCGTTGGAATTCTGGGCCGTCCTTGGCGAAATGGCCCCGTACCTCCTCTTCGGTTTCCTCTTTGCCGGGGTCCTGTCGGTGCTCGTGTCTCCCGCGCTCGTCGAGCGACACCTCGGAGGCTCGGGGCTCTGGCCCGTCGTCAAGGCAGCCGTCTTCGGGATCCCTCTGCCGCTCTGCTCGTGCGGTGTGATCCCGGTGGGCGCCTCCCTGCGCGCCCACGGGGCAAGTCGCGCCGCCACGACCTCCTTCCTCCTGTCGACCCCCCAGACGGGCATCGACAGCATCTTGGTGACCTACAGTCTGTTGGGGCCCGTGTTCGCGGTCTTCAGACCGGTGGCCGCCCTGGTCAATGGCCTGATCGGCGGCGCGGCCGTCGCGCTGCTCGCAGGTCGTCACGCCCAGGGCTCGACGGCGGCCAACGCCTGCGACGCACCCTGCTGCTCAGGGGATTCCGGCGGCAACGTCGTCACGAGGATCTTCAAGTACGGGCTCATCACGCTGCCTCGGGACATCAGCAAGTCGCTCTTGATCGGGCTCGTCGTCGCCGGCGTGATCGCGGCCGTCGTTCCCGACGACTTCTTCGCCGGACTCCTTGGAGCCGGAATCGGCAGCATGCTCGTGATGCTGCTGCTGGGTATCCCCATTTACGTGTGCGCGACGGCGTCGGTCCCCGTGGCCGCTGCCCTCATCGCCAAAGGCGTCACCCCGGGGGCCGCCCTCGTATTCCTCATGACCGGGCCTTCGACGAACGCGGCCACCGTCGCGACGATCTGGAAGATCATGGTACCCAAAACGGCCGTGATCTACCTCGCCTCGGTCGCGGTGACGGCGCTTGCCTCGGGCATCGCGCTGGATGCGTTCTTCTCGATGGACGGCGTCTCCTTCGCGGTTCACTCGCATGAGATGCTGCCCGGCTGGGTCGGAACCGTCTCGGCGGTCGTGCTCCTCGGCGTGATCGGGCTGTCCCTCCTACGCCCCGTCAAAGCGGGACCGGCGGACGTGGTCCCAGCGGCCGCCGATGGCCAAATGGCGACGCTTGAGATTAGCGGGATGACGTGTAATCATTGTGTTCAAAGTGTCCAGAGAGCCGTTCAGGAGTGCCCCGGCGTCCTCTCGGCCGAGGTGGCGCTCTCGCCGGGCCGGGCGGAGGTCCGCGGCAAGGCATTTGACGTCGAGGCGGTTCGACGCGCGGTCGAGGGCCTCGGCTTCAGAGTCCAGGTCGGCCCGAGTTCCATTGGACAAGGCGTTCACTAGAGGAGACATGCGATGGCACCAGACCGATGCCCCAGGGAAGATCCTCTCAAGGCAATGAGCATGGACAGCGTCTTTGAAGTGCCGTGCCCGAACTGCGGATACGAGGTGGAGTTCATCGCCGACGAGAAGCGGCACAAGTGCGCAAAGTGTGGCGAGCAGATCCCCAATCCCAAACTCGCCGGCGACAAAGCGAAGTAACCGATTGCCGGCGGGATCGCCGATCATGACGTCCGCCCACGAATGGACAGCGATCGCCTAAGCCAGGACACTCGCCGCTCACGGGATGCGGTCATGCCTGGATCGCACGATGAAGCGCGCGTCAGCGGGTGACCCGGAGGACATGATTTGAAAGGCTCTGCATCAGAAGGAAGCAAGGCGGAAGGATCCGCCAAGGGCAAGCTTCCCCAGGCGCAAGCCGTCGCCCTGGCCGAGATGGTAAGCTATGCCGAAGGCTCGATTGTGAGCCGGACCATCGTGGAAAACGCCGCGGGCACGTTGACGCTGTTCGCCTTTGACACGGGACAGTCGCTGAGCGAACATGTGGCGCCCTTCGACGCCGTGGTGCAAGTCCTGGACGGCCAGGCGGATCTAACCATCGCGGGCAAGGCCGTCCAAGTTCATGATGGCCAGGCAGTCCTCATGCCTGCCAATGTGCCGCATGCGGTCAAGGCGGCACGGCGATTCAAGATGCTCTTGACGATGTTGAGGGCCCAACCGCCCGGCTAAGACTACCTGAGATGAAGGAGCCTCGCTGTGGAAGTGCCATGAGGGCAACAGGGCAACGACTCCCGATTCACCCGTAAACGTTGGCTTGAATTCGTGGACCTTAGGAGAGTGGCATGCTGAAGGACGGCGAGAAGGGCTCAATATCTCAACGTGACAAGGTCACCTACGCAATCGCGCCGCACTTGCCGTGCGGCGTCGTGACGCCCCAGACACTGCGAAAGCTGGCGGACGTGGCGGAGAAGTACGGCTGCGCCGCGGTCAAGCTCACCAGCGCCGCGAGGTTTGCCCTCGTCGGCCTGAAGGAAGAGGACCTCGATGCGGCATGGCAGGAGTTGGGCGTGCCGGCGGGCGCCGCGGTCGGGTTATGCGTCAGAAGCGTCAAGGCCTGCCCGGGCACCACGTTCTGCAAGCTGGGCCAGCAAGACAGCCTCACCCTCGGCATGACCCTCGACGAGAAGTATCACGGGATGGAACTGCCGAGCAAGTTCAAGATCGGCGTGAGCGGCTGTATGAACCAGTGCGCCGAGACGTGCATCAAGGATCTCGGCCTCGTCGGAAAGAAGAAGGGCTGGACCGTGCTGGTCGGCGGCTCGGGCGGCGCCAAGCCACACCTGGCCGAGGAATTAGCCGACGAGTTGACCACGGAACAGGCCCTGGACGTCATCGACAAGGTCATCGACTTCTACCGTCAGAACGCCCCGAAGCGGGAGCGACTGTGGAAGACGATCGAGCGCGTCGGGCTCGAGACGCTTCGCCAGGCCGTCTTGCCGCGAGGGTAAGACCGAAGAGATATCGCTGGAGATCAGTGGTCAGGATCTTCGAGGAACACTGAGCCTGTTAAGACACAGAGGGAGAACGACACATGTCCATCAAAGGAACGAAGACGGAAAAGAACCTGCTGGCGGCGTTCGCCGGGGAGTCGCAGGCGAGGAATCGCTACACCTACTTCGCCGGCGCGGCAAGGAAAGAAGGTCTCATCCAGATCTCGATGATCTTCGAGGAGACGGCCAATCAAGAGAAAGAGCACGCCAAGCGGTTCTTCAAGTTCCTCGAGGGCGGCGACGTGGAGATCACCGCGGCCTATCCCGCGGGAACGATCGGCACCACCGCCGAGAACCTCAAGGCGGCCGCCGGCGGCGAACACGAGGAGTGGACCAGCCTCTACCCCGGCTTCGCCAAGGTCGCCAGGCAAGAGGGCTTCGAGGCCGTCGCCAAGGTCTTCGAATTCATCTCCATCGCCGAGAAGCAGCACGAGAAACGCTACAAGGACCTGCTGGCCAACGTCGAGGGCGGCAAGGTCTTCAAGAAGGACAAGCCCGTCGTTTGGCGGTGCTTGAACTGCGGATACCTTCACGAGGGACCCGAGGCGCCGGGCGCCTGTCCGGCCTGCGCGCATCCTCAGGCCTACTACGAGGTCCTCGCCGAGAACTGGTGAGCCGCCGGCTGGGATCGCCTGTCAACCGCGAAAGGAGACATCGATGTCCATGAAGGAAATTCAGGACAAGGTCGTTGCGACCATGCAGAAGTGGCAGAAAGTCGAGGACGCCTCCGTCGCCTCGACCGGACGCGTCATTGCCAAGACCGGCAACCCGATCGTCCGCCTCGTGATGGAAATCATCCAGGCGGACTCCCAGATGCACCATCGCGTCCAGGGGATCATCGCCGGCAGCGTGTCCACCGCGACGACCACGCTGAGCCCCGACGAGCTGGAAGAGGTCTGGGAGATGGTCGAGAACCACATCAAGATCGAAAAGCAGACCATCGAGATGGCCCAGGAGCTGCTCGCCCTCATCAAGGGCAAGAAGATGGTCGTGGCCGAGTACCTGCTCCACTACCTGGGCCGCGACGAGCAGAAGCACGAGACCATGCTGGCGGACCTCGAGGGCATCAAGAAGGGCATGTACCCCTACGGGTAGGACGTTCCGTCGGTGCGGCCGCGCGGGTGGAGTATCCTCATCCGATCGGGGCGAGCCAAGGATCATTGCGTGCTCCGAGGCCCCTAAGGGCCCCGGAGCCGGCGTCAAAGGAGATGAACCATGGAATCACTATCCAGGCGTGAGATGCTGATGTGGGCCGGGGCTTCGGCGGCGGGTGTCGCCACGATCGGCGCGCCGGGCGGTGTCGCCCTGGCCGCCGGCGCGGCCGGAACCAAGGAGTACACGTTGCCACCCCTGCCGTACGAATACAACGCGCTCGAGCCCGTCCTCGACGAGAAGACGATGAGAATCCACCACGACAAGCACCACGCCGGCTACGTCAAGGGCCTCAACGCGACCCTGCAGAAGCTCGAGGCCGCTCGCAAGGCGGGCGACTTCTCCGCCGTCCAGGCCCTGTCGCGGGCGCTGGCCTTCCACGGATCGGGCCACGTCCTCCACAGCCTGTACTGGGAAAACCTGAATCCCGAGCCCTCCAAGCCGGGCGGAGCGCTACACCACGCGATCAACGACCAGTTCGGCGGCTTCGAGACGATGACGGCCCAACTCGCCGCCGCCACCAACACCGTCGCCGGCAGCGGCTGGGGACTGCTTGCCTACGAGCCCCTCGGCAAGCGACTGCTGATCCTACAGATCGAGAAACACGAGAACCAGATGTTCTGCGGCGCAACGCCAATCCTGGTCATCGACGTCTGGGAGCACGCCTACTACCTCAAGTACCAGAACATGCGGGCCGACTACGTCAAGGCCCTCATGAAGCACGTCAACTGGGACGTCGTGACCAAGCGGTATGACGATCTGATCGGACCGCAATAGCCCGGACCTTGATAGGGGGCCTCGAAGTTACAACGACAGCCAGCAAGGAGATCGATCGATGGCGACTCGAAACCAAGTCTACAAATGCAAGGAAGGCACGGTGCTCGTCGAGGTCCTCATGGACGGCGACGGCGAGCTCCAATGCCACGGCCAGGCCATGAAGGCCCTCGTGGAGAACACCGTCGACGCCGCCAAGGAAAAGCACGTCCCCGTGATCGAAAAAGTCGACGGCGGCTTCAACGTCAAGGTCGGCCAGGTGGCCCACCCCATGCAGTCCGACCACTGGATCGTCTTCATCGAGGTCATGGCCGACGGAAAGGTCTATCGGCAGTACCTCGAGCCCGGCCAGGCGCCCGAAGCGACGTTCCCGATCGATGCGGCCAGCGTCACCGCTCGAGAGTTCTGCAACCTGCACGGACTGTGGAAGGCCTAGCCGGTCGCGTCACGGGCGGCCTGCGATTGCCAGGAGACAGAACCACCGGCCCGAGGGGGCCCGCGATCGACGGGCCCCTTCCTTGACGGCGAGCCGAGGCGACGCCGCAAGAAGGCATGCCAATGGACCCCGTATACCTCTCCCGGTTGCAGTTCGGCCTGACCGCCGGCTTCCACTTCCTATTCCCGCCGCTGACGATCGGGCTGGCGTGGCTCATCTTCTGGATGATGACCCGCTACATGCGCACCGGCGACGACTTCGACCGGCGAATGGCCAGGTTCTGGACCAAGCTCTTCGTCGTGAGCTTCGTCGTCGGCGTGGCCACCGGAATCACCCTGGAGTTCCAGTTCGGCACGAACTGGTCGAACTACTCGCGATACGTCGGCGACATCTTCGGCGCCCCCCTGGCCGCCGAGGGCGTGCTGTCGTTCTTCCTCGAGTCGACCTTCCTCGGCGTGCTCATCTTCGGATGGAACCGCGTTTCCAAAAAGACGCTGTGGTTCGCCTCGCTCATGGTCGCCGTCGGCGCGACCCTGTCGGCGTTCTGGATCATCGTCGCCAACTCCTGGCAGCAAACCCCCGCCGGCTACGTCATCCGCAATGGCCGTGCCGAGCTGACGGACTTCTGGGCCGCGGTGTTCAATCCCTCCACGATGCACCGCTATACCCACACGGTCGATGCGGCGATCATGACCGGCGCGATGTTCATGCTCGGCGTCAGCGCCTGGTTCCTGCTCAAGGGCCGGCATACCGAGTTCGCCAAGTCATCCCTGAAGATCTCGCTGATCATGGCCTTCGTCTCCTCGCTGATCCAGCTCCCCATCGGCCACCACCACGGCGGACAGGTCGCTCGGACGCAGCCGGAGAAGCTGGCCGCCATGGAAGGCATCTTCAAGACGCAAAGACACGCGCCCTCGCTGATCTTCGGCGTGCTCGACAAGAAGAACGAGGTCGTGCGGGCCAAGATCGCCATCCCGGGCATGCTGAGCTGGCTGGCCAAAGGCGATGTCAACGCCGAGATCCAGGGCATCAACGCCTTCAAGCCCCAAGACCGCCCCCCCCTGCCGTACACCTTCTACACGTTCCGAGGCATGGTCATGATCGGCTTCTGGTGCATCGGTCTCACCGGATTGGGGCTGATCCTCCTCTGGCGCAAGACGGCGCATCAGAATCGCCTGTTCTTGAGGCTCGCGCTCTGGTCGATCCCCCTGCCCTTCATCGCAAACCAGCTCGGGTGGTTCTCCGCGGAGGTCGGCCGCCAACCCTGGGCCGTCTACAGGGAGCTCCGAACGAGCGACGCCTATTCGCCCACCGTGCCCGCCGGGCAGGTCCTCTTCTCCATCATCATGTTCACGCTCGTCTACTCGCTGCTCTTCGTGCTCTGGGTGCATCTCCTTCGGCGCGAGATCAACCACGGGCCTGAGGCGACCCCCGCCGCCGACCAGCCCTCCGGGCCGGAGGTGTCCCCATGACCTCCCTGCAGATCGTGTGGTTCTTCCTGGTCGGTATCCTGCTGCTCGGCTACGCCGTCCTCGACGGCTTCGACCTCGGCGTCGGCATCTGGCACCTGTTCAACAAGAAGGACGAGGACCGGCGCAAGCTCCTCAACGCCATCGGGCCCGTCTGGGACGGCAACGAAGTCTGGCTCCTGACCGGCGGCGGGGCGCTCTTCGCGGCCTTCCCCCACGTCTACGCCACCGTCTTCAGCGGACTGTACCTGGCCCTGATGCTCGTCCTGTTCGCACTGATCTTCAGGGCCGTCTCGCTCGAGTTCCGTGGCAAGGAGTCGTCCCCACGCTGGCGACGTTCGTGGGACCTGGCCTTCTCGATCGGAAGCATGCTGCCCGCCCTCCTCTTGGGAGTGGCCATGGGCAATATGCTCCGCGGCCTGCCCCTCAGCGACGACATGAACTTCGCCGGAACCTTCCTCGGGCTGCTCAACCCCTATGCGCTGCTGATCGGACTGCTCGGCTTCGCGATGTTCGCCGTGCACGGGGCGAACTACATCGTCCTGAAAACCGACGGCGAGCTGGCCGAACGAGCCCGCGGGTGGGCGGAAAAGGCCTGGTGGGCCTACGCGATCCTCTTCGTCGTGGCCGTTCTCGCCACGATCGCCACGCAACCACGCTTGCTGGCGAACTACCGCGCGATGCCGTACCTGTGGATCATCCCCATCTCCGCGACGATCGCCATCATCATGACGCGCGTCGCCTCGAGCAAGGCCCAGGCGGGAGCGGCCTTCGTCTGGTCCGCCGTGTCCATCGCCGGGCTCATGGGGATGTGCGGCTCCGGACTGTTCCCCAACCTCGTGCCCGACCTGAACGATCCGGCCCTGAGCTTGACGATCGCCAACGCCTCATCCTCGCCGCTGACGCTCAAGGTCATGCTGATCGTGGCCCTCATCGGGATGCCGATCGTCCTGCTCTACACGATCTGGGTCTACCGAACGTTCGCCGGCAAAGTGGAGTTGACCCCGGACAGCTATTAGCGCTCCGTTGCATATGAATCAATGCATGGGTGGCCCGTGGCTTCAGCCGCGGGGGACGCGAATTCCGTCGGCGGCGGGTGGCATGGGTCCGCACAGGGGAACCATTCCGACCAAACAAACGACGGGTCAGCGAGATGCACCGTTCTGAATCAGCGCGGCGTTCCGCGGACCCGTGTTTCGTTCCATGTCCCAAGGCCCGTCCGACGCTGAACCATGCCTCCCCGAATGCGACGCGAAACTCGCTCACCGAAAAAGGTGCTAGTGCCGCTGTACTGCGGGCCTCCGGCCCGAACGGCAAGCAGGCAGGAATGCCCGCGCTACGCCGGAATGCTCGCCCGAAAAGAACGCCGGCCCATCGCTGGGCTCATCGATCAGCGAGCCAGTCGCGAAGGTACTGCTTGGGATCGTCGTAAGGAATGGACGCCACGAAAACGCGGATCGCCGCCGGCAAGTCCTGCCCCAACGCGTCGTAGACCGCCTGGAAGAGGTCCAGGTCGAGGTTGTAGCGGCGGTTGATCATGATGAACGCGTTGTCAAAGTCAATGTCCAGCAGGCCCGCGTATCGATCGGGGTTGTTCAGCGCCGGCAGGTAGTCGTCCTCGAACCGCTGCTTGAACTCGGCGAAGATGTCCTCTCGCTGGGCGATCTTCTCCTCGCTCGTCAGATCCTGCCGCGCGTAGAACGCCTCCAACGTCTCATAGAGCGCGATCCAGAACTCGTTGTAGACGTCCGTGTCCTGCTGCCGCTGTTGGGCCAGGAGCAGGTGCTCGCTGTCCGCTCCGAACCGGTCGGCCAGGTACTCCAACGTCCCCGTGCGCCCGACAAACGTGGCCAGGCTCTCGTTAAACGCGCTGTTGCTTACCTTGTACGCCGTGTTGTGCGTGAGCTCGTGGGTGATCAGGTCAACCAGGTCGATCTCATCGCGCGCTAGCGCGGCGCTGAAGAGCGGATCCTTGAACCAGCCGACGGTGCTGTATCCCACGGGCGGATACACGTACACGTCGTACCCCGCCCCCTCGAGGGCCTCGGCGTAGGCCTCGGTCTGTGCCTGGTTGAAGAAGCCGAGGTACTCGTACGTGCCCACGATCGGGAACGTCCACGTATACGCCTCCAGGTGATCCTTGGGACAGGCCGAGATGTTGTAGAAGACGTTCTCCCCCTGACTGTCGTAGAAGGTCGTATAGGCGTCGCCGGCATTCAACCCCAGAACGTTGGCACAGTACTCCCGGACGTCCACGACACGGCGGAGCTTGGCCTCGGTCTCCTCGTCAAGATTGCCCTCGGCCAGGACCTCCGAGATCGGACGCGCCCCGAGCAAAACACCGAGCTCGCCGAACCCGGCATGGATCGCATACGGCATCCAGCAGCCCGAATTGCCCGCCACAAGGATCGGCAAGGCGGCCAGCAACGCCAAAGTCAGGGACGCGGGACGACCACGCAGCGCGGTGGCTGATCGCTCGGTCAACGCAGTTCTCCTCGGCCCGTCGAAAGATTGGCACAACACCGGTAACATCGCGTGTCCGCACCGGATGATTAGGCAGGCGAGAGCCATCTCGAACAGCCTATCGGCCCACTCGTGGTACTATAGCGGACCAGGCCGCGGCGATCAAAGGCCCCACGGCCCAGGACGGTGACAGGACAAGACAAGGGGACTCGAATGGTTCGCTCAGGACACGCTTGGACGGTCGTGTGTGGCGCGATGGCGGCGATGTCGTGTCTGCGGCCCGCAAGGGCGGACGACCCGATGGACGCCTACAACGTCGTCTGGGAAACGCCCGGCCCAGACTCCTCCGCTTCGATGCCCATCGGAAACGGCCATATCGGCTTGAACGTCTGGGCCGAGCCCGGCGGCGACCTCCTCATGCTGGTCGGAAAGACCGACTCCTGGAGCGAGAACGGCCGGCTCCTCAAGCTCGGACGCATTCGCGTCGCGATGTCACCGAATCCACTGGCCAAAGGTCTCCCCTTCCGCCAGACGCTCCGGCTGCGGCAAGGCGAAATCGAGGTCCTCGGCGGGAAGGACGCCCGGGCCGTTCGAACCCTCGTCTGGGTCGATGCCAACCATCCCGTCGTCCGGATCGAGGCCACCGGCCAAGAGCCATTTGACGTCACGGTCAAGCTGGAAGTCTGGCGGACCGCGCCGAGGGAGCTGAAGGACAAGGAAGTCCATAGCGCCTACAGCATGGCGGGCGGTCCGGATCCGATCGTCGTCCGTCCCGACACCGTGCTGGACGACCAGCCCGATCGGATCGTCTGGTATCACCGGAACGAGACCTCCTGCTGGCCGGCGACGATGAGGCTCCAAGGCCTCGAGGCCTTCATGCGGCAAAGCCGGGACCCGCTCCTCCATCGGACCTTTGGCGCTGCGATCCGAGGCCACGGGCTCGTCAAGGTCGATCTCGCTACGCTGAAGTCCGAAAGACCCGCCAAGAAGTTCGCCATCTCCGCTTGCCCCCTGACGAGCCGAACCGCCGACGCGCGTGAGTGGCTCAAAGCGCTCGATCAGCGGATATCCGCCGTCGACAAGCTGGATCTCAAAGCGTCTCGCCAAGCCCATCGGAAGTGGTGGAACGACTTCTGGAATCGCAGTTGGATCCGCGTCACGAGCACGGACAAATCCCTCGACCCCACCACGAAACCGCTTCCGAACCGGATCGGGGCCCACGAGGCGAAACGCGTCTCCCAGCGGTACGCCCTGCAGCGCTTCATCAGCGCATGCGCCGGACGCGGCGCGTTTCCACCCAAGTTCAACGGCAGCATCTTCAACTATGACGCCCGGGTGCCCACCGAGACGTACGACGCCGACTATCGACGCTGGGGCGGATGCTACTGGTTCCAGAACACCCGGCTCATCTACTGGCCCATGCTCGCCTCGGGCGACTTCGACACGATGCGGCCTCTCTTCAACCTGTTCCGGGATGCCCTGCCGCTGGCCAAGGCCAGAGTCAAACGATACTTCGGCCACGACGGCGCGATGTTCCCCGAGACGATGACCTTCTGGGGCGCCTATGCCAATAGCAACTACGGATGGGACCGAAAAGGAAAGGACGTCTCTCACGTCGACAACCGCTACATCCGATGGTACTGGTCGGGCCAACTCGAGCTGATCGCCATCATGCTCGACTACTACGCCTTCACACAGGATCCCCAGTTCGCCGAGACCACCCTCCTGCCGATCGCCGAGGCCGTGATCCGGTTCACCGACGAGCACTATCGCCGCGACGATCGAGGCAAGATCCTCTTCCAGCCCGCACAGGCCCTGGAGACCTGGCACGAGGCGGTCAATCCGCTGCCGGAGATCGCCGGACTCCGATTCTGCCTGCCGAGATTGCTTGCCCTGGGCGAGAATCTGACCACGTCCGAGCAGCGTCGAGTGTGGCAGCGCATGCTGTCCGAGTTGCCCCCCCTGCCCATGCGCCAGGCAGGTGGGCAGGACGTGCTCGCAGCGGCCGAGAAGCTCATCGGACCCATCTCCAACAGCGAGAACCCGGAACTCTACGCCGTCTTCCCCTTCCGCCTGTTCGGCGTAGGCAAGCCCGACCTCGATATGGCACGCCACACCTTCGGCCTCCGCCGCGTCAAGGGCAATCAGGGCTGGCGACAGGACGATACGCAGGCCGCCTTCCTCGGCCTGGCCGATCAGGCCGCCAAACACCTCACCGACCGTCTGTCCGACAAGTACCTCGCGGGCCGATTCCCAGTGTTCTGGGGGCCGAACTTCGACTGGATCCCCGATCAGGATCACGGCAGCAACGCCATCATGACCCTACAGACAATGCTCCTCCAGACGGACGGCAAAACCATCCACCTCCTGCCGGCCTGGCCGGCCGCCTGGGACGTGTCATTCAAGCTCCATGCGCCCATGAACACCACCATCCAGGCCAAAGTCTCGCAAGGCCAGGTGACCTCCCTCGATGTCCAACCTGTCCATCGCGCACAAGACGTTGTACACCATGATCTAAAATCTCCTCCGCCCGCCCGGTGAGAAAAAGCCGCCAACACCTGAAAGATGGTAACGGTTACCAGAGAATAAGTAGTATTACCGGTGGTCGGGTTGCGGACAAGGGCCGATAATTCGATTGAACTTGTAACTTCATAGGGCCTAACGTCTTATAAGCAACCACTAACATTCGTCGCCGGTGATGTGACGCCGCAAGGAGGCAATGGCTGCAAGTTATTTAACAACAAATGGATACACCCAGCCCTGGCTGCGGGATCCGGAGGGCTCAGGCGATGCCATTTCTCTGCCGAAGGGGACAAGCAGTGTCAGATTTCGATTCGAGGGGCAGGCTCGATGCCCTGTGCCAGAAGAAGGGCGTGCCGATCACGATCCAACGACGCGTCATCTATGAGTTCATCGATGGCCGACGAGATCACCCAACCGCCGATCAGGTCTATGAGGGGATCCGCGGGCGGCTCCCCGCGGTTTCACGGACCACGGTCTACCGCGTGCTGAACACGCTGATCCAGATCGGCGCCATACGGAAAATCAGCCACCCAGAAGCCATCGCCCGATTCGACGCCGATACGCGCAGACATCATCACGTGGTCTGCAAGTACTGCGATCGGCTGGCCGACCTCCATGCCCCGGCCTTCGATCGGCTCCCGATTCCGGACGCTACCCGCCTCGGCTACCACATCGAAGACTACTGCGTCCAGTTCGTGGCGTGCTGCCAGGAGTGCCGTCGCAAGAGGGCACAAGCCGAGGCCGAAAGGCTGGCTCAACATCCGGTGCCCGCCGGCGGGGATTAGTCAGTCAGGTGTCGTGGAAATCGCGCCCGCACGCGAGACGGGGCAGGATTCCCCGCTCCCCCACTCCCGGGTAGGGTATAATAGCCATTAGCATATCGGCGTTTCGGACGCATGGAGCCGACAACTGCCGCTTGGCGCGCCGTTCTGCCACAGCCCAGCGCCGGCGAGCTCGGCAGTGTGAAGTCATAGCGCTTCGACCGGGTATCCAAGAACCCTTAAGGAGCCTGAGCCATGCCGATCCGAAGACTGCGAGAGTTTCTGGACCAGCACAAGGTAAGGTACGTGGTCATCAGCCACTCCCCGGCCTACACGGCCCAGGGGATCGCCGCGCTGACCCACATCCCGGGCAAGGAGCTTGCCAAAACGGTCATGGTCAAACTCGACGGCAAGATGGCCATGGCCGTGCTCCCCGCATCCTACAAGGTCGACTTCGAGCACCTGAGGGAGCTCAGCGGCGCCGCCGTCGCGGAACTGGCCACCGAGCGGGAATTCCAGGACCTGTTTCCCGAGTGCGAGCCCGGCGCGATGCCGCCGTTCGGCAACCTGTACGGCATGGACGTCTACGCTGCCGAGAGCCTCGCCGAAGACGAGGAAATCGCCTTCAACGCCGGGTCCCACACCGAGCTGGTCCGGATGGCCTACAAGGACTTCGCCCGGCTGGTGAATCCCAGGGTGTTGAAGTTCTCGTACCAGAAGGAATTCGCCTGACACCCGGGCCGAACCCGCGAGCCCCTGGCGGATGGCGCGCACGACCGTCTGAAGACGCGCCCGGCCCAAGGCGTTGCCGCGCCGACCGAGAAGGGCGTCCTCGCCGCTCGATGCGCGCTCGAAAAAAGCCCCCCGGGTGGACCAGGGGGCTCCGCATGAGACAGTCGACCAGCGGGTCCTTGGGGTGAATTGACTCGTCTTCGTGGGCTCGGGGCTTCTGGTCGATCGCCATCCTCCCCCTCCGACTGCTCCCTCCCGACCTGGTCTCTGCTCCCTTCCCTCTGATGACAAGTGTAGCCCGCCCATGTGCGCTCGTCGGTAGGATCAGGTTAGTTTCTCTTGAAACGTGCGAACCGGGAATGCCAACGGAGACGCCAGTGGCCAAGCGTCCCATGGTACCCGAGCCGGCGCTGCGGCAGGTTCGTCCATCCCTTCACCGCCAAGAGAGGTTGACTCACGTGGAATCGCAACTGAGTCCGTCCGGCGGCTCACCACGCGTCCCATAAGCAAACGCCCAATCCCGGTCGTAAGGCAAGACCGACGAGCAATCCTCCGATACTCATGACTGTTGGCGCGCTCAGTCCGCGCGCGGCCTGGTGACCTGCGCGGAGTCCGATAATGGGCTGTCCGCGAGGACTGTCACGCACGCCGGGCCCAACCCGAGTTGGAGCCGATCGCGCCCGATCGATGATCTAAAAGAGTCCCGAGGAAGCAGTATGGACTACCAGCAGGTATATCAACGCAACATCGGCATCTTCACCCCCGACCAGCAAGATGCCCTCCGCGCCGCCAAGGTCACCGTCGCCGGCGTCGGTGGCGTCGGCGGAATCGAGGCGGTCACCCTCGCCCGCTTCGGTATCGGCGAGCTGTCCATCATGGACCCCGGCCTCTTCGATGAGCCGGATATGAACCGTCAGTACGGCGCCATGCAGTCCACGATCGGACAGAACAAGGCCGCCGCGACCGCCAGGATCCTCCGGGACGTCAACCCCTTCATGAAGCTGAACGTCCTCGAGACGGCGCCGACCGGCCGCGCCGAACTCGAGGCCTTCATGCGCGGAAGCGATCTCGTCATCGACGCCATCGACTACGTCGGCTTCGACTACAAGGCGATGTTTGCCGAGATCGCGCGCGACCTGGGCGTCCTCAACCTCACCGCGCCGATCCCCGGCTTCGGCGCCATCATGATGATCTTCGCCCCGGACCGCATGACGATGGAGGAGTTCTACGACGCCCCGGCGGATCGAGCCGAGTGGGCCAAACACCGACCGCCCCTCGAGAAGCTCCTCGGCCCCGGACGAACCCCCCGAGGCCTGACCGAGTTCCTCGAAGGGCGACGCGCCTACCTCCCAACCGTCGCCGGAGCCGCCGCCCTCAACGGCGGCGTCCTGGCCACCGAGATCGCATTGATCCTGACCGGACTGCGGAAGCCCGACGACGTCGTCACCGCCCCCCGAGTCACCTACGTCGACATGCTGCAAAGAGTGTATGAGGTCTACGATGCCAGTGACATATGAAGAAAGCCATGACGCCACGACCTGCGGGACGATACCGAGACCGTGTAGCGCGGTCCCTGCGACCATCCGCCCGGTCCTTCAGACCCGTTGGCGGCTCGAACGCGACGGGGACGCGCCGATGCTCGTCTACTACGGCCTGCGCAACGATCCAAGGCACGCCGAATGTCTCATTCCGATCAGCGAGGCGACGGCCGAGACCATCCGTGGCTTTGACGGCAGACGGAGTATCGCCGACCTGTGCTCGGGCTCCGAGGTGCCTGAGGAACTCCGGTCCCTGATCGAAGAAGGCATCGTCGTCGACGCGGCCCGCCGGAAGCGACCTGCTACCGCCGAGACCAAACAAACCTGTGTCACCTGCGTCAACGATGATCTGATCCTTCCCGGGCTCGAGTTCGACGATCGAGGCCTCTGCGCCTTCTGCCAATGCTACGAGAAGGGTCGCCCAGGCGCCCAGTCCTCCGTCAACACCCTCACGGATGCCGAGTTGCTGGACGCCGCACGCGCCAATACCGCGTCCCGCTTCGACGTCATGGTCCTCTATACCGGAGGCAAGGACTCCTCCTTCCTCCTCTGGTACCTCGCCAGGAAGCTCCAGCTCCGCGTGCTGGCGGCCTTCTGGTGCATGCCCTACACCAACCCGTCGTCGCTGGAAAACATCCGGCGCGCCAAAGCCCGCCTGCCCGAGGTCGAGTTCATCGAACGGACCGTGGCCTGGAACGCCATCAAGCAGGCCATGATTGGCCAGTGGCGGACGGTCGGTGTGCCCTGTCTCTGCCCGACCGTGGCCTTCGCGCTCTTCTACCCCTTGGCCTTCCATGAAAAGGTGCCGTTCGTGCTCAGCGGCATGGAGGACGTGCAACTGGCCGTCATGGACTATGTCCTGCCCAAACCCTCCCCCGCCGCCGCCGCGCCCCGCACGCCGCCCTCGCCCCGGGCGCACACGCTCCAGTTCCTCGAGCTTCGCACGGGCGACTGCCACGGCGCCAAGCCGCTGAGATGGGCCCAGGAGTTGGCAAACTATCACGCGTCGATCAAGCGGCAGTTGAACCCCCTGTACGGCGACCTGATGGCCGTGATCGACCTTGCCAAGAAGGACCCCGCCGTCTCGATCCCGCTGATCAAGCGGCTCGACACGACCGCCGCCTACGGCAACTGGCAGGACGCGGTCCAAATCGTCCGCCGCGAGCTGGACTGGCAGATGCCGCCCGACCAGGAGGGCCTGCTGCACACGAGTTGCGCCATCGAGCACGTCAAGGACTATACGCAGTACATGCGGTTTCGAAACATGAGAACGACGTTCTTCCCCCAGTCCATCACCGAGCTGAGCGCCTCGGTCTACTTCGGCCTGACGTCGCGGGACGAGGCCCTGCGCCAGCGGGATGAGCTCGGCTACCTCCGCCCGCCCGCAATCCTGGCGGATCTGCTGAAGGATCTGGACATCACGGACACCGACGTCGATGCGAGCGAGGACGAACTGCGCCACGCCCTCCGCGCATCGAGCGACCCGTCGTAGAGGAAATGAGCAACCAAGAGATGGATGCCGTCACGACGTCCCTGACCATCCCCAACCGCCTGACCTACCTCAGGCCCGTCATGGCCTATGTGCGAGAGATCGCAGCCTTGGTCGGCCTGTCGGAGAAGGACCGCTACGACGTCGAGCTCGCCGTCGAGGAGGCCCTGGCCAACGTCATCGAGCACGGATTCGAACCGGACGCCCTCGCCACCTTCGAGCTCGCCTGCGAAGTCGCGGCGACCTCCGTGAGCTTCGTCATTCATGAAAAAGGCATGCCGTACGATCCGAATCGCGTCCGGGACTACCAGCCCCCGGCGTCGCTGTCCGAGGCGACCACCGAAGGCCTCGGAATGTTCCTCATCAAACGGATGATGGACGAGGTCTCCTTCCGGAACCTCGGCCGCCAGGGCAGGCAGACCCGGCTCACCAAACGCCTTGCCGCCAAGCGCGTCGACGGCTTGGTCGAGCCCGAGAGACTGAGCCCCTACGCCAAGACGCCCAGGGACACGAAGCGATCCGACTCGTCGCCCGACTACACGGTCAGGCCGCTCCGCCAGGACGAGGCCCTCGAGGTCTCCGTCTGCGCGTACAAGGCCTACGGCTACTCCTACGAAGACTACATCTACTACCCCGAGCGCATCTGGGAGCTCAACCAGAAGGGCTTGCTCTCCTCCTTCGTCGCCGTCGCCGAAGACGGCACCCTCATGGGCCACGCCGCCCTCAAACGAAACGCCACCGACGACGTCATCGGCGAGTACGGCGTCCTGTTCGTCAAGCCGGAGTACCGCGGCGCAAGCATCGCCGGCCGACTGACCGAAGCCCTCGCCGCCAGGGCCGAAACGCTGAATCTGTGCGGCGTCTTCGCCCGGGCCGTTACCAGCCACGTCGTCTCGCAGAAGCTCGCCGCCGCCCACGGCCTGAGGGACACCGCGATCCTGCTGGGCGCCCTCCCCTCGGACGTCGAATTCAAAAGCCTCGCGGGCCTCAACAAGCGACGCGAGAGCGGCCTGGTCTGCTATCGACCGATCAGACGCGGCGAGCCGCGCGACGTCTTCCCACCGCCCCGGCACGCACACGTCATCGAACGGCTCTACGAGAACGCGGGAATCTCCGTCAATACGCGCGACGGCGGATCGAACGATAAGCCACGCCAATGCGAGCTCCACACCCGGAAGATCGCCATGCTCAACACAGGAATGATCGAGGTCTCCGCCGCCGGAGACGATTGCATGGCCGAAATCAAACGCGCCTGGCGATCCCTCTGCCTCGACAAGACCGACGCGATCTACGCGCACCTCGACCTCGAGGATCCCGCCACGCCGGCGATCTGCTCCGGGCTGGAAGACATCGGCTTCTTCCTGGCCGGCATCCTGCCGGACGGCTTGCGCGGCCGCGACGCGCTGATCCTTCAATACCTGAACAACCTCCGGATCGACTTCGACCGGATCAAGCTGCACTCGACTGCCGCAAACGAGTTGCTGGACTACATCAGACAACTGGAACCCTCCGCCAAGGAGTAAATGATGGCGGCAACCGCCCGACGTCGCATCGATCAACTGACGGACAGAAACTCCTTCGAGGAGTTCCCGTCACCCAGGCCCAGGGCCTTCATCACCGGCACAGGGCGGGTCAAGGGGCAAAAGGTCTTCATCTCCGCCACCGACCCCGACCCCGGCGAACCGGTCGATATGCTGGCCAGCCTGCAAAAGCAGATCCGTCTGCTCGAGGCGGCCCTGAAGGAAAAACGCCCGCTGATCCTCCTCCTCGACGCGCCCGGCCACGGCCACACGAGGAAGGGCAAAACCCCCCTCCCGAGACATTCCGACCGCCTGCTGGCCGACCGCGAAGGCGTCGGACGCCAGTATTGCGTCCAGGCCAAGCTCCGCGGACTCGCGCCGCAAATCGGGATCCTCTTCGGGCGGACCGGCGCTGCGACGTCCTTCCCCCTGTCCCTATGCGACGTGGCCGTCATGGTCAAAGGCTCCGGCGTCTGCATCGGACGCCCCGACTCCGTCCAGCAGATGATCGGTGAGCGAACCGACTTCGACACCCTCGCCGGCGCGGCGATGCACTGTAGCGTCTCCGGAGTAGGCGACCTGCTCGCCGAGACCGAGGAAGACGCCATTCGGTGGACGAGGACCTGCTTGTCCTACTTCCAGAGCGGCAAGCATGGGATCAGCGCAAGTCACCAAGAGGTCCCGCCTCCGCGCGGATCCCTCACCGAGCGCATACCCACCGATCCCGGCGTGCCCTTCGACATCCGAACGATCATCGCGCCGCACGTCGACGCCGGAACGCTCACGGAGATCAAGTCGCTCTACGCGCCGGAGCTGACGACGACCCTCGCCAAGGTCCGCGGATGCCCCGTCGGCATCATCGCCAACAATTCGAAATACCGAGGCGGCGCCCTCTTTCCGGAGTCGTGCGGCAAGATGATTCAATTCATCTCGCTATGCGACACGTACGGTATCCCCCTGGTCTTCTTCGTTGACACCCCCGGGTTCATGGTCGGAACGGCCGTAGAGCACGCCGGCATCGTCAAGACCGGCGCGGACGTCTTCGCGGCGATCTCCCGGGCCAAGGTGCCCAAGCTCTGCGTGATCGTGCGCAAGGCCCACTCCGCCGGGCTCTACGCGATGGCCGGGCCCGGCTTCGATCCCCAGGCCGTCCTCGCGCTGCCGACGGCGCGCATCTCCGTCTTCGGACGCAGGGCCCTCGAGCGACTCGCCGCCCAGCGCAAAGTCGACGACCGAAGCCGCGGCGCGCTGGCCGAAATGCTCGACCTCACCGACCACCCCCAGAAGTACGTGGACCGAGGCCTGATCGATCGCATCGTCGCCGCGGAGGACCTCCGCGCGCACATCATCGGATTCCTACAAGCCAACCTCGCCGGCGATCGCGTCGTGGACCCGCCCGAAGTGCTCAGCGCCTAGAGATGCAACCCGTGGCAACGGCGCTCGGGGATCTCTGCTTGATTAGCTAGATACAGATGTCCTGGTCGAGTAGGAATCTCATGGGAAGCCCCGCCCTCAAGAAACTCCAAGCGACCGCGTCATCGAAAGCACGTTCTCGTCCCGCTCTCGTCGGTACTCAACCGAATCCATCGACTTGCGCACCAGAAACAGCCCCAGCCCCCCGATCGGCCGTTCCGCCAAAGGCCTCTCGACGTCCGGGTCCGGAACCCGCGTCGGATCGAACGCCCGCCCGTCGTCTCGTACCTCCAAAACGATTCCGTCGCCCTCGACGCACAGGGAAACCGAGATGTCGTGCCGTTCGTCGTCCTCATAGCCGTAAGAGATCACGTTGGTGACCACCTCCTCCAACGCAAGGTGGATCGCGTGGACGTCCCGTTCCGGCAGGCCGTTGCGCGCGCCGAAGGCGGCAACGACGTCGGCCAACCGGCCGATCTCCGCCAGATCGTTCTTCAAAACCACACTCTCGTCGCTTCCGGGCATGAGTGGATCGCCCTATCCGCCGCCACGAAACGTCACCGCCAACATCGTGATATCATCGGATTGCGGAACGCCTCGAGAGAATCGCCTCACTTCGTCCAGGATCCCCCCGATCAGCTCCTTGGGCGAGCGCCATGACAGCGCTCCTACCCCCTCCGCCAGCCGCCGATCGGAGAACAGCTCGTCCCGATCGCTCAGAGCCTCCGTCACCCCGTCCGTGTAAAGCAAGATCGTATCGCCCGGCGCCAGCGTCATGGTGTGCCGGGGATACACCGCCTTCTCGAAGGCCGCAAGCGCGATCCCCGATGACGTCTCGATGAACCGAGCCTCGCCCCCGGCCCCGATCAGCAGCGGAGGATTGTGACCCGCATTGGCCAGCACCAGCTCGCCTGTCCTGACGTCCAGAATACCCATCCAGGCCGTACAGAACATCGACGAGTCGTTCCCGACCGACAACTCCGCGTTGACCCGGCCAAACACCTCGTCCGGACCCGCTCCGCCATGCGCGTTCGTCTTGATCAACGTCTTCGTCGCCGCCATGAACAGAGCCGCCGGAACGCCCTTGCCCGAGACGTCCCCAATGACCATACACAGGTGATCATCGTCGATGAAGAAGAAATCGTAGAGATCCCCGCCCACTTCCTTGGCCGGTTCCAGCACCGCCCCGATCTCGAAACTCGTCCTGCCGTCAAAGGCCTGATCGCTCTTGGGCAGCATGCTCATCTGGATATCGCGGGCAATGCTCAGCTCGCTCTCGATCCTCTGCTTGGCCGCCGTCGTGGCCGTCAGGTCCGCAATGTACTGCCTCAAGGAGTCCCGCATGTGGACGAAGGCGCCGGTCAGTTGCCCCACCTCGTCTCGCCCCCGAGTCGTGGGAAGCTCCAGATCCAGGTTGCCGGTCGCGATCTCCGCCGCCGCCCTCGACAACGATCGAATCGGGCGCGTAATCGTCCCGGAGATAACAACGACCACCACCGAAAGCAGCGCCAACCCCACCCCGCCGTAGATGAGCACCGTTCGATGCAGCTCGCGAACCGGCGCCATGAGCTCCTCTTGCGGGAACAGCACCCCCAACGACCACCCCGTGGACTTCAGCGGCGCATAGGCAAGCCAGCACTCCTGACCCGTCACCAGGCTCGCCGTCGACGCAAAACCCGCGTGGCCCTTCGTCATCTCCTCGGCGATCTCCCTCAGTCGCTCGTTGTCGGCCTGGCGGGCCATCTCGAAGACCGTCTGCGTCATGATGCGCTGCTTGTCGGGATGCGTGACGATCGTGCCCTTCTTCGAGATCAGGAACCCATAGCCCGTGCGAGCGATGTGGATCCCCGCCACGATCTCCTGCAGCCACGTAAGCGAGAGGTCCGCCGTCACCACCCCGACGAGTCTCCGCTCGCCGCCCGCGCCTCGATAGAACGGCACGGAGTACGTCGACATGATGACGTTCCCGCCCCCGTCGTCGTAGTAGGGCTCGCTCCAGACCGATCGGTTCAGAGCCTTGGGGCGCTTGTACCAGTCCCAGTCCGGATAGTGATAGCTCGCCTCCAGGCTCGTGAACTTGATGCCGTCGCCCCCGCGATAGTAGTAAGGGGCGAACAGGGACTTGCCGGGAATCTCGTTCGGCTCGAACGCAACGGTCGCGCCGTAGATGTCGGGGTTGGACGCGACCACGTCGCGCAGGAAACGCTTGACCCTCGACTCGGTCAGCTCCCCGCACTGGGCCAGCAGATCCGCCAGAGTCTCGGGCACCTTCTCGACGGGGCGAATCACCGCCTCGATCCGGTTGGCCGTGGCCATTGAGAGATTCTGAGCGCTCGTCTCGATCTCGCCGACAAGCATCCGGCGCGAGGTCCTGTAGTTGTGCCGCACGATCATGACGAGAATGGCGGCGCAACTGATAAGAACGCAGGAAACGAGCTTGAAGGTGATCCCGCGATCACTAAACATGGCTGCGGAAACCCCCAAGGGGGCGTGGCGGGCAATAGCGGTCGCACCCCGCGCGGCGTCCGACAAGACGCGGGCATCCGCTAGGCGCTGTCGCACCGCTCGCGCATGAGATGAAGGATAGCCCTCTGCTCCGTGTCACAGATGTCGAACACCCGGTCGAACCCCGTCGTCTGGAAGACCTCGTTGACGAGCGGCTTCAGACTGCACAGAACCATCCCCCCGCCGAGATTCGTCAGTTGCTTCGCCGCCGTCAGCATGATCCGGAACCCCACGCTGGCCATGTACTCCGTGCGCGAGAAGTCGAACAGGATCCGGTCCGCCCCGCTCTCGATCAACGCATTGATCGCCGTCTGGACCTCGTCGGCCGAGCACGCGTCAAACCGCTCGCCCATGACCGCTACTTTGACGCCGTCAATTGTCTTGACTTCCATGAGATACCTCGCCGCTTGCGTGCATCAAGGCCTATTCGAAGCCGTCAGACCAGCGGACGTTCCCCCGTGGCATCGACCTCGCCCGTCTCGCCTGCGAGTCCCGGGCCGGCATTCCACAGCAGCCGGCGCACCGCGTCCGATAACGCCGCTCGCCGCCGACCCGGCGCATCCCGGATGGTATCGGTATGCCAAACGCCCCTCTTGACCAACTCTCCGGTGCCCCGCAAACGCCCGGGTCCGCCGCGAGTCGTCCCCCCGCCAAACCTAACCCGATGGCCTCGTGCCCGGCGCGCCCTCGCCGGATACCGATCTCGCCGCGACCATGTTCTCCTCGAGATGCTTGAAGTTCTGCATGTCCGCGTTCACCACGTCCAGCCCATGCCGGAGAACGTACGCGTAAGATCGCTGGAACGCGCTCAGCCCCGACGCCATCAGCTTGCTGTCGTAGTACTGATCGAACGCCTTCTGATCCCCCTTGCCGAGCGCCTTGCCGGGCGCCAGATGCCTGCCCGCCTTCATTCCGACCAGCCCGATGCCCGCCTCGCGCGCCTTCCGTAACAGCGGCTGCAGCTCGAGCAGCGGCGGCGTGCCCTTGGCCAGATCCTTCGTGTTCCAGTCGTACCAGCCGCCCGGCGTGATGCCGATCATCGCGATGTCGTACCAGCCGGTCTCGATGGCCGCGCCCAGGACGTTCTGTGCGTTGTGGTGTGTGCTGAGCCCGAGGTAGCGGACCTTCCCCGCGGCACGCGCCTTGAGAAACGCGCTGTGAACCTCCTCGCTTCGAACCAGAGACGGGTCGTTGACCGCCATCAGGTAGTACGCGTCGATGCGATCCGTTCCCAGGTCCTTGAGGCTGCCCTCCATCAGCCGCGTCCACATCTTCACCGCCGACTGCGCCTTGGCGACCGTGAACTCCTTGTCGCGCCCGGGCCGAACCGGAGCGGGCGCCTTCGATATCACCCAGATCTCGTCCCGGTGCGCCTTGAGGAACGGGGCCAGACTGCGCTCGCTGCCCTTGTAGTAGATGTCCGAGCCCACGTCGTAATGGTTGACCCCCCCCTCGAACGCCCGATCCAGCAGCCGAACCGCCTTGCCCCCCGCCAGCGCGGCCCCACAGCCGAAGACCAATCGGCTCGAGACGATCTCCGTCCGGCCCAGCCGCTGGTACGTCATCGACGACCGCTTGTTCCGGCACGGCAGCGCCGCCGCCTTGCCGGGCGTCTCACCACCATCCCCCGCCGCCGCGAGCAGCCTCCCCCCGCCCACCGCCGTCGCCGCCGAAAGCCTCAGAAACCCCCGCCGATCCATGAAACCGTTCGAGTCGTTCACCGTCATCAAAGCACCTCACAACCGCGCGTCCCAATCCCCTGGCGCAATCGCACACGCCCGCCTGGAAGGTATGCCATGCCGCACGCCACGGTCAACCTGGAATCCCCGCCGCATCCCCCCCGGGCAGAATCGAAGCGGGTTCTCTCCACCCGATCTGCTAGACTAGTGTCCATTTCGGTTAGACAGTCTCGCGGCGGGTGGCATGGGTCCGCACAGAGGGACCATTCCGACTGAACACGCCACGGATCAGCAGGATGCACCGTTCTGAATCAGCGCGGCGTTCCGCGGACCCGTGTTTCGTTCCATGTCTGAGGGCCCATCTGACGCTGCCACCCCGAATGCGATGCGAAACTCACTTACCGAAAAGGGCACTAGCGCGAAAACCGCAAGAGCGGCGCGAGAGGACACACGACGTGAGATACCTCCCCAAAACGAATCGCCTTCGCCACCCGTCCGGGAGACTCGCCCTCCTCGCCCTCCTTACGCTCGCCGCCCAACCCTCCTGCTCCCGAGACCAGACTGGCGGCGCCACCCCGCCGGCGCCCGCGCCGACGTCCCAAATCAGCACCCCGCCCGCCGAACCCGCCCTCTCCCCCCAGCAGCTCGCCAACGTCGTCGCCGGCGCCGCTCCCAAGACATGGCGCCTCTCCGGCAGCCTCGAGCAGTTCACGCCCAAAGACCTCTACGAGAAGATCGACGGCCGGGCCGAGCTCTTCCTCTCCTACGACGTCGCCGGCCTGACCTTCGCCGGCTTCCAGGCCCCCCACAACGCCGACCTCTATCTCGACGTCTACGTCTATGACATGAAGACCCCCACCAATGCCTTCGGAATCTTCTCCGTCGAACGCTCGCCCGATGAGCCCCCCGTTGACCTGGGTCGCGCAGCATGCCGCTCCGACGCGAACCTCTTCATCTGGAAAGGCCGATACTACGTCAAGATCATGGCGTCGGAGGAAACCGATGACGCCCGGCAAGCCGGCCAAACCTTGGCCCAAAAGCTGATCGATGCCCTGCCCGACTCGGCCGATCGCGTCTGGGGACGCGCCGCCATGCCCACCGCCGACCGAGTGCCGCGATCCCTGCGATACTTCAACGTCGACGCGATGGGACTCGACTTCATGCGAGAAACCTACACCGCTCGCTTCGTCAAAGCCGGCCAGTCCATCGAGGCCTTCCTCTCCCGCCAGGACTCGCCCGCCGCCGCCGAAGCGATCCTGGCCCAATACGAAAAGCACGCCAAGACCTACGGCAAGAGCGCAGAGCGCGTCGCGACGGGCGGCGCCGAGTTCCGCGTATGCGACATGGGCGGCGTCTTCGACGTCGTCGCCGCCAAAGGCCCCCTCGTCATCGGCGTCACCGGCGTCCAAAACCGCCGCCTCGCCCTCCAAACCGCAACCGACCTGCGCAAGCAGTTGAGCGACCCCACGAATGACCGTCAGTCGAGCACCCCCACCAATGACCGTCAGTCGAACACCCCCACGAATGACCGTTGATGCAACGCCGCACCAAACATCCTCAGTCCCGTAGGGACGGCATGACAAATAGGGGTAGGAAGGACCGGTTGAGTTCCCGGTCCCTCCCCCCTCCGAACCGTACGTGCGGATCTCCCGCATACGGCTCTCC
>JAFGLZ010000184.1 GCA_016927755.1 Phycisphaerae bacterium
GCGTCGGCCTGAACGCTTGAATAGCTCCGCGCGTTCGGATCAAACGTGTAACCCCCGCTCTCAGGCGCGACCGTGCCAGACCAATCGTATGGCACGTCAACGTGGTACTGTCCTTCGGCGTCGGTGACGCCCGAGGTCCCGCCGTTGTCGGCGGTGACCGTCACCCCCGCGATCGGCGATCCGCTCTCTTGGCGGACGATTCCCGAAAGCCGAGGCCAGACGATGATTGTCGCCTCGGGTTCGCCCGTCTCACCGTACTTGCAGGCAATCGGATAGCCTGACGTAGGAACCTCAACGGATAGCGCGATGGTGTGCATGCCTGGCGTGTCGAACACGTGAGTCCGCTGGCCGTGCGTCTCGGCGGGGCCCGCGTCCTCAATTCCGTCGAATCGCCACAAGTAGATCCCCTCCGGGAGTCCCTCGTCCAGGGTGTCGTCTGCCGCGCACACGACCGCGAGCGGACGCGGGCCGCTTGTCGGCTCCACCCAGAACTTGACTCGTTCGTTGCATCCTTGAACCGTGATCGCTGCGAGGAACGGCACGACCGCAATACTGTACAACCGCATTCTGCTCTCCTGACTGCGTCTACCCCGGCAGAGGATAAACTGGAAGGTCTAGGGATTATCGGCTGTTGCGAACCTTTTGTTCGCGCTGCCAAGCCTCTAGGGTGCGAGCAGCCTTTGGGCTGAGGAATATCTTCCCAGCCTTCGGGATCGGGAGTGCGCAGCCTTGGCCAGACGCTCGTGGTGGCGCGATCGTTACGGCGCGGGGCGCGCCGCGCGCGTCCCCATCGAGGCTGTTCTTGCTTCCGCACGAAATCAGCCGCCTCGGAGGCACTAAGGCACGCCCGGCTCACGCTTTCCGTGAGTCTCCCTCGCTCAAGTAGAAGGCCCTCAGATCTGTTGGCATCTAGCCAGGGGGGGCGCGGATCTTCAGGCTTGTCGATCACGAGACCTGGGATAAAACGCGCTGACGGCGGGTTTCCCGCGACCCGTGAGACAAAGTCCAGTCGGGCTTGACGGACAACGGCTGGCATTGGGGAGTCAGGAATGGCGATCGCCATCCACGGGTGTAAGGATAGGCAAGGGCGCGAATCTCATCTGTCCAGCGCTCACCGACGCTCGGTCATTCTGAGACAGACGGCTCGACACATCCACAAGTAGAATGGCCTAGGCTTCGCTCCCCCGGATAGAAAACACTGGACACCTCGCGACATGGCAAACGCTCGAGATAAGGGCCATGCGATCACCATGTCGGTTCCAGAGCGTGTCGTAAGTGCCTGGGGATGCGGCGATCCCCTGCGGCGAAGGTTCTTCCACGATCGCCCCGAGAAGTCGTTGCATTGCGCACGCACAAGGCTACGATGTTAAGCATACTCAGATCCAGACGCCTTCGGACTTGACAGATCGGGCTAGATGATATATTATATCATTCGATACAGAGGATCAACTCGTGGCTGATCGAGAACGGCGAAGCGCCTTCGAGATCCTGTGCCGTGAACACGGCTTGCCGATCACGGTGCAGCGCAGGGCGGTGTACGAGTTCATCCGTGGGCGGCAGGATCACCCCACTGTGGATCAAGTGTACGACGGCGTGCGAGATCGCATCCGGGGCGTGTCCCGCATGACCGTGTACAGGGCGCTGAATACGCTCGTGGACGTCGGCGCGGTCAAGAAGGTCTCGAGCCCGGGCCCGACGATTCGCTACGACGCTAATACGAAGCTTCATCATCATCTGGTATGCATGTACTGCGACAAATTGATCGACTACGAGGACCCGGCGCTCAACAACCTGCCCATGCCCAACACACGGGGGCGCGGGTTCCGAGTCAGCGACTACTCGATCCAATTCAGAGGAATCTGTGCCGACTGTCGAAGAAAGGGCGAGCCGACGATCGACCGGATACGGGGCTCAACGATAGATCGGAAGCGAACGAGGAAAAAGTGACGGCGTAAGCCGTGGACCAGGGTGACAGGCGACGGGCGCGTCGTGGGCCCGGATGGCAGATTGTCTCCGGGTGTCCATCGGCGCCGGGGTTTGGCGCCGACACGCCGGATAGCGCTCGCCTGGCCGTTCCGCAGCATGGCTTGCGGAGTTCCACCCATCTTTGAGCGAAAGGAAAGGCCAATGAATCGCGGAAGAACCATGCGCGGTGCGGTTGGTGGCACGGCGCTCGGTGTCGGGCTTCTCGGCGCGGTCCTCATGTCCCGGCCCGCCGCATGGGCCGAGGAGGCCACGACCGTACCCCGTGGCCCGCACGGCGCCGCAACGATGGACTATCAGCAGCAGGCGCTCGCCAAGATCCTGCCCAAGAGCGACGTCACTCAGGCGCCCCCGGGATTCGACCCCGTCGTTTGGGCCGCGTTCATCCCCGAGGACAACGCGATGACGCCGCAGCGCGTCGAGCTCGGGCGAAAGCTCTACTTCGACACCCGCCTGTCGAAGGACGGCACGGTCTCCTGCGCGACCTGTCATGACGTCACGCGGGGTTTCACCGACCAGCTCAAGACGTCCGAGGGCATCAAGGACCAAATCGGTCAACGGAACGCCCCCACGGTCCTCAACACGGCGCTCCTCCAAACGTTGTTCCTCGACGGGCGCTCTCCGACGCTGGACCACCAGGCGAAACTGCCCATCGTCAACCCGATCGAAATGGGCATGCCCGACGGCGACGCCGCCGTCAAGGCCATCAGCGGCGACGCCGAGTACCAGAAGGCCTTCAAGGAGGCCTACGGACGGGACGTCAATTACGAGGACATCGGCCGGGCCATCGGCGCCTTCGAGCGGACCCTCGTGTTCCTCGATTCCCCGCTCCGACGCTTCCTCCAGGGCGATACGAACGCCATCTCCGCCGAGGCCAAGGCGGGGTGGGACCTCTTCAACGGCAAGGCCCGATGCGTCACGTGTCATCAAATGAACCTGTCCAACCCGCTGGGCACGGACAACCGCTTCCACAACGTCGGCGTCTCGGCGCGCCATCAGGATTTCGAGGGTCTGGGGAGCAAGGCGCTGAAGCTGCTCAAGGAGGATCCGTCGGAGCAGAAGCTCGACGAGCTGGCCCTCGGCACGCCCATGAGCGAGCTAGGGCGGTTCATGGTCACGAAGAACCGCGTCGACATGGGGTCCTTCCGGACCTCCATCCTGCTCAACGTCGCCATCACGCCGCCGTACATGCATGACGGCTCGCTGCCGACGCTCTGGGACGTCATGGATCACTACAACAAGGGTGGCGAGCCCAACCCATTCCTCGACGGAGGCATGGAACCCCTGGCGCTGACCGAGGAGGAGATCAACCAGCTCGTGGCCTTCATGTTCACGCTCACCGACGATCGGTTCGCCGCCGAGAACGAGCGGCAGCTCCAGGCGCAGCGGGCGGCCGCAAACGCCAGCCGGAAGTTCCGCGATGACGAGATGGCCTTCCGCCGTAAGCTCGCGTTCGAGGACCGGCTCAAGGGCGACAAAGGCAAGAACAAGTGAGGAGAGCATCGTCATGAACCATAAACGCAAGGATATCGAGACGCGATACATGGAGAGCCGCCAGGAGTTCTTCACTTCGCTGAACAACCTCGATCGGAGATCGTTTCTGAAAGTGTCGTCAGCGGCCATGGGCGCCGTCCTGGCCAAGGGCCTCGTGCCGCCGGCCTCCTTCCTGCCCGTGAGCGTGGCTCAGGGCGCCGAGACGTCCGGCGACAAACCCGCGTTCCGCTTCGCTTACATCTCAGACTCCCACCTCTATGGTAAGGATCTGAACGACCGCTTCGCCCGCGCGCTGCTCCGCGCGGTGGACGACGTCAACAACCTCGACCCCCAGCCCGACTTCGTCTTCTACGGCGGCGATCTCGCCCAGCTCGGCCAGGAGCACGAGCTGGAGCTCGGCGCCGAGATCCTCAAGCATCTAAAGGCGCCGCTCAAAATCATGGTCGGCGAGCACGACTGGTACCTTGACCTGGGCGAGAAGTGGCGGAGCCTCTACGGCGAGCCCACCTACTCCTGGGACCACAAAGGCGTCCATTTCGTGGTCCTCATGAGCGTCATGGAACGCGACTTCTGGACTCAGCGGGGCATGACGCCGATGGAGCGGATGCAGACCGTCGCCGGGCTCGACAACGGCGTCCAGAGCCCCTTCATGGTCGGCGCCGACCAGCGCGAGTGGCTCAAGAAGGATCTGGAGAAGCTCCCGAACAACGCTCGCCTGATCATCTTCTCCCATTCGCCCCTGTATAAGCTCTACAAGAACTGGAACTTCTGGACCGACGACGCCGACGAGGTCCAGGCGATCCTCCGCCGATTCGATAAGGTCGTCGTCATCCACGGCCACACCCATCAGCTCCTCACCAACCGCATCGGCAACATCTACTTCCACGGCGTGTTGTCCACCGCCTGGCCGTGGCCGTACGCCCCGCAGGGGATGCCGAAGCTGACCATCGAGATGAGCCGACCCGATCCGTTCAATCCGAACGACGGCTGCGGCGACGGTGAGGTCCTCGTGCATGCCGACGGACTGGTCGACAAGGTCTACAACCTGTGGAACCGGAATCCGATTACCGTGACCAAGGGCTACCTGGAAGGCTGGGGCAAGGCGTCCGTCCCGCCGAAGCCGAATCGGCCCAGTTACTGAGATAGACGAACAACACAGCGCTTCAAGGAGATCGTCATGTCATCGAGTGCCAAGAAAACGCTCGCTACCGTCGTAGGCGTCATTGTGGTCTGTATCTTGGTCGCATGCACGCAAGCGCCGCGATCATCCGTCGCGGCAGAGGCCGCTAAGGCCGCCAAGCCTGACCCCCAGACCGTCGTGACCGACCACATGGCCCAGTGGAAGCTCAAGAACCCCGAGCGGGCCAAGAACTGGGTCGAGGAGGAGAAGGAGCGTCACAAGATCCAGCCGCCCGCGGACAACTCCCACCTGCTCAAGGGCGAGCAGGGCAAGGGGCACGCCTACGGGAACTACACGGAGAAGGACATCCTCATGTGGGCCCGAGAGACCGAGAAGCTCGTCGTCGAGGGCTCGAGGATCTTCCACAACGCCGACCTCCTCGGCGGAACCATCGGGGTCTCCTGCGATATGTGCCACCCCGACGCCTCCAACACCCATCCGGAAACGTATCCCAAGTTCCAGCCCCAGATGGGACGCGTCGCCCTCCTGCGGGATATGATCAACTGGTGCATCCAGCATCCCGTGCGGGGCAAGGGATTCTCCGGCGACGACCCAAAGATGAGGGCCCTCGAGGCCTACATCATCGCGCAGCGCAAGGGAGTCGCGATGGACTACGGCAAGCACTGAGAGGGCGACAGCCAAAAGAGAACTCCGTGACCCACCTCCCGGCGGCGACTCCTGGGAGGTGGGCTCGCGGCACGCCCCCGCCAACCACCAGCAATGGAGGAATCCGACCATGAACGACTCATCACAGAGGCCCCCGATGATCGGCGAGGAGGCTCCCTGCTTCGAGGCCGAAACGACCCAGGGGCGAATCAAGTTCCCCGATGATTTCAAAGGCAAGTGGGTCATCTTCTTCTCGCATCCGGCCGACTTCACGCCCGTCTGCACGACCGAGTTTATGACGTTCGCCAGCATGCAGGAAGAGTTCAAGGCCCTGGGCGCCGAGCTGCTCGGCCTCTCGATCGACAGCACGTTCAGCCACATCGGTTGGCTGAGGACGATCAAGGAGAAGATCGAGTACAAGGGAATGAAGGGCCTGGAGATCAAGTTTCCCGTCATCGCCGACCTGACGATGGAGGTCTCCCGCAAGTTCGGGATGCTGCACCCCTCGGCGAGCAAGACCCAGGCCGTCCGAGCGGTCTTCATCATCGATCCCGAGGCCAAGGTGCGGTGCATCCTGCACTACCCCATGTCCAACGGCAGGAACATGGACGAGATCAAGCGGCTCCTGTTCGCCATTCAGCACGCCGACGAGCATAAGATCGCCACCCCCGCCAACTGGCAACCCGGCGACGACGTGATCGTACCGCCGCCGAAGTCGACCGATGCGGCCGAGGAACGCGTGGCCAAGGCAGGCAAGGATTACACCTGCCTCGACTGGTTCCTATGCTTGAAGAAGTGTCCGCACGGCAAGTAGTCGAAACCTGGGCTGTACGTCAGCGATGTCCTCTGGGCGAGGCCCGGTGCGCGGGGCGCTGACTCGGCCGCCAAATGCCGCGAGAGTGTCCGATGCCAGGAAGACTGCTCACGCGTGTCCGCGCGCCGGTGTGCTTGCTCGGCCTGGTACTGGCTGGGTGCGCGATCGCCGCCGACAACGTCGGCCACGACAACCCGCGGCGCGCCGAACCGTCACGAACCACGCTCCCCGCCGTCCCAGCCGACGCCGAACAGCAGCGGGCCGCCGAGAGAATGATTCGCGCGAGCCGTGACGTGCTCGCCCCGGTCTACGCCCCCCTGGCCGAGCAGATCACGCGGAAGCTGCGCCTCGCGGACAAGACCGGGATCGGCATCGACGTCGGCAGCGGCCCCGGCGATCTGATCGTTGAGCTCTGCAAACGGACGCGGCTCCATTGGATCAACGCCGACATCAACCCCTACTTCTTCGGCCACTTCCTGGACATCGCCAGGCGCCAAGGGGTGGGACACCGCGTCAGCGCCGTCTACGCCGACGCCCAAGCCTTGCCGTTCCGCGACGACTACGCCGACGTCATCGTATCGAGGGGTTCCTACCACTTCTGGCCGGATCGAAAGAAAGGCTTCCAGGAGGTCTACCGAGTCCTCAAGCCGGGCGGCGTCGCCTACGTCGGCCGCGGATTCCCGGACAACCTGCCGCCCTCCGTCGCGCAGGGCATTCGCCAGAAGCAGGCCGGCAGCGTGAACTACGACCGCCGCAAGGAAGCGGACGACCTGCGCCGTATCCTGGATGACATCGGCATCCCCGGCTATCGCATCCACCTGCCGGACCCGCCCGACCATTCGGACCTCAACTACGGCCTGTGGGTCGAGTTCCACAAGCCCAACGCCCGCCCCTAAGCTGCTTTCATGAAAGATTCAACAGTGCGTCAGAAGGAACCTCTATGGGGGTGGCCCCTGGCTTCAGCCGTGGCCGGCGCGAATCTCCGATCGAATTCGTGCCGCCCACCCTTCAAGAGATGCACCACCCAAGGTTCGCCAACTGTCCAAACATTCTTGCAGGCAGCTTAGTGACTCCGACAGGAGTCCGGCGCCGCCTTGTCAGGGGATACCGGACTCCGCACACCGCCATGACGAGGCGCCTGGCCGATCGCCAACGTCAGACCGACGTCCACCTGGGTTCCCCGCTGACCAGCTCGGAACTGGGCCGGGCCACCACCGGCTCCAGCACCCGAGCCAGATTCGTTTGAGCCCGATGCACGAGCGACGCCGCCGTATCCTCCGAGACGCCCAACACCTCGCCGATCTCCCCAAACGACATGCCCCGGAAGGCGTGCATTCCCAACACCTCGCGCTCTCGGGGCGGCAGTGCCGCCAAGATCCTCCCGTCAAGAGGTTCATCGACCTCGTGCCTCAGTAACGGAACCGGGACCGTCTGAGCAAGGATCCCCTCGGCCGTCTGCGGTGAATCGAAACGAGGCCGACAGACTTCGCACCCCTTGAGGTGCTTTCGCAGCCATTCCTCCCCTTCCTCGTCCAGAAGCCCTGCGGCGTACATGGCCAGGTCCGTGTACGTGGTTTTGCAGACCTCCGCCCTGCTTCCATGGCTCCGCGGACGAAAGCGACGGCCAAGATGCCTCACCGCCCGACACAAGCCGGACCAAAGGCTCCGTGCCAACCGGGAGAGCGCATCGTCCGCCGTCCGAAAGAGCTCCCAGTATGCCTCCATAGCCAAGAGCACGAGAGGCCTCTCTTGGAGCGCGAAGAACTCATCCAGCGCGTCTCGCGCCCGCTGATCTCGGTCTCTGTTGTTTCGACTCGACATGGCTCACCTGAATCAATGTCAAGATAATCTCTGTCACTATCGCGCACCCTCTGCGCCGACGCCCGGGCACCCCTCTGCAACGTCACAACCAACGTCGCTCAACCGATGCCCACGGCGCGCACTCCCTCCCCGCGGCTTGACCTGGTCCGTTTGTTCGCTTGGAGCTCAGACGCCAAGACGGATGAGGGTGCCGGCTCCCCGCGCCGATGCCGCGGGAAGCGCCCTTCTGGAAGTCGTCACTACGGCACGAGTTGTCTCATCGACATCCCTGTCTCTCCTTTCGTCTCTCTGACCCGACCCGCTCAATCGGCTAGCGGCCAAGCGGGAAATGCAGTTACCCAGGATACGCCCATGCGTGAGCGATTGCGTGATCGGCCTTGATGTTGCCTTGGAAATCGGGGAGGCCGATCCCTGGGGACCGGCCGGACGAGGTCGCCGTCAGTTGCCTTGCGGCGGGACGGCGTGGGCCAGTGCACACCAGGAGCGTGTCTGCTGGATGATTCTCGGCTTGCTGAGCATCATGTCACGCCTCCTTCATCTGATGGCCCTCTGAATGGATCGGCCGAGCGATTCGGCCGACTGTGAATTACCTTTAACATAAACCCAATTCTCAGAGAGTCAAGGGAATAGTGGAAAAACGCGCACATTTTGTGCACGGCAGACCATCTCCTCTCACTTCATGACGCGGTGAACGCTGCGCAGGCATGGCCCTCCACGAAGCAGGACGGGTATACTCCACCCATCACAGGCACCACGAGGCGTCGCGAGGAGGTCGGGCATGGCTGAAGCGCGTTGGGCTGGAGCTGGGCGGATCGGGGCGGGCCTGGCCTGCATGGCCGCTTGTTGCGGCGTTTGCGTTCTCCCCCAGGTCGCATCGGCAGAGGGGCGTGCGATGGAACTGCAGAAGCAGTGGATGATCCGCTCGAGCGCCCTGGTCGACGCCCCGGCCGAAGAAGTGTCGCGTCCCGGGTTTCAAGCGGAAGGGTGGTATCCGACGTCCGTGCCCTCGACGGTACTCAACGCTTTGGTCAAGAACGGCGTCTACCCGGACCCGCGCATCGGCCTCAACAACTTCCTCATCCCCGACGCCTCGGACGAGTTCAACGCCAAACATGACCTCGCCAAATACAGCCACCTGCCGGGCAAGCGCAATCCCTGGGCCGCCCCCTATTGGTACCGCACGGAGTTTCCGCTCCCCGGAGCCTCCGCGGGCAGACGAATCTGGCTGGATTTCGACGCAATCAACTACCGAGCGGACATCTGGCTCAACGGCAAGCCGGTCGCGGATCGGCGGCAAGTCGTCGGCTCCTTCTCTCGATACCGGTTCGACGTGACCAAACAGGCGAGCCCGGGCCGAGTCAATTGCCTGGCCGTCAAGGTCTATCCGGTCGACCACCCAGGGGTCCCCGACGCACAGTTCGACGTGTTCGGCAAGGTCCGCGACTTCCGAAAGGAGATCATGAAGGACGTCACGCTGGTCATGTCCATCGGCTACGACTGCATGCCGACGGTTCGCGACCGGCTGACGGGCCTGTGGCAGGGGGTTCGCGTCGAAGGGTCGGGGCCGGTTGTGGTTCGAAATCCCTTTGTCGTGACCGACCTGCCCCTGCCGAAGACCAGCCCCGCGCGCCTGACCGTCTCGGCCGAGCTGACCAACGCGACGGATACCCCCCAGAAGGGCGTCCTGACCGGGCGCATCGTCGAGACCGGCGCGACCTTCTCCATGCCCGTGGAACTGGCCCCCAACCAGACGCGCTCCGTGACGTGCTCGCCGGAGCAGCATCCCGCCCTGGTCATCGCCGACCCGCGCCTGTGGTGGCCCGTCAACTGCGGGCCGCAACACCTCTATCGCATGGTCCTGCGTTTCGAACTCGACGGAAACACCTCCGACGAGAAGACCGTCGCGTTCGGCATCCGCCAGATCACCAAGAGACTGCACGAGCTTGACGGCGCTCACGGCCTGCAACTCCACGTCAACGGTCAAAAGATCTTCTGCCGCGGCGGCTACATCCAGCCCGAGATGCTCTACGACTGGGAACCCGAGCGGATGGAGGCCGAGATCCGCTATCTCACCCACGCCAACCTGAACATCGTCTTCTTCGAGGACGTGCCCAATCCCCCGGATGCGTTCCTCGACCTCTGCGATCACTACGGCCTGATGTTCGGAAACTGCTTCTACGGCTGCTACTGGATGCAGCCGAAGACGAATTACCCGGAGGACCTCGATCTGCTGTCGCAAGGCACGATCGACATCCTCAAGCGATACCGCAATCACCCGTCGCTGGTCTTGTACATGGCCCAGAACGAGGGCGAGCCGCGCGAACCCGTCTACGAGATGTGGCGCCGGCACGTGCTCGATCTGGATCCCACGCGGATCTTCATCCCGTCCGGCTCCTTCCCCGACTATCGCAAGAACGTGCCCGAGTGGATCAAGAAGGACCTGCCCACCGGCACGAACGACTACGCTCCGAAGTCCTACGGATGGCAGCCGCCCGAGCAGTACTTCAAGTGGGTCCGCCACGAGCGGAACTGGATGTTCATGCTCGAGAGCGGATCGGCCTCGCTGCCGCCGATCGCCAGCCTCAGCCGGTTCATCCCCGATCTGGAGGCCGCGCCGGAATCCTCGCCCTATCCCCTGAACAAGACCTGGGCCGAGCACGGGGCCAACTCGTACTACAAGCCGTATGACCAGGCCCTGCGGCGGCTCCTCGGCGAGCCAAGCTCCGTGGCCGACTATTGCCGAAAAGGCCACCTGCTCACCGCCGACCAGCACCGCGCGATGTTCGAAGCGGTCAACCACCGCATGTGGGACGTCACCAGCGGCTTCTGCCAGTGGAAGCTCAACTCGTGCTGGCCCAGCGTCCAGTGGCAGCTCTATGACTGGTACCTTCGGCCGATGGTCAGCCTGTACTACATCCGCAAGGCCTGCGCGCCGCTCCACGTCCAGCTCTGCCCCCTCGACTCGATGGTCTCCGTCGTCAACAACCGCTTCGACCGCGCTGGCGGCCTGGACGTCCACGCCCGCGTCTACGGCCTCGACATGAAGCTGAAATGGGACAAACGCGAGAAGGTCGATGTCCCCGCCAACGCCTACAAGGATGTATTCGCCGTGCCGACGATCTCGGACGTCGGACCCATCCGCTTCGTCAAGCTCGATCTGCGAGACGCCGCCGGCGCCGTCGTTGCCGACAACTTCTACTGGCTTTCGACCAAGGTTCCGCCCGACCTGAAAGACCTCGCCAAGCTACCGCCGGTCAAGCTGGAGGCCTCGCATACCGTTGAGAACAAGGGCGCCGAACGAATCGCAACCGTCCGCCTGGAGAACCCCACGGACAAGCTCGCCTTCTTCATCCACCTGGCCCTGACGAAGGGCGCCGACGGTGAGGAGATCCTGCCCGTCTTCTGGGACGACGACTACTTCAGCCTCCTCCCAGGAGAAACCAGAACAGTTCGCGCCGCGTTCGTCGCCAAAGACGCAGGCGACAAGCCACCAGCCTTGAAGATCGACGGCTGGAACATCGTCAGCAAGTAGCGTCGGTCTCGACGCCCCCTTTGGAGTGCGGCGGCTCGACGCCGCTTTGAACGCCTCGCGGAGCGAGCCCACTCGGAGGGACGGAAAGCGTGACGGGTAGCCCACCTCTTCAGATGAGGCCGGCACGAACTCAGACGGGAACACGCCCTCCTCCCAGCCAAAGCCCCCGCCTTCAGGTGGTCGCAGTTCGCTTCCCGTCGCGCATGCCTCAGGAACTCACCGCCAGCGTCGCCCCCTCCCAAGCAACCTGAGCGATCCGTCGGATGTCTTTGTCCTTCGTGTGATACCCCTTGTTCCTCCCCCGCGTCTGCTGGCGAATGACGATCACGTCGACGTCGTCTTCTCGCTTCACCTCGATCTTGATCCCCTTGCCGGCCGACGCCTTGATCCGAGCGTGACACCTCTCTCGCAGCCCGAACAACTCCTTGGCCACGAGCACGGCGTAGAGATACGGGTACTTCGTCCCCTGCACGTCGTTCAGCGCGACCTGGAACTGCAGTCCGAGGAAGTCCTCCGGGCCGTCGGGGAATCGGATGAAGATCCTCGCTCCCACCGGCGCGCACGTCGTCTCCCCGCCGGCCACCTCGAACATGGGCTGGACCTGGCAGGGCGGCTCCTTGTACTGATCGATCGTCGCGATGGCCGTTTCCAGCGCGCCGATCTGCTGGCGAAGTGCCGTCGGACGCCATCCCTTCCGCGTGCCCGTCAACCAGTGAGGCACGACGAGAGCCACGGCGTCGGCGACGAACAGCGTCGCCCACTGCTCCTGTCCGAAGCGTTCGGCCAGGACGTAGGCGACCGCCAGGACCCCCGCGGCGATCACGACGAGGCAGAACACGCCCAAGACGCACGTGATGTCCGCGAAGGTCTCGTCCCACCAGCGGACCTGACCCTCCAGCCGACGGACCTCCGCGAACCGGTCGTGCGTCGTCTTCTCCCATCGCGTCTTGCGCAGACCCTTCGGCGTCAGGTCGTATCCGCGGACCAACAGCAGCAGATTCCCCGCCAGCAACAGACCCACGCCGACGTACGGGACGATCGCGCCCGACGGCGAGAGAAACTGCAACCCCAACCCGCAGACGATCAACCCGACAGCGGCAGCCAGCCGAATCCCGTACGGAATCCGCGGCAGTATGTAGAACTGCAGCAGGTGACGACGCTCGCGATCGGGCAGGGCCTTCACCGCCATCACGGATGGGCCTCCTTCGACACCGGGGCGCTCGCAAGCCCGGTAGGTTGCCTGACCCGATTTCGCACCTGTCTCATAATCGCTCGAATCAGCTCCCCCTTGCCCATGCTGCTCCAGTACAGCGTGCAAGCCCCCTGGCAGAGCTTGAAGTCGGCGCACAGCCGACACGGCAGGGGGGCTTGACGCTTCGTCTTGTAGTAGCGGGCCTCCTTCCCGAACCACACGTCCTCGATCCCCTGTTCGAGCAGGTTCCCCACGCCCCGAGAGAAGCTCGAGCACGGCAGTACCTCGCCGCTCGGCGAGACGTGAAGCAGACCGTCGCAGGCCGCGCACCCCTTGTTGCCCAGACCCTGCGCGACCGTGTTGAAAATGCAGAACGGCGTCGGCGAGTACCAGTGAAAGCCGATGCCCACCCGCTCGGCGTGACGCTTGGCCCCCAGTACGTAAGTTCCGATCCGGTCGTACGTGATTCGGCTCCGCCGGTATCGACGCAGGTTCAGCGACCCGGTCGGAATAGCGTGGTTCATCGAGAGGTGCGGCATGTCCAGTGACTTGGCCAGGTCGATGATCCCGGTCAGGTGCTCCGCGTTGTCGTCGCAGATCGTCGTGTTCGTGTGGACGTGGAGACCGGCCTCGCCAAGCGTCTCGATCCCGCGCACCGTTCTGTCGAACGATCCGGGATGCTGAGTCAATCGATCGTGGACGTGCGCGTCGGGGCCCTCAAGACTCACCTGCGCCGATGTAAGACCGGCCTCGGCCAGCGAGTCGACGTAAGCCCGATCCTCGCACCTCACCCCGTTCGTGATGATATTGACTCGCATACCGTGCGCGTGTGCTCGCGCAATGAAGGACGGCAACTCCGGACGAAGCGTACACTCCCCGCCGGTGAAGCTCACGCTCGGAACCTGTCCGACCTCGGCGATCTGATCGATCACCTGCATCACCTCTTCGGCCGTCATCTCGTCGGCGATCGGATCCCGCTTGAGCCTGCGTGCCTCCGACCATTGAGCCCAGGGCACCCACCATCGCTGGTGCCGTTCCCTGCCTGGGCTGCCCGGCCTGGCGTCCTTCGTGCCGCAGCCGGCGTAACAGAACGTGCACGCAAGGTTGCATCGATACGTCACCGCGATCTCGCTGAGCACGGGCCACCGCGTGAAGCTGCCGTCGAAGCGCGTCACCTCCGTGGCGGTGCGGCCCCGGCCGTCACCCAGCCTGCGGCCGAGCAGGTCACGTACGTCGCAGAAGAACGCGTGGATCTGGAACAGTCGCTCCGGACTCCCCTCCGCGCCGAGCGAGACCGCGATGTCGCGAATCCGCTCGCCCCGCATCGCGCGATCGAGGATCCGAACGCCGCCGGGGTTCAGCTTGAATACCTCCGTCGGCATCTTGATCAGGACGCCGTCCTCCAGGCGGACGCGGACGTAGAGACGGATCCTCGGAACGAACTCGTCGATCCAATCGAGATCCTCGATTCGCCTGCCATACTCGCCGATCGACTCGGATGTGACGGACGGGACGGATCTCAAGGCGTCCCGCACGGGGATGCCGTCCAGCGTCGGGCTCGGCCTGGATGCGCATCGCACCATCAGTGAGCCCCTCCGCTGACGCACGCCCCGTGGCAGGCGCTATGACATGCGCTATGGCAGGCGCTGTGACACGCCGAATGACACGCGTTGTGGCACGCGCTGTGACACGCGCTATGACAGGCCGACGCCGCGTACTGCGCGTTCACCTCGACCCCGCCGCTCAGAAAGTACGAGTAGCTGTGATCGGCCAGCGCGTCCGGGTCGGGCATGATCCCTGCCACCTGATCCACGCGCCCGGGCTGCCGCTCGCCGGCCGGCTGTGAGTACATGTAGTAGTACGGATAGTAGGTTTGCGTCCGGTCGATCTCGTTGGCCTCGACCGGCTGCTCGCCGTACCAGAACGCGTCCGCCGCCGCCCGCGCCCGACGGAACTCCTTGGCGAACTGCTTCGTGTAGTGATCTCGCGTCGCCTCGATGTCGCAGTCCCAGGCCTTCTCCTGGATGCCCTCGCTGATGGCCCTGACCAACTGAGCGGCCGTGCCCGGCGCGAGGGTCCCGTCGTTCTGAATGCCGGCCAGCAGCACGCCGTGGTAATTCGTCAGGTCTCGCGGCATGAAACCGACCTGGTGCATCGTCAGCGGTTCGGTCGAGCGAAGCTCGATGACGCCGCGCCGATCCATCTCCACGACCATCATGCCTACGAGCGTCTTCAGCGGGACGTCGCACAGATACCCCGCCTCGACGGCGTTCAGCTTGGCCACCTTCCCGTTTCGGCGGAAGTTTTTGAGCTCGATCTTCGGCACCAGCCAGTCGTCGCGATCCCACCGGACCTCGTCGATCCGGTCCGCCGCCCTGATCATCGCGCGGTGCTTGAGCACCGCGATCGCCAGGACGACCAGCGCCAGGCCCCCCATGAACACATAGACGAGCCCGGTGGGAGGCCCCACCTGTGCTCGCGGTTGGGACTGGCGATGACGCGTTGTGCCGGTGGCGCGCCGCGGCGCCCGCCGCGTCGGCCGTTCGTGCAGCTTGGCGTCGGGAAACAGCCCGATCGGGACGTAGTATGTCAGTTGAAACTTCTCTTTCGTGGCGATGCGATCCTTGTGCGCCCGTACGACCAGATACCTTGGTCCGTCCTTGGGCTCCTCGGCGCCCGATGCGTCCGTCCCGCGCTGGCCGAAGTAGGAGAGCTTGTACCGCTCGTTGACGAACTTCTCCGTTCGGAACCCCAACTGGGCGGCCTGCTGGAACGTCAACTCCGTCGTGTCGACCTTGACCGGCCAGCGAACGCTCACCGTCTCGTGCTCGAGCGGCTCGTCCCACTGAACGGGAGCCCAGTTGAAAACGACGAGCTTGCCGTGTTCGGGCGACGTCGTGGTGGCCACGTGTCCCATCCGGGCGTAGTCGGCGAAGTAGGTCAGAACGTACGTGATCTCGCCGGGGCCGTAGCGCTGGCCGTTGGCGAGCAGCACGTCCCAACGATTCCCGAGATCCTTCAGGGTGAGTTCGTAGCGCTTCTTCCCGTCCACCACCGCGCCGCATCCGGGACGGTGCCACTTGATGCCGGCCCCCTCGCCTTGAAAGTAGAACCCACCCATCGTCCCGCTGCGAACCTTCCACCGGACCTTGTACTGAACCATCGCCTCCCCCGCGGGCGATAGCGCAACGTCCACCTCGACCCAACGCAAATCCGCCGTCACCGCCTGGGCGGGCGCAAGCCATCCCAACGCTGGCAACAGCATCGCTGCGAGTCGGAGCACGACGAAATGATGTTTGGCGGATGTGATCACCGTGGCACACCCTCCGTGGCTTCGCGTTCGACACGCGTGTGGGTTATCCTACGGGCTGTCGACGCATCGAGCAACAGGACTCCCGCATATGCCCATCGAGGCGGCATAGCAACGGTTCGATAGGCGTCCGCTGGACGAGGGAGAAACGACCGCGTCATCCTAAGAGGCGCCAAGGGCCGCTCACACGATCTCGCTCGGATGAACGCGATCCTCAGCAAGTACTGGCAAGACAAAGCGAGAGTAGTCAAGACGTCCTGAGTATCGGGTAAGGACGCGAGCCGCTAGATGACCGTGCACGAATCCGCGCCCCGTAGCACGGGCGTCTCGCCCGTGACCGCTTATGGAGGGGTGGCCCATCGCTTCAGCGGTGGGGAACACGAATTCAAACCGCAAGTTGTGTTGTTGATAGCAGAAGCGATGAACCACTCACTAGGCGTCTTTCGAGAGCAGGCTGATCATTCGCTGCTACAGGCCATCACCCTCCTGCAATCCGACGCGGCGCCGTCAGACAGCAGCGCGAAGCTGCTTCACGGGGCGCAGCGGCCGACTCTTGGCGAGATCATGCGAGGCCTGCAGGTTGAGCCAGAACTGCGGCGTCGTGTTGAGCGCCTGCGCCAACAGCCACGCCGTCTCCGGGGTGACGCGGCGTTCCGCCCGCACCAACCTGCCAACCCGCTGGGCCGAAACCCCGATGTGTCGCGCGAGCTCCACCTGCGTCACGCCCAGGGGGGCCAGAAACTCCCTCAGGAGAATCTCCCCGGGATGCGTCGGCACTCGATGCCTGGGAATCATGATCACTCCTCCGATCCGTCCTCATCCCCCACGTCCGTCTTGCAGATCTCCCGAACCACGGACAACGCATAGCTCCCCGCCGGCAGAAAGAACCGCAGCTTGATGAACTCCCCGTGCTCGTCGGCGCCGGCCTCGGCGGCCACCTCACCGATCGGAACCCGCAGCGCGCGACGCGCCCCCTTGATCCGGTACACCGCCGCCGAGCGGAAGTCCTCCAACGCAAAACCGTCCTCCGCCAAAACCGCCGACTCCATCTCACCCGCCTTGCCGGTCGGCTGGCTCATCCGGTAGCCGAAGATCGGACCGCTCGGGCTGATCTCCATCGCGTCGCATCGAGGCTGCTCACACGCCGGATCCTCGACCGTAAACACGCTCCCCTGCGGATGACGATACGCCAAGTCGCCCAACCAGAGCCGGTCCAGCTCGTCGATCCGCTCGGCCACGACTCGATTGAACAACCGGCTCTGATACGCCGAGATGTAGAACCGCTTGATCTGCTTGTCGATTGCCTTGAAGGCTCGTGCCTTCGAGCCCCCGGCCTTGGCCAGCGCCCGGCAGGCACGCTTCTCCATGCGAAACGCCCAGGGCCAAGCCTCCGCCGCCTCCGCGTAGCGCCCCAGCTCGTACAACTGTCGCGCCTCGAGGATGCCGCCGTAATCCGACGGTCCCGGGCGCCCCAGCAAGACGTCCACGCACTCGTCCCAATCTTGCCTCAGCATGGCCTGCCCGACCTGCCACGTATCGCCGCGCTCCCCGAATCGCTGAGGACCGAAGGCGTTCGGCAGCCCGCGCCGCGCCAGCACCTCGAGAACCGCGCGAACGTCCGCCAGCCGTTTCGGGTCCGTCCGGCGCATCCGAATCACGAACCGATTGCCCTTGAGGTGCCCGATCCGCAGCTTGTTGCCGTGTCGGCTCACGCTCATCACGCGGATGTTCGGAAGCTCCAGCCCGATCACCCGCTCGAGGTCCACGTGCTCCACGCTGAAGGTCTGGCGAGTCACCGCGCGAGCGTCCTTTAGCCCCGCGTACCCGATCTGATGCTGGGCCACGCTCAACGCGCGAGCGATCTGCCGAGTGGCCTCCATCGTCGGGATGCCGCGCTTCTCGATCGTCAGATAGACGTGCGTGCCCTGGCCCGAAGGCTCGTAGAGCGGAACCTCCTCGACGAAGAAGTCCTCCCGGCGCTCTTTCACGACCCCCGGAACCCCCGGGACCTCGCGCGTCAGGAACGGCACCATCAGCGAATTCGACATCGAAACAATGCCCCTTTACCGTCTCCCGATGGGAGGGTGCCAAGCCCTCGCCTTCAGGCGAAACCTTCAGGTACACGCTCGCCAGCGCGCAATGGTCCGATCAGGTAATCCGAGCCGCCCCGCCGAACGTCTTCGGTCCCGTAGGGACCGTGTGAGAATAGCCCAGGACTTCAGTCCTTGTCGTTACCCACATTTCCGCGGGTTGGCGGCAGGGGTAAGCTATTGTAGCGAGTGAGC
>JAFGLZ010000020.1 GCA_016927755.1 Phycisphaerae bacterium
ATCTACCGCGAGAACGTCAACTACGGTCAGGTCGAGTCGGTCAGTCTGTGGGTCAACGACGTGGGGCCTGAGGGCAAGTCGACGGTTCTGCTCAGTCCGATCAAGGCGATGCCGCTGGTGAAGGCCAAGATCAAGAACCCGGCGATCACGATCGGTGGCAAGCGGATCGTCTTTCCCGTGGAGTTGGAGTCGGGCAGCTACCTGGAGTTCAACTCGCCGACCGACTGCAAGGTCTACGGCCCGGGCGGTCAACTCGTCGGCGAGGTGACTCCGCAGGGGGAGGTGCCGGAGCTTGGGCAGGGCGCCAACAAGGCGACGTTCACGTGCGACGGGCCGACGGACGTGAACCCCCGCGTTCGCGTGACGGTGATCAGCGAGGGGGAGGCGATCTGAGCTACTCTCGGGATTCTTTGAACAGGCAGCGACGACGGGACGCGCCACTTTTTTGAAGGCGAGTAGCGGGAATCTGGACGGGAATTCGCGTCCCCCGCCGCTGAAGCGACGGGCCACCCCCCGGAGATCTCCCGCGCGTTCACCGTTCATTCGCTGCTGGGGGCATCTTAGCAGGGCCCGCCGCTAAGACCGTCATACTATTTCGCGACCTTCACGAGCTTGCCGGACTTGACGGACTTCTCCATCGCTTCGAGCACCAGGACGGGCTTGAGCATCTGCTCGTGGGTCATGGGCTCCTTGCCGGTCTTGAACATGTCGGTGAAGGTCTTCGTGCCATTGTAGTAGGGGCTCTCGCCGCCCTCGATGGGCATCGAGACCGAGCCCTTGGCCCCGACGGCGGTCATGCCGAATCCGGGGGAGCCTTCCTTGACGAGCGCCATGGTGGCGATCAGGCCGGAGGGATAGAAGAGCTGGCCGGTGGCGAATCCGGGCTTGTGCTTCGTGACGAGCACCGACTTGACGTTATAGCCGAAGGCGTGCAGCATCACGTCGACCTGGTGGATGCCGTAGAAGAACACGCCGCCCCATTGGCTCTTGAGGTCGCAGGGCCCGTAGCTGTAGGCCGAGACGATCTCGCCGAGGTCGGCGAGCTTCTTCTTGAACTGTTGGAAGGCGTCGTAGTGCGGCAAGACGCTGAAGGACGTGACGGGCGTGCCCTTGCGTTTGGCCATCTTGAGGAACTTCTTGCCCTCGGCGGAGCGATAGCAGAACGGCTTGTCGACGAAGGCGGGGATGCCGGACTCGACGAAGGGCCAGACGGCCTTCAGGTGATACTTGGGGTGGCGGTGGTCGACGAAGACGGCGTCGACGTTGCCGAGCATCTGCTTGGGCTTCTTGACGATGTTGGGGATCTGTCCCGCCTCGGCGGCCTTCTTGGCGAAGTCGTCGGTCTCGCCCCAGACGTAGTCGACGCGGCACTCCTTGATCTTCCTCTCGACGTTGATGAGCTTGGCGATGGCGATGGTGTGGCTGTTCTCCGCTCCGATGGCTCCGATTCGGATCATGTCCGGTGCTCCTGTGGTTTGTTGGACGACGGACGCAATGCGGGCAGGCAGGATAACAGGAAACGTGGGGAATGCCTAGTCGGGACGTCGAACGAAACGGCTTTCGGAGACCGTTCCACGGGGGTATAGTCGACCGCTCGCGTTCTCGTGCCGGCGCCCGTGGGCGTGCGGGAACAGTGCGTGGGATTGACGGTGGAGACGAGATGACTCGCGGCAGTTGGAGGAGTTGCACCATGAGAGGCCAGGTTCTCGGCGTTTTGGCGGTCGTTGGCGGCATCGCGGTATCGAACTGCGTAGGCCTGACGACGGAACGGGCGGACAGCGCGGTGACGGTCAAGGGCGATCACTTCTCGGTGACGATCGACCTGAAGCAGGGGGGCGAGGTTACCGACATCAGGCTGTTCGACGGGGCGCAGTGGAACAGCATTCTCACCCCTTCATCGCCGGCGATTACGCTGCCGGGGCTCGCTCTGCGCGACAAGCAGGGCGAGTACCTGCTCGCGAAGGATTCGGCGGCGGAGCTTGTCGATCTGAAGAGTGCCGCGGACAAGGTCTCGCTCACGTGCCGGGCGACGCCGCGGACGGCGGACGGCAAGGCCTCGCCGTGGCGGGTGACGACGAGCTATGAGGTGTATCCCGAGGGCGCGGTGTTCATCGACCTGGACTGCTGCCTCGAGGACAAGGCGTTCATGCTGTCCCGCGCGAGCGTATCGTTTGCGGTGGCCGAGGCGATCCACAAGGCACCCAAGTATCGCGACCAGAACGTCGGTATGAAGACGGGCGGCTTCAAGTCGGCTCGCGTGGCGTTCGGAATGAGTGAGGCGCCCGGCAAGAGCTTCACCAACGAGATCGAGCTGATCGTCGAACAGATGACGCCCATGGCTGGGAAGGTCGATTATGCCCAGACGGACGGGCGGTTCACGTGGACGCTTGGCGGGGGCGACGTGGAGCTGAAAGCGCCGTATCGCTATCGGAACCGGCTGTCGCTGGCGCTGGGGTCGGCTGTTTCGGGCAGGCCGAGGAGCACCTGCGTCGGGCAGCGGGTGTATCACTGGGTGAACTGGCTGGACAAGCGGAACTGGTATCCGACGGACGAGCAGATCGACAAGATGGTGGCGAACCATGCCACGATGCTGGTGTTGCATCACGAGTATCTGCTGCAGCGGGGCAGCAACGGGTATCCGCATGCCGATTACGGCGTCGCGCGTGACCACGGCGAGATGGTTCGCATGATCGAGCACGCGCACAAGAGGGGTCTGCGCGTTGGGCTCTACATGCGCGGCGTGGAGTGGTATGCGCTCGGGACGAAGTTCTTCGAGACGTACTGCAAGCGGGACTGGGACGGGATCTACGCCGACTGGCACGGGCCGCACGCCGTCTCGTGGCACGAGAACCGGTACCGGCCTGAGACCAAGCTCGGCGACAAGCATTTTTCCGAGAAGGGTCTGTACGTGCCGGCCAAGGAGTACTTCCTGTTCACCCGGCGGCTGCGGGATGTCGTTGGGCCGAACGGCTTCTTGATCGGACACCAGGGCTCATTCAACTCAGGCATCTTCGCGAACCTGTGCTTTGACGCGTTTCTGCCCGGCGAGACCGGTTCGGATCGGACGATGTTCGCCAGTCTGGACGAGGCGGCGTACAAGGGCATGTTGGGCGGCGGGGTGTGCATGCCGTGGATGCTCGATCTTCCGCGATACCGCAACGCCGAGGGCATGGCTAAGATGGCGGCGTGGGGCTTCTATCCGCACTTGGTGATGGGGATCGTGGCGCGGCATACGAAGAACCTGACGTTCCCGCTGGATCCGGACGACAAGCTGTATGCGTACATCCTGCCGTACTGGCGGGTTCTGTCGAAGATCGACGTCGAGAAGGCGACGGTGTTCAACCTGCCCTCGCAGAACGTGGTGGTCGTTCGGGCGTCGAATCCGGACTTTCAGAGCACGGTGTACAAGGAAGGCCAGGACACGTATCTGCTGATCACGGCCAACCTCGGCTCCGCGACGGCCAAGGCGACGCTGACGCTGGAGCCTAAGGTCCTGGGGATGAGCGGCGAGTACGAGGTGGTTCGGATCGATCCGGCGACAGGACAGACGCATCCGTGCGGGAAGAGCGCGGGGGTCGTGACGACGAGTGACCTGCCGCAGTGGGGGATCGAGGGGTTCAAGCTGAAGAAGAAGTAGGTCGAGGTTCGGGGTTTGGGGTTTGGGGTTCGGACATATCATCGGGGCTGCTTCTTCCGGCAGCGTCCGCGTACCTTCCGCGGGGCGGCATGGCAGACATGACGAGAAGATCGTCCCGATTGGTTAGAGATGCGATTTGGCTGGGCGTGCTCCTGGCGGCGCTGGGGGCGGCGGTGTTCTGGAAGCTGCCGGAACCTGTCGCGTCGCTTGTGACGGTCAGCGCGGAGCCGAGGGGGATCATGGGCACGACGTGTTCGCTCCGCGTCGTCGTCCGGGGTGACCAGACGGAGCGGGGCCAGGAGGTGCTGAAGGCGGCCGAGGCGGCGCTGCGCCGCGTCGAGGGCCTGATGAGCTCTTACCGGGCGGATTCGGAGGTCGGACGGTTCAACACGGCGCCGGCCATGGAGTGGGTCGCTCTGTCGCCGGAGACGACGTGGGTGCTGCGGCTGGCCAGGTCGTTTGTGGACCAGACCGACGGGGCGTTCGATGTGACGGCCCGGCCGATCATCGAACTGTGGAAGCGGTGCGGGCGCGAGGGGCGCCTGCCCTCGGAGGACGAGATCGAGAAGGCGCGCGCGGCGTCCAACTGGGACGCCATCCGCTTTGCCGGCTACGCGGTGCACAAGAGCGCGGCGACGACCTCGGTCGACCTGGGGGGCATCGCCAAGGGCTACGCGATCGATCAGGCCATTCTGGTGATGCAGCGGGCCGGCTGTCGAGGCGGGCTGGTCGACGTCGGGGGCGACGTTCGTTGCTTCGGCCTGAAGCCGGACGCGAGTCAATGGCGGATTGGCGTTCGCGATCCGTTCGGCAAGGAGTTGTGGGGCAAACTGCTCATTACGGACAGGGCCGCCTGCACGAGCGGGGACTACCTCCGATACGTGGAGATTGCCGGGGAGCGTTACAGCCACATCGTGGACCCTCGATCGGGGATGCCGGCCAAGGTGGCGGCGTCGGTGACGGTGCTTGCCAAAGACGCGACGACGGCGGACGCCTGGGCGACGGGGCTCTCCGTGCTGGGGCCGGACGGGTTGACGCGGCTGCCGAGGGGCGGGGGGCTCGAGGCGATGATGATTACGGGCGACGCGGGGGGGCCGAAGGTTCATATGACCGACGGGTTCGCTTCATTCCTGGTTCGGGAGGAGGCGCGCTAGGCACTCATATGGGGTGGGGCGGCTTGGCGCGGCTTTTCTTCATGCGACCTGCGAACGATCGGTCATTACTCAATGCCGATGCTGCGTCGGCGGAGTGACGACGCGCACTCGGATGGATCGGAAGACGTCCCTTGCGGTCGTGATGCCGTTTAGATCCTGGGAGATTTCCCCGGTCCGCGTGCCGATAACGGTCCGGCCGTAGAGGGCGAGGCTGATCTCCTGACCGACGTCGGCGACGATTTCGCCGCGATAGAGGAGTGACGGCTGGCCGGCGTGGTCGGTATCCATCTCGCCGGTGGTTTCGTTCAACTGGGGGAAGGCCTCGTTGAAGTCGGCCGACATGTTGACCTCGACCCAACAGATCCATCGGCTGTGCGGGGGGACCTCGGCGGCGCACGCGAACTCCGGGGCGTTGGGGGTCGCCTGGGTGACGGCGTCGGGGGCGGGGGTGTTGGGGGTCGGCAGGCCGGTGCGTCCGCTCTCCTTGCGATAGACTTCGAACCAGCAGGGCAGGGCGGCGGGGCACTCGACCTTGCCCTTCCATTCGCCCCGGGCACTGCGACGGGCGACGGCGACGGTCCTCGGCCTCGAGGTCTCGGGGTCTTCGAGCCAGACGGCGAACTGGGCCGGCTCGCCGAAGTCGGAGAAGAGGATCTGGTCCATGTCCTGGCGGATCTCGAAGACGAGGAGGGTGCGGATGGCCTCGCTGGGCAGCGAGAAGAGCACGAGGGCGCCGATGGCGAGGACGGCGATGGAGACGCCGCGAATCAGCCATCGGCGTCTGTCCGGCAGTCTGAGCTGGTTCGACAGCATCGCTCGTTCCTAGGCGTTCTTCCACTTTCCGCCGGTGAAGTCCGGGATCTCGACGCTGGCGCTTCCCTTTTCGATCGACTTCTTGGAGAGCGGCATGACCGAGCTCCACGTCGCGCTGTCGCATACGTCGACGAAGGGCTCGCGGTCGTGGCGGGCCATCTCGACGAAGTCCGAGAGTACGAAGTAGTCGCCGCCGCCGTGTCCTGTCTTGTTGGCTGCGTCGCCTCGCGTCTTCCAGTACTCGTGCTCGTACTCTTTCTGGTATTTCGAGACCGGTTCCCAGCGGTGGGCGGGCGACTTGCCCTCGATGTAGACGCCGCTGCGCGAGTCGTAGACGCCGTCGGTGCCCTGGATCAGGTAGAAGATCGAGGCGGGGCGGGGCGAGTCGGAGTCGTAGTACACGGTGATCAGGCGGTCCTGTGCGGTCTTGATGAGCGTGACGGACATGTCCCCGCACCTGAACTTCAGTCTGGCGGGGTCGCTGTCCTTGCCGAACCGCTTAACGGCGTAGGCGTGGAGGGCGGCGGGCTTGCTCATCGAGCTGACGAGCGAGGTCATGCGGTCACCGCGGTTGATGTTCATCCACTTGCTGACCGGGCCGAGCGAGTGGGTGGGATAGAGGTTACCGATCAGGTCGCGTTTGACCTCGCCGCGCCAGGTGAGGGAGCCGTCGGGCTTGAAGCGGAGCGAGCTGCAGTCGTGGATGTAGGAGCATTCGGCGTAATAGGTCTCGCCGAAGACGCCCTTGCGGACCATGTTGAGGACCATCATGCGCTGCTGGGCGTAGCAGTAGTTCTCGAGCAGCATGTAGCGTTTGCCCGTTTGTTCCTTCGTTTTGACGAGCTGCCAACACTCGTCCATGGTGTAGGCGCCGGGCACCTCGGAGCCGCAGTGCTTTCCGGCCTTGAGCGTGTCGGCGGCCATCTCGGCGTGGAGCGGGGCGGGGGTGGCGATGAGGACGGCGTCGAAGTCGTCTCGCTGGAGCATTCGGCGGTAGTCGTGGGGGCCTTTGCTGAAGCCCTCGGGCGGGTTGCCCTTGATCCGCTTGACGATCTCGGTGGCGCGGTTGAGATTGGCCTCGTTGATGTCGCAGATGACGGGCACCTCGACGCCGGGCAGCGAGAGCATGACCTTCAGCAGGCCGGTGCCTCGGCCGCCGACGCCGATGACGCCGATGCGGACGGGCTTGGTCTTCTCCTGGCTGACCTCCGCGAGCGCGTGGCTGCCCAGCATGACCGCGGCGCCGGCCGATGCGCAGAATTCTCGACGAGTGATTTCCGCCTTGTTCATGACCTGCGACTCCTTTGCTGGCGGGCGCATGCCCCCCGGGACCACTTGGCATGTCATACCGATCCGGTTAGGGTGCGTCAACCTGCACATGAGTACCGGTCGAGGAGGAACGGAGATGGGTGTGAGAACGCTCAATGATGTATTCGTCGTCTGCTTGCTAGTGCTCGCGCGGGGCGCCGTCGGGGCGGAGCCCTCGAGCAAGGGGTCGGTGGCGGCAGGCGATGAGATCCGCCTGCTTCTGCCGGAGGTGATCTACGCCGCGCCCGGCATCGAGACGAACGTCTACTTCGACGACGTGACGCTGGTGCTCAATCCGGCCAACTATGCGTTCGACGTGGCTTGCGACAAGGGGGCGCAGCAGGCCGAGCGGTGGACGTACACGCCGGCCAGCAAAGACGCCGGCAGCTATCCACTGACCATTGAGGTTCGGGACCAGGCCAATCGGATCGTCGCGCGGGGCAAGTCGACCGTCTGCGTGGCGCCTCTGGAGGCGGGGTCGGGCAAAGAGATCACGGCCCTGCTGATCGGCGACAGTCTGACGCACGCGTCGGTGTACTCGCAGCAGTTGCTGGATCTGTTCGCCAGGGGCGGCAATCCGAAGCTGACGCTCGTCGGGACGCACGTTCCCAAGGATCCGTCGGGCAAGAATCGTCACGAGGGGTACGGGGGCTGGACGGCCAAGCGATTCGTCACGTACTCCACGGGCGTGGCTCGAACGGGGAAGGCCAAGGAGGTGGGCAGCCCGTTTCTGTACGCGGACGGCGGCGGCAAGCCGAAGCTGGACTTCGCCCGGTACTGCAAGGAGTTCAACCAGGGCAAGGCGCCGGACTTCGTGACGATCTTCCTCGGATGCAACGACACGTTCAGCGCGACGGACGAGACGATCGAGGAGCGGATCGACGAGTTCCTCCGATACATGGACGAGCTGATCGAGATGGTCCGCAAGGTAGGCGAGACGACGTGCATTGGGCTGATCTGTCCGGTGCCGCCGGCGGCCACGCAGGATGCCTTCGGGGCGAACTACCACTGCGGGCAGACGCGGTGGCAGTACAAGCGGAACCAGCATCGCGTGGTCGAGCGGATGATGGCGCATTACGCGGGTCGGGCGAAGGATCGGGTGACGCTCATTCCGGCGTACGTTAACGTCGACTGCCTGCACAACTATCCGAAACAGACGGCGCCCTGGAATGCTCGGACGAGCGAGACGGGGGCGCGCTTGTGCAACGGCGTGCATCCGAGCGCGGAGGGGTATCGGCAGATCGGCGATAGCGTTTACGCTTGGATGAAAGCGCGGCTCGCGGGGCGGTAGGTGGTTGTGGGGGGCAGCTTCCTTTGGTCGGCAGTGGTCTCGGGGAAAATCGGGGAGGCGACTACCGGCGCGGGGGGTTTCCGCTTACATTCTCTCTACGAATCATGGCGTGAGACGCCCATCCTCGGGGCCGGTGCCGGCGGCGCGGGTGGGCGCGCAGAGAAGGAGTGAACATGAGCCAGTCGAAGCGTTGGGTCTTGCGGGCTGCGATGAGCCTATTCGTCGCGGGGATCTTCCTGATCAGCTCGCCGGTGTCGGCGGACGTGAGGCTGCCGCACATCATCGGCAGCCACATGGTTCTGCAGCAGGACAAGCCCTTGCCGATCTGGGGTTGGGCGGATCCGGGCGAGAAGGTCACGGTGAAGTTGGGCGACAGGGAGAAGAGCGCCACGACGAACGAGCACGGGCGATGGGCGGTGCGGTTCCCGGCGATGAAGGCGGGCGGTCCGATCGAGATGACCGTTAGCGGCAAGAACACGCTCAAGCTGACGGACATCCTCATCGGCGAGGTTTGGGTGTGCTCGGGGCAGTCGAATATGGAGATGGGCGTCGGCCCGGCTGCCAACGGCAAGGAGGAGATCGCGGCGGCGAAGCATCCGAACATCCGGCTGTTCCAGGTTCCGCACCGTCCGAGCGGGCTGCCGGAGTCGGACATCGACGTGCCGTGGGAGCACTGCACGCCCGAGAGCGTTGCCAGGGGCGACTACGGCGGCTTCTCGGCGGCGGGTTACTACTTCGGCCGGGCGCTTCAGAAGGAGTTGAACGTGCCGATCGGCCTGATCGACACGTCGTGGGGCGGGACGCGGATCGAGCCGTGGACGCCGCCGGAGGGTTTCGCGTCGGTTCCGGCGTTGCGGGGCATCTGCGAGACGATCGCCAAGGCGAACCAGGACTACTTCAACGCCGTGCCGAAGGCGGTGGAGCAGATCGCCGCTTGGGTGCCGGTGGCCAAGAAGGATCTGGAGGAGGGCAAGCGGGTCTCGCCGCCGCCGGGGTTCCCGAATCACGCGCTCAACAGCCACGGCCAGCCGACGGGGCTGTACAACGGGATGGTGCAGCCGATCGTTCCCTTCGCGATACGCGGGGCGATCTGGTATCAGGGCGAGTCGAACCGGGGCGAGGGCATGCTGTATTTCGAGAAGATGAAGGCCCTCATCGACGGGTGGCGGAAGGTGTGGGCCGAGGGCGATTTCCCGTTCTACTTCGTGCAGTTGGCGCCGTTCCGGTATCAGGGCGACGTGCTGGCCCTACCGATGATCTGGGAGGCGCAGAACGCGTCGTTGGCGATTCCGAACACGGGCATGTGCGTGACCGTCGACATCGTCGCCAACATCGCGGACATTCACCCGATCAACAAGCAGGACGTCGGCAAGCGGCTGGCGTTGTGGGCGCTGGCCAAGACGTACGGCAAGGAGGGCCTCGTGTACTCGGGCCCGCTGTACAAGTCGATGGCGGTCGACGGCAACAAGGCGCGGATCACGTTCGACCACGTTGGCGGGGGGTTCGTCTCGCGTGACGGCAAGCCGCTGACGCACTTCCAGGTCGCCGGTGAGGACAAGAAGTTCGTCGACGCCAAGGCGGAGATCGACGGGGCGACGGTGGTGGTCTCGAGCGATCAGGTGGCCAAGCCGGTGGCGGTCCGCTTCGGGTGGCATCAGGAGGCGCAGCCGAACCTGAGCAACAAGGAGGGTCTGCCGGCCTCGCCGTTCCGCACGGACCGGTGGTAGTCTCAGGGAAGGACGAAGTACGAAGGACGAAGGGCAGAGGATTCCCGCTTGGTCCGGGCTTGGGCTGGCGGGCGGTGAAGGGCGGCGTCGAGCCGCAAAGGGGCAGGCCGCCCGCACTCCATGAGAATCCAAAGCGGCGTCAAGCCGCCGCACTCCATATGGGGCGGGACGTGGTTTGGCTTGATGGCCGGGACAATCCAGGAGCTACGCGATGCTTACCTCCGTGCAACTCGTCATTCTGCTTTCGTGCGGGGTCGGCTCGGGAGAGCTTGCGGATCCGGCGGCGGTTCAGGAGGTCGTCGCCGGGAAGCGTGTCGTGGCCAACGCGGCCTGGTGGGGGTTCGATCGCGAGGACTCGACGCGGAGCATCCAGGCGGCGATCGACTCGGGCGCGCGGAAGGTGATCGTTCCGTTCGTCGGGGCGGATTGGATCGTCACTCCGATCAGGCTTCGTAGCGGGTTGGAGCTGGTCTTCGAGCCGGGCGTGGTCGTGCTGGCGAAGAAGGGGGAGTTTCTCGGCAAGGGCGACTCGCTGCTTTCGGCCTCGGATGCGAGCGACATCACGATCCGCGGGTACGGCGCGACGCTTCGGATGCGCAAGAAGGACTATCAGAAGGCGCCGTACGCCAAGGCCGAATGGCGAACGTGCCTGGATCTTCAGGGGTGCCGGAGGATTCGGGTCGAGGGCGTTCGCTTGGAGAGCAGCGGGGGCGACGGGATCTACCTCGGCGCGACCGGGAAGCTGCCGTATTGCCAGGACGTCGTGATCCGCGACGTCGTCTGCCACGATCACCATCGTCAGGGCATCAGCGTGATCGGCGCGGTGAATCTGCTGATCGAGAACTGCGTCTTGTCCGACACGAACGGGACGGCACCGCAGGCGGGGATCGACTTCGAGCCGAATCAGGCGAGGGAGAAGCTGGTCAACTGCGTGATGCGCAACTGCCTGATCGAGAACAACACCGGCGCGGGCGTTTTGATCTATCTCAAGCACCTTTCGGCCAAGAGCGATCCGGTCTCGCTGCTGGTCGAGGGCTGTCTGTTTCGCGGGGGCAAAGACGTCGGGGTCGGCGTGGGGGCGGTCAAGGACGACGGCCCGAAGGGGACGATCGAGTTTCGGGACTGCACGATCGAGGGCACGCGCAACGGCGGGGTATACATCTACGACAAGTCGGCGGACAACGCCCGGGTCCGGTTCGTGAACTGCAAATGGAAGGACGTTGGGATTCCGCGGTGGGAGACGGGCAAGGGGCCGCGGGAGCCGGGGGTGGCGTTTCTGCTGACGCTGATGAGGCCGGCGCTGACGAAGAAGCACGGGGGGATCGACTTCGTGGACTGCCACGTGTACGACACGCTCGACCGGCCGGTGCTGGTGGCCGAGGATGAGGGGGCGAAGCTGGGGGTTCACGACGTGCGGGGGCGGATCACCGTGCACAACCCGCACGGGGCGAGGATGGATCTCAAGTGCGCGGCCGAGGGGGTGGACGTGAAGCTCGTTGGTTCAGGCAAGTAGACAAATCAGGATATTATAGATCTGTATTATTAAAACCTTCGTCGCGTTGAGTATGGCGACGGCGGTTGTTTCCTGGCGTGTGCTTTCTCGTCGCTAAGCGGCCCGCAACAATGAATGAGCAGTGTGCTCCTCGAAGACGTTCGATGCACGGTTCATGGCTTTGGCCGTCGGAGACACGATCCCCAAACGGAATTCGCGTCCCCCACCGCTGAAGCGATGGGCCACCCGGCCGAATTCGTCGGCGGCGCTGCACTACGTCCTCGACGTAGTCCTCGATCCTCCTCGCGATGCGGGCTACTCGAGGCGGATCTCGTCGAGGGCGACGTTCACGTCGTTCGTGCCGCACGGGTCGAAGCGGAGCGTGGTGATTCGTCCTCGCCAGCGCGGCACTTGGGTCAGGTCGACGGTGTAGGTGGTCATCTTTCCGTCGGCGGCCAGGGGGAACCGGAAGCTGGTGGCCTCGGTCATGGCCGCGGCGCTGACGGAGAAGAAGACCTGGGCGCCGTCGCCTGGTGGTATCTTTCCTTCGAGCTGCATTCGGATGACGACCTTCTTGAAGTCCCTGGCACGAATGCCGCCGGTGCTGACCATGATGGCGGGGTCGTGACTGACGGTCTTGAACCTCAGGGCACCGTCTTTGACGACGGGTTCCGACACGCCCATCATGGCGCTCCACCCGCCGGCGCCGTTGTCGAAGGTCCATGAGGTCGTCTTGGGCGAGGCGGGGAACTCGTAGGGGCCGAGGCCGACGTCGGAGGGGGCGACGTTCTTGGGCCAGCTCGACGGGTCGCCCTTGGCGAAGACCTTTCGGACTCGTTCGAGCATGTCGAAGCCGAACTCGAGGTTCGGCTCGATGTAGCTACCCTCGCCCCACTCGTTGAGCGGTCCGAGGACGACGAACTTGCGTCCGATCTCACTGCAGTAGGCCTTGGCCTGGCGGAGGATGGCCTCGAACTCGTCGGGCGTTCGGCCGAGGATGACGCGGGAGCGGTCGCCGTGCCAGGGGCGCGCGTCCCAGCCGGTGTCGACGACGGGGTAGTAGACGAGCTTGCCGCAGCGGGCGACCTTGGTCTCCCAGGCCTTGCGGACGGTCTTGTTGATGTCCTCGTAGCGGTTGCTTCTGATGTCCTTGACGAGTTGGGGGGCCTCGGCCCACTCGTGGTAGTTCGTCGCTCCGTAGTAGCCTTCCTTGAGCAGGGCCTTAACGCCCGCCTCGGACTCGTGCCCGAACATGGCGATGAAGGTGATGCCCTTATGGCCGGCGGCGCGGGCCATCTCCTGGGATTCCTGGAAGCACTTGGCCACGACGTCGGAGCCGCCCACATCGTTGCGGAGGCCGGTCGGGTTCCAGAGGAAGAGGGCCGGTTTGCCGTCGACGTGGTAGTAAGTCTTCAGGTTGAAGTACTTGTCGATCCATTCCTTGGTGACGTTGCGCCAGTCCTCGACGGAATGCGTCTTGGGCGGGTTGTGGTTGGCCCACATGATGGCGACCTTCAGGTCGTCGCGGTATCTGGCCTTGCGGTATGCGTCGAACCAGTGCTGGAGGTGCTGACGGCCCTGGACCCAGTACCAGTCGACGAGATAGACGGAGATGCCGTTCTCGACGGACCACTTGATCTGCCAGTCGACGCATTCGGGGTTGGCCTCGTCGTAGTAGCCGAGGAGGGGCTTCCGGATGGGGGCGACGCGGCGGATGCAATCCCACTTGGCGTCATTGTTCCAGCCGGGGAAGTAGTAGGCGCAGACGTCGATGTCGGTCTTGACGGGGCGCGGCGGGGGCACGTAGTCGGCCTTGGTCGGGTTGAGGGGTTCGAGGAAGTGCAGCACCGTCTCGGTGGGTTGGGGGGCGCCCTGGCCCTGGGCGATCAGCTTGACCTTGTAGTGGCCGGGCGCGGCGGCGCGGACGGTCCAGGTCAGCGACTGCTGCTCGTCGTAGTCAACGGCGGCGAGCGTCTGCTCGGGGCTCCCCTCGACCATCGTGACGCCTTGGGGTAGGTCGAGCTTCATCTTCAGGTCTTGGCCGGGGGAGCCGCCTTCGTTGGAGAACTGGGCGAGGACGCGGGCGGGTCGTCCGGCTCGCTGGATGGCGTTCTCGAAGCCGAAGTAGTCGACGACGACCTCGGGCGGACCGGTGGGTTCGGCGGCGATCTGGATCGATTCGACGCGGACGCCGGCCTCTGACGGCAACTGGATGCCGAAGGCGACGACGGGGCTCTTCCACGCGGAGATGCCGGCCATCTCGACGTTGTAGTGGCGGGGTTTGCCGTCGCCTCGCAGGACGAAGTTGCGGTGCTGGAGACCTCGCAGGCCGGCGGAGGCCCAGACGACGCCGGCGGAGCCGTCTTTGTCGCTGCGGATTTGGAGGGTGACCCAGTCCTTGCCGTCGACGTCGAGGTGCAGGCGGGGGGCTAGCAGGACGTCGGCGGCGGGGTGGACGCGCCAGGCGTCGAGGTTTCCGCCGAGCTGCCAGGAGTAGGTGTCCTTTTTCGGGGGCTCATCCTTGCCCCAGGTCAGGATGCGGATGTAGTCGATGTCGAAGTGGGCGCCGTCGTAGACGTCGAGCCGGAGCTGTCGGATGGTGCCCTCGGCCTGCCAGAAGGGGAAGATGGGGATCTCTTCCCATGCGCCGGAGCCCTTGACCTGGAACGTGGTGTTCTTGTTGGGCGAGAGGCCGCCGTATTGGCCGGAGGTCTGGGCCGACCAGAAGAGCTGGCCCTGGCCGGGGCGGTTGGCCTTGATCCTCAGGAGGACGTACTGCCAGGGGGTGGCGGGGAAGGTCAGGCCCTGGCAGGTGAAGAAGGGGTCCCAGTCGACGGCGTCGGCGCTGACTGCGCCGCCGGCGACCTTGACGTTGGCGAGAAAGGCGTTCGGGACCCAGGCCTTTAGGTCGGCGTCGGTGTCGAAGGTCCAGGCGAGGACGTCTTTGTCGGCGCCGAGCGCGAGAATGGCGATGCAGGCGAGTGATGCTGTCATGATCGTTCTCCGAAGTTGATGGGGAAGGATAATGGCGAGGGCGCGTGGGGACAAGGGGGGAAGAAGCGCGAAGGATGAATGCTGAATGATGAATGATGAGAAGGGAGATGGGGGAGCGTCGTGCTCGGTGTCCCACGATGTCCCACAATGTCTCGGAATGTCTCGGAATGCGCTGTGGAGAGGTCGGCACGTCGAAAAGTCGACACGTCGACATCGGGGAAGGGGTGGGCGATGTCTCGAAATGTCTCGGAATGCGCTGTGGAGAGGTCGGCACGTCGAAAAGTCGACACGTCGACATCGGGGAAGGGGTGGGCGATGTCCCGAAATGTCCCGAAATGTCCCGGAATGTCTCGGAATGTCTCGGAATGTCTCGGAATGCGCTGAAATGCGCGGAAATGCACGGATTCTGGGGTGTTCGGCTTCGGGCTGGCAGGCCAGGCTGTTGCATGGGGTGGCTCCTCTGGGGCAGGCTGGAAGCCTGCGTTACATCCGGGCAGGCTGGAAGCCTGCGTTACGAGGGGACGAGACGTACCTGTCCTAGGCGGCGCTGGGTTGTGGGGGGCGCCGTCCGGGGGGCCCCTCCTTGGGGCCCCCTCCTTGGGGATAAGGGGGTCGGGGTACTGGGGAAGTGAGAAGGAAGGAGTAAGAAGGAAGAAGGGGGGAATCTAAGGAGGGGGCGCGTTTTCTGGGAAGGCGTTGTTGAGCCCTGACGGGGCGGGCTGGCCTCAGTTCAAACAAGAAGCGGCGTCGAGCCCCGACGGGGCGGGCCGCCCGCGGTCCATAGGTGGTTTGTGGGTTGGTGGGGGGGTATTCTGTTGGGCGTGTGTTGTCCGCTTTGATTCGATTCGAGGGAGAGATCATGGTTCGTGCGACCTGCGTTGTTGTCGTGATGGTGGTGGGTGTCCAGCAGCTTTCTGAAGACGCTTGGGGCGCGGCGGGGACGGCCAAGACTGGCGTTGCGGGCGGGGGGGCGATGGACCTTGCCTCTCTCAAGGAGGCTCGGAAGAAGGCTCGGCATCGTCGCCGGCGGATCATCATGAACAACGACGGGAACGACCTGAACAAGGCCAAGCCGGAGGAGCCTAAGACGCCCGAGCTCTTCCTCAGCGCGCGGACGACGCCGCTGCTGGGGTCGCAGGTGGATTCGATCTTCTACTGCTCGGGGGTGTTCAACCTCTACTCGCACCGCAGCGAGGAGTCGGAGCTGCTGACGAGCTCGCAGGAGAGGCCGCGATACAACGTCGACCTGATCAAGCTGGGGACGGATTCGGTGGCGACGATGGTGGACTTCGGGCACAAGCACGGGATCGAGATCTTCTGGTCGATGCGGATGAACGACACGCACGACTCGGGCCGGCCTGAGCTGCTGTGCAAGTGGAAGCGGGATCACCCGGAGTACCTCGTGGGCGTCAAGACCAAGAAGTATCCGTACGGGTGCAATCGGTGGTCGTCAGTGGACTACGGGGTACCGGCGGTTCGGGAGAAGGTGTTCCGAATCCTTCAGGACGTGTGCACGCGGTACGACGTGGACGGGATCGAGATGGACTTCTTCCGGCATCCGGTGCTGTTCAAGTGTCAGATGACGGGCGGGCCGGTGACGCAGGATCAGCGGGACGAGATGACGGCGCTGGTTCGGCGGGTGCGTCGGATGACGGAGGAGGTGGGGGCTAGGCGTGGGCGTCCGGTGCTGGTGGCGGTGCGGATTCCCGATTCGGTGCGGTACTGCAAGGCGCTGGGGATCGATCTGGTCCGCTGGCTGGAGGAGGATCTGATCGACATCGTCACGGGCGGTGGGTACTTCAAGCTCGAGCCGTGGGAGGATCTCGTCGCGTTGGGCAAGAAGTACGACGTGCCGGTGTATGCGTGCCTGGTGACGCGGCGGATCGCGCCGCCGGACAAGTACAAGGACGGGGGGTACATGCGGAAGGTGTTCCGCGGCGAGGCGATGATGGCTTGGAGGGCGGGGGTGGACGGGATCTATTTGTTCAATCAGTTCAACCCGCGGAGCGAGCTGTTCCGAGAGCTGGGCGATCCGAAGCTGCTGGCGACGCTGGATCGGATCGACCAGACGGCGTACGTGGAGAAGACGCTGTGGTCGCGGCCGGAGCGGTGGCTGATTGGGGGGCAGGGGTTTGTGAAGGGGGGAGGGGGCGGGAAGGGCAAGTGAGAGGGGATGCAAGGGGGCGTATAGCCACGCTGCATGAGCCGGGATGTCAGGTGTCAAGAGTTGACCCCGAATCCCAAGTTCGCTCTCAGCGGATTCCGCTCGACGTACCGAGAAACGATCAGGAAATGGCGATCGTCTTGAATTGGGAAGCTCTTGTACCGGCCCTGGTACAGAGGTCCCGTGCCGCGCGTGCCGTGGTGGGCGTGCCAGCGTCGCATGCGCGTCGTGGTCAGCCACTGCATGTACCTGGCCAGATCACCATCATGTCGGGGCCACAGGACCAGATGCCAGTGGTTGGGCATGAGGCAGTAGGCCACGACCCGCATCGGCACTCGCTCGGAGGCTTCGTCGAGCACGTTGGTGAAGGACGCGTAGTCCTCGTCCTTCTTGAAGAGCGAGAGTCGTCCCGCTCGCCGGTTGAGGACGTGATAGACGAAACCACCGAGGTCGATTCGAAGTCGTCTGGGCATGCCGTCAGCGTAACGCCAATGCCGACCAGGTCAAGAAGTAAGCCTGACCCCCTTATTGACTGCTTGATGACAAGAGCAGTGACGTCCGCGTGGCGGCGTTGCGGACGATGACGGCGTGCCAGGACGCCGATCCGGAGGTGATTCGTCCGCTGGCGGCTTCGAAGGACAAGCGAACGCGCGGCGCGGCGATCGCGGCGCTGGCCAAGCACTCGGATAGCGACCGCCTGTATTGGCTCGAACGAGGCCTGAAGGACCCGGCCGCCTGCGTCCGGATGCAGACGGCGACCGTGCTTGCCGAGGTGGACCCGTCCGAATGCCGGGCGATCTTCGAGCTGGCGCTCCACGACCCGAACCCGGAGGTGGAACGGCGCGCCCGCGAGCTGACGGTCGGCAAGGGCTACGCCAGGCCGACGTGGTAGCGTGCATCTTGATGCAGTCTGGAGTGGGGGGAGGGGGCAAGAGTTGGCCCCGATTCCGAGGGAGTTCGGGCTGAGGCCTCTTGGAGGCTTGGTTCTGACGTGCTGCATGGTAGAATGTATTGGCAGGGCGAGGCAGCGGCATTCGTTTGTGCTTGCGGGCACACACTCGCCAGATGAGGTGCCTCAATGGTAGCGATTCGAGCCCGTTTTGACGGCAAGGCGCTGATCCCCGAAGAGCCGGTGGAACTGCCGCGCGACCAGACGTTGATTGTTCATGTGGAACCCGAGACGCACCCCTCGCCGGATGATTCATTCCTGCGCCCGGTGCTCGTGCCCTCGGATCCGGCCGCGGCGCGGCATCTGATCCATGACGCGGAATCCGGCCTGGAGAACTCCTGACCCATGCCGCTGGACCTGCCTCTGGGCGCCACCTGTTTCGTGGACGCCAACATCCTGGTCTATCACTTCGTGGAGCTTGGCGAGGCAAGCGCCGTCTGCCGGTCCTTTCTCGGGCGGGTCGTTCGGTCCGAGATTGACGCGGTCTCCACCGCCTCATGTCTCGCCGACGCCGTGCATCGGGTGATGGCGGTGGAGGCGCAGGAACGATTCAAGCTGGACAAGGGTGCCGCGGCTTGGCTTCAGCGGCATCCGGAGGGCATCCGCGAACTGTCCGCCTTTCGTGACGCCGCCCGGCAGCTTGATCTCTTGCACCTGCGGTTGCTCCCTGTTGATAGTCAGACCGTCATCGAGGCCGCCGAGTTGAGTGTCCAGCACGGCCTGCTCACCAACGACGCGATCATCGTGGCCTTGATGCGACGACACGGCATGGAGCACCTGATCACGAATGACGATGACTTCGACGGCGTGCCCGGCCTGATTGTGTGGAAGCCCCGATGAAGCCGGCGGCGAGCCGTAGCAGAGGTCGGGATGTCAAGTGTCAAGAGTTGACCCCAACTCCAACTCCGGCGGCGAGCCGTAGCAGAGGTCGGGATGTCAAGTGTCAAGAGTTGACCCCAACTCCCCCAACTCCAACTCGTTGACCCCAACTCCCAAGAGTTGACCCCAACTCCCAACTCCAACTCCCAACTCCGAGATTGATGCATCCGGCATCACTGCGTCGTTTCGGTGGAAGGGGTCCGATCGCTTCGGGGCTGTCGGCGTCGGTGGATGGCCACTAGGGCCAGGAGGAGGGGGACTTCGGTTAGGAAGTAGACGACTCCGAAGGCGGCGTAGTCGACGCGTCCTAGGAGGGTGACGGCCACGGCGGAGCCGAGGGCGACGTTTCTGGTGGCGAAGACGACGGCGAAGGTCATTCGGTCGGCTGTGGGCAGGCCGACTGCGGCGCTTGTGATCCATCCGGCGAGCATGGCGATGGTCATCAGGGCCAGGCTGGCGGCGGCGGCGGGTTTCCACTGGGCGGCGAGGCTGTCCGCTTGTGCCGCCACGACCAGGGCGACGACTCCCAGGATTCCGAGCGTGCACGCGGCCTGGATGAGGGACCCGATCCTGGCGACGTGGCGGGGGGCGAGTCGTCGGAGGACCATTCCGAGGACGATGGGCACGGCGGTCATCAGCATGACGCGGATGCCGAGCTGAAGCGAGGGGGCGGCGAACACGAAGCGCTCGCCCGCCATGCGGCCGTAGATCTCGAAGACGGCGGCCATCGTCGGCGCGGCCAGCAGGCAGGTGAGCATGTTCGCGGCGACGGACAGGGCCGTGTTGGCCCGGGCGAGGCTCGTGAAGAAGTTGGCGATGCTGCCTACCGGACATGCCGCCATCAGCAGGATGCCGGCGGACAGGTGGGGGGGAAGCGCGGCGGCCCGGGTGATGCACCAGCCGATCAGTGGTAGCAGGACGGTCTGTCCGATCAGGACGGCCGGGAGGACTCGTCTTCGGCGGGCAAGGGCCTTGAAGTGGCTTGTTTCGAGGCCCATGCCGACGGTCAGCATCATCGCGAAGGTGACGAGCAGGACGGAGATGTCGAGGATGGTTTTCATGGGTCGTCGTCTCTCCCGGCCGATCCGCGCACTGCCACCTCCGCGCACGGAGCGAGGCGAGCCAGGGGCGGGGCATCGTACCTGGAGGGCGCTGTGGGGGGAAGGCGGGGAGCTGAAGCGTTGCGGGGTGGGCAGTATGGCACGGGATGGCGAATCGTCCGCGCAGGGGTCGGGGGTTCGCTCCTGGAGTTGACGGCGATTTCTACCGCAGCATGGTTTTTGACATCGAGGGGACGATCCAGAACTGGAATTCGAGTTCCCCGCCGCTGAAGCGATGGGGCACCCGGTCTGGGGGAGCGTGCGAGCCACGGGGCCGCCTGGGGCTTCGTTGACCCAGGGGGTCTCCGCAAGGGATAGTTGGATCGGGTATGGTGTCCTAGTTGGGGGGTGACGGCGGACCCGTGCCACCCAACGGTCGGACGCTCTCGTGCGTCGCGGGCATCCTTTGTCTACTTTCCCGGCAGGCTGGAAGCTTGCGTTACGGCAGGGCGAGGGTTGCTTGGGGGGACGGCGGACCCGTGCCACCCACCACGAAGCTGTCTTGCGGAAGAGGACACTAGACGGATCGGTCTTGGGTGTAGAGGTGGCAGGCGATTTGGCGGTATTGGGTCAGGCCGATGAGCTCGGGGCGGGTCGCTTTGCATGGTTTGACGCACTCGGTGCATCGGGGGTGGAAGCTGCATCCGGGGGGGAGGTTGGCGGGGTCGGCGATTTCGCCGGCGAGGGCGAACTGCATGGGGCGGTCGGGGTCGGGGTAGGGTACGGCGGAGATCAGGGCGCGCGTGTAGGGGTGTTTGGGGGCGTCGAACAGCTCGTCGGACGGAGCGACCTCGACGATCTTTCCGGCGTACATGACGGCCACTCGGTCGCAGATGTGCTTTACGACGCTGAGGTCGTGGGCGACGAAGATGCAGGTGAGCTGGAACTCCTCCTTGAGCTCTCCGAGGAGGTTGATGACCTGGGCCTGGACGGAGACGTCCAGGGCGGATACGGGCTCGTCGGCGATGACGAGGGAGGGCTCGAGGATGAGCGCTCGGGCGATGCCGATTCGCTGGCGCTGGCCTCCGCTGAATGCGTGGGGATAGCGGCCGGCGTGCTCGGGCTTGAGGCCGACCCTGGCGAGCATGTCGTCGACGCGTCGTTTAAGCTCGGAGCCTCTGGCCAGGCGGTGGACGACGAGGGGCTCGCCGACGATGTCGCCGACGGTCATTCTGGGGTTCAGGGAGCTGAAGGGGTCCTGGAAGATCATCTGCATTTGCGTACGGAGCGGCTTGAGCCGCTTGGGGGGCAGCGCGGCGAGGTTGACGGGCCGGCCGTTGGAGCGGAACCAGACCTCGCCCGCGGTCGGGTCGATCGCGCGGAGGATGGTTCGTGCGAGGGTGGTCTTTCCGGAGCCGCTTTCGCCGACGAGGCCGAGCATCTCGCCGGGGGGCAGGTCGAAGCTGACGTCGTCGACGGCGCGGACGGTTCCGACGACGCGCTGCAGGAGTCCCTTGCCGTGGATGGGGAAGTATTTGCAGAGGCCTCGGACCCGGAGCAGGGGCTCGGGGCGAGCGGTGTCATCGGGCGGCGCGGCGATTTGACCCGTCTGGCTGGGCATCGGTTCTGTCGCTCTCAGGGGCTAAGACGTTTCTTGTCCTTGGTGATCTCCTCGGCGCGGAGGCACGCGACTTTGTGCGCGGGGGAGATGGTTCTCAGTTCGGGCGGCCCGCCGACGTCACATCGTTCGGGCTGATAGTAGTCGCAACGGGGATGGAACGGACAGCCCGGGGGGATCTCGGTGAGCGAGGGGACGCTGCCCTTGATGGAGCGGAGCTTCTCGTGGGCGGTTCTCAGGCTGGGCAGCGACTCGAGCAGGGCCATGGTGTAGGGGTGTTTGGGCGATTTGAGCACGGTGCGGACGTCGGCCTGTTCGACGATTCGTCCGAGGTACATGACGGCCACCTCGTCGGCCATCTGCGCGACGACGCCGAGGTCGTGGGTGATGAGGAGGATGGAGGCGCCGCTCTCGCGCTGCAGGGATTTCATGAGCGACATGATCTGGGCCTGGATGGTCACGTCGAGGGCGGTGGTGGGTTCGTCGGCGATGAGGAGCTCGGGATTGCAGACCATGGCCATGGCGATGACGGCCCGTTGGCGCATGCCGCCGCTCATCTCGAAGGGATACTGGCGGAGCCTCTCGGCGGGGTTGGGGATGCCGACCTTTGCGAGCATCTCGGCGGCGCGGGCCTCGGCCTGCTCGTTGGTCGCGTCCTGGTGGAGCAGGATTGCCTCGCAGATCTGGTTGCCGATCGTGTGGACGGGGCTGAGGGCGGTCATGGGTTCCTGGAAGATCATGGAGACGAGTCCGCCGCGGAGTGCGAAGAGCCGTTCGGACTTTTTGTCCAGGGCGGTCACGTCGATGGGGTTGCCGTGTCGCGGCTTGACGAGGATCTGTCCGCCGACGATCTTGCCGGGCTCGAGGATGAGGCGGAGGATCGAGTAGGCGGTGACGCTCTTTCCGCAGCCGCTTTCGCCGACGATGGCGAGGATCTGTCCGCGTCGCATTGAGAAGGTGACGCCGTTTACGGCAGGGAGCTCGCCCTCGACGGTGTGGAAGTGGGTTTTCAGGTCGTTTACGTGGAGGACGAAATCTTCCTCGCCCTCGCGCTGGCCCTCGGTCGAGGGCGTGACGGACGAAGTACGAAGAGCGAAGGCCGAAGTATTGGAGGTCACTTCTTCGCTCCCCGCGCCTTCTTGATGATTGTCGTTGGCATCGCGATCAGCTCGTCGCACTCCCACGCATCCGCGCGGGATGAATCCCGCGGCTCGGGCTGTTCGCTCGATTTCGTCTGAAGCGTTGTCACGGTTTCCCGGATGCCTCCCACGCCTGCCTTAGGGTCGAGCATTTGACACAGCTTAGCAACGCGAGCGGCGAAGCGAAACGTGCGATCGCACCGGTTTTGGGCCGTGGGGGCGTGACGGTCTGGAGGGGTTGGCGGGATCGAAGCGAACAGAGAGCCACCCAATGCAGAGTCCCAATGAACGCACGGTTCATTCTTCTTTTCGGACAGCATGGACGTCTTGTCATGAGGCTGGACGATCGGCGGGCGGCTACGGCTGCCATTCCGCGAGGGTCTTGGCGATTCGTCTTGCGGCCTGGCCGTCCCATTTCTCGGGCGGGGCGAGGTTGCTGGGGGGGGCGGCTCGGACTTTGCGGTAGGCCTCGAGGATCTTGCTGGAGTCGGTTCCGACGAGCTGATTGGTTCCCTGTTCGATGGTGACGGGTCGCTCGGTGTTCTCGCGCGCGGTCAGGCAGGGGGTTCTGAGGATGGTGGTCTCCTCTTGGATTCCGCCGGAGTCGGTCAGGACGAGGGCGGCCTCGGCGGTGAGCTTGAGGAACTCGAGGTAGCCGATGGGCTCGAGGATGCGGAGCTGCTTCATCGCCTCGACTCGGGCGCCGAATCCCATCTTCTGGATGTTGTTCCGCGTTCTGGGGTGCATGGGGAAGACGATGGGCAGGTCCTGTTGGATCTGTTCGAGGGCGTCAAGGATTCGGCCGAAGGCGGCGGGTTCGTCGACGTTGCTCGGGCGGTGGAGCGTGACGACGACGTATTGCTTTTCGGAGAGTCCGAGCTGGCCGAGGATCTTGGTCTGGTCTGCCTTGGCGCGGTTGAACTGGAGGGTGTCGATCATGACGTTTCCGACGAAGTGGACCTTGGCCGGATCGACGCCTTCGCTTCGGAGGTTGACGAGACCGCTAGGCTCGCTGACGAAGAGCAGGTCGCTGATTCGATCGGTCAGGACGCGGTTGATCTCCTCGGGCATGGCCATGTCGAAGCTGCGGAGACCGGCTTCGACGTGGGTGACGGCGACGCCGAGCTTGGCGGCGACGAGGGCGCAGGCGATGGTGCTGTTGACGTCGCCGACGACGAGGACCATGTCGGGGTTTCGTTCGAGGACGAGGGGCTCGAAGCGCTTCATGACCTCGGCGGTCTGCTGGGCGTGGGAGCCGCTGCCGACCTCGAGGTTGACGTCGGGTCGGGGGATCTCGAGCTCCTCGAAGAAGAGCTTGCTCATCTTCTCGTCATAGTGCTGTCCGGTGTGGACGAGGACGGGCTCGATCGTGTTGAAGTCCTTGTAGGCCCTCATGAGCGGCGCGATCTTCATGAAGTTGGGTCGCGCGCCGCAAACGTTGATCACCTTCATGTCGCTCTACTCCCAGCGTTGCGTTCTCTTGAAGCGTCGGGAATCGTCGGGGCGCGGACGACCAGGGCAGGACGCGATCGAGGACGTCGACGGCGGGCGCCCAATGGAAGTCCGTCAGGAGCCGATCCAGCTTCCCGAGGGTCGTATGCAAGTTGATATACGACTTGAGCCGCCGTTTCAACGGCATGGGGATGCGGGGCTGGTCGGGATCGATGTCCCGCGGGTGGACGTAGAGGATGACGGGTTCGCCAGCGGCGTGGGCGCGGCGCATCCAGCGTCGGATCATGCGATAGGGGAAGAGTCGGAGGTATCCGCCGCCGACGTAGGCGGTTCGGGAGCTGAGCAGCTTCGTCACGGAGATGGGGAACTCGCGGAGATAGCGATTTCCGGGCATCTCGATGAAGTAGGGCAGTCGGGCGGCGCCGGGGATTCCGCCGTGTCCTCTGGGGGCGGGGAAGACGGAGGAGTCGTACTGGAAGCCGGCGTCGGCGATGACTCGGAAGGCCCAGGGCGTTCGTCCGGTGAGGCTGAAGCCGGGGGCGCGATAGCCGAGAGGGGGCTTGTCGCAGACTCGGGCGATGACGGTTTTGGCGAGCTCGAGGTCTTCTCGGAAGCGGTCGGGGGTCATGGTGTAGATGAGCCGATGGGCGTAGCCGTGGCAGGCGACTTCGTGGCCTCGTCGTACGATTTCGTCGAGCAGTCCGGGTCGGTGCTGCGCGGTCCATCCGGAGACGAAGCAGGTGGCCCGGACCCCGTGACGATCGAGCAGGTCGAGCAGGCGGCGCATGGGGGCGGAATCGCGGTCTTCGAGGCGTGGCCACTCCGACCGGGCCGGCCCGGAAGGGATGTCGAGGATGTTGAACCAACTTTCGACGTCGATGGTGAAGGCGTTGATCGCGCTGGGAGAGCTAATCATCGCTTGGCAAGCCCGAAGTTAGGTCTAAGTTAGTGTCTCGCCGAGGTTTTGATTCGGCGCATGGAGCCAACCTTGGCCTCCACGGAATATCATCGGCCTCGGGGGCGGGAGGCTTTTGCAAGGAAAACGTGCCGGGTGGACGCCTTGCCGTGAGTCGGCCGGGGGGCGGGCCCGAGGAGGACGGCGCGAGGTCTGCGACGTTGCCGATCGCAGGGGCCTCTAGTCCCTTCCGGTGGCATTAGCGGGAGGCGCCGCGGCCGGCAGGGCTCGATTGAGGACGTCGTACGCGGTTCCCCATCGGAAGTCCTGCAGCAAGCGTTCGAGTTTACCCATCGTGGTGTGCAGGTTGTAGTAGCACTTGAATCGTCGCTTTAGGGGCATGCGTAGCCGCGGTCGTCCGACATCGGCATCGTGCGGATGGATGTACAGGATGACGGGTTCGCCCGCCTCGTTGGCCCTTCGGAGCCATCGACGGACCAAGCGATATGGGAAGAACCTGAGATAACCGCCGCCCGCATAGGCTATTCGCCGGCCGAACACATGCGTCACGGAAATGGGGAATTCTCGGATGCGCTTGCCGTCAGGCAGGTCAACGTAGTGCGGCAATCGCAGCGCGCTCGGCATGCCCCCGTGTCCGCGGGTGCTCGGGAAGAGGGAGGAGTCGTAGTCGAACCCCGCATCCGCGAGCACCTGGAACGCCCAAGGGGTGCTCTCAGTCAGGCTGAAACCCGGCACGCGGTATCCCCGTGGCAGCGTGCCGCATTCCCGGTGTATGACTTCCTTTGATCTCTGGAGATCGTCACGGAATTGCTGAGGCGTCATCTCGTAGAGCAGGTCATGTCCGTAACCGTGGCTGGCGATTTCATGTCCGCGCCGAGCGATGTCCCGGAGCAGCCCGGGGCGATGATCGACGGTCCACCCGAGCATGAAGCACGTTGCCCGGGCGCCATATCGCTCCACGAGGTCCAACATCCGGAGGGTTTGCGCCGTATCACGGTCCTCGAGCCGCTGCCAATCCTCGCGGCCGGGCCCTCCCGGGATGTCAAGCATGTTGAACCATCCCTCGACGTCGATCGTGAAGGCGTTGATCACATCCATTGCCTATCTATTCCACGGTCGGCCCCGGTATTGGGCACCGAAGGCTACCGGACTGACAGTACTCGAGCGTCCCGAACGGGCGCGTGTGCGAATCACGATGCACACCGTCAGAAGAACCGTCGACCCGCGGCCAGGAAGGCCTGCCGGTCCGCCCTTGTCGGGAAGGAGTAGTAGGTTGCCTCCTCGTCTCGGTTCGGTCGGCGCCGAACGGTTCCGGTTCGGATCTGCTCGATGGCTTCGAGCAAGATGTCGGCGCCGGCGGCCTTGGTCCTGCGCACGAGTGAATCCCATGTGTCCTGCGGTGTGATGGGTACCTCTCGCTGCACGAGGATCTCACCGTCATCCAGTTTTTCGGTCAAGTCATGGACGGTCGAGCACGTGCTTTTCTCGCCGTTACGTAGGGCCCAGAACGCCGGCATGAGCCCACGGTACCTCGGAAGGGGTGCTCCGTGGACGTTGATGCAGCCGAGGGGAAACCTGTTCTGAATGGCCTTGCCTATAATTTGCGGGCAACTGATCGATATCAGCAACTCCGGGGCGTATTCAGTCAAGACGGCCTCGAATTCCGGGCTCTTGAGTCTTTCGATCTTTCTAAACGGGATATCGAAGGCGCCGGCCACTGCTGCCAGGGAGTAGAAGGGTCCCTCGGGGCCGGGCCGCTTGAGTCGATCCTTGATCCAGGCGAGCATGACCCGCCATGCCATGATCGCCGAGCCGTAGACCCCGAACAGTCTCACGTGACGCAGGAATCCCTTCAGAGCGCCCCCATGCGTGCTCATGGCCGGCGATGAGACGATACAAACCACCTCATTCCCGAGCTGGCGGCAGACCTTAGCGAAGGATTGCGGTAGATAGACGTTCTCGTTCTGGCTCAGAATGACGATGCGCATGGCTTTCGGACGGGATCGGCCCGGATCAAAGGGGTCGTTCCGATGCTCCCATAGTCGGAATGCCGGTCACGTGCAGCCGGATGTCTCGGGTTCCGTGCCGGCTCTTTCACTACTTGCCCTTCTTCGCCAGGTGGTGCCGCACCATCCGGCGGAGGCCTTGTTCGGTCGATATCTTTTGGACGAACCCATCCTCTCGGATGGTCCGGGCGTTCACGAGCGTCGGCAAAGTGATCTTCTTGACGCGCTTGATGTTTACGGGGAAGTCCTTGCCGGTCAGCGCGGCCAGCAGGCTGAACGGCGTCGCGGCGAGAATCGCCAGCCATAGGGGGAAGGAGAGGCCCCTCGGCTTCCTTCCCAGCTCATCGCGGATGATCGCGACGATGTCCCTAACGGTGTGATCGGGCTTGTCGGTGTAGTTGTAGATCTTCACTCCCGGCTCGAGACGGCTCAGACAGTGCAAGGCGGCATCGACGAGATTTCCGACGTATGCCGTTGCCTTGACGACGTTTCCCGAACCGATTTCGACGAAGAAGCCGGAGTCGATCTGACGGATCAGGTTGTTCATGTTCGTGATGTTCCGTTCGCCGTAGACGGCGCACGGACGAATGACGGTGACCTCTCGCGCGGGGTTCTCCTTCGCCCAGGCTTGGAGGATCGTCTCGGCGGCGAGCTTCGAGCCGCCGTACGGGCTGGTGGGATTGGGTTTCGTTTCCTCCGAGCTTTCGTCGTATCGGTCGCCGTAGACGGCGATCGTGCTGAAGAAGATCACCTTGTCGATGCCTGCCTGCGTCATTGCGGCGACGAGGCCCTTCATACCGTTCTCGTTCGTATCCCAGTACTCTTCCGGGGCATGCCCGTAGTCGAAGTGCACGGCCGCCAGGTGGATGACACAATCGACCCCTTCCGTCGCCGGCATCAGCGAGTCCTTCTTGCGGACGTCGCCTTTGAAGAAGCGGTTGATTCCGAAATCGGCAAGAGGATCCCTGATGTCCAATCCGACGATCTCATGTCCCTGTTGCCGCAATGCTTGCGTCAGGTGCGACCCGATGAATCCTGAGCTTCCCGTGACTAGGATCTTCAATTCTCAATCCCCTTTGCTCGGAGGAACTCCGTTATCCCGTGCGCTTGCAGCCTGACCGTTCTCTTCGGCGACGACCAGCCGGAACACCTCCAGGAGGGTCGCCAGTCCCTTCTCCCGCGTGTACTTCTCGATGACCAGTTTCCTGTTCCTTGGCGCGCGCTGCTCGAGCTCCTCGAGATGACGGGTCGCTTGAACGATTGAGGCCTTCAATGCCTCCACGTCACCAGGCTCAAAGCAGAGGTTCGCGCCCGTGCTCTCCAGGATCTCCCTGCCCTCTCCTGCAAGTCCCGCGACAATGGGCCTTGCGGCCAGGAGGTAGTCAAAGACCTTGCTAGGGATCGTTCTGGCCAAGACCGGGTGTTTCTTGAGGTTCAGATAGAGTGCGTCGGCGTCGGCCAGAGCCCGGAAGGCGTTTTCGCGGGACAGCGGCGGGTCGATGGAAACGCTGTCAGATGCATCGAGTTCCTTGACCAGCGACTCGAGACTGCCGACCTGCTGGCCTGCGCCGACGATGCGAAGCCTCCACCCCGGCACTTGGCCTGTCTGCTGGAGCGCCACGAAGCCGCGAATCAGGAGGTCGAGTTCCTGCAGGTGCCCGATGTTGCCGGCGTACAAGAGTATCCGTTCCTTCCTCGCCTGCGCCGCCGGGCGGTGACCCGCGACGTCAAACCGTGCATGATCTTCCGGAACGCCATTGTACACGACGGACACCGGGATGTCCGTGAGGCCTTGGATGTATGCCTTCATCGGCATGGAGACGCAGGTGAGGTGTCGGGCCTTTCGGTACATGTACAGTTCGAGTTTCCGGCCGATCCGGTACCCGCGCCCGTGCTCGGACAGCTGACCCGCGGCCACCGCCGTGTCCGGCCAGATGTCCCTGATTTCGAAGACCAATGGCTTGCGGAACAGCATGGAGAGGAAGCGGGCGCTCAGGCCGACGAACAGAGGCGGACTGCTGGCCCAGATTACATCGGGTCGCCAGCCCGTCAGCCAGATCTTGACCCCGCGCATAGCGCTCCTTCGGACGAAGGACAGGTAGTGCGAAAGATACCGCCGCAAACCGCCGCCCTTCAACTCGTTGAGTCTCACGCGGTGAACGTCGACGGTCGGGATGGCCCTCTCGACCTCCTCGTTGCTGTGGACTTGCGCCTTGTGCGGAAGCGAGGTGATCACCTTCACATCATGGCCGGCCTTGCCCAAGAGTGTCACCACGTCCGTGACACGGAATGCGGCTGCCGTGATGTCCGGCGCGAAGAACTGAGACACGACCAGAATCCGCATGCTCTGAACTCCTGCTCGATCTTGTAGGGTGATCGCCGAAGGGCGACGGCTTCACCGCTGAGCGTTCAGTTGGGGCGGTTCCCCTTCAGTGTCTGGTAGACAACGCTCCCTCGTCACTGTTCCGAGTCAAGTTCCTCCGGCTCGATCTTCCGGAAGAGGTACGTCGGCTCGCCGAGGGCGTGCCCGGGGGTGATCTCCTCGGCGAGGCGGCTCCAGGCCAGCGCGTCGTCATCGATGGCCAACTGCTGGAGGATGCTCCTGGCCGTAAACGGCAGGAAGGGCCCGATGATGGTCGCGAGCGATCGGACGGTCTGGATGCAGACGTTAACGGCCCGGCCGCACTCGGCGAGGTCCGTCTTTCTCGTTCTGTAGGGCGCGGTGACGTCGAAGTACTCGTTTCCCTTGGAGGCGAGCTCCATGGCGGCCTCGAGCCCGGCGCGGAAGCGGAAGTGCTCGATGTGGTCGGCGACCTTGTCGCCGGCGGCTTGCCGGGCGGCCAGTTGGGCCAGATCGACCTCCTGGCGGTCTCCGGGATCGGGCACGTTGCCGTCGAAGTACTTCTTGGCGAAGGTCAGCGTGCGGTTGACGAGGTTACCGAGCTTGGCGAGCAGTTCGGAGTTGTTGCGCTGGATGAAGTCTTCCAGATCGAACGCGGTTCGCTGGCGTTCCGGGGCGATGGCCGTCAGGTAGTAGCGGAGCGGGTCCGGGGCGAATCGTGTGAGGTACTCCTCGATCCAGATCGCGGTGCCTCGGGACTTGCTGATCTTCTCTTCTTCCTTGCCGGGGAACTTGATGTTGAGGAACGCGTTGACGCAGACGGTCGCGGGCAGTTGGTACTCGCCGGCCTGGCCCTGGGTCGAGTCGCTGTCGTGCGAGGCCAGGAGCATGGCCGGCCAGGTGATGGCGTGGAAGATGGTGTTGTCCTCGCCGATGAAGTGGACGACACGGCAGTCGGGGTCCTTCCACCATCGCTCGTAGGCTTGCCATCCCTCGCCGCGATCCTCGCAGTCCTTGGCGGTGAAGCTGACGTATCCGATCGGGGCGTCGAACCAGACGTAGAGGACCTTTCCCTCGGCGTCGGGATCGTCGAGCGGCACGGGCACGCCCCAGTCGAGGTCGCGGGTCATGCAGCGTTCGGGCAGGCCCTCGTTCTCGATCTGCCCGAGCGAGAAGTTGACCGTGGCGGGGCGCCAGGCCGGGCTGAGGGGGGCGTTCCGCTGCTTGGTGCGAAGCCATTCGGCCAGTCTCTTCTGCAGCCGATCGAGGCGGAGATACCAGTGGACGGTCTCTCGGAGCTCGGGCTTGGTGCCGGTCATCGTGCTCTTGGGGTCGATCAGGTCGAGGGCATCGAGGCTGCGTCCGCAGTCTTCGCACTGATCGCCGTAGGCGTTCGGGCTCTTGCAGTGGATGCAGGTTCCCTGGACGAAGCGGTCGGGCAGGAACTGTTTGGCCTCGACGTCATAGAGCTGCTTGGTGGTCTTCTTGACGAAGTAGTCCTTCTGATAGATTCGCCGGAATAGGTCCTGGCTGAGCCGTTCGTGGATCTCGGTGAACCCCGGCTGGTGGGTGCCGCCGTAGACGTCGAAGACGATGCCGAGCCCGGCGAAGCTCTCGCGCTGGGAGCGGTTGAACCGCGCGGTGAGCTCCTCGACGGTCGTGCCTTCCTCTCGCGCGGTCTTGAGGGCGGCGACGCCGTTGTCGTCGCTGCCGCAGATGAAGCGGACCTCGTCACCGGCGGCGCGGAGGTAGCGGACGTAGATGTCGGCGGGGAGATAGGCCCCGGCGATGTGCCCGACGTGGAGTCGGCCGTTGGAGTAGGGCAGGGCCCCCGTAATGAGAAATCGCCTGTTAGCCATTGTGATACCTCATGTTGTATCGGTTCCGCCCGGGGGCGGGTTTGGGCCAATTCTAAGGAGTCCGGGGATGATGGCACAAGCCCGGACGAGCATGGGGAGCCGAATCGCGGGCCCGCGGTCGGAGGCAGTGGGAGGCTTTCATCAACCGTGCAATACCGGAAGACTAGCAGCCGCACCGGCCCCGTGCGGGCCGTGGCATGACCATGGTCGCTGGACCGGGGGTGCGGAATGGATACGTGACGTTGTTCATGCTCCGCACAGTATACAACGCGTATGAACGGCTGGCAAATCGGGTCCATCTTCGTCTATTCTAGCCCGGCATGGATCCGAAGCATCCGTCGACGTTGGCCTACCTGGCCAGTAGTGACGTGGCCGAGGAGTACGATGACTACTTCGACGGGGCGCCCCTGTTCGCGTACGACACCAAGCTGATCCGCGGATGGTTCGAGGTTCCGGGGCGGCTGCTGGACGTCGGTTGCGGCACGGCGCGTCACGTGATCGAGCTGGCGCGGCGCGGTCATCAGGTCATCGGATTGGATCTCTCCGAACACATGCTTGGCGTGGCCAGGGAGAAGGTTCAGGAGGCGGGGGTCGGCGCGTTTCTGGTTCGGGGGGACATGTTGCGGACGGAGCGGCTGTTTCGCGCGGGCTCGTTCGACTATGCGATTTGCATGTTCAGCACGCTGGGGCTGGTGGCGGGACACGCCCATCGCGTGGGGTTTCTGGAAGGCCTGGCGCGGGTCTTGCGGCCGGGCGGGAGGCTGGCGGTCCACGTCCACAACCGGTGGCACGGCGTCACGACGCTGCACGGGATTCACTCGACGCTGAGCAACCTGTGGGAGACGCACCGAGGCCGGGCGGAGTGGGGCGACAAGATACTCTGGTACTACCGGGGGATACGGAACATGTACGTTCACGTTTTCAGCCGGCAGGAGCTTGAGGGACTATTGCGCCAGGCGGGCTTGAGGGTTCTGGAGATGGTTCCACTGAACGGGCGCCGATCGGGGCCGTTGCGACTGAGGATCGCGACGGGGGTGCGGGCCAACGGATACATCGCCCTGGCCGAGCGGGCGTGAGCCGTTGTCTGCGTCCTCGATTTCCTGTCTTGGTTCTTGCGATCAGTAGGCTCTGACGAGCACGCATCCGGGGTAATAGTGTTGGAGGATTTGGCCGGCCTTCATGCCGCGACGGGCCATTCCGTCGGCGCCGTGCTGACACATGCCGATGCCGTGGCCGAAGCCGCGTCCGTTGGTGAAGGCAATGCTATTGGCTTCGTTGACGACGTCGAACCAGGTGCTCTTTATCGTGCGGCCGCTGTTGATGAGCAGTCGGAAGTCTTCGGCTCGCATGTCGACGGTCAGGCCGTTCTTGTCGACCAGGCGGAGCCGGACGGCGCGTCCGCCCTTGGTCCTGCGAACGATCTGCATGCTCTCGATGCGAGCGATCTTATCGGCGTGGGTGTATCCTCCCTTGACGAGGAACGGCTTGACGGCGCGGGTGATTTCTTCCTTGCTGATGGTGGCGGTCGGCCAGTGATACCAGTCGGACGCCTTGCAGTACTCACAGATGACGCCGCCTTCGAGCGGTCGGACCGACGGGCCGCCCTTGACGTTGGCCACGTCCTGGTTCATCCCTCCGCAGGTGCTGCTGAAATAGGCGCAGAAGATCTTGCGTCCTTCGGGGGAGTCCCAGGCGCAGACGAGTCCGGCGGTGTCGTCGACGGCCTCGTTCGCCTTGGAGCCCTCGCCCTCCTTGCCGTGGTAGACCTGGCTGGAGGTCGTGGCGGTGACGTCCCACGCTCGCTGGGGGCCGTTGACGTATCGCTGGTAGAGGGCGTAGGTCCTGGAGATGATCGCTTGAGCGCGATAGGTCTCCGGGTGAAAGTACTTGGGCAGCTCGCCCTGCAGGACGCCTCGCAGATAGGATTCAATATCGACGACGTTGATGACGAGAAAGCCGTCGCCTTCGCGTTTGACGACGAGGTAACCGCGGTACTCTCGATCCTCGTACTCTCGATCGCCGTAAGAGAGGCTACCGTCGCGATTCGGCAGGACCCGCATGACGGGACCCGAGACGCGCGATTCTCCGATCAGCAGTCCGTCGGGGGTTTCCGGATCGGGCCTGACGATACACGCGCCGAGCTCGGCCAGGGGTTCGAGGAGGGGGTGGCTCTGGTCGTCGTCGATCAGGCAGGGTCCTCGAACGGCGAGCGTGAACTGGGGGATGTCCTTGGCCAGTCGAACGCGAATCCGCCGATCGGCGGTGCTGACCACGCCGGCTTCGGGATGCCCGGCCCGGCTGGAGGAGCGGAGACACCCTCCCATTTGGCAAGAGACGATTCCTAGCAGGACGATGGACATGGCGCGCCGCGAACGCGCCGATCGAATCGCCGGGACCATGCCAGAGCGCAGCAATCCGTTTCCTCCCTGTCGTTGCGGCGGTGGAGCCCCCCAATCGTCCCCGAGCAACCCCCCGGCGTGGTGTGGTCTGCGGGCAGGCTGCCTCGAACAGGATGCGGTCTTGACGACCTTCTGGCCGGTCGGAGGCGGGATTCCGGTCGTCGTGCTCCCGTGCCCGGCCGGCGGGCCCTACTCTTCTAGACGCGGGGCCCGCTCACGAGGTTCGGTCTAACCCTCTAGATTTCGCAGGCTCAATCCGTTCTCGGAGAGCCGTTCCTTGATTTCGTTGAGCGAGGTCTGGCCGAAATTCCGTGTACCGAGCAGTTCGGCCTCGGTTCGGGAGGCCAGCTCACCGAGCGTGGCGATATTCAGCCGCTGCAGGCATTTCCTGGAACGGACCGAGAGGTCCAACTCGCTGACGGTCTTGTTGAGGATGTCGGGGCTGACGTTGGCGACGGACGGGGAGAGGTCGGGACGGCGGATCTGTCGCTGCTCCTCCATCGCCTGGCCGAGGCGCAGGCCTTTCTGTGAGAGCATGGCCTTGATCTCGTTGAGGGAGGTCTCGCCGAAGTTCTTGTACCCCAGGAGCTCGGCCTCGGTGATTCTCAGCAGATCGCCAAGCGTGTTGATGTTCATCTTCTTGAGGCAGTTTCGGCTCCGAACGGACAACTCGAAGTCGGTGACTGGGATGTCCAGGACGGCGTTGCGGCGTTCGCGGACGCGCTCCTGCTCCTCGTCGATGATCATGTGCATGCTGGCCCGGACGTCCTTGAGGAACATTCGGGCCCGGGCGTGGTTGGGGTTCGTTCCCAGCACTTGCCTGAGGCAGGCCTCGGCATCCTCGAATCGGCCGTGATCCTCGTAGAGGACGGCCAGGTTCATCAGGGCGTTCACGTGGACGGGCGGGCGGGAGACGCACCGCTGGTAGAGTTCGATCGCGCGGTTCTCCTCGCCCCGCAGGTCGACGGCGTAAGCGAGTCGGAACATCGCGCCGGCGTGATTTTCGTCGAGGGCGATGGCTCGTTCGAATTCCGAGATGGCGTCGAGGGTCTGGCCTTGGCGTTCGAGGAAGCACCCATACTGGTGATGCCATTCGGCCTTCTGCGCGCCGACCTTGGCCAGCGACGAGAGGATCTTCTCGGCCTCAGCGAGGTTGCCGGATTGGCAGCAGCACGCCACCTTGCGGAGTTGGCAATCAAACTCCTCCCAGCCCTTGCCGGCGGCCCTGTCGAACTCGGCGACCGCCTTGTCCGGCTGGCCCGTGGCTCGCAGACACTCACCCAAGTAGTAGCGCTTCTCCTTGACGTCCCGAGCGCCCGCCAGCCATTCCATGGCTTCCTTGTGCCGCCCCAACAGGTAGCAGCAGATTCCCATCTTCAGAGCGCCGTCACGATCGTCCGTGTCGGGCCCCCTCAGCTTGTCGCGAAGACCGCGAGTCAGACTGAGAAACTGCTCGTGTGCCTGTCCGGACCCGTAGACCATGCCGCGAAGGATGGCATACGTTTCCTGGTCGAAGGTTTCCTGGCCAAAGATCCCGGCAAGATCACCGTTGGCATCCATCTACCGCCGCTCCTAGCAACAGACACTCTCGAATGTATTCACCAAGGTTCGTTCGCCCATGGCGCAAGGTGAGCATGATCGGACCCGAGCCACATAGTTTACGGAGCGCTAGCCTGAATTGCAAGGCGCTACACGGGGGGCCAAGCCCCGACGTGCACGGGGTGCTCGGCGGCACCAACGCTGCGAGCCTTCCTGGGCGGACCCTCCCGCCCGGCTCTCAAGTTGACCTTGGGGCTCCGTGCCAGCCTAAGTCATTGTCCTTAGGCTAGTAATCAAAAGCGAGCAACTGAGCCCAATAGTACAGGTTGTCCAGTCCCACGGTCACGTGGTAGTAGCCCATGCCGACGTACTCGAAGTCGGGTTCGAGCATGCTGGCGTTGTGGGTGGGGCTGGCCTTCCATCCCTCCATGACTTCGGTGACGGTTGCCAGGACATTCTGTCCGTAGGCGATGTTCTCACCGACGTAGGGGTGGCAGAAGCCCGCGTCGACGGCCCGGTCGTCGGGTCCGTCTCCGTCCGGGTTGATGTGATCGAAGAAGTGTCGCTGATACTGGTCGCGGGCGTTGTCGTCGGCGGCCTTTTCGAGTGTGGTGGAGTACTTCAGCGGCGAGAGACCGTTCTGCATCCGGTAGAGGTTCAGCGCATCGAAGAGGGCCTGATGGATGGCGGTCGAGGGGCTTCCGGCGCCGAGACAGGCCTCGACCGAGCCGCTCCCCGTGGGGAACCCCCCGCCGGTGGACCCACTCGGGGTAGTGGTTCCTCCGCCGCCGTTGTTCGGGATCGTCGACGAGCTTGGCGGCAGGCAACCGGCCCCCACCGCGGCCCAGAGAGCCACGAGGAGAAACCGGCGATTCATGCGTTTCCAGCGGGGCATTGCGTCCCCCCAATGGGGTTGGTCGTCGTGCGCCCTCCGCACGGACGTCACGAGAAGCACCTTTTCGGCCCGGAGGCATCGGAGACTCCGCCCGCTTCGGCGGATACCGTCGCTGGGCCTCTGACTATTATAGCCTTTTAGCGCGTCAAGGGGCCAGATTCCTTGGGGGGAAGGCTCGAGGGATGTCCGGCCTTTGGATTCCTGATTCGCAGCCTGCGGGATGTGTTGGGGCGTCAGTCTCCCATATCGAGGGCGAAGAGCTGGACCCAGTAGTAGTAGTGATTTACGCCGACCTGAGTGTGGTAGTATCCGACGCCGACGTAGGCGTAGCTGCCATTGAGCATGTTGGCGTCGTGGCCGGGGCTGTTCTTCCAGGCCTGCATGACCTCGGAGGTCTGGGACACCTGGTTCATGCCGTAGGCGATGTTCTCGCCGCAGTACTCATGACAGAAGCCGGCGTTGACGGCCCGATCGGCCGGTGCCTCTCCGCTGGGATTGGTGTGGCTGAAGAACTGTCGATCGAACATGTCCTTGGCGTGGGCGTCGGCGGCCGCCTGCAGGGTCATCGAGTATTCCAGCGTTTCCAACCCGTTGGCTTGCCGGTATGCGTTGAGCTGGTCGAAGACGCCTTGATGGGGAGCGTTCGTCGGGGTGGCCAGGGCCAGACAGCCCCCCGTCGTCGGCTGGTTGGCGTCGCCCTGGGTGTCGACCGCGCCGGCGATGGTGGTGTCGTCTTCGCCGTCGCCGAGGGTCGGCAGGGGCAGCGAGCCGGACGGGACGCACCCGAGGACCAGGATCGGCAGCCACGCGAGTAGCGAAAAGCGTCGCAGGATAGAGGATGAGAGCTTCATGGTCGGTGCCCCCCACATGCTCGGCATCGGCGAAAGCCCGGCGTCGACGCCCGGCACGTGAGTCCGCGGTCCGTGTTACACAAGCGATTGACCGATGAGCACGGTCGGTGCGACCGTGCCGCCCAAGTGCTAGACCGAAAGACGCGGGTCAGGTTAGCCCCAACTAGGGCCTGGCCGACGGAAACATACGATATCCCCGCGGGCGACGACCCGGGTTCAGGAGGGAATTGACGCCGCTTCCGACAGGGCACAGACGGCGGGCCCCTCCAGCGGCGTCTCTCATCTCTTTGTGGGGCAGTGCGACCAGGTCAGCGACTACCGCTTGGCTGCCGTCGCCTCGATCGCCTTGGCGAGTTGAGTCCTCGCTTCGTAGAGCTTCTGTGGATCCAGCTCGAAGTCGACCAGGCTGCGGACGAGCTTATCGGGCAGATGGAGCGCCGCATGGTCCTTATCGGCTAGGGCCTGCCTGAGAAGCCAGAAGTACTCGCGATCCTCCAGGCCCTCGCGGAGCATGGCCAGGCGGATGCTGCTGACCGGGGCGTCGAGCACGGTGGTCTTACTGGGTTGGCGCGTAGGGGGATAGAGCAGGAAGCCATCGCCGTTGCCCCAGGTGCCCTTCTTGTCCGGCTTGTAGCTCATCGGGTCTAGCCACGGGTTCTTGTGGTTCCAGTAGGTCGTGTGCCAGTAGAGCGTGCCGGTGACGCCGTACTTCTCCATCATCCAGAAGTGGATGCGGTGATTGATGGCGGGGTGGTCCACGAAGCTGTTGGCGTAGGGATGGCGCGGGCTGCAGCAGATGTACCACCACACGCACTCGCCGAGCTTCTGCCTGGCGCGGGCCCGCTCGTAGTCGTATTTCTGCATGACGGGGACCCAGAGATTGACGGAGCCGTAGAAGTACGGGTACGGCCCCTTATCGTGATTGATCGTCAGGAGCGTTCGCAGGCCCGGGCAGTTTCGGCGGAGCAGGTCCATGCCGGCCTTGACGTCGTCGTAGCTCCTCGGTGGTGGCTCGTCGACCCAGTAGGCATAGCACTTGTCGAGCCACTTCTTCTCGGCGAGGTGGCGGGCGATCTCGCCCTGGATGGCGCGGTGCAGCCGCTCATAGCCGGGCGTGCCTCGCTTGTAGGGTCCGATTTCCTTGGGGACGGCCGTGTAGGGGAAGTTGAAGGACGTGCACTTCAGCTCGTCGTAGCAGTATGCGGCGGCCTTGTCGTATTCGGCGAAGTCGAGCTCGACGGTTCCCTGCTCGGGGTCGAGGATCTTGACGCCGATCTGCGCGGGTCCGGTCGGGCGATAGGGCGTGATCCGGTGGCTGACGAGGGTCCTCAGATACTTGTCCGTCAGCGTCTTCTCCTGCTCGGGTGATAGCGGTCCGTGCCACTCGCTGCGAACGTGCAGGCCGAAGGCGGTCTCGGTATGCGTCTCGGCCGGGAGGGTGAAGTCGTACACGTGCAGCGAGATCGGGACGGTGGCGAGCGATGCGTCACCGGTCCGAACGGACAGCGTGCATGCGTGATCGCCCGGCTTGGCCTGCGGGGAGACGTAGAACGTGATCCATAGGGGATGGTTTTGGCCCGCGGCGAGGTCGACCGGCTTGGTCAGCGGCGGGAGGGCGTCGGGGTACCAGTCGCGCGATCCGAAGGCATCGGTGGGCGTGGTGACCTTGACGTAGTGGGCCAGGCAGATCTCGGTCGAGACGCCTTCGGGGGCGCCCTCGATCTTGGCCGTGACGGTCTTGACGGCCTGTTTGGGTCGGATGACGACCTGCACGGGCTCGTACTCGTTCCTGGCCGCTTCGAGCCGTACGGGCTTGGGCTGGCCGGTCGGGGCGGGTCGATCGCGTCCGACCTTGTACGTCCCCTCGCACCACCAGACGTCAGCGATGTCGCTTGTGCTGACCGGGTGTCCGAACATCTGTTGCTTCATCGCCGAGACGCTGAGTTTGGCTCGCAGGCCGCCGACGAGCGCGTCTGGGCCACGGACGACGGCGATCACGCCGAATTGGCCGGGCTCTTCGGTTGGAACCGAGAGGGCGCCAGTCCATGACTTGCCTGGGGGCAGGTCGAGCGTCTTGGTCTGGCTGGTATCGGGACGGTCGACGCGGGTCAACTTGATTTCGCCGGTGAAGGGCTTATCCGACGGGTTCTCGACCCTGAGGACGAGTCGCCGGGCCTTACCGTCGCTGATGGGGGTGATGCTTTCGACGCCGACGTTGATCGTCTGGTTCCGTCCGGCCAGGAGGCCCAGGCCGAAGGCCTCGGGCTGGTGGAACCCGCCGATCGCGCCGGCCCAGCTACTGGGCTGCCGCCGCGCCGCGTCGGTTCGGCAGAGATTCAGGCCGAGGGGCGTGTTGGCGGGGTCGGTCAGGCCGACGTCGGCCAGCGGGATGACGATCTCGCAGCTCCATCCGTCGGTGGCGCGGACGGTGTCCGATCGCACGTTGGAGTCCCACTTGTCGCCGGCGTTGATTTCGTCCAGGACGACGTTTGCGGCGTTGACGACGACGTGGTGGTAGCGGCGTCCGGCGCAGCCGACGTCGAGGAAGACCTCGACGGAGTCGTCGCGATAGACCTCGCCGTCGCGCTGGGTGACCTCGACGGCGGGCAGGTTCGGCTGTTTGCACTCGAAGCCGACGCACAGCTCGTCCTGGGTGTAGTAGACGCGGGCCTCTGTCGGCTGGGCGGCGGGGGTCTTGCCGTCGAGCGTGACGAAGCCGGCGCAGACGGCGGCCTGCTTCCAGAGGGGGTCGGTGAGCCTTCCGTCGATCTGGGGTCGCTTGGCGAGCTTGGGGATGCGGATCGTGGGCGGTTGGCCGTGCTCGCCGGCCGGGGCGGCGGTCGACCAGGCCAACGTCGTTGCGGCGACAAGGAGCAGGATCGTTGCGGGTGCTTTCATCGAACCCTCGCTAGCTGTAGGATGTTTGGACTTTGCCAGACGCCGGAGGTTCGGGCCGGGCCCCAAGACGGGTGAATCGTAGCGGCGGGCCGCAAGATCCGTCAATGTAGGGTGGGCCGCGGCATCCGGCCGGCGTGCGGAGGTTGAGGCGATGCAGATGCACCGCGCGATTCAGGGCGGTTTGGGATCGGTTTTCGTGTGGCTATGTTGCGCCGGATCCGTATGCGGCGCTTCGGCGGACTCTCAACCGGCGGGTAAGTCGCGATCGTGGCCGATCGTCCTGCCGGTCGTGCACGTGGCTGATCCGCCGAAGGTGGACGGCAAGCTCGACGACGAGGCCTGGAAGGGCGTCGCGCCGGTGACCAACTTCGTCAACCTGGTCACGGGCGAGCCCGCCCGCGGCCAGACCGAGGTCCGGGCGATCTTCGACGCCGAGACGCTGTACGTGGGCGTCGTGTGCCACGAGCAGGACATGAGCGGGGTGATCTCGCTGGCGACGACGCGGGACGGGCAGGTCTATCGAGACAACTCGGTCGAGCTGTTCCTGACGCCGAACCGGAGCCCCGGCCCGTACGCGCACCTGGCGGTCAACTCGATCGGCACGCAGTTCGACGAATGGGTCAAGGGCGACGCCCACGATACGTCGTGGAATCCGGCGTGGACGGCCAAGGTCGATTTGCAGAAGAACGCGTGGACGGTCGAGATGGCGATTCCGTTCAAGTCGCTGAACATCGATCCGCCGATGCCGGGGCGGCGGTGGCTGGCGAACGTGACGCGGATCAGCGGGCCGACGGGGGAGATGACGACGCTGGCGCGGCTCGACGGGGGCTTCCACAGGCCGGACGAGTTCGTGCGGATGCTCTACTGCTTTGGGCCGAACGAGGCGCGGGTTCGGATCAAGTACTCGCCGTGCGCGACGGCCCAGCCGGCGCCGCCGGAGCCCGCGGCGCCGCCGATCGGGGCGGAGCTGCCGGTGCCGGCCTTGAAGTACGACCGGGCACTAGCCAAGGTTACGCTCGACGATCGCGGATGGCTCAACGTCGACGGCAAGCCGTTCTTCCCGCGGATGCTGTTCCTCAATCAGGGCTACGACGGCATCAAGGCGGCCGGCTTTAACGTGATCGTGACGGGCAACGATGCTCCGGACGCCAAGGGGGAGTGGATCGGCAAGAACCTCGAGATTCTCGAGGCGGCCAAGAAGAACGGCCTGTGGGTCGTGTTCCACGTATGCAACCTGTTTCGGAAGGATCAGGCGCGGTTTGCCGAATTGCGGCAGATGGTGCTGGCGCTGAAGGACCATCCGGCCCTGCTGGGCTGGTATACGGCGGACGAGCCAAGCGGCAACGTGACGCATCCGATCAAGCTGCGGACGGCGTATCAGCTCATCAAGAAGATCGATCCGGACCACCCGGTGTTCGTGCTGGAGATGTCGCCGGCGTTCTTTGCGTACTGGGCTCGAGGGACGTGCGACGTGTTCATGGCGGATCCGTACGTCGTTCCGTTGCCGGGGGCCGAACAGGTCGGCGCCTGGACCGAGCAGGCCGGCAAGGCGATCGTCAAGGGTCAGGCGCTGATGATATGTCTTCAGGCGCAGGGCCCGCCGTGGTTCAGCCGGTATCCGACGCCGGCCGAGAGCCGCGCGATGGCGTGGCTGGCGGTGATTCACGGGGCGACGGGGCTGGGCTGGTGGGCGCATGGCCCGGCGAAGTCGAGTCCGTCTTGGGGGACGTATCCGGCGATCACGGCCGAGGCGGCTTCGCTTGTCTTTGGTCTTCGTGAGGCGTCCAAGCGTGAGGTGCGAGTCGACAAGGGCGTGCATCAAGTCAGCTTCACGGTGGGCAGTGCGGCGTACGTCGCCTCGGTGGATTGCGCGAAGGAGGCGTTCCCGACGGCGGTGACGACGGCGGGTGAGAAGCCCGCGCCGGCCACGCTGCCGGCGCCGCCGACGATCGATCCGAAGGGGTCGCCGGCGCCTCCGCCGCCTCCGGCACCAACGCCGCCGCCTCCTGCGCCGGCACCCGCGCCGACGCCCGCTCCCGCGCCCGCGACGAAACCTGCTCCGGCTCCGACGCCACCGGCACCGACGCCGCCGCCTCCTGCGCCGACACCCGCGCCGACGCCCGCTCCCGCGCCCGCGACGAAACCGGCTCCGGCTCCGACGCCACCGGCACCAACGCCGCCGCCTCCCGCGCCGGCACCCGCGCCGACGCCCGCTCCCGCGCCCGCGACGAAACCGGCTCCTGCTCCGACGCCGCCCGCGCCAACGCCACCGCCTCCTGCGCCGACACCCGCGCCGACGGCCGCGCCTGCGCCCGCGACGAAACCGGCTCCTGCTCCGACGCCGCCCGCGCCAACGCCGCCGCCACCTGCGCCGGCACCCGCGCCGACGCCCGCGCCTGCGCCTGCGACGAAGCCGGCTCCGGCTCCGACACCACCGGCACCAACGCCACCGCCTCCTGCGCCGGCACCCGCGCCTGCGCCCACGACGAAACCGGCTCCGGCTCCGACGCCGCCCGCGCCCACACCGCCACCTCCCGCGCCTGCACCCGCGCCGAAGCCCGCGCCTGCGCCAACACCTCCGGCGGCTCCGCCGGCCTCGAAGCCTGCATCGCAGCCCACGACGGCTCCGGCGTCCGCGCCGGCCAAGTAGACCGAACCGATTGCCGCCGGCCGTGCGGCGTCGCGGAAGTGCCGACCATTTCCTGGCCGGTCCGGTGTCGATGCGCGCAAAAAAGGAGGCCTGCTGGGGGGGCAGGCCTCAGTGGTCAGGAGAGGGGGAGGGAGGTTTGTAGCTGTATTGTTCTGACTTCAAATACTGAGATGTTCCTGGCGGCGCGGGTATTCCCAAAAAAAAAAGACGCCGAAGTCCTCGCAGTGGGGCAAGGCCGATTCGTTCCGGATAGAAGCTGTTTGGCTGCAATAAGATACGGATCGTCTCGGCGGGGGGGGCTTGGAGCCATTCGGCAGGGGCTTGCGGGCGCTTCGGTTCCGGTGTAATCCTTCGTCGAGGACACGTCCTGCGTAAGCCGAACTCCTTTGTCGTTTCAGGGCTGGGAGATACGTCCATGACAGACGCCACGTCGATCGAGCCCGTTCGGATCCTGCATTTGTCGGATTTTCACTTTCGGGCGAAGACGGATTGGGATTCCAAGCCGGTGCTGGTTGGCATGGTCGATGCGATCAAGGAACTGGGCGATAACGGGCTGGCTCCTGACGTCGTGGCGATTACGGGGGACGTGGCGTACTCCGGCAAGAGGCAGGAGTACGAGCAGGCCAAGACGTGGATTGACGGGCGGCTGATTCCGGCGCTCTCGAAGGATTTCACGCGCGATCGAATCCTGATCGTGCCCGGCAATCATGACGCCGACCGCGAGGCTGTGGGCAGGGGGGCCAAGTCCATACAGGCTGACTTGCTGCGCGAGCCGACCGAGGAGGCGGTCGCCGAGATCCTGGGAGATCCGAAGGAGCGCGAGCCGCTCTTGAGAAGACATGAGGCCTACCTGGCGTTCGCCAAGGCGTACGGTTCGGCGTCGAGGCCGCTCGACGTGCCGTGGTGGAGCGCGTCTGTAGGGCCCGCCGGCCGGGAGACGCGCGTCTTCGTGGCGGGGCTGTGCTCGTCGTTCATGTGCTGTGGCGACGAGGATGCCGGCCGACTGCTCATCGGTCGGTGGCAGGTGCATGAGCTGCTCGCGGCGAAGCCGGATGACGCCGAGTTCGTCGTGGCGCTCGTGCATCACCCGTGGTCGGCGCTAGCGCCGTTTGACTCGGAGGACATCGTCGAGCCGATCCACCAGGCCGCCGACGTCGTGTTGCGGGGGCACCTGCACGCGCAGCGGTCGGAGCGGTGGGGCGACCCGGACGATACGTGCATCGAGCTGGCCGCGGGCAGCGTCTACGACGGCTCGCGTCGAGTCAACGCCTTCCAGCTCGTCGAGTTGGTCCCCGGCGATCGGGTCGTGCGGGTTCACTATCGCGCGTGGTACCGGAACGGCTGGGTGCCCGACACGATGACGTACAAGAACGCGCCGAAGGGCGTGGCGACATTTCACCTTGATGAGGAGCAGGGCAAGCCCCCGGGAGACAGGGGGAGAACCGGGCGGGGTAGCACGACGAAGTACCTGCGATGCCTGCGTGGCGAGACGTACTACATTGACGTTCGGGGGCTCGAGGTCGGTAGCGGCAAGGCGACACTCCTGCAGATCGATCAGCTCTATATTCCGTTGACGACGACGGCCAGGCCGGAGCGCGACGAGCTGAAGGAGGCTGACGGGGAGGGGGCGTTGGAGGCGATGCGGGAGGCGCGCGAGACTGATCTTCGCGAGGCGCTCGGGCATCGGCGTCTGGTCGTCGTGGGCGACCCCGGGTCGGGCAAGACGACGTTTCTGCGGCGGATCGCGTTCGAGCTGGCGCGGCGGGGGCTCGGCGAGCGGGTTGACGCCGGGGATAGCGCTTGGGACGCGCTGGGCGATGCGCTGCCGGTCTTGATCAAGCTCGACGATCTGGCCCGGCATATCGAGGCGGACCGCAAGAAGGGCGACGGCCCCGCCGGCGACGACGCGCCGCTGTGGCTGGCGCACTATCTGGGCGAGCGGAGCGAGGAGGGCACGCACGGGCTCAACGAGGCGTTCTTCCGGGCGGCGCTCGAGGGCGGCGAGGCGGTCGTCCTGCTGGACGGGTTGGACGAGGTGCCGACGAAGAGGCAGCGCGTCGCGCTGCGGAAGCTGATCGAGCGGGCGGCGCGGGAGTACGAGGGGTGCCGGTTCGTGGTGACGACGCGGCCGGTGGCGTACAAGGGCGAGGCGACGCTGGCGACGTTCGACGAGGAGGCGACGATCGCGCCGCTGCCGGAGGAGGCGATCGAGACGTTCCTGGACCGGTGGAGCCACGCGCTGTGGGCCGAGAACCGGTCGCAGGCCGACAAGAACCTGGACGAGCTGAAGCGGGCGCTCCGCGAGCGGCCGGAGATCCGGCGGATGGCTCGCAACGCCGTGATGCTGACGGCGCTGGCGGTCGTTCACTGGAAGGAGAAGCGTCTGCCGGAGCAGCGGGCGGATCTATACGAATCGATCATCGGGTGGCTGGCCAAGTCTCGGGAGCACCGGCCGGGGCGTTCGAGCGAGGAGCGGTGCGTGGCGCTGCTGCAGAACCTGGCGCTGGCGATGCAGGAGCATCCCAAGGGTCGTCAGGTGCAGGTCCGCCGGCGGTGGGGGGCCGAGGCGATCGCGTCGGGCTTTCGCGAGGTGGACGAGCCGGATCCCGTCGCGGCCGCGGAGGGCTTCCTGCGGGAGGAGGAGCAGGACAGCGGCATCGTGGTCGGGCGGGGCGAGCATGACGTGCGGTTCTGGCATCTGACGTTTCAGGAGTTCCTGGCGGCGCGGGCGCTGGCGGCGCAGGACAAGGTCCGCGCCGAGCGGCTGCTGAAGACGGACAGGCTGCACAGTGCGGAGTGGCGCGAGGTGGTGCTGCTGCTTGGGGGGGTGCTGTTCTCGCAGGGGATCGAGCCGGTGGACGAGATGTTCGAGTCGATCCTGGCGCGGGTTCCGGCTCGCGCCCCGCTGAAGGACAAGGCGAGGTGCGCGGGGCTGCTGAGCGCAATCCTTCGCGACCTCTCGCCGGTGGGCTATCGGCCGAGGGAGGCGCGCTACCGGGAGCTGTTGGAGGAGGCGATGGCCGTCTTCGACGCGAGGCGGTCGAGCCGGATCCCGATCGAGGACGCGATCGCGGCGGCCGAGGCGATCGGACAGGCGGGCGATCCGCGGTTCGCGGATCTGGACTCGGACGATCTCTGGGTGACGATTCCGGCGGGGGAGTTTTGGATGGGGGCGCAGAAGGAGGATCCGAAGGGGCGGAACTACGACGCGGAGGCGGGTACCCTTTTGCCGGAGTGGCCGGTTCACAAGGTCCGGCTGAGCAGGTACCGGATCGGTCGCTATCCGGTGACCGTGGCTCAGTATCGCCGTTTTGTCGAGGACGACGGCTACGTCAAGAGAGGGTTCTGGGGGGGCGAGGGTTTCGGCGAGTACGGCGAGGCGCCCAAGAAGTGGGAGGCACAGCGCGAGCACCCGACGCGGCCGGTGGTTTACGTGAGCTGGCATGAGGCCTCGGCCTACGCGGCTTGGGCCGAGTGCCGGCTGCCGACGGAGGCGGAGTGGGAGCGGGCGGCGCGAGGTACGGAGGGGCGGAAGTACCCATGGGGCGATGAGGAGCCCAGTCCGCGTCTACTCAACTTCAAGAGGAATGTTGGCGCTGCGACTCCGGTCGGCGTGTACCCGCTGGGGGCGTCGCCGGACGGCGTGCTGGACATGGCGGGCAACGTCTGGGAGTGGTGCTCGGACTTGTATGGTGAATACGAGGGGTGCGATCAGGAAGATCCGACAGGTCCGTCGTCGGGGATAGGCCGCGTTCTTCGCGGTGGTTCGTGGAGCAGCTCCGCACTGAACTGTCGGGCCGCGACTCGCGCCGGGCTCGGTCCGGGCGGCCGCAGCGACAACTTCGGGTTTCGTGTTGCCTCGGGGACTTAGCCCTTTTCCCGTTAACCCTTTTACCCTTTTTCGGGTCCAGGGCGGAGCCCTGGTCGCCGCGAAAATCGGCACGCGCGTGGCGGGAGGGGCTGGGAGTGGCGGGAGATGCGGCCGGCGCGTGCTGCCCGCGGAATCGTTCTCGTGGGAGAGCGGTTGCTTGGTGCTGCTTTCGTCGAGTGACTCTTGCATTGCGTTTTCGGCGGCATGAGATTGGCGTCGGGATGCGGTCTCTGACATGGTGCGAAGCACGGGGCCGCGGGACGCGGTGCTGATTCGGAACGGGGCATCTCGCTGACCCGTCGTTTGTTCGATCGGAATGGTCTTCCAGTGCGGACCCGTGCCACCCGCAGTGGGGGAATTCGTGTTCCCCACGGCTGAAGCCATGGGCCACCCAAGCCACCCGACCCCCATGACCCGTACGAACCCGCCTACGGCTAGTCCACAAATGCAAACGCGTAGAGCTTGGCCTTGTTCAGCTCGAACCGCAGTTGGACGTTCTTGCCGACCAGGGCGGACAGGTCCGGCTTGTTCTTCCAGGTCACGGGGGCGTCGGTTGCGTCGGTGGTGGCGGGTTGGGCGTCGTCGATGCCGAGTCCGTCCGCGCCGACGATGCCGACTCGGAGCGAACCGCCTTCCGCATCGGCGCTGACTCGGAGCGTCTTGCCCGTGCATCGGATCGGCTTGGTGACGACGAGGGCGGGGGCGTCGGGGTCGGCCGGCTCGAAGCCGGCGAAGCCGTCGGGTCGGAGTCGGGCCAGGCAGAAGAAGCCGTCGCGCCAGGTCGTGTGTGGGCCGTTGTTGCCGCCGTAGTAGAGGCGGATCTCGCCGTCTCGGACGATCGGGTTGGCGGCGGCGTAGATGCAGCCGCAGTCATAGCTTGCCTTGGGGCCACGGGGGATCATGGGCGTGCCCGGGCAGACGCGCTGCCAGTGGATCGTGTCCGGGCTCCAGGTGAGCTCGCAGTCGACCAGGTCGGTCTTCGTATCGAGCAGCATCACGAGGCCGAGGTAGAGGTTCGCGTGGCGGAAGACCGGCATGGCGTAGGTCTGCCGGTGCGGCTCTGCGGGCAGGCAGTGCAGGACGTCGACGGCCTGGGTCCACTTCGCGAAGTCGTCGCTCTCGCACCGCCCGACGATCCGCCCGACGTTCGGGGCCCAGAGCCTTGTGATGCCGACGTACTTGCCGAGGTCCGGGGCCCAGAGGGCGTTGTTGTGCGTGTCGCCGGCGGACTTGATGTCGGGGCAGGGCGTGAGCTTCGACCAGTGGAGCCCGTCGGGCGAGAAGGCGACGGCCATGTCGCCCGGCTCGTCGCTCTTGGTGAACATCTTGAATCGCCGGGCGGGGTCCGTTTCGTGAAGGTCCTTGAAGACGCCGCCGCCGTGGGGTTTTCGGTAGACGATGTTGTTCCTCGTGGAGCCGTCGAACTCGACGATGCCCAGCTCCGGCTTGACCCAGGTCAGCCCGTCCTTGGAGGCGGCGTAGCAGACGCCCATCTCTCGGGCGTTCGGCTTGACCTTGATGTAGTCGACGCCGTCGCGTTTGTCGCGCGGCACGCTCGTGGTCCGCTGATCGATGAGGAAGGGGCTGTACCAGCACTTGTAGAGGCCGTCGTCTCCGTCGAAGAGGACGTTGGCGTAGAGGTTGTCGAACCGGGGCTCCCAGGGCTTGTCTTCCTTGAACAGGGGGTTTCGCGGCTCCTTGGCGACCTTGCCGAGGGCCAGGCGGGCGTTCTCCGTTCGGTCGATGATCCGCGTATCGAGCAGGAGGTGCTTGTCGGTCTTCGGCATGGTGGAAGCGTCCTTGGGTTTCGCGGCGGGGGCGCTGCTTGCGACGACGCACAGGACGACACCCGCCGCGGTCATGGCGCACAGAAAGCTCTTTGCCGTCATCGTGTGATCGCTCCTTTCTCGGTCGGCGTCGTTACTTCGGCTCGATTGTGTCCTTTCCGTCGGTCAGCCAATCCAGGGGGAATCGGGCCAGCGTGATGGTCTCGTACGGGCTCTTCTTGCCGCGCTCGTAGAGGCATCCGATGGTCATGTCCGGCAGGACGCACAGGTCGGAGTAGGCCGATGGGCCCTCGTTGAGCAGCTTGGCGACGGGCCAGGTCTTGCACTCGTCGTAGCTGAGCCGGACGGTCATGCGGACGCGCTTCTTGTCGGCGGGGTTGCTGAAGAGCACGCGATTCTTGTCCTGGCGTTTGGCGTCGGTCAGCCGGCAGACGGCGGCCTGGCAGACGGGCTCGATGAGCGTGTCGTCGAGCTTGGGCTCGGAGAAGGTCCGGCCGCCGTCGGTGCTCCAGGCGACGGCGCGGCGGTTCTTGCCGCGGTAGCACCGCATGTTGAGGTAGACGCGACCGTCGGTCGTCTCGACGGCCGTGCACTCGTTCATGCCGTCCTCGACGAGGCCGCCGATTTGCCAGGTTTTGCCGTGGTCGTCGCTGTAGATCACGTGCGAGCAGAACGGGTGCTTGCCGTAATCGTGGTCGGAGTAGTCGCAGGGGATGAGCAGGCGTCCGGAGCGGAGCTGGATGCCGTGCCCGGGCCCGGTGGCGTACCATCGCCAGTGTTTCTTTTTGGTGGTGCCGGTGATCTCGACGGGCTCGGACCAGGTCGCGCCGTCGTCCTTGCTGTGGGTGACCCAGACGTCCCGCGGCGCCTTGCCTTGCTTGATGAGGGACTCTCCCTTGTCGCCCAGGTTCTTGTTGAAGGGCATCCAGATCGTTCCGGTGCTCTGGTCCACGACGGGGGCGGGGTTGCCGGCGGTGTTGGGCCCGTCGTCGACCACGACCTGGATCGGGCCCCACGTCTTGCCGCCGTCGGTGCTCCGCTTCAGGACGAGGTCGATGTCGCCGTAGTCGGAGCTGCTGTTCTTGCGGCCCTCACAGAAGGCCAGGAGCGTACCCTTTTGGGTCACGACGATCGCGGGGATTCGGAACGTGTGGTAACCCTCCGTCCCGGAAACGAAGACGGCCTTCTGGTCGGGCGTCTGCGCGGCCGAGCCTTCGGAGGCGAAGAGGCACATCACCGCGGTCATTAGTACGAGTGTCCATGCGCAACTGAATCCGGTCATCGTCGATGTACTCCTCTTCAACTGTCTCGGGCCATTTCCCTTGTTCGAGCAAGACGCGTTGCGCCTCCGGGCGCGACATCGGCTCGAGTCCGTGCCGGAGGTACGGTCCGACAATAGCCCAGGGATTCATCCCTGGGAACCCACGGTCCACACGCCTCTTCAGTCGCGTCAGCGACGATTGAACGCGCGGGCATTCAGTCGTCGCTTGCGCGACTTGCGCGAAGATGCCGGTCTCCCGATTCCACAGGACTGAAGTCCTGGGCTAGTTTCAGGGCGTCCCTACGGGACGCCGGCGGACCGCACATCATCTCCACGATTGCCGATCCTCATGCGCCGGCGCGGCGACCTATTGGGATACACCAACGACCTCTTGCCGTTACTTCCTCTCGACGGTATCGCTGCCGTCCGTGAGCCAGTCGAGTCCGAACCTCGCGAGCGTCAGACGCTCGTACGGATTCTTCGCTCCGCTTTCGTAGAGGCAGCAGATCGTCTTGTCCGGGAGAACGCACAGATCCGAATAGGCCGAAGGTCCTTCGTGCAGGACCTTGGCCACGGGCCAGGTCTTGCACTCGTCATCGCTGAGCCGGATGGTCATTCGAACGCGCCGCTTGGCGTCGGCGGGGTTGGAGAAGAGCACGCGGTTCTTGTCGCCCCGCTTGGCGTCTGAGAAGCGAATCATCGACGCCTGGCAGACGGGCTCGATCAGCGCATCATCGAGCGCCGCCTCGCCGAAGGTCTCGCCGCCGTCGCTGCTCCAGGCCACGGCGCGACGGCTCTTGCCCTGGTAGCACCGCATGTTGAGGCAGACGCGTCCGTCGACGGTTTCCAGGGCCACACACTCGTTCATGCCGTTTCTGACGATGCCGCCGAGCTTCCATGTCTTTCCGTGGTCGTCGCTGTAGATGACGTGCGAGCAGAAGTAGTGCCCGCCGTACTCGTGGTCGGAGTGATCGCAGGGGATCAGCAGGCGTCCGCCGTCGAGCTGAATGCCGTGACAGGGCCCGGTGGCGTAGCAGCGCCAGTGCTTCTTCTTGACGGCGTCGGTGATTTCGACGGGCTTGGACCACGTCGCCCCGTCGTCCTGGCTGGAGGTGACCCACACCGTTCGTTGTCCTCTACCCTCCTTGATCGCTTTCTCGTCCTTGTCGCTCTGGCAGTAGGTGAGCCAGATGGCGCCAGTCTGGCGATCGACCACGGGGGCGGGGTTGCCGGCCACGTAGGGGCCGTTGTCGGCGACGAGCTGCATCGGGGTCCACGTCTTGCCGCCGTCGAGGCTTCGCCGCAGGACGACGTCGATGTCACCGAAGTCGGAGAGGCTGTTCTTGCGCGCGCAGGCAAACGCCAGCACGGTGCCCTTGTTGCTGACGACGATCGCGGGGATTCGAAACGAATGGTACCCCTGCGTGGCGGAGACGTAGAGGTCTTGTTGCTTCGGCAGGCGAGCGGCCTTGGCCGCCGGAGGCGATGCCGGCTGGCCGAACGTCGGACCGGCAAGGGCAAGGGCGAGCGAGATGGCAGAGACGACGAGGCGGACTCGAAGCATGCTTGCGGACTCCAACTGGGCAGGACGTCTATGCGACGGCGCTCATGGCCGACCGGATCGAACCAGCACCGTATCCCGATAGGCCCCGTGTCGCAAGCGGGGCGATGGGGGGTCCGGCACGCGCGACGAGGGGCCCTCTTGCATTGCCCCGGCGATCGTGGTTTGCTGCCCGTTCCGTACGAGCGGTTCGTGGCCGAGCCGCGGGAGCGGGGGATCACCGTTCAAGAACGTCAAGCGGACTCGCCGCTAGCGTAAGGAGGAGCGATATGGTCGTCATCAGGGAGTCTGCTCGGGCCGCATTGGCCTTTCTGATCGCGAGCGTCGCGACCATTTCCGTATGTGTCCTTCCCGTGCGGGCCGAGGAAGAGGCGGGCCTGTTTCAGCCCATACGTCCGCCTCGCCCGGTGCAGGTCATCGCGCACCGCGGGGTGACGTCGGCGGCTCCGGAGAACACGCGAGCGGCGTACGAGCTGGCCGTCGGGATCGGCGCCGACTGGGTCGAGATCGACATTCGTCCGACCAAGGACGGGCACCACGTGATCCTGCACGACAGCAAGCTCGACCGCACGACGAACGGCAAGGGCCCTGTGAAGGACCGTACGTTGGAGGAGATTCGGGCGCTGGACGCGGGCAGTTGGTTCGCGCCGCGGTTCGCCAACCAGCGCGTGCCAACGTTTCCTCAGGTTCTGGCCTGGGCCAAGGGCAAGATCAACTTGTATCTCGACTGCAAGGGCGTGAACGCGGAGCAGCTCGTCCGCGAGGTGCTCGATGCGGGCATGGAGCGGCAGGTCGTCGTGTTCGATTCGCGGGCGGATGCCGAGAAGATCCGACGGCTCAGCGGCGGCAAGATCCCGATCATGCCCGACTACACGAAGGAGGTCCCGCTCGACGACTGGTTCAAGCCGTCCAGGCCGGCGGCGCTCGAGGTGGACGCCGACTTGCTGAGCGCCGAGCTCGTCAAGCGGGCGCGGGCCGAAGGGGTCTTCATCCAGACCGACGCGCTGGGGCCGCTGCTCGACACCCCGGCCGGCTGGCGGAAGCTGATCGCCGGGGGGGTCAACTGGATTCAGTCGGACCGAGCCGACGGCGTCCTGGGCATGTTTTACAGGCAGGGCGCTCGGAAGCGGAAGCGCATCGTCATCGGCGATCACCGCGGGGCGGCGCAGCTCGCGCCGGAGAACACGCTGGCCGCGTTCAAGAAGTCCATCGAGCTCGGCATGGACATGACCGAGTTGGATCTGCGAACGACGGCCGACGGGGAGTTGGTCGTCATCCACGATCCGATGGTCGATCGCACGACGGACGGCAAAGGCGAGGTCCGGGGGATGACGCTGGCCGAGTTGAGGAAGCTGAATGCGGGACGGTGGTTCGGCCCGCGCTTCGCGCTGGAGCGGATCCCAACGTTCAAGGAGGTCCTGCTGCTGTGCAAGGGCAAGATTCGCGTCAAGGTCCACGTCAAGCAGGCCGATCCGGCCAAGCTGGTCGCGGAGCTTCGCGAGTGCGGCATGGCGGACGACCACGTGATCATCCTGGAGGGCCCGCCGTACTTGAAGCGCGTGGTGGAGATCGAGCCGAAGATTCCCGTCAAGACGTGGTTCCGCAAGGACCAGCACCTCGACTACATCCTGGAGCACGTCAAACCGGAGGCGCTCGAGATCAGTTGGGACCGCGTGACGAAGGAGAGGGTGGCCCTCTGTCACCAGCACGGGATCAAGGCCTTTACGTGCACGCCCGGCGAGGCGCTCGCTCCGGCGGAGTACGCGGCGATGATGAAGACGGGGGTGGACATCATCCAGACGGACTATCCGCTCCTGCTGGCGCGGGCGGTGGAGCTGTCCGTGATGGCGAGCAAGTAGTCGGCCGTCAGCGGCCTCGCCCTCCCTGACGAGCTGCCGGTACGCACGATCGTGACGTGCTCTCGAAAGCCGCGCGCACACGACCCCCTCTCGGGGGTCGTGTCACCCAAGCGCAACATCCGCACAGCGCGGGCGCCCCTATTCCAGATCGTAGTATGTGTTGTAGAGCGATCTGTCCAGCGTACCGCCTGGAGGGGGTAGTGGAAGGAGGAAACCTGTTCCTTTGGCGATCTGGTAGTATGATCCTTCGGCCAGTTCGTCTGGCTGATTGGGCTCTCTCATGGAGGAGCCGTGTCCGTCACACCAGACCACGTTCGTCTGGTCGAGGTGTCGAAAGCCTTGGGTCCCGGCGAAGCGTCCTTCGCCGAGATGTTCGTCAGTGGGGGAGGGCAGCGGCGATCGCATGAACTTGTTGGCGCCGCTGCCGTATTCTCCGTCGCCGAAGAGGGCACACTCGGCGGGGCGGCGAACGTCCGTCGTCTTGGCCGGTCCTGCAACGTCCTGGTAATTGCCATGTCCGATGTAGCTCGTGTTGTAGTTGTAGCCCGTGTACGGTTCGCCCGCCCAGTTGTCTTCGCCGTCGAATGAAGGGCACTGCTGAATCTTCTCGATCGTCTTACCCTCCCAGAGGATGCCAGGCACGTACCTCACCTCTGGGGGGCGCGTCGTATGGTCGGCGATTGCCGTGACGTCCCAGGCATATAGAATCTCGAACGGCCTGCGGGATTCCTTGTAGCACGCGATCGGGTACCGATCGTCGTACTTCTGAGCGTAGCACTCTGCGGCGATGCCCATCTGTCTGAGGTTGGTCAGGCAGAGAAGACGTTGAGACTCACTTCTGGCCCGTCCTAGGGCCGGCATCAATATCGCCACGAGCGTCGCAATAATCGCCACGGTTACGAGTAACTCGATGAGGGTAAATGCACTACGTTGTCGGACCATTCAGTCGTCACCGATTCGAGGGGGAAAACTCCTGGTGAGATGCGGTGGTCGCTCTGCCACCGCATCTCACCCCATCTCTTCCCAACCACAGTAAAGGCGGTTGGCACAGCCCGGCGCCCCTCCGGCCAGCACCACAACCCTTATGGCAGTGCTCCCACTATCGCCGTCGGCGGGCCAGCCCGCAGGCGACGCCAATGAGCGCCAACAGTGGCGGCAAGGGCTCCGTGCCCGTACCGCACTGGAACACGGCATGGACGTGGTAGTCCATGTCCATTAGAAGCGTCAGCGTCGAGTTCGAGTCCTGGGCGGCCAGATTCCCGTCGTCCGGGTAGTTCGGGTCGAAAATCAGCCACCACTTGAACGTCGCGTCCTCGATCGTCACGGCCGTCAAGGTTACTTCTGTCCCCTCCTTGAAGGCCGGATTATTCGCATCTTCCGGAATGGGATCGATCTCGACGTAGCCGTGCGCTTCGTTGCTTATGGTTACCTCCAGCGAGTAGACGGCGGCCACGTCAGCGACGGCGTCGATTTCGGTCGTCGCGAAGATATTGGGGTCGACGTCCTCGATGCGGACGTACTGAATCCAACTCAGCCCCACCGCGCTGAGGTCGAACCCGGTTCCGCCGGCGGATCCCGCGTAGGCCTGGGCGACCTGGGCGACCGACATTCCGCTGAAGCCGGCGGCCGAGTAGTTCGGGTCGTTCGGGTCGAGCGGTTTCGTCGGGTCCATCGGCGCGCCCCACCACTCGTTCCAGACGCCGACGTTGGGGTCGGCGTCGTTCGGGTCCTCGACGTAGCTTCGGCCTATGGTGGGCGCGAACGTGTCGGCGTACGGGCCGGGCGAGAAGGTGTACCAGGGCCCGTTCGGGTCTTGCGCGACGCTGACGCGGCCGGGCTCGGCGTTGAAACCGGATCCGAGGCAGGTGCCGGTCGGGTCACCGTTCCACCATTTCCCGCCGCCCTGGACCGTCTGGAACGAATTGCCGAAGACGATGAAGTCGACCCCGTACGGGTTGGCGGGGTTGTCCACCACCGGATGGTCGAACGCGAGCGTCAACTGCCCGCTGTTGCCGACCGTGACGACCTCGAACGTGCGGAGGGCGCCGTAAACGGGCACGAGCGGGACCGCCTCCCACGACGGGATGTCGAACCCGTCGCCGGTGCTGTCGATCGTCGGCGCGCCGAGCGCGCTGTTCGGATCGTTAAACGGCAGGCCGCTGACCGGGTCCATCGGGACCCCCGTGCCCTGGGTGTAGCTCAGCACCTGCGTCGCGAAGTCGGAGGCCATCGCGCTGCCTGCGCCGAGGATTCCGACGACCACAAGACAACTTGCCATGGTTCTCATACTCGTGTCTGCCTGACTGTCCCGGATCTTGCGCCGGGGTCCAACTGACATCACGTGCCCGATTCCCCTCACCTTGCGACCCCTAGTGCCGGGTCGTGTTGGGAATCGGGCGGATGGGCGACACCGCCCATCCGCCCAACCGTTTTGAGTCGGCGGCCTTACTTCCTGCGGAACACCATCAGCGCGCCACCCAAGCCAAGAATAGTCATGGTTGCCGGCTCAGGGATCGGGGTATACGAGTATCCGTATCGCCAGCCGTCCCATGAACCGTCGATGATCGTCCGGTCCGCGATTCCGTACGTCGGCGCGGTCCAGTTCTCGCCGTCATCGCTCACCCAGTAATGCCACCAATCCTCTCCGCCGGCGAAGCCGCTGTCGCTGTGGCCGTCATAGGCAAAACCATCGATGAAGGTGCCCCAGCCGAAGTCCTCAAATGTGACGTCCAGTCCGGTCTGGTCATTGAGGATCTGATGGAGTTCCAGCCCGGTTATCGTTCCGTCAAACCGGACGCCGAAGGCGTACTCGCCCCCGTCCTTGAAGTCGATCGCGACATAGGCTTCATTGTCGCCGGTGCCCGCCCATTCCGAGATCGTCACCTCATCCAAAAAAGCCGCCTGACTAACCGATGCTCCTGCCAACAATGCCCCAACGCAAAGGGCAACTCCCCACTCCCTCAAGTAGGTCACTTCTATTCCCTCTCATACGGCAGCCTCTAACCCTCCTGCCACGATCCCCTCTCTGCCTTGCAGGACTCCAGGACAGACCACACCCAAGCGGTCGCGCCCAACCGACACGAACGGCAACGGGCTGCCAAACGTCTGCAACTCGGCCGGCCTTGACACGTGATGCGGCTGCCTAGGATGACCGCAACACCCATGCCACAACAAAAAAACCCCACGCTTCGCGGGAAACGTGAGGTCTGACAATCACACACAACAAGCAGGACGACGGCCTACCTGCCGAGCGAGATCGACCCAGTCCGCGAAGTCGACAACGCTATCTCAACACCGGCAGGTCTTCTGGCTCTCGGATCGTCCTACTCACCGGGCCTTCCCGCCCCTCATGGGCAGTGGCTTATAGTCCGGCTTTCGTCCCCGATTACAGCGGCGGGGCCGCGACGGATTCTCACCGTCTTCCCTCATGCGGATTGCCCGAAGGCAATCACCGGCATCGGCATCTATTCACTTGTACCTCATATCTAATGTACCACAACCTCCGATAACGTCAAGCTAAAAACACAAGCGAAAGGCGGGCAAGCTTCCAGCACGCTTCCGGGAGGGTCTCTCAGGGCGTTTGACGGCGAGCGAAATCGCCTCGCCCGGCTCCGCTGGGCCTGATTACAATCACGCGTCAACCGAGTTCCCGCCGCGGAGGTCATAAGGCAAGCTCAAGGCGATGTTTACGGTGCGTGTGGTGCGAAATATTCTGGCGTAACTTACACTTCGAGGCTTTTAGGATTGATTTGGTGCGGCTAGCGAGGTAGAGTCACCATCGGTTTCGCCTCATTTCAAGTGGGACTTATCAGCGATTGGATGAAAGGAGGTGGGCGGAAAGGATACGTGCGACAGCACCAGGGGGAATGGTTCGTCTGCCCAACAACACGCGACCACGCTGGTGTGCGTTCCGGTGCGGTCGTTGCGGCAGATGGAAGGACGAATAAGACAGAGGGAATTGGAGTAGGAGGAAAGGATGCGCCAAACACAGACAGCAATTGGCGTGTGCCTGGCTGTCGTGGTTGTGATGTGCATGCCGACTGCGACCGTTCAGGCCTGGGTGTACGATTGGAACAACGCTTCCGGCGGCAGTATGAACAACGTCGCCAACTGGACACCGGCTCCGCCAGGAGGTGCCGCCGTTCCTGGTGCCGGCGACGATGCGATCTTCAACATCACCCTGACGGGTCCGGTCACAGGCGTCTTGCCCCCCTCGCGGGTCATGGTCGGCGAGGCTTGGCGTGGGATGCCTGCCAACCCCACCGCTGTCGTCGACCTGTCCGGGTCGGGGACGAGCATTACGTTGCCGGAGTGGGGGTACCTTTATGTCGGTCATGACGACGTCAGTCTTGACGGCGATACGGTGTCCGGAGACCTGACCATCAGCAATTCAGCTATCGTCTCGGGTGAGGCCTTTGGCTCCATCGGCTGGCGTGACGGTGCGACCGGGATCGTGACCGTGGATGAAGCCACTCTGATTCTCGGCAAGCAGATCGACGTCGGAAGAGACGGCGGGAGCGGGACGGTGAACGTCCTCAACGGCGCCTCTCTGAGCGGTGGCGCGATGTACATTGGAAACGGTGCCGATGCCGACGACGGTTCCATGGGTGTCGCCGGATTCGGTGACCTGACGGTCGATGCTTCCTCGTCCCTATTGCTGAGTGGCTGGGACTACGTCCCTGAAGCGCGCCTGGCCATTGGTCTTCGCGGCGGAACGGGTTCAGCGAGGATCGACGGCACGGCTGCCGTCGGCGACATCTACGTTGCCTGGGACAACAACCTGGGCAACGCCACGGGTTTGCTGGCGGTTGGCGTTGGTGCTGACATCGACGGCACCCTCCTCGATCTGGGTGATGCCGCCACGTTGACCTTCGATCTGGGCAGTCTTGGAGCGTCGGGCGACCTAGATATTGCCGGCGGGTTGTCACTGGACGGCGTCCTCGACCTGGACCTACTGGACGGCCAGACCCTGGGCAGCGACTACATCCTTGCCACCGGTACGGTGAGTGGTATCTTCAGCTCGGTGTACTACGAGGGATCGCTCGTATCCAACCCAACGGATTGGGGCGCGATTGGCGGAACGCACCGGCTGAAGTACTACAACGATCACGTCGCGTTGATTGTCCCTGAGCCGACGACGATGGCCATCTTCGGCATGGGCGTCTTGTTGACCTTGGTCCGTCGGCGATCCCGTTAGGTAGCCCGGTCCCGCGACCGGAAAGAAGCTATCGGTCGCCATCCGGGTTTTTCAGAGGTGCAAATCGAAGCCCCCTTGGAAACAAGGGGGCTTCTTCTTGGTGGGGGGGGCTTTATGGCAGATAGTCACCCATCTATCCGGCGAAAGGCCGCAGCTCACGCAACAAGAACACTAGTGCCCGAGTGACCCAACGACTGCCGCGATCTCCGCGTCCGTTTTGCCTTTGGCCTTCAGCGCGGCTGCTAGATTGCGGATCGCCAGGTCGAACCCCGGCCTCAGACGCAGCGCTCGAACGTGGCATGCGATGGCCTCGTCGAGCCTGCCCTTCCTGGCCAGTTCCACGCCGAGGTTCGTCAGCGTCTCCGGCAGGTCGTCGCGGAGGTCGAGCGCCTTGCGGTAGTGGGCGATCGCCTCGTCCGTCTTGCCCTGCCATGCCAGTGCGATGCCCAGATTGTTGTGAGCGTTGACGTTCATCGGGTCGAGCCGAAGGACTTCCCGCCAGTGGCCGACGGCCTCGGCGGCGTTTCCCTGCTGGGCCAGCAGGTTGCCCAGATTGTTGTGCGCCGAGCACGTCAGGCGGTCGTTCCGTCCGAAGGGCGAGTCCGGCCCCGGTCGAAGCGTCGCGCGATAGTGCTTGCCCGCCTCATCAAGCAGGGCCACCCGCTCTTGGCGGCTCAGCGACGTTGAAGGCGAGAGGGCTCGCGTCCGCAGGGCGTCCCCGAGGCCGAAGTGCAGGATCCGCGAGTCGGGCGACAGCGTCAGCATGTAACGGAAGTGCGCCTCGGTGTCTCGCCAGATCGCGTGCTGGCGACGCGCCTTGACGATCGACGCGCCGGCCACGACGAACACCGCCGCGCAGAGGAGGACTCGTCCGAGCGCCAGGCCCTGGTCGCACGAGGTGCGGCGCCACAGCTCACCGAGAATCCACGCCACCAGCAGCAGCAGCCCGATCGACGGCAGATACGCATACTTGTCCGAGGCGATCGAATGCGTGAACCCGACCACGCCCATCGTCGGAAAGATCGCCACGAAGAAGAACAGCCAACTCACGACCACGGCCCGGGTCCATTTGAGCGACACCAGCAGCGCGGCGATCAGCACGACCGTCCCGACGATGCCGACGATGACGCCCGGTTGCGACAGATCGAATGGTTGCGGATACGGATAGTGCGGCGACAGGTTCACGGGCAAGACGATCTTGCCCAGATAGAAGACGACGTTGTGACACAGCGTCAGGGGGATCACCATCGCGGAATACGCCGTCGGACCCGCGACCGAGGCCGTCCGGGCCTGTGAGACGTATGTGATGACGGCCGAGATTCCCGCGATCGCCAGCAGCGGGACCTTCTCGACGAGGGCCCGTCGGCTGATCCGACCCAGCGGCCAGACGTCCAGCAGGAGCATGAGCACGGGCAGGGGTGTGCTCGTCGGCTTCGACATCAGCGCCAAGACGTACGCGCAGGCGGCGCCGACATAGGCCGCCGAGCCGCCGCGCTTGGCGTACCGGACGTAGAGGACGAGGCTCCACAGCGCGAAGAAGGTCGTCAGGACGGTCTTGCGTTCGCCGACCCACGGGATCGGCTCGACCGTCAGCGGATGCACCCCATAGAGCAGCCCGACCATCGCCGCCACCCATGGCTGGCCGAACAGGAGATAGAGCAGCACGACGACCAGGGCGGTGTTGGCCGTGTGGAGCGCCAGGCTCGTTCGATGGAACGGGCGCAGGTCGTCCAGCCCGTCGCGCATCGCCGCGTCGAGCATGAGCGAGATCATCGCCAGCGGTTGGTAGTAGCCGCGAACGGTCGAGGGCTCGAGGATCTCGGTGAGGAAGCGCCCGGTGGAGGACCAACTCGGATTCTGGACCAGCGGGTTCTCCGTCAGATACTGGTTGTCGTCGAAGGAGATTGCCTTGGCCGACAGCGCCGGCCAGTGCGTCGCCAGGACGATCACGGCGACGGCGGGGATCAGGCACGCCAGCAAGGGCGCGTTGCCGATCGCTCCCGGCGCTTCGACAAGCTTCGCCTTGGCGGGCTTCTTACTTCGTGGCTGCATTCGCTTCTGCTGAGATCTGGCCACGCCGACACTGTACACGTCAGGCAAACAGGCATTCAAGCCGTCCGAGGCCTACGCCCGCTTCCTGGCCAGCGCGATCCAGTGCCATGTGTTCGGATGGCGCTTCCCCTCGAACGTCTGCTCTTCGTCGACGAGATCCTCGACCTCCCAGTTCCGTAGCAGATCCCGAACCTCGGCCTCGTCGGCGTAGTGGTGCAAATGGGCGCCGTCGCTCTTCTTTGGGTTGTCGAAAGTCTTGGGCTCGACCTCCACGCCTTTGCCATAGTTGCTGTTTCTCGTGCTGATCAACGTAAGGCACAGCAATCCATCGGGACGGGTGACTCGGCGGATCTCGTTGAGCACCGCCACCATTGTGGATCGGTCGGTGTGGTAGATGACGTTCCAGGCGATCACCAAATCGTAGTAGTCGTCCGGATACGCCAGTGTCCGCATGTCGTCCAGCACGTAATCGCCGCGAAGCCCCTCGGTCTCGAACCACGTCCGACAGTGGTCCAACCCGCTCGGCGAGGAGTCCTGTGCCGTCACCGCAATTCCCGCCGTCGCCAGCAGTCGAGCGTGCCGCCCAACGCCGCACCCCAGATCGAGCGCCCGCGCGACCCCTTCCGACTCGAGCTTGGGCAGAAGCGAAACCACGTAGGCGTCCGGCTCACCCCATCTCCGCCGCTTGTCCTCATCCTGCCAGATGTCGTCCCAGCCTTGTGCCTTCAATGGATCTCCCAACGAAGCAATCAGCTCCCAGACGCTCAGAGTTTGCGCCAGGCGTTCAGGGTCGCCAGGTAGCTCTCGGGGTCGCCGATGTCGAACCGTCGTCCCTGGACCACCCAGCCCAGGAACCCGTCGGTCTGGCGAAGGCGGTCGAGCGCGGGGGTGAGCTGAAACTCGCCTCGCTCTCGGAGATTGTGCTCGATCTGCTCCTGCAGGATGTCAAACACCGCGGGCTTGATCACGTAGTGTCCGAAGAGCGTCAGGTACTCCTGCTCGGCGATGCCGGGGATTCGCAGGTGGTCGCGCGCGTAGGCCGCCTCCGGCTTCTCGACGATCTCGCTGATCTCCAGGAGTCCCTCCTCCCGCCAGCTTCCGCCGACGGCGCCGTAGTGGTGGAGGTCGTCCTCGGCCGTCCTTCGCAGCGACACGATGCTCGTCCCGTGCGCGTCGTACGCGTCCAGGAGCTGCTGCGCGCAGGGCGCGCCGATGTCCGACGCGTAGACGTGGTCGCCCAGCATCAAGAGGAACGGCTCGTTGCCGACGAACTCGCGAGCGCAGCAGACGGCGTGGCCGAAGCCGTCCTGGACGTCCTGCCGAATGAGCGTCACCCGTCGTCCGAGGTCCATCAGCCGCGATTCGTAGTCCTGCTTCTCTCGCGGCAGGCGGTTGAGCTGCTCGATCCTGGTCGGGCGGGTGAGCAGTTCCTCGAAGAACTGTTCGTCATCGGGTTGGATGATCAGGCCGATCTCCTCGATGCCGGAGGCCACCGCCTCCTCGATGATCGTCAGGATGGCGGGCTTGGCCACGCCGTGCCGATCGATCACGGGCAGCAGCTCTCGCTTGGTGGCCTTGCTGGCCGGATAGAGCGCGGTGCTGAAGCCGGCCGCCGGGATGATCGCCTTGCGGACCTTCTGCGCGGCTCGCAGGACCAGCTTCAGGCAGGGCATCTCGAGCTGGGCCTCGATGATCTCGACGACGCGGTCCTGGTCGTCGAGGCTGCGGCAGACGAACTGGGCCGTCCCGTCGCCCTGGCTGCCGACGCCCTTGCCGCCCCAGACGTGCGGCTGGATCGGTTCGAAGGCGAGCAGCTTGTGAAGCACCGGGGCGGTGAGCTGTGACGGACACGCCGGCTGGAGGTGGTCGTCGAACCGCTTCTGGGCCTCGACCATCAGCTCGCCGATCCGCCGGGCGTCGTTGCGGACGACGGCCTCCCGGGCCTCGTGGACGATCCGCTTGTTGATCGGGCCCAGGTACTCCTGCACGTTCTTCTGGGTCGCGTCGGCCGCGCTCGGGAAGCACCGGTTCAGCGACGCGAGGATCTCCATCGTATCCTTGCCCGCGCACAGGTCGACCAGCACGAGGTACAGCTCTCCGTGCAGCGGCAGCTCCTCGACGTCCAGGCGATCGCCGTCGTACGTCATCATGATCGGTCGGTCACCGTAAGCGCAGCCCTGGTCCATCCGCCCGCAGCGGCTCGGCGTGACGATCTCGCCCTGATAGGCGTATTCCATCTCGCCCCGAATCGTCATCTTCAGGTCATAGATCCGGTTGAACGCCCGGGCCACGAGCACGCAGATCGCGGCGCTGCTGCTCAGACCCTTCTTGATGGGCAGGTCCGTCGCGTAGTTGTCGATATCGAGGCCGCGGACGTGATAGTGCGTGGCGATCTGATACGCCACGCCGCAGGCGTAGCTGAAGAACTCGCCTCGCTCGGCCTCGGCGCGGAGGGCGGCCAGATCCATCGGGACCTCGTAGGGTCCGACGCGCTGGCCGCCGTAAGTCGTTGCCTGCAGGATGAGCTTGTCGGGGTGCGGCTCGACGTTGGCGTAGATCCCCTGGTTCGTCCCGGTGATCAGCGTGTAGCCCTTCTCGATGCGGCTGTCGATCCGCCGATACCCGCCCGCCCAGTCGCTGTGTTCGCCGAACAGACACACCCGTCCCGGCACAAAGAGCTTCATGGCGATCCTCGCAACGCTGACGTCCCCCGTGGTCGCACCGTATCATACCGTCGACGCCGATCCGCTCCAATGCTATCGGCTTGCCGGGGCTGGTGTTAAGATAATTCGTTACGTTTGGAGTGATCCACTGGGATGTTCGACGTACTCGACGACACGATCGTGGCCATCTCCTCGGCGATCGGGCACAGCCCGCGAGGCATCGTCCGGCTCTGCGGGTGCGAGGCGATCCGCATCGCCTGCGAGCTGTTCGCGCCCGATGACGGGCCCGATCTCGCGGAGCGAGCCGGGCACACGTGTTGTCTGGGGCGTTTGCGCCTTACGCCGCCCAAACCGACGCCGGCCATCCCCGCCGAGGCGTATCTCTTTCGCAAGCCGCGCAGCTACACGCGGCAGGACATCGTGGAGCTCCACACGCTCGGATCGCCGCCGGTTCTGTCGATGATCTTGCAGTACTGCTTCTCGAGTGGGGCGCGTCTGGCCGAGCCCGGCGAGTTCACCGCTCGCGCGTTCTTCAGCGGGCAGCTCGATCTGAGCGAGGTGGAGGGCGTTGGCGCCCTGATCCACGCCGAGTCGGACGCGCAGCTCCGCGCCGGAGAGCGTCTGCTGCATGGCATTCTGTCTCGACGCGCTCGAGACCTGCAGGACCGCTTGGCCGACGTCCTGGCCCTGGTCGAGGCCGACATCGACTTCGCCGAGGAGCCGATCGACTTCATCCGCCCCGACGACCTGCGCGGGCGTCTGCGCGACATCGCCGCCGACATCAGAACCCTCGTCGGCTCGTCGCTCTCGTCGGAGCGGATCGAGACGCTGCCGCGCGTGATGCTTCTCGGCCCGCCGAACGTCGGCAAGTCGAGCCTGCTCAACCGGCTCAGCGGGGTGGATCGGGCGATCTGCTCGCCGCTGCCCGGCACCACGCGGGACGTCCTGACCGCGCCGCTCGAGATGGACGGCAGCGAGGCGATTCTGGTGGACGCCGCCGGCATGGGTCGGACCGAGACCTACATCGATCGGCTGGCCGATTCGGCGGTGCACGACGCCGCGCGTCAGGCCGACCTGATGCTGTTCGTCGTCGATCTGAGCGCCGAGCCGGTCCGGCCGAGCTTCGAGTTGCTCGACGATCTCCCCGAGCGTCCCCTGATCGTCGTGGCCAACAAGACCGATCTGGTCGATCCGGCGGCGTTGCGGGCTCGCCTGGCGCGGATCGCCCCGCCCCGCGGCGCGAACGTCCTGCCCGTCAGCGCGCGAACCGGCTCGGGCCGCGACGAGCTGATCCGCGCGATCGAGCGGGTCGTCCATACCGGGAGTCTCGACGCCGGGGCCGAGGCGATCGCCCTCAACAGCCGCCACCGCCATGCCCTGACGAGCGCCGCCGAGGCCGTCGATCGCGCCATCGCCGTCGCCGCCGATCTGACCGACACGCTCGACGCCGCCGAACTGATCGCCGTCGAGCTGCGTCAGGCCGGCGACGACCTCGGGCAGATCGCCGGTCAGCTCGTTACCGACGATCTCCTTGGCCGCATCTTCGAGGGCTTCTGCATCGGCAAGTAGTCCGCCCGGTGCGGACGCGTTATCCTACTGTGGTCGTTTCCCGTAGCACGGGCATCCTGCCCGTGAGAGCGGACTCCAGTTGCCACGTGAGGCCAGACCATGACCAGAAAGGGCAGATCGAAGAAGCCCATCCGTGTCGGCGTCGTCGGGGTCGGTCGCGGCAGCGGTTTCGCGCGCGGGGCCGGGGCGCGTCTCGGCATGGAGCTGGTCGCTTTGTGCGATGCGTGGGAAGAGCGCCTCGGCGAACTGGGCAAGGAGCTGAACGTCGCGACGTACACCGATTACGATCGATTCCTCGAGCACGACATGGACGCGGTCATCCTGGCCAACTACTTCCACCAGCACGCGCCCCTTGCCATCAAGGCGCTGGCCGCCGACAAGCACGTCATGAGCGAGACGGCCGCGTGCTTCACCATGGCCGAGGGCGTCGCCCTCTGCCGCGCGGTCGAGAAGACCGGCAAGACGTACATGTTCGCCGAGAACTATCCCTACATGCTCTTCAACCAGGAGATGCGGCGGCTCTACCAGGCCGGCAGGATCGGCACGTTCATGTACGGCGAGGGTGAGTACGTCCACCCGATGAGCGCCGAGTTCAAGAACATGATCTCTCCCGGCACGATGCACTGGCGAAACTGGCTACCCGCGACCTACTACTGCACACACGCGATGGCGCCCGTCATGTTCATCACCGACACGCGTCCCGTGGAGGTCAGCGGGTTCGTGATCCGGCACGCCGAGGACGATCCGGTGCACGCGCGGACCGTCCGCCTCAACGACGCGGCCTCGCTGATCGTCGCGCGGATGGACAGTGGCGCGATCGTCAAGCTCCTGCAGGTCTACCTCCGCGGCGAGAACGTCTGGGTCCGTATCCACGGCAGCCGCGGGCAGATGGAGAACCTACGCCACGGCGATGCGCGGATGGTCCGCCTCCGCCGCGAGCAGTTCCACGAGAAGCGGACCGATCCCGAGGAGCAGATCTACCTGCCCGATTGGCCCAAGGGGCACGAGGTCGCCGGTCGGGCGGGCCACGGCGGCGGCGATTACTTCATGAACTATCACTTCGCCCAGGCCATCCGCACGGGCGAGCCGCCGTACATCGACGTCTACCGCGGCGTGGCGATGTCGTGCGTCGGCATCCAGGCCTGGCGGTCGGCCCTCGAGGGTTCCGTGCCGGTGGAGATTCCCGACTTCCGCTCGGAATCGGCCAGACGGAAGTACGCCAAGGACGACTGGTCGCCCGACCCCGCGACGCACCGCCCCGGCGACCCGCCGCCCAGCGTCCTCGGCCGTCTCAGGCCGAGCAAGCAAGGGCTGGCTTACGCCAAGAGAGTCTGGCGCAAGCACGGGTACGAGGGTGACTGATCGACGGCGCGGGTGCCCGATCGCTTCAGCGGTGGCGGACGCCACTTAACAGGAGAGCAAACTCATGCCACGAGGTCTCGCTCGCAACGTGATGATTCTTTTCGCTCTGATCTGGGCTTGCCTGCCCGGTGCCTCGCCTGCCGCCGGGAACCTCGTCGCCAATTCCAGCTTCGAGGTCGTGCTGGACGGCAAGCCGATCGGTTGGTCGTGGAGCGCGGGTCGTGCCACCGGCCAGATCAGGATCGATGAGCAGGTCGCCCATAGCGGCTCTCGCAGCGTCTTCATCAAGAACGCCTCGCCGCAGGCGCCGCACGTCTACTCCTTGTTGCGGACGAGGGCCCTGATCGTCCCGGGGCGGACGTACACGCTGAGCTGCTACGTTCGTTCGAACGACCCCGGCATCGCGTGGATCGGCGGGGGCCAGGGTTGGCGGATCCGATTGGCATTCCCCAAGACGGGCGATCAGTGGCAGCGCGTCTCCCAGACGTTCGAGGCGAGGCCCGAGGAGGGCGAGTTCGATCTTCTCATCATCACCGAAAACCCCACCGAGGGCTTCTGGGTCGATAGCGTCCAACTCGTCGAGGGCGGCGAGCCGGGCCAGTACGTTCCGCCACTGGCCGCGGGCAAGATTCGACTGCAGCTCGAGACCGATGCCAAGACCGGCGTCGGCGAGAACCTCGTGGCCAACCCCAGCTTCGAGGTCGTCGATGGTCAGGGTCCGAAGCATTGGGCCTGGAACAAGCGGAATACCGATTCGACCATGCAGCTCGTCGGCGATGCGCGGTCGGGCAAGCACGCCGTCAGGATCGCCAACAAGACCCCGTACGGCCCGCACGTCTACGGCCAGTTGACTCTCAAGGAGCGAATCTCCCTGAAGCCCGGCGACGCTTACGCGCTCAGCTTCTACGCCAAGAGCGACGATCCCGGGCAAGCGTGGGTCGGCGGCGGCGAGGGATGGCACATGCGAACGCCCATCCGAAAGACGGGCGGCGTGTGGAAACGGTTCTCACAGTCCTTCGTTGCACGGGACGGCGACGCGCGATTCAGCCTCATGATCAACACCGACAGCCCGACGAGCGGCTTTCTCGTCGACGACGTCAAGCTCGAGCATGGCGAGCGGGCCACGCCCTTCATCGAGCCTTCGCTGGCCGACCGCCCGATCGAGATCGTCCTGGACCTGCCCGACGTGCTCTCGTGCGACTCCACGGAGATGTCCGTGACCGCGCTGGCGTTCCTTCGCAAGGGGGCGCCGCCTGCTCCCGCGGAGGTCGTCATCGCCGACGCCGCGGGCCGGACGGTCGCGCAGACCGCGACCGACCGGAAGCTCGCCGAGGGGTTGAATCGTCTGGCCGTGACCTGGGCGCCGGTGCTCGATCGCCCGTCGCGCTACTGCCTGACGATCAAAGTGGGGGCCGCGGTCACGGAGCAGTCCTTCGATCTCTTCACGATCGCGCAGTATCCGCCCGCCGAGCGGGCGACCCGCGAGGCGATACAGGCCCTTCGCCAAGAGGTCGACGATGCGGCCAAGCGAAACGTCCCGGCGGACTACGCCAAGGCCGCCCTGGCTGTCGCCGAGCATTTCGTCGGCATCGCGGCGATGAAGCGCGACGTCAATCGAATCCCCGACGCGATCGACGATCTGACCTTCATCGCCGAACTCTGCGACGCCCGCCGCAAGCGATTGCAGGAGGTCATCGCCGGCAAGCTCGATCCCTGGACTGCCCCGAACCCGCCGCTGGACAAGATCCGGATCCGCGATGGCAACTTCCTCGTGGGCACTGAGCCCGTCATGCTCGTCGGGGGGATGGGGTTCGGCGAGCTGCACGACGCGCTGCCGACGTATCGCGATTACGGCTTCAACGTGCTCGGCGACGACTTCAACAGCTACTCGGCCTTCCGCATGGTCACGGGCGAGAACGAGTACGACGAGACCGCGATCCCCAAGCTCCGCGAGAGCTGGCAGCGCCTGGGCAAGATGAACCTGGCCATCGCCTACAACCCCACGCTGCACTACTCTCCCGAGTGGGCCTTGCTGAAGTACCGCGACATCACCGGCGGCGATCCGGTCGACTGTCTGCCCGACTGGAGCGGCCTGGGCCGACACCAGGGCAAGCGGACCAAGGGCTACGGCGGCTTCTTCCCGTTCGCCATCGACTCGCCCAGCCTCAGGAAGCTCGTGAGCCGCTACTACGCCAAGCTCATGCCCGCGCTGAAGGATCTGTCGGCCTTCCACGTCATCTGGCTGATGAACGAGCCGACCTACAAGAGCCGCGACAAGCACTACATCGAGCTATTCCGTCAGTATCTCCGCGACAAATTCAAGACGATCGACAAGCTCAACGCCGCCTGGGGCACCCGGCACGAGAGCTTCGAGGCGATCGGCTACCCCGAGCAGCGCGACGCGCCGCCGAAGTTCGACTGGCTCACGTTCCATCAGGATCAGGTGGCGAGCTGGTTCGAGTGGCTCGCCGCCCAGGTCAAGGCGCGCTATCCCAAGGCGATCCTGTCGAACAAGCCGATGGCCTGGTCGCTGCTCCATCCGGAGGAGGGCATCGACTGGGAGCGCGAGGCCGAGCTGTGGGAGGTCCCCGGGTGCGATGCCAGCCGGACCCCGCATAACGACCGGTACGCCTTCGGCTGGATCGAGGCGGCCATGCTCTTCGACTTCCAGCGATCCGTTGCCCCCGACAAGCCGCTGGGCGATCACGAGTACCATTACGTCCACTGGCCGAACGTGACCGCGGAGTACGTCCGGGCCACGTACTTCCACAGCTACCTGCACGGCCTGCGGATGAGCCAGTTCTGGGTCTGGGCGACGGGACGCCTGGACGAAGGCAAGGCCGGCGCGGGCATGACGCATACGGCCTGGAGTCAGCCGAAGGTCGCCTGGGGAACCAGCAGCGCCGCTCTCGATCTGCGGCGATTGGCCAAGGTCGTCGCCGCCTTCCCACAGAGGCCCGAGGTGCTTATCTATCTCTCGCGCCCGTCACTGTACGTCGACGCCGGCGCGCACTCGCCCACGCTGAGGAACGCGTACGAGGCGTCCAACGGCCTCGACGCCGCGATCGGCTTTGCCACCGACAAGATGATCCGCTCGGGCCGCCTGGCGGGATGCAAGCTGCTGATCGTCCCGGCCGCCAAACACGTCGAGGCCGACGTCCTGGCCGGTATCCAACGCTTCGTCGACGGTGGGGGGCGCGTTGTCCTGATCGACGAGTGTCTGACGAAGGATCCTTACGGGCGGGCGCACGCCAAGCCGCTGAACGTCCCCCAGCAGCAGTGTCGACGAGCGAACACCCGCGAGGTCGAGCCGCTCGTGCCGCTGCTCGACGAGGCGCTGGCTGCTGCAAACATCACCCGTCCCGTCAGGGCCCTCGGGCAGGACGGCAAGCCCGCTTGGCCCGTGGAATGCCGATCGGCCCAGGTGGACGGTCAACGGATCTGCTACCTGGTCGGGCTGAACAAGGAGCCCGAGACGATCAAGTTATTAACCCAAGAGCCCGTCCGCCAATGGACGGACATGATCACCGGCCAAACAGGCACGTCGAACAGATTCGAAATCAAGCCCCTCGACGTACGCCTGCTGTGCCTCACACCCTAGTAGTAGGTCGCGGATCAATTGACAGATGCTCCAGGGAGGGCGAGGCTCCTGCCGAGCCGAAACAGACTCCGCGACCCGAGGCAAGACCAACACAGCGCGACCGCAATATGGACTGCGGGGGCTTGAACCCGCTTTGGATCGTTCGCGGAGCGAGCCCGACCATGTCGAAGCCGCCCGTTCATCCTTTTCTCCTCCAACTTCTCACTTCCGCTGCGAGCAGACTCGCGCCGGCCTGCCGGGCGCACGCCAAGGTGGCGTGACCCCAAAGGGGAGGGCCACGGAAAGCCTGTCTCAATGTCGGCGGCGCACTGCGGCAAAGAGCCCCAACGGAAACAGCATCATCGGCAGGAAGTGTCCTGGGCTATCGCCGCACTCGAAGACGGCCGTCACGTCGCGATCGGCCATCATCACAATGGTGGTCGTGAGATTGCTGTCCAGGGCGGCGCAGTTCGCGTCACCGGGGTAGTTCGGGTCGTAGATCTCCCAGTACCCGAATTCCCTTCCTTCAACGGGTGTGGCTGTGAGCGTCACCGACGATCCCTGCGAATACGCCGGCAGGTTGGGCTCCACTTGCACGCTTCCCCAAAGATCGTTGATTACTGAAACCCTCAGCGAAGCGCCCTCGAACACGCCATAGGCCTGAATCTCAAAGATAGAAACGTCACCTCCCACGTTGCTCTCTCCGCCGGTAGCGTTTCCGAAGGCGTGCGCTTTGGCGCGAACATGCGTGACGTCTGTCAGGTTCAAACCCGAAAGCGTCTTCTCCCCTGAGTAGATGGTTGATTCACCGTCGCCGCCGCTGTAGTCACGATGCGAACCCGGAACAACAACCCAGTCCGCTCCGGCCTTGTATTCGATGACGTAGTATCCATTGTGCTCTCTTATGTAACACCCGGTTGCGAAGGACCAGGCTCTCATCTTGAAAAGGATTGTGTTGATAGTCGACGGCACGGCAAACTCATGCTCATTCGTTATCGTGACGCTGTACCCGCCATCCTTGTTCCGGAAACCTGCATGGTGGTCGGTATCAAAGTCGCCGTCGTAGGCTTCCTCCGGCGTGGCCCCGCCACTAGAGGTGTGGATCGTGCTCGGATGCTGTATCAAATCAATGTCATCTCCTCCTTCCGCCATGCCGTGCAGTGTGACACACAGTCCCAATGCGATGAACGCTATTCGTGTCTTAAACGTGGTCACGCCAATACTCCTTTCGATGCTCGAGAGACGCCTCGAAACCTTAGATGACCTCACGCAAGCGAAAGAGTCGGCCGATACCAGCAGAGCGGCATGACTGTCGACAGACCTGTCCTGCCCCCACTATCGCCAGCCAGCCCTTGATCCCGTGAACCAATAGCCTATGACCACACAACATTCCGTTGAGACAGACGTAGAATATTCCTCCAAGAGGACCTCCCCACATTCCTGACAATGACCTTCTCCCAGACCGAACGCACAATAAAGCCCACCCACGATGATTGTCAAGCAGATTAGGGCCGATGAACTGTGTCATGCCCTTGAGGGACGCGATTATCCTCCATGGCCGATATGGGCGGCGTCAACGTTTTGGACTAGACTCGTGTCAAGATGTGAAGGAGACACAAGATGGTTGCGAAGATATTGGTTGTAGGGATTCTGTTCTTGTCCGAATCGGGCGATGTGCGGAATCAGTTTGTCCGGCCGGGACTGGTGCGGAAGATGATGGTCTGGCCGGGTGAGGCGGTGCAGGCTGAGAAACGCTTGCGCGGGAACCTTCCAACTGGACCTATCCAGGAAAGCGTCGACTGGCTTAGAAAGATAGTCGCCAAGGGGTGGCTTGCATCCAATGATCTTCGTTCCGACGCTCTCATGATGAGGAGAGAGCATGGCGTACTGAGCGTGGTGCACATGCGATGGGAGAAGAACGGATACGCGATCGAGGTCGCGCAGACAAGAGCGGTCATCACGTTCAAGCTCACACCGAAGGTGAAAGAGCCTGCAGGGGACAAGCCCACTGCCGAGCAGTTGAAGAAGTACGCGAACGAAATGGCGATGAAGCTCTTCAGTGAAACGTTCGAGTCGGGAATGCGTCTGCCTGAAAGCGATGACCACGTCGTCATCAAGGATGTGCATTGCCAGTTGCAGGAGTATTCGTTCGACTGCGCGTTCATCAAGCCTGTGAATGATGGAATCGCCGCCACTCCGTGGAACGCCGCAACATTCCACGATGGAAAAACGCCGACGAACCGCAACTCATCGATGTGGTGGAATTATGTCGGCTGGTGGACGGACGGAAACACCGTTGAGTTCTGGACGTTCAAGCGGGACGGTGATTCGTGGTCTGCGCCACCAGCGCCGGTAGCCGATCCTATTGGGAGGGATTGGTTCTAAATACTGAGGAGAGCATTGAGTTGTGGGCTTGGCCTTCTGCTCAACGAAGATCGCATGCAGCGATTCCACGATCGGCCGCGATTCGGCCTGTCGCAGGCCCAGACGCTCGTCGTCCTCCAAGCCCTTGGCTGGCGCTTCGATGTCGAACAAGCCTCGGACGAGCCGCGGGATCGTGCCGCCTTCTCATCCTTCGCTCTTCTGACTTCCGGTGGGAGGCAACTCGCACCGGCCGACGTGCAGCCGCCAGTCGAAGGGCTCGGGCAGCGCCGCGATCCGATCGAGCCAGCCGCGGTAGCGGACGAGCGAGATCGGCGGCTTGCCCAGTAGATAGTGGTTGCCGTGGCGGCGGCCGTCGACGTCCCATTCGATCAGGAAGCATCGCTGCTCGCCGTGGCTCACGCGGAGCCGTCCGAGCTCCTGGTTCGCGTTGGCCGCCACCCCGAACTTGCCGGACATCAGCACCTTGCCGCTGTCGGCATCGCTGACCCGATACTCGCCACTCGCGCTACTGCGACTGTCGTTACCGGCCACCACGCGACAATGCCAGCTCTCGGGCTCGCCGATCATGATACACATGGGCCGCTGCACGCGCTTGATGTACGAGTACGCCAGCTTCCGCGCGAAGTAGTAGTCCACGACCGCGTCGGAGAACTGCGGCCAGCAGTCGATCACGTTCCACCACAGCAGCCCCGTCCGCCGCCACTTGCCCAGCCGCACCATCTCGATGAAGAACTTCTTGGCCTCGGCCTGACTGATTTGCGAGGCCAGCACGAAGTCCTCGAGCGTCGTCGGCTCGATGCCGAACAGCTCGCGGATCTGATTGAGCATCAGCTCGACGCGGTAGGCGTAGGGCCCGTCGGCCCCGATCGAATCGGACGCGTGCAGGATCCACTGCTCGTCGCCCCGCGGCGGCCAGACGTGGTCCGGGTCGATGAACCGTCGGATCGACGCGGCGCCCGGTGAGCCGTGGTAGCCGATCTCGCCGATGAAGTGCGGTGTGCTCTCGGTGTAGAACCGGCTCTTGAAGTAGTCGCGCGGCCCCCACAGATGCTGCTCGACGGATCGCGACTCGTCGCGCTTCTCGACGATGTCCGGCGTGAACCACGGCGAGCTGGGCACATAAGCTCGCCAGGGATCGCACCGCTCGACCACCTGTTTGAGCGTCTCTCGTGTGATGCGGTTCGAGGCCGGATCGAGGCCCTGCCAGAGATAGCTGTAGTCGCATTCGTTGTCGCCGCACCAGACGGCAATGCAACAGTGGTTGCGGAGCCGGCGGACGATCGTCTCGGCCTCCTTCCGCAGGCGATCGAGGAACGCCGGGTCCTGGGGATACCGCCCGCACGCCATCGCGAAGTCCTGCCAGACCATGATGCCGCGCCGCTCGCACAGGTCGAAGAAGGCGTGATCCTCGTAGACGTTGCCGCCCCAGCAGCGGAGCATGTTGCAGCCCAGGTCGGCGAACAGGTCCAGCGCCCGCTCGTACCGCTCGGCGTCGCGCGAGTGAAACGCGTCGAGCGGCACCCAGTTGGACCCCTTGACGAGGATCGGCGTGCCGTTGACGTCGAATCGGAACTCGCCGTTCGGACCGGCCGGCTCGCGGCGGATCAGCTTGATCTCGCACAGGCCGATCCGATCGGTTCGACGATCGAGCACGTTCCCGTCGTGCCGAAGCTCCAAGGCAAAGTCGTGACGATCGGGCGGGCCGTAGCCCGCCGGCCACCAGAGCCTCGCGTCGGGCACGTCGATTACGAATTGCCCCGCGACGAATCGAACGGGGACCTCGCGCTCGAACCGGCTCGACTCGCACTGTCCCTGCATGTGCAGCGTCAGACCGCCCAGGTCGACCCGATCTGATTCGATCTGCCAGCTCACGTGCAGGCGTGCCCGCGATTCGCTTTGGACCGTCGTGCGATAGTGGACGTCGACGATTCGCGTGGCGGGGCGGTACTGCAGCTCGACGCCGCGCCACAGCCCGGCCGACACGATCCGCGGGGCGATGTCCCACCCGTACATGTGCGGCGCCTTGCGGACGAACGCCGACTCGAGATTCGTCGGCAGCGATTGAAGCGACGGGTCGTACGTGTAGCGTCGAGCGGCCCGCACGGCCGAGCCGATCCGAACGACCAGTTCGTTCTCCTGTCCCGATCGCAGGTGCTCCGTCACGTCGAACTCGTGGGGAATGAGCATGTTGTCCGTCGCGCCGAGCCGGTGTCCGTTCAACCAGATCGTCCCGAAGCAGTCGATGCCCTCCAAGACGAGCACCGCCCGGCCTGCCTCGCTCGGGCTGCCCGCCTGGAACCGGCGTCGATACCACCACTCATACTCTTCGTATCGGCGCAGCTCCTTGACGTTCATCCCGACGAACGGGTCGGCCAGTCGCCCCGCCCGGACCAGATCGAGCTCAACGTTCCCCGGGACGTGCGCCGCAACAGACTCTCCCGGGGGCCAATCGGGCGCGTCGTCGTCGGAACAAGCGCCGGGCGGCTCAGGTCGATAGGTCAGTTCCCACGTTCCGTTCAATGAGAGGGTTTCCGATGCCACGCGTGGTTTCCCTTGCGGCTGTGGGCCGCGATTCCCCAGTCACGACGGCCGGATGCGAGCCCGTCGCGGGGAGCATAGAGCCCGCGCTGGATGCCATCAAGCCCTCTCCAACAGAGATCTGTGCCCCTTTCGAGAAGACAGTCTCGTGTAATGCAGGCATCCTTGCCTGCCTTCGGGGCAGGCTGTAAGCCCGCGTTGCAGCGGCACGGGCAAGAGTTCGCTCGTCCGGCAGATCGCCGCGATTGTCCGCCGCCCCGTCCGCCGCGGCTCGCTCAACGGCGAGACCAGCGTGGCAGACTTCGTCGGCCACCGGACCGTCAACGAGTCCCGCCAGACCGTCTTCATCAAAGGCATCCTGCCGCAGGCCATGGAACACGGCCACATCCTCCAGTTCGACGAGTGCGACGCGATGCAGCCCGAGGTCGGCTTCATCCTCCAGCAGGTCCTCGAGCCCACCGGCCACCTGCTGCTGACCGACACGGGCGGGGACATCGCGCCCGACGCGGACTTTCGCCTCGTGGCCACGGCCAACACACTTGGCTTCGGCTGCGACTCAGGCCTGTACGCCAGCGGCACGAACGTCCTGAACTTCAGTTGGATCGACCGGTGGGACGTCGTCGTGCATCTGGGCTACCTGCCGGAACGGCAAGAGGTCGAGCTGCACCATACGCGGCATCCCTCGCTCAAGAAAGATCTGCTCAAGCGCGTCGTCAAGGCGGCCGCGGATCTCCGCCAGGCCCACGCCGAGGAACAGCTCACCACCGTCGTCACCACCTGGCGCTTGCTGGCCCTGTGCGCCCGACTGGAGCGCGGCAATGCGTTCGATCGTGCGCTGACCGTCTGCGTGCTCAACAAGGCGCCACAGGAGGACGCCAAGGTCCTCAAGGAGACGTTCGAGCATCATGTCGGGCCGTTGGGGCAGCCCATTGGAAACGTCTGAGCACAACCACGACGAAGGGGGTCGTCTTGAGACTGTTCCCTTCGTTCCTTGTGCCCTTGGCCTGGGAGACCGTCCCTGGTGATACATGAGCTCAATTCGGCGAGGGAGGGAGCCTTTCACCCGTTCACTCAAGACCGAGCGAGTGGCGGAGCGCCTGGTCCAATCGAAAGAGATTCTCGTCGGAAAGATGCGTGATCCGCTGTCGCAGACGATCCTTCGGGATGGTATGCAGGTTGTCGGTATTGATCACGCAATCGGCAGGCATGCCCTCAGCCTGCGACAGGGGTACTTCGCAAGGAAGGGATCGTACAGCTCGGGTGACCTCAGCGATCGTCACGTTGGCTCGTCGCTGCAGCGCGACAGGCTCAGAGACAATAACCACCGGGCGGAAGCTGGCGTCGCCCGCCAACTCCGCCCACCACACTTCGCCGCGGGTCAAGAGCCGGCCTCCCGGTTGTTCCGAAGGCCGGGTGGGTAGTAAGGCTCCCAGCTCTCACCGCAGGTCGATTCCGTCCACGCGGCGAGGCCGCGCCGGCCGACGGCGGATTCATCGGCCTCAACGTCCTGGGCGGTTTCGGCCAAGAGCTTCGTAACCAGCTCCGCCCGCTCGGCCGGCGAGAGCGCGCGAGCGTCTAGCAGGATAGACTCCAGACTTGCCATGTCTCTATTCTACACGCACGGAGGCCTCGTCGTCCATTGGTCCGGCCGGGCATGCGACCTCCGTAAGGCTCGCGCCGAGGAGCAGCTCACCACGGTCGTCACGACGTGACGCCTGCTGGCCCTCTGCGCCCGATTAGAGCGGGGCAACGCGTTCGACCGTGCGCTGACCGTCTGTGTGCTCAATAAGGTGCCGCAAGAGGACGCCAAGGTGCTCAAGGAGACGTTCGACCACCACGTGGGGCCGTTGGGGCGAACGGTGACCGGGTTAATCCCAACGGAAAGAGCCATGTCCGCAGTGTCGTTCACCGCAGGCATGGCCCAGTTCATGTACGTTGAAAGACTCGCTGAGACGCGCCGGAATCATCAGGAAGCACTCGTCCTAGCGTATTCGGCGCGCGAGGACAAAGAGCCCCAGCACACCCAGCATCATCGGCAGCAATGGGCCCGCGTCACTGCCGCACTTGAAGACGGCCGTGACTTCGCGATCCGTCATCATGACGATCGTGGTCGTGAGGTTGCTGTCATACGTCGCGTAGTTCGCATCGCCCGGGAAGTTCGGATCGTAGATCTCCCAGTGCTTGAAGGCTTTGCCCTCTGTCGGTTGGGCGTTCAATATCAGCTCGCTGCAAGCTGGGTACTCGTAGCTTGGCGAGAAGGGCTCTGTGTTGACGTTGCCCCAGAGGGAATTCACCTTGTCTATCGTCAGGACGTAGTTGGGCCACGTGAACACGGCCGTCAGCACTTTGCTGCTGTCCATGACGACGACCAAAGGATTGTTGGGATCATTGTGGTTCGGGTCTACGTAATTGGCATCACCGGGGAAGTTGGCGTCGTACATCTCCCAGTGCGAGAACTCGCCGCAGGCCTGAGCAGTGAGCACTACTGTGCTGTTCGGTTCCCAGAAGCGTCGGTCCGGTTCCACGGTGACCTCTGCCCAATCTGGTTGAGTATTCACTCTCAGAGAAAAGGGAACTAGCCCAGAAACGTTGGCGACACGGAACCCGTACCGGACGCCCTCCATGTCTGGGTAGTCATAGGCGCGAGCCGCAGCGTGGAGCCAGTTGAGGTTGGCGGCGAACACCCCACCCCGGATGCCGCGATTCACACCGATCAGTGCCTCGTTCCACTCATGTACGTTCCCGCCCTGGTCGAACGTGCCGTACGGGCTCTCGGAGTTCTCGTGAGCGCCGACCTCGGTTCGATAGTACGGACTGCCGATTGTGTAGTTGCCAGGATAGGCGCTGAACGTCGCATTGTTGCCCGGGTCAGGATCGACCAGCTGGTTGTTCGGCTCAGCGTCGCTGCTCGTGGGAAAGCCCCAGTAGTTGCCCGTCACGCCGTCGTTCTTGTGATACGCAGCCTTGTACCACTCGTCCTCCGACGGAATTACCCACGTCGCGTCGGGCTCGCGCACCACCGCTAGAAGCGCCGGACCGGTTGTCGCCCCATTCAGGTAGTATGATCCATCCTCCGTTGAGTTCTCATCCTGAGGCACGGGATCGTAGACCCCGGGGCTGACGATTCCTGGCTGCCCGTTCCACAGCCAGTTGCAGAACCGTGCCGCATCGCCCCACGAGACACAATTCACCGGACGATCCGCCCAGTCCTGAGCCACACTGTACGTATAGCTGCCCGCCGAGCCACCGCGTGAGATCTTGCAGCCAACTGAATGTGTGACCATGATTGTTTGGTACAACCCGTACGTATCCGTCGCGGCCACGGCGTTGAGGAACTCGCAGTACTGACTGGTCGTCACCTCGAACTTGCCGATGTTGTACTCGTAGTCCACGCCGCCGCAGATGCGATCTGGGCCGTACCCATACTCGCCCGCGCCAGCACCAGAAGGTTCCCCATCGTTTCCGGCATACGCCACGGGCACCGTCTCGATATCCACCGCCTGTGCCGGCGACGCGATGACCAAGGCCACCGCAACCACGCCCATCCTCCACAATCCACTCCCTCTCATCTGTTCGCTCCTCCTTCTCCCAATCTGCCCGATGACGCCCCACGCGCGCATCGACCGAAGGCCGATGACCGGAAGACGCCGCATTGATTTGCCGGAAGATCTCCCTCCGAGGGGACCTCCCTCCCATCCTGACAACGGGTCTCTGCTAAGGCCTTAATACGGTGAAGCTTACCAACGACGGCGTCAACGATATTCCACCAAACCTATGCAGAATCGTTTTCCGCTTTCAAATCCCTCTACAGCCCCGCATCTCCCGCTGCCGCAGGAGGACGCCAAGGTCCTCAAGGAGACGTTCGAGCATCATGTGGGGCTGTTGGGAGAGGCTATGACCAGGTGAAGGGCCATACCCGCAGTGTCGTCCACCGTGGGCATGGTCCTTTGCTTGTTGAGCACTCCTGGCCCTAGCGCCAACGGCGGGCAACGGCGAAAAGGCCCAGCATGCCGAGCATCGTCAGCAGCATCGGGCCCGCGCCGCTGCCGCAATTTCCGCCAAGCTTGAACTGTGCCGTAACCTCGCGATCCGCTGCCATCGTGATCGTCGTCGTTAGGTTGCTGTCAAGGGCGACGTAGTTGGCGTCGCCCGGGAAGTTCGGGTCGTAGATCTTCCAGCACTTGAACTCCTCACCTTCGACAGGTATGGCGGTGAGTGCTAGCTCTGCTCCAATCGGATAGGTATACGGCGGTAGGTTCGGGTCGTTCGGGTCTAGCGCCACCGTGCCCCAGAGCCCATTGATCATGTTCAAGAAGAGCGTGGGACGCACGTCGAGAACGTACGTCGACCCGGCGTCGGTTCCCGCATCATCGTCGCCGGACGCCCCGATCACGACGGTGTCTCCGCTGATCGAGACGGACCGTCCGAAGCGATCCTCGGCTGCGGCGTCCGCGGCGGTGAGCTTGGCCACCTGGCCCCAGTTGTCCGTTCCGCCCTGATCTCGCTGGAAGATGTACGCGGACCCGGACCAGCTTCCCGCATCATCGTCGCCGAACGCCCCGATCACGACGGTGTCTCCGCTGATCGAGACGGCGCCAAAGTACCCGAAGTAGTCCCCGGCTGCGGCGTCCGCGGCGGTGAGCTTGGCCACCTGGCCCCAGTTGTCCGTTCCGCCTAGATCTCGCTGGAAGACGTACGCGGACCCGGACCAGCTTCCCGCATGGTCGTCGGCGCCCGCCCCGATCACGACGGTGTCCCCGCTCATCGAGACGGAGTAACCGAACTGGTCACCGGCCGCGGCGTCCGAGGCGGTGAGCTTGGCCACCTGGCCCCAGTTGTTCGTTCCGCCCTGATCTCGCTGGAAGACGTACGCGGACCCGGAATAGCTTCCCGCGTCATCGTCGAACTGCGCCCCGATCACGACGGTGTCCACGCTGATCGAGACGGATTGCCCGAACCAGTCCAAGGCCGCGGCGTCCGCGGCGGTGAGCTTGGCCACTTGGCCCCAGTTGTCCGCCCCGCCCTGATCTCGCTGGAAGACGTACGCCGAGCCCGATTCGGTTCCCGCATCATCGTCTTTGTATGCCCCGATCACGACGGTGTCCCCGCTCATCGAGACGGAGTAACCGAACTGGTCACCGGCTGCGGCGTCCTCGGCGGTGAGCTTGGCCACCTGGCCCCAGTTGTCCGCTCCGCCCTGATCTCGCTGGAAGACGTACGCCGAGCCGGAGTAGCTTCCCG
>JAFGLZ010000185.1 GCA_016927755.1 Phycisphaerae bacterium
CCGACGCCGATCGGAACCGCGACCGTGAGGGAGCGGTCAGCGGTCACCCTTGAGGAACGTCGGCAAACTGGTCATCCCCGTTGGCCATAGGGGGCCGACGCTACAACGAAGCGTCAATGGAGCATGCACACTCAAGCCTAAAACGCTCTAAACACGTACGAGGTCGGAGGCCATTGAGGAATGTAGAGCCCCAACTGGTGGGGTTTGCCCCAGGACTCCGTTTCTCCTCTCGCAACTTCCCGGGTAGGATTGTCACCATGATCCGGTGGAAGCTGCTGATGGCAGTTCCTGGGTGCGCCTTGCTCGTGGGCCTGAGCGCGTGTGGCCGGGTTGACGTGCGGGTCAACACCTTTCTGTCGAGCCGGCTTGCGTTTCCGGAACCCGGGGCAGCCACGATCCATGTCTTTGCCGAGACCCATCCTCGCAATGAGCTGTTCGAATCGGAGGTTGTTGCCGAGATCGAACGTCTGCTGCGGGATCGGGGTTACGCGATCGCCACGGACAGGGAGCATCGGCCGGATTACGTGATCGCCTGCCTGTTCGGCACGGACGGCGGTGTGACGTGCACGGGCACCAACGCGGTCCACGAGCCGTCTTACTTCAGCACGACGCGGTATTACACATCGTGCGGAGACTGGGTCACCGCGCGAACTTATGTCCCCGGGAGGACCCGCTACGTTCCGTACAACTACACGGTGTTCGATCGTCGCCTGGCCCTGTATCTGTACAAGGGCGAGGTCCCGACGACGACGCAGTTGGCAGATGCTCCGAGCCTGCTCGTTTGGCAGGCGACAACGGAAAGCTCGGGGCGATCACCCGACCTGCGCCGAGTGGTTCCCTGCCTGCTCGTGGCCGCCTTTGAATACTGGGGCGAGGACAGCGGTCTCGAGCGTCGGGAGGGGATCAAACACAACGATAAAAGGGTAACGCGGCTGCATTCTGCCGATGAGTCGGAGGAGGGCCGTCCTTGAACGCTGCTGCCTTTCTCGGTCGGGACAGGCCAAGCGTCCGGCCAACGGAGGAAGGAAAAGGGATGTATCGGACCGGCCGGGTGGATATACGCCACGGATCACCCGTCGGTTTGCGGCGGGGGACCCGTTGCGCGCTGTGTTGCCGGGAAGGGGCGACGGCTGCCACCGAGGGATTGGGGGGTCGACTTGGGACCGCGTTTGGGGTAGGCTATGGGGAGGCCGGCCGTGAAAGGCCGATCGACCGTGCTTTCCTACATTTGGTGGCAGATTCGTCGATGGTTTCGCCTGTTAGAAGCGCCAACGCGCTCGGAGAGTGAGTGTATTCTTCGGCGAGGGGCTTTCATCTCTGATTGATCGTGACCACGAGAGAACCATGACCATGGAACCGACACCCGATTCGGGACAGAACGAGGTCGAGTCTGAAGTCAACGCCGCGCCAAACGAGAAGCCGGCCCTGGAAGCCGCGCCGGCCCCACCGCCGGAGATCGCGGAGACCCCGCCCGATGCGTCCGCGAACAAGACGACCCTCCAGTCGGAATCGATGTCGACGCCTGCGGTGTCAGGTGACGGCCCCTCACTGGAGCCCGCCCCCGTCAGCCCGTCGCCACCTCGGCCCCCGACCGCAGCGGAGATCGCCGCTTCGATAACGCACACGGAAGACGTTGACCTCGACAAGGCGGTCGAAGAAGCGCTGACCGGCATCAGCGAGGCGGACATCGCCGGGGCCACGGTCGAGCTGCCTAAGTCGGAAGAGCCTACCGCCGGGGCGATCGTCACCGGCCGGATTGCAAACGTCGGTTCCAAGGATGTCCTGATCGATCTCGGGTCCAAGAGCTTCGCTTCGATGCTGCTGGCGGAACTCGACAAGGACGAAGAATGCGCCGTGGGTGACAGTATCGAGGTCATGATCACAGGAGAGGACAATCGCGGCGGCCTCCTCACGGCCTCCCGGCGCAAGGCGAAGCAGGCGGGCGTGCTCCGTGACATGAAGGTCGGGGCGATGGTCGAAGGCCATGTGACGGGCATGAACAAGGGCGGGCTCGAGGTGGTCATTGAGGGCCTTCGCGCCTTCATCCCTGCCAGCCAGGTTGATCTGCGGTTCATGAAGGACATTTCCCAGTTGATCGGCGAGACCATCCGGGCGGAGGTAACCAAGTTCGAGCTTGACGACGAACACCCCAACATCGTGCTTTCCCGCCGCAGGTGGCTGCTGCGTGAGGAGGCGGAGCGCAAGGAACAACTGTTTACCGAGCTCGAGGCGGGGCAGACGCACCGCGGCAAGGTCCGGAGCGTCACCGACTACGGGGCCTTCGTTGACATCGGCGGCGTTGACGGCCTGTTGCACATCAGGGACATGAGTTGGGGCCATGTCACCAAGGCCGAAGACGTGGTAAGCGTCGGCGGTGAGATCGATGTGAAGGTCCTCAAGGTTGACAGGAAGCGGAAGAAGGTATCGCTCAGCCTCAAGCAGACCATAGGTAATCCATGGGACACTGCCGCCGAGAAGTACCAGCCCGGCACCAAGCTTCAGGGGCGCGTCGTCCGCATGGCGACCTTCGGCGCGTTCATTGAGCTGGAACCGGGCGTGGACGGGTTGTTGCCGGTCAGCGAGATGAGTTGGACGCGGCGCGTGCGCCATCCGTCCGAGATCGTGAAGGAGGGCGACGTCGTCGAGGTCTCCGTGCTCCATTTCGACGATGAGAAGAAGCGGATTTCGCTCAGCCTCAAGTCGCTCAGCGAGGATCCCTGGACGGATGTCGAGGAGAAGTACGGCGTGGGCTCGACCATCAAGGGGAAGGTTGTCCGTACCACCGACTTCGGCGCGTTCGTCTCGCTCGAAGACGGGATCGACGGGTTGGTTCACATCTCGGAGATCGCCGAGGAGCGGATCCGCGCGGTCACGGATAAGGTCAACCCAGGTGACGAGGTCGAAGTCCGTGTTCTCGGCGTGGACACCGAGGCGAAGAAGATCTCCCTATCCATGCGTCAACCGCCCGCCGAGCCGTCGTCGGAGGACATCGCCAAGGCCACGGCCGAGAGGGCCGCCGTCGCGAAGAAGAAGCCCTCCAAACCCAAGCGCGGCGGAATCACCTTCGGCTGGGACGAAGGGCTCGGCTCGCTCGATCCGTCGAAGTTCGCTCGTTAGGGGAGTCGATGGGGCGGCTCGTGGGCCTTTCGGCCCGCTGGGCCGCCGTCAGCAGGCCATCGAGACGCCTCTTGAGTTCCTCGAAAAGCTGATCGATCGGCTTGTCCAGCTCCTTCCGTCGTGCCTCACGCGCCGACTTGTCCGTGATCTTCTCCAGCTCGCCAGCCTTATCTGCGTTGACCCGCTCGATCTGCTCAGCCCGGTTGAGCACGTTCTTCAAGATCGACATCGCCGCCAAGGCCTGCGTCTCGGTCAAGCGGTGGTGGCGTACGAAATCCCTGACGTACTTCTCCCAGGGGTGAAGCTCCCTGGCGGCCTGCTCCTCGGTCAGTTCCACCACACGCCCTGCATCCACCGCAGCCTGACGCTTCGTCCCGGCTTCTTGGGCACTTGCGGTGCTCTTCTTGTCGGCAGCCTTCTGCTCGGGCGTCGGCACCGGCTGCTCCTCCGCCTGCTCGCCACCTTTGGATTCGTCGCTTTGGTTTTCCCGACGTTGGCGCCATCGCCCCATTCGCTCGCGCCACTTCTCGCGTCTGGCCCGGCCCTTCTCCGCCTGCTCCTCGGGCAACAGCTTCTCCAGCCGCTGCACAGCCGCCTCCATGTCGAATGGGTACTTCTCCTCGAGCTCCCGCATCCGCTTGCGCAGCTCAGTGAACTCTGGATCGCTCATCATGCGCTGTTGCACGCCCCACCAATCGGAGCCACCACCGGCTTTCTCTTTCTCGTGCTTGGACCACAGATCCCCCATCGCGTCGCCAAGCCGGTCGTATTCGTCCGCGTCCGGGCCCATCTCCTCGCGGCGCTCGGTCTGCATTGCTTCAAGTTCGTTCCGCACGAGCGCTTGTTGGGATTCGTCCAGGTCGTAGGTCTGGGTCGCCATCTGCGTCCACCCGTCGAGCCGCATTTCGCGCTTCTCCTTCGGTGATGCGCGACGGTAGCGGTCCCACCTCTGCCGCCATTCCCGGCGATCCGCCTCCGTCGGACCATCGGTTTCCCTGGCCCGATCCTCCTGCCGAACACGGTCACCCCCTTCTCCGCGCGGAGAGCCATCCTGGGCCATCGGACCAGTAAAGCACAAACCCAACGCAACGACGATTGATTGGCAGAGCATACCAGTCCCCTTCACAGGCTCGGCGGGCTCGCGGCCTCGCCGAAATCAACACCCCGGCGCCGGCGGCCGGGCGCATCCGCGTCACTCCCATTCGTCTACAACGTACCGAAACCAACGACATTGCGGAAGACCGAGAGGAAGTACTCAAAGACGGCGCCCCAGCCGTCGGCTTCCAGGGATATCGACACCTTCCATTAAAGCACTTCACGGTTGGATGCACCTGTGGCACCGCCGTCTCGGCGGTGGATTCACGGGCTTTGGCGCCCGTGCCACAGTCGCAG
>JAFGLZ010000186.1 GCA_016927755.1 Phycisphaerae bacterium
ATGCTCAGGTCGAGGTGGACGGGGTCCGGGTCGAACACCCCCGTGCGGGCCTCGATGTTGTCGAACGCGCTCTCGCCCAGAAGGCCGTTGAGCCACTGGTCGTCGGACTGAATGGAGATGGCGGTGACGCCTTCGGGATAGTACCAGTCTATGCCGTTATCGTGGCCGTCCGGCTCCGAATGCCACCAATCGCCGGCGAAGTGCCCCTCGACGACCCACTCGCCGTCCCAGTCATACTTGTCCCCGTGCCAGATGGCGCCCCTGAGGTACTTCCCGTTGGGGTCGCCCGAGGCGAAATTCGGGTCGTGCTGAAATTGAACCAACATCCAATAGCCGGTTCGCTCCCACTGCTCGATGTCCTGGCCGTACCACTTGGTCTCATCCAAGGCGGAAATCCGGTTGCTGCTCTCGGGCGGCTCGTACCACGTCGTGTCGTTCGGGTCGTGGCGGTTCGGGTCGCTGTGCGGGTAGTTCGAGTCCTGGATGCCGCTGGTATCGATCCAGACCCGGGTCAATTCCCAGGAGGGATTGTTCCACGGGTCCGTCATGACTCGAACGAAGTTCTGTCCTTCCACCTCGATCAGGTGCGTCCAGTACTGGTGGTCGGCCCAGCCGGTGTAGGCCTTGTTGTCCAGAGCAAGCGACATCGAGATGCCGGTCCAGGCGACCGTATCGGCATGCAAGAACAGCGTGATTCGACCGGAGTCATCGTTCGGGTCTGCCGGAGCGTTGGTGTAGTAGGCCCACACCAGCAGGTAGTGATCGGCCGTGTCGTCCCAATGGATAGGGCTCGTGTTCGGATCGGGATCGCCACAGACCGGGCTCGTGGCGATCACGCCGAGCGTGGCCGGCCCGACGCTGTATCCCTGAACAGCCATGCGAAGCGCCTTGTCGGCGATGGCATCGCTGCCGATGTTCCACGAGAAGCTGACGCCGATCAGATCCATGACACTCCAGTCCGGGTTGTCGATGTCCCAAACGTTAGGATCAAGCCAGTAGTTCGGATCGGTGTAGTACGGGTCATTGGCGTCATAGCCGATCCCATTGGGGTCCTGACGCAAGTAGGCGCCGTCCCTGAAGTCGTCATAGAAGTCGGCGCGCACGAGCGAGGGTGCCAATACCACACTGAGCAACACGGAGAGGAATACGAAGGAACGTTCGATGGACATGGTCTCAATCCCCTTGATCCGGTGGGTTGGAAGTGGATCGCGGCAGCGCGCCGCAATCACAATCCAAACCGGGAAACGAAAGCCCGAAGTCACACGAATAATTCACGCCTCCTAACACAAGAATAGTCGGTTTCGGGGCGTGAAACAATCACTTTCCTTGTCTAGGCGACCGGCCCATGCCAAGGGGGATTCGCGAATGTACGATTGCGGGTTCGCGGCCCCGTTTCAAGCCGCAAGGTGGGGTATTGAGCTTCCTAATTGGGCTGCCAGGGATTCGAACCCCGGACCCACGGATTAAGAATCCGCTGCTCTACCAGCTGAGCTAGCAGCCCTTTGCGGCCACGGGCAGTTGCAGCCGTCGTTCTCACCGGCTAGAGTCCCGTGCGGAACTCCAGCAAGACCTAGTAGCTTAACGGCGCGGCCATTTTCCGTCAAGGGCGTTGCCCGGCGCGCCATCGCGTTACGCCCGCGCTGTCGCTGCACGGTGGGCACTTGGATCCCGATCCGCGACGGTGCGAGCTCGACACGCAAGAGCCTTCGGACCTTGAAGCGCCTGTTCGAGGCGTGGGAGTGATGACCTGGAAGCTAAGCCGAGGCTGACGGTGATGTGCGCTGCCGGCGCCGCGTCGTGGTGGCATGCGGCTATCGGCCAACGGCGGCGGCTTGGCCGGTTAGTGCGGAAATCATCGCACGGGGGACGTTGTTGAGCGATACGACGCGGTCGACCCCGCCCCTGGCAATCGCCTCCTTGGGCATCCCAAACACCACGCAGCTCCGCTCGTCCTGGGCGATGGTGGCCGCCCCCGCCTGGTGCATGGCGAGCATCCCGTCGGCGCCGTCTGCGCCCATGCCCGTCAGGATGACCCCCACGCCCGCGCTCCCGACGGCCTTGGCCATCGATTGAAACAGCACCTCCACGCTGGGGCGATGCCGGCACACAAGTGGACCGCTACGGCTTCGCGCGTACCAAACGCTACCACGCTTCTCCACCGACAGGTGATAGTTGCCGTGTCCGATGATCGCTAGCCCCGGCTTCAATGGGATGTTGTCCAGGGCTTCCATTACGCGGACGCGGGAACACTTGTTCAGCCGCTCGGCGAAGGCGTTGGTGAAGCCTTCCGGCATGTGCTGAACGATCAGCGTCGGCGGCATGTCCGCCGGGAGCTGCGTGAGGATCGATCGAAGGGCCTCGGTGCCGCCCGTGCTGGCGCCGATGGCGACGACAAAGCGGCTTGGATCCACCCCATGAGACTTCGTCGCGACGGGCTGTGAAGGGGGCCTGATCTGCGGCTTGGGACGTCGGATCGAGCCGTGCGCGGCCTTGATCTTGTCGATGAGCTGGTCCATCACCTCGCGGAGCGCCGCGGAGGTGTGGTCCGGCTTCCGCATCACGTCGACCGCGCCCTTCTCGAGCGCCTCGAGCGCGGCTTTCGTCCCGGAATCGGTCAACGTGCTGAACATGATGACCGGCACGGGGTAGTTCTTCATCAGGCGGTCGAGGAAGTCCAACCCGCTCATCCTGGGCATCTCGACGTCAAGCGTGATGAGGTCGGGCTTATGCGCGACGATCAGATCCCGGGCTTCGTACGCGTCGGAGGCGGCGCCGACCACCTCGATTTGCGGGTCGCGCGAGAGCTCTCGGCGGAGGATCGTGCGGACGAGCGCTGAATCGTCAACCACCAGAACGCGTATCTTCCTATCGGACGGCATACTCAGACCCTCCGGCTCGGACCCGTCCACAGCGCGGGGTTCTTCTCGATCACCGAGATGACGACCTCGCCGGTGCCAGTGTGGAAGAAGACGCGGCGTCCGTTCTCCCCACCCGTCTCCTCGCCCACGATCCGAATGTGACGCTGCTGAAGCATTTGCACGGCGACCTCACGATTGGCCGCGCCGACTTGAGGTCCCCTCTCTCCGCCGATGGGGCGGGCACCGCCCACCACCCAGGCTCGCACCCGATTGAGCGACGCGCCGAGGTCCGCCATCTTCTGGAAAAGACGATCGATGCTGCAGGAACCGTACCGGTCGCTGGGCGGATCGCTCGGAGTCGGGTACGGCAGGACGTAGTGGTTGATCCCCCCGATCTTGGCCTTCCCGTCGAAGAGACAGAGGGCCACGCAACTGCCCAGGATCGTCTTGATCATCATGGGACGCGCGGCGACCTGCAGCCCCCCGGGTTCGAGAAATCGATCGATGTCAGAGTACTTGATCTTCATCCGCTCACTTTCGGTAAGAGGCCGGCTCGACATAGCGATACTGGTGTTTCAGGGAATTGAGGCTTTCGCTGTGTCCGATGAGGAACAACCCGTCCGGCCTCAGGTGCTGATAGAAGCGGGCGATGAGGGCCTCCTGAGTGGGTCGATCGAAATAGATCATGACGTTCCTGCAGAAGATCGCGTCGAACTGGTGCTTGAAGGGAAACCGTTCCTGCATCAGGTTAAACCGGGCGAAGGAGACCAGCTCCCGAATGTGCGGGGCGACTTGCACGAGGGCGCTCCTGCGGTCCCCGTATCGTCGGAAGTAGGCCTTGCCGAACCCCGGGGGTAGCGTCCCGAGGCGCATGGCCTCGTAGACGCCGAGCTTGGCCTTGGACAGCACCTTCGTGGACAGGTCCGTGGCCAACAGCTTGAGCCGAACCTTCGAGGAGTTCTTGATCAGGTCGTGGACGGTCAGCGCGATGGAGTACGGCTCTTCGCCGCTGCTGCAGCCCGCCGACCAAATCCGGATGTCCCAGGGCTTGCCGCCGAGGGCGGCCATTCGCTCTTCGACCATCTTCGCCAGGAGCTGGAAGTGCCGCTGCTCCCGGAAAAAATGGGTGGTGTTCGTGCTGATGGCGTCGAGGAGCGTGGCGAGCTCCTGGCCGCTCTTGTCGTTTAGGACGAAGTCGTAGTAGTCCTTGAACGACTTGAACCCGCCCTTTCGGAGTCGCTTGCCGAGACGGGCACGGACCAGATGCTGCTTCTCCGGTCCTAGATTGATGCCGCTCTGTGCGTAAACGAGCTGTCGGAACAGCTCGTACTCGCGCTGCGTGAGTTCGGCGGAACCGAGAAGATCAGTCGTCACTTGGAGCGTCCTTCGGGCAAAGGCCGGACCCCGACGCGCCGGGGCATTCGCGATTTCGGTCTTTCTACCGTTTGTTCTATCGGAAAGGGAATGCCCGGAGTTTCGTAGGGGCAGCGGGGGCGGCCCAGCCCGGAGCCGCGAAGCCCACGCTGATCGAGCGGGCGTCGTCCCATTATCGGGCGACATGCACCGGAACAGGGGTCGTGTCGGGTCCGCAAGGGGCGTCTGGGAAGCCCGATATTATGAGACGCCGGAGCGGCGGATCTCGCTCTCGGCAGACGAACTGCCAAGATCATCCGTCTGGTATTCAGCGGCTTCAGGTTGCCAGGTCGATGCGTCGTCCCTCACGGCTGCTGCGGTAGGCCGCATCGATGACGCGTATGACCGAGACGCTCTCGTCGATGTGATTGACGCAGCGGGGGCGCCCTTGACGCAATGTCCGACAGAACGCCTCTAGCATGGCCTGATAAGTGTTGACGTGATCGTACGCGTATTCGTGCTCGCAGGGCGTCGGATCGCCGCTTTCGGGGTTGACAAGCCGACCCGAGAGGAGACCATCGGGAGACTGCCCGATCGTCCCCGTGGCCGTCAGCTCCCCCAACGTCCCCGCGATTCGCCAGTGAGACCGCCCGGGCCTGGCGTTGAAGGCCGCTCGAACGACAACGTGGACGTCCGGCCGAACATGGAGCAGGAGTGTGGCCCCGTCATCGACCTCGTACTCGTGCACCTGCGAGCCGGTCAATGCCTGGACGCTGACGACGGGCCCGACAAGGGACTCGACGAGATGGATGGCGTGGCTGCCCACGTCCATGAGTCCGCCGCCGCCGCCCTGGTCCCACCGTTGCCGCCAGACGCCGGCCGGAGGATACCAGAAAGAGGCGTCAAACTCCCCGTACGTGAGCTGGCCGAGCTTCCCTGTTGCGATGATCTCCTTGGCCAGGAGGTGGGCGCCGTGAAAACGGAGCATATAGCCTTCCATGAACAGCAGACCGCTGTCCAGCACGTCGCGGCGAAGGGCCTCGGCTTCGGAAAGATCCAAGGCCAGCGGCTTCTCGCACAGGACCGCCTTTCCGGCTTGCAGACAGATGCGTATGTCCGAGGCGTGACGAAACACAGGCGTCGCGATGTAGATTGCCTCGACCTCGGGATCGGCCGCCGCTTCGGCCAAATCGTCCGCGACGCGCGCCGCGCCGAAGCGCTCGGCGACGGGCCGAAGACGATCCGCGTCGCGACCGACCAGTGTGTGCGGAGCCGCCAGCGGAGAAGCCGCCAGCGCGGGCAACATCCTGGCTTGGGCGAATCGACCGCAACCGATCACGGCCCAGGAAACGGGTGTCATGTTCGAGTCTCCCCTCGGGTGGTCGCCACGCGATGGATCATCGGCACGTCCGCAGGATCTCTTCGGCCCCCTGGCTCCGCAAGCGCTCGACCAATGTCTCGGCGAGATCATGGGCCCGGCGGACTGGGGCATCGGCACGGGCCTCGGCTCGTTGACGACCGTCGGGCGACAAGACAACGGCGACACAGTCCAACCGGTCGCCGGCGAGCCGAGCATGAGCACCGATCGGCGCCTGGCACCCGCCGTGGAGCAGTTCGACGACCTTGCGCTCGCAAGCCAGCGCGGTGGCGGTTGCTTCTTCGTGTATGGCGGCAAGGAGTGATCGAACGCGATCGTCGTCCGTGCGGGTCTGCAGCGCCAGCGCGCCTTGGCCGGCGGCGGGGACCATTCGATCGATATCCAGCACCTCGGCGATCGGCTCGGTCAGTCCCGTGCGGATGAGGCCCGCCCTCGCCAAGAGTGTGGCGTCACATTGCCCGAGCTCCATGACCTTTCGGATCCGCGTGTCGACGTTACCTCGCAACACGGTGAATCGGAGGTCGGGACGGTGAGCCAAGAGCTGCGCCTGTCGCCGAAGGCTGCTGGTTCCGAGAACGGCCTGCGGCGGGAGATCGTCGAGCCGCCGCCCGGCGCGACTGATGAGAACGTCGCGAGGATCCTCCCTCGATGGCGTAGCGGCAAGGATGAGACCCGCCGGCATCTCCGTCGGCAGATCCTTGGCGGAGTGAACGGCCAAGTCGATCGATCCGTCAAGGAGCGCCGCCTCCAACTCGGCGGTGAAAAGCCCCTTCCCGCCGATCTCGGGCAGTGAGACCTTCTGTTGGCGGTCGCCTCGAGTGACGATCCTCTCGATCCGAATGCTGAGATCGGAGTGAGCGGATCGGAGTAGGTCTGCAACCAGTTCGGTCTGAGCGACGGCAAGCAGTGAGCCGCGGGTTCCGATCGTGAGGGTTCGCGTGGCCATGTACTGATCCGAGTCTCGAAAGTCGGGCAAGACGCTCCGCAAGTGCTCGCCTTGATCCCTGCTGGCCGGCATCGTAGCAGACCGACAGCGGTCGGGGGAGTCCCCCGCGGCGGCGGCGTTGCCTCTGCGGGACACCACGTGACGGCCCAAGGGGAAGGGAGCGCCAGGAGGTGCCAGGAATCTTCCCGCCACGAGCGATCTTGTCAGCGGCATTCGGGGGTCTTAACATATCGCCTACGTAGGGTCAGGAGGAAAGGAAGCTCTGGCTGTATCCTGCGATCGATAGCTCACGGAGGTGTTCCTTGAAACGCGCAGCGATCGTTGTCATCCCCGCGGCCATAGTGGCCTTGCTCGGGTGCAGGGCCAATCAACCGCAGCCGCCCGTGGAGCAGGGACTCCAGTCCGGCGTCATGCTCCCACAGCAGGAACTGGCGGCCGATCGCCCGATGCCAAAGCGGACGAACGCCACCCGCGAGCGGATCACCCCGCCGGAGAGCGACGCGCCTGAACAGAAGACCCCGCTCGAGGCGGCCCGGCCCGACAAGCCTGCCGAAACGCCAAAGGCGCTGCCCGCCGCGAAGCCTGAGCCGGTCCGTAGGCCCGCGTCCCAACCGGTCGCGCCCACGCCGACTTCGACGCCGTCGGCGCAACCCGAGGTCGCGCCGGTTAAGGCACCCGCGCCAAAGGACGCCGAGGAAGACGGCGCGATGGTCCTCGTGCCCTCGCAGGGCCGCCCGGCCATGATCTCCCCCGGAGACACGTTCTACTTCGTGATGCGCCTTCGCAGGGCCCTGGGCCAGCGAATCCTCGTGTGGCTTGTGCACAGTCGCGTGCCCGAGCTCCGCTACGGGCTTCGCGCCGACGTCAAGCTGGGCATCGTCGACGGACGTTACGGCCAGATGATCCTCAAGGTGCCGGATAACGTCGCCCCCGGTCTCTACGACCTCGAGATTCAGGGCGAGTCGCGGTCGTACTTCAGCCGCCACTGCGTCAAGGTGATGAGTACCTTCAGCGATCGCTTCCGCTTCATTCATCTCTCGAACATGAACATCGACGATCCCGCGGCGCCGGAGTTCGACGACCTCCTGATCGAGGAGATCAACATCCTCGATCCGGCGTTCGTGGTCTGCACCGGAGACTTCACCGAATGGGGTCGAGCCCTCGGCGACCCGAACGACTGGGTTCGAACGTTGAAGTTCCTCGCCAAGATCCAGGCCCCGACGTACATCGTGTGCGGCGACCACGACCACGAGGAGAGTTTCGACCGCTACGTGGCCGACAACCCGATCGGAACGTTCGACTATGGAAACTACCACGGGATCTTGATGCTGGACCACTCGGCGCACCGTCTCGACAGCGAGCAGCTCAAGTGGCTCAAGACCGAGCTCGCCAACCACCGGAACCTCCGCGGATTCAACTTCATCGTCATGCACAACGACGAGTTGGACGTCTTGGACATGCTCCGTCGCGAGGTGCCGGACCTGCCCGGCTACGTCAAGGATCACAAGCTCCGCATGATCGTCACCGGCGGGCACATCGACTGGGATCTTCGAGAGTTCGCCGCCAAGCTCAAGGGCCTTCAGGACGACGGCAGCCTGATCTATATCCGAACGCATCAGTCGAGTACGTGCATGCATGACCGCGCCACGGGCATCAGCCACTATCGCGTGATCGAGGTCGACGGCCAGGACGTCGAATACATCTACCGGGACGATACGGGTACCACCGTCGGGCAGCACTCCATCCCTGTCGGTCGCCTTCGCGTGTTCTACAGTCATCCGAACGACGGATCGCAGGAGCGCGTCATCGCCACGGTCCAGAACGCCTTGAATCAAGAATTCAAGGATTGCCGCGTGTGGGTACGGGTGGCCAAGTCGCTCGAGGCCTCGCCCGCCGTCGCCGGCGGCAAGCTCGTGTGCGTACTTGACGGCAAAACCTACTGGATGTGCGAGGTCGCGGTGGATCTGCCGGACAAGGGAGGCGTGAAGGTGATGGTCGCCAATAAGCCAGCGCTGCTTCCCGAGCCGATGCCGCTGAGCATGGCGATGAACGGGGGCAAGAACGGTACGACGCAGCCGGCAACCGCCGCGTCGTCGCGATCGCTCGTGTTCACGAAGCAGACCGCCGATGTCGGGCTGACCTACTACCGCTGCCAGGAGAAGGTCTCCGTCAGCGTGACGAACAAGTCCCAGGCCGCGCAGGAGGTCTGGCCCGTCGTGAGGCTGAACGGCGAGATGATTCCCATCGATTGGTCCGCGGTTCCGGGGGAGCGCAAGCCCCTCGTCATCCAGGCCGGGCAATCCGTGGTCCTTCCGCTCAAGCTGGTCCTCGGACGGATGAGCCCGGGACCGCATCAGTTGCAGGTGTTCTTCCGCTCGGATCCGCTCAAGCGGGTCAGCTCGTTTCCCGTCTTCCTGACGCTCGCCAAACAATAGGGCGGAGGCCGTCGCGCGGCATACGCGCGTCGCGAGTTCGAACGTACGTCAGGAGCCTCCCGCGAACTGCTACGTTGAGTCGATGCTCCGTCCATGGGCGGATTGGCTGCTCGCGCGTCGTCAGGCCGGCGAGGACGTCTACGCGTATTTCAATAATGACGTAGCGGGGCATGCCGTCACGAATGCACGCCAGTTTGCCGGAATGCTCGGCCTCCAGGAGGCCGGCCCGGATGAACTCACGGAGAACTCCGTGTACAATAACCGCTGAGGAGCTGTAACCCGACATGCGCCTGGCTGGGGTATCCCCATGATCCTCGATCCCATAATCCAGCGCGGTGCCAAGTGCGCCGGGTCCGTCTGCCTTGGTGTCTGTCTGGCAAACCTGGCGGTCGTCGCCGCCGCGCGAGCGGAGCAAGGATCGAGTGACGGCTTCTGGCCGACCCCTCGCATGGTCGAGTTGCTCGTCGAGCGCGTCGTCGACGATGCTGCGATCACCCACCGCCTGGACGATCGTCAGCGCGGGATCTACCGTGAGAACCTCGCCAAGGCCCTGCCGGCGTTCTTCGAGAAGCACCAGGCCGACCTGGAGCCGGTGATCACGGAGATCATCGTTCAGCACATCTCGGGTGAGGTACCCGACCCGCCGCGGATGGCCCGGTGGGGGGGCAAGCTGCTCCCCGCATGGCGGGACTTCACCGCCAAGTACGAGGAGGCGTATCAAGCGATGCGACCTCATCTC
>JAFGLZ010000187.1 GCA_016927755.1 Phycisphaerae bacterium
CCTCACCGCCCTCCTGGCCCTCCCCGCCCGAAGACCCCCCGCCACGCCCAACCCGCCCCAATCGCCCGACGCTTGAACCCGCCCGCCCCGCCAAGTACAACCTCCCCAAGATGCATCGCTGTCAGGAGACTCCCCATGCCTACCCAGGCGGATCAGACAAATCAGCCCACGCGCGCCGTCCGTGACACGCTCGGCGAAATGCACGTCCCCCAAGATGCCTACTACGGCGCACAGACCGCCAGGGCCATGCGGAACTTCCCCGTCTCGGGCCAACCCGCCCGATGGGAACTCTTCGAAGCCATGCTCATGATCAAACGGGCCGCCGCGCAAACCCACGGCCAACTCGGATTGCTCGATGCCCACGTCGCGGGCGCCGTCGCCGCCGCCTGCGACGACCTCATCGCAGGCGCCCATCGCGACCAGTTCGTCGTCGACGTCTACCAGGCCGGCGCCGGTACCAGCCTCAACATGAACGTCAACGAGGTCACCGCCAGCCTCGCCCTCGAGAAGCTCGGACAAACGCGAGACCGCGGCGACCTCGTCCACCCAAACGACCACGTCAACATGGCCCAGTCGACAAACGACACCATCCCGACCGCAACCCAGATCGCCGTCCGTATCCGCCAGCGGAAACTGAACGATGTGCTTGCCGCACTCGCCGACGCCTTCGCCGCACTCGCCGACCGTTCCGAAGGCATCTGGACCGCCGGGCGAACCCACCTCCAAGACGCCGCCACCGTCCGCATCGCCGACCGCTTCCGAGGAATGGCCGTCGCCGTCTCCCGATGCCGCGCCGAACTCGAACAGATCTGCTGGCTCCTCCACGCCCTGCCGCTCGGCGGCTCCGCCGTCGGTACAGGCCTCAACTGCCATCCCGACTACGCAAGACTCACCGTCCAACAACTCGCCGAAACCACCGGCCTGCCCTTCGTCGTCGCCGACCACCTCCCCTCCGCCATGCAAAGCCAGTTGCCCGCCGCCGCCTACTCCGGACGACTCCGTGACCTCACCGTCGAGCTCGCCCGGATCGCAAACGACCTGCGCCTCATGAGCAGCGGGCCCACCAGCGGCATCGGCGAGATCCGCCTGCCCCCCGTCCAACCCGGAAGCTCAATCATGCCCGGCAAAATCAACCCCGTCATGTGTGAATGCCTGAACATGATCTGCTTCCGAGTCCAAGGCAACGACCTCGCCGTCGCCCAGGCCGCCGCCGCCGGACAGTTCGAGCTCAACGTCATGATGCCCATCATCGCCCACTGCACCCTCGAGTCGCAGGCCGTCCTGACGAACTACCTCCCCGTCTTCAAATCCAAATGCATCGATGGTATCGAGGTCGACGAAACCGCCTGCCGACGCTACGCCGAACGAACCGTCGGACTCGGCGCGGCCCTCAACCCCGTCATCGGTTACGAACGCGCCGCGCAAGTCGTCAAACACGCCGTCGCCAACAACCTCACGATCCGACAGGCCGCCGCCGCCTTCGATGACATCGACCCGGCCCAAGTGGAGTCAGCCCTGGCCCAATGGCTCCCGCCGACAAAACAATAGCGCCGGCGCAACCAGCGACGTACTGCCGCGCCGCGAAAGGGCGACCCATGCCAAACCTCCCCCAGCCAAAACGCTACCCCACCTGGCTCTGCCTCCTCGTCCCCACCCTCGCCGGCGGACTCGGCTGGGGCATCCGCGGCCAATACGGCCACGAAAGCGGCGCGATGGTCCCCGGAGCGCTCATCGCCCTTACCATCGCCGTCCTCATCCTCCCCCGCGCAAGCGGACTCCGACTCGCCCGCCTCGCCGCGCTCGCCGCAATAGGCTTCAGCTTCGGCGGATCCATGACCTATGGCCAAACCCTCGGCCTCTCCCAAAACACCGAGATCCGCGAACTCGCCTACTGGTGGGGACTACTCGGCACCACCATCAAAGGCGGTATCTGGGTCGCCCTCGCCGCGGCCTTCATGGCCATCGCCTTGAGCAAGAAACGCTACGGACCCGGCGAGATGGCCCTCCTCCTCATCGCCATGATCGCCCTCTGGGCCGTCGGCGTCTGGCTCCTCAACACGCCCATCGACGTGCCAAACAAGAAAACCCCCCTGATCTACTTCAGCGACTACTGGAACGCCGGAAAACCCAACTGGAAACCACGACAAGAGCTCTGGGGCGGACTCCTCTTCGCCCTCGCCGGAATGACCCTCTATCTCGGCGCCATCCGACACGACACCCGCGCCGTCCTCCTCATCCTCGTCGGCCTCATCACCGGCGCCGTCGGCTTCACCTTCGGGCAAAGCCTCCAGGCCTTCTGCAACTGGCACGCCCCGTTCCCCTCCGCCGCCGTCGCCCCCTATGTCGACGCCTGGAAGGTCATGGAAGTCACCTTCGGACTGATCAACGGCTTCGGCCTCGCCCTCGGCTGCCTGCTCCTCTACCGCAACGTCGACTTCGAGCATCTCGACGACAAGGTCTCCATCTCGCCCCTCGTCGAAGTTGTTCTCTTTGTCCCCATGGCCCTCGCTATGTTCGCCTGGAACCTCCGCTCCTACCCCCACCTCGACGTGATCGCCGACGTCGCCCTGACCATGGGCATTATCCCCATCGCCGGCATCATCGGTGGCCGCGTCTGGCCCTACCTCGGCGCGACGCTCTACGTCGTGATCGCCATCGCGGGCCTGACCGCCGACACCGTCACCTCCGACGAAGGCGTGCTCGGCCATGCCTCCGGAATCATATGCCTCTTCCTCCTCCCACTGCTCATCATGCTCATCACCGGCCTCGCCGCGATGCGCCGCGGAAACCGCGTCGCCACCGGCGCGTCCGCCGCCACGTTGATGTGCGTCGTGTCGATCTGGATGTACACCCTCCTGAGCAATATCCGTCTCTTGGCTCGACACAAGCTCCTATACCCCACCCCCGAGCAGCTCGAAAAGACAGGCGGACGCCTCGCCTTCATCGTCGAATCCCTACGATCCGCCTTCGTCGTCGAGCTAACGTTCTTTGCCTTCGCCCTGGTCTTGACGCTACTCTTGTGGTCGGCAGCGACCTATCGAAACCAATACGCAAGTAGGGCATGACAGGCCAGGTGCTATGAAATGAAAACCTGCACGAAATGCGGCTCCCCCAACGACGAATCCCTCACCAAGTGCGCGCGGTGCGGAGCACGCCTGCCCCGAACACCCGCCACAAGGGCATCCGCCTCGCGCCCATCCGAAACCCCGCCCGTCAAGAACCCCATCGGCCTGACCGTCCTGGCCACCGTCCTTTTCCCCCCCTTCGGAATCATGGCCATCATCAACGCCGCCCAGGTCTCAGGCTGGTATCAAACCGGCCAGATCGATCACGCCAAGGAAACCGCCGCCCTCGCTCGCCGCTGGGCCCAAGCAGGCATCATCACCGGCCTGCTCGCCGATACCGCCCTCGTCATCGCCGCAAACCTCCTCTAAATGACCACGCGAGAACCCGACCGCCGTAGCATGGGCATCTTGCCCATGATCGCCCACAAGCAAAACGCCCAGCCAACCCGGCCCAATACCAAAACCAGCAACCACCACCCCCGCCTACCAAAACGGTATACTGTGATCTTCCCTGGAATCCGTTGGCCTCTCACAGGATATGGAAGCTCTGCAATGCAACGAGCCAGACATCAAGCCGCGCTCGCCCTCATGGCCATCGCATGGACCTCAGCCGCCCCCGCGCGAGTCACCGACTACACCGTCAGCCAAGAAGACGAAACGACCTGCCTCACCAGCGTCACCGTCCAACGCGGCGGAAAAACCGTCGTCTTCAACGCCGATCGCCTGATCCACGCCAGACTCGTCCACTTCAAAGCCCCCCAGGCCATGAACCTCGTCGTCCCCGCCGGCGCCACGCCCCCCGCCCCAGGCCGGCGAGACCGTCTCCTCAACCTCACACTCAACGCCGGATACCTCAACCCCGGCTCCGGAGACAAACCCCTCGACCACGCCCCCCAAACCTCCGGACCCGAGGCCACCCCAGGCATGGCGATCGCCTTCCATCAACCCGTCACCAACCTCCCCGGCGACGACGTCGTCCTCTTCGAACTCCAGACCCGACCCAATAGCCCCCTCGCCGGAGACCCCGTCCACGTCAGCCCCATCACCTGGCGCGACGGCCTCCGCTCCCTCACGATCCGCGCCTACGACATCCAGTTCGACGACCCCAAGGCCAAACCGCTCGGCACCCTCCAGCCCATGCGCCTGCCCAATCCGCCCCAAGGCATCGACGACCTGCAAAATGGCCCTCTCGCCCTCGCCGGCGCCGGCCACGACTTCAAGGCCCTCGCCGTCGCCATCGACCTGGCCGACCTCGGCTACCGGAACGGCCAGACCATCACGGGCCTCTTCCTCCAAGACGCCGACCCCGGCAGCCCCGCCGTCGACCCCGTCTGCATCGCCGGCCTGCCCGCGCCCGAACCACCTAACGTCCTGGCCAAGGCCCCGCCCGCCGTCGTCCGAAAGAGCCCCAACCTCCTCGAGCAATTCCTCCACGGACCCCTGGCCGGCGTCGACGAAATCGTCTTCGCCGTCCGCGTCCCCGGAAACGACCACTGGTACGCCAACTTCGGCTACTACTCGAGCCCCCAGCGAGAATATCCGCCCCAACGCGCGCCCGACGGCGTCCAACTCCCGCCCATCTTCAAGGACGGCGGCCGGCTCTGTAAGCTTCGCCTCAAAGGCAAAACCCTCCGCGTCCTGCTCGATGACCCCAAAGGCGGCGTCCGAGACCCGCAAGTCCACTACGACGCCCACAAGATCCTCTTCTCATATCGAAAAGGCGGCCAGCCCTACTACCACCTCTACGAGATCAACGTCGACGGCACCGCCCTCACGCAACTCACCGACGGTCCCTACAACGACTTCGAGCCCGCCTACCTCCCCGACGGCGGCATCATGTTCTGCTCCGACCGCTGCCGAAGATTCGTCAACTGCTGGATCACCCCCGTCGCCACCCTCTACCGCTGCCACGCCGACGGCACCGGTATCCGGATGATCTCCTCCAACATCGAACACGACAACACGCCCTGGGTCCTGCCCGACGGCCGAATCCTCTACACACGATGGGAATACGTCGACCGAAGCCAAAGCACCTTCCACCACCTCTGGGCCACCAACCCCGACGGCACCGCCCAAATGGTCTACTTCGGTAACCTGCGACCCGGATTCACCATCATCGACGCCAAGCCGATCCCAGGCTGCCAGAACGTCCTCGCCTCCTTCTCCCCAGGACACGGCCGACCCGAACACGCCGGCTTCGTCACCACGATCAATCCCGCCCTCGGCCCCGACGACTGGTCCGCCGTCCACCGCATCAGCCGAGGCGGCCCCGACTTCCGAGATCCCTACGCCCTCTCCGACGACTGCTTCCTCGTGGCCGTCAACCGCGAGCTCCGACTCATGGACGGTCAAGGCCGAACCGAGACGATCTACACGCTCCCGACCAAAGACGCCAAGCTCTCCGTCCACGAGCCACGCCCCCTGCGCCCCCGCCGGCGCGAGCGAGTCATCCCGCCACGCGTCGACCTCTCCCGCCCCACCGGACGCCTCGTCCTGGCGAACATCTACGAGGGCAGGAACATGGCCGGCGTCAAACGCGGCGAGGTCAAAGAGCTCCTCGTCCTCGAGCAACTGCCCAAACCCGTCAACTTCTCCGGCGGTATGTGGCCCATCAGCATCGGCGGAACCTTCACCCTCGCCCGAGTCCTCGGCACCGTCCCCGTCGAGCCGGACGGATCCGCCTACATGGAGGTCCCCGCCCTCCGCTCCCTCTTCTTCGTCGCCCTCGACGAGAAGGGCCTGTCCGTCAAACGAATGCACAGCTTCCTCACCGTCCAACCCGGCGAGACCACCGGCTGCGTCGGATGTCACGAGAAACGCGTCGTCCCACCGCCCTCCGACGTCGACGCACTGCTCGCCCTCGGCCAACCGCCGGCCAAGATCAGACCCGTCGACGGCGTCCCCGACGTCTTCGACTTCCCCAGAGACATCCAGCCCCTCCTCGACAAACACTGCGTCTCATGCCACAACCCCGATCGGTTCGATGGCCGAGTCGACCTCTGCGGCGACCACTCCCCGCTCTTCAGCCAGAGCTACTGGACCATCACCCAGCACGGCCTCATCACCGACGGCCGAAACGAACCCCGCGGAAGCTTCCCGCCCCGATCGATCGGCTCCTCCAACAGCCCCATCATGAAGCTCATCGACGGCAGCCACCACGACGCCAAGCTCTCCCCGCGCGAGCGCGACACGATCCGACTCTGGATCGAATCCAGCGCCCCCTACGCCGGAACCTACGCCGCGCTCGGCTCCGGAATGTCGCCCGTGACCTTCCCCGTCGACGTCATCGAGCGAAGATGCGGCCCCTGCCACGCCCACGAGCCCAAGGGCAACCGCCGGATCGGAAAGAATCGCTACTACCAGTTCGGACCCGCCGGACCGCCCCGACCCCTCGTCCACACCTTCCTCGACTTGCAGAGCATTCGCGCCTACATCGGATACTACAAGTACCGCAACGGCCGACCGCCCCAATCCCTCTGCAACCTCACACGACCCGGCAAGTCGCTCCTCCTCCGCGCCCCGCTCGCCAAGCAATCCGGCGGCCTCGGACTCTGCAAGCCCGACGTCTTCGCCACCCCCGACGACGCCGACTACCAGACCATCCTCGCCGCCATCCGCCAAGCCGCCCAAAAACTCGCCGACGAGAAACGCTTCGACATGCCCGGCTTCCGACCCAACGACTACTACATCCACCAGATGCAGCGCTACGGCATCCTGCCAAAGGATCTTCAACCCGCCGCCCCCATCGACGTCTACAAGACCGACGAAGCCTACTGGCGATCCTTCTGGTACCGACCCACCGACACCCACCAACCCACCCGAGCCCTATCACAGCGCGCAAGAAGGTCTGGGTGGCCCACCTCTTCAGAGGTGGGGGACACGAATTCACCACGGAATCCCCCGCAACTGCAGCCGAAACAGTCGCCCACCCGCCCCGCATGATTCGCGCGAAAAAAGAGAGGGCCTCACCCGTCACCGGATGAGGCCCTGATGCTGCTCAGCGCAACGGCTTGGGTGGCATGGGTCCGCGCCCGCAAGTCGTTCGCAACGTATGCACGGGGTCAACCGGACTGATCGACCCCCATCGATGAACCCTCCGCGGACCCGTGCGGCGTCCAGCGCGCGACTCTCGCCCCCCCC
>JAFGLZ010000188.1 GCA_016927755.1 Phycisphaerae bacterium
AACGGCGTCTCTTCAGGCCCGAAGGGCCGACGGAGTGTAGCCAGGGGTGAAGTCCGCCGCCTCGGCGGACGGAACCCCTGGTGCCCGAACCCCCAACCGATCAGCCCTGAAAGGGCGAAGGAAGGCCCTGCGCATATGTCCTCTACCAGTCCCACCGCCCAAAGCGCACACAAAAACACCCCGTCCCACCCCATCCCTTTGAGGCCGAAACGCGGCACGACCTCAATCATCACCACCAGCGGACTCTACATCCCGTTCGGGGGCAGGATCCACATCAAGCAGGTAGCGCAACCCACTATCAGCAGCGCGGTTAGAACAGCCTTCTGCAGCGTCAAACGTGGTCTGTCATTGGCCTCCATGCCGGTACTCCAATCCCATACGGACAACACGTCGGTCACTATGTTATCGTCTTACTCAGCCCTTTCGATACAGCAAGGCCGCACATTTTCGCCCTTAGCTTTACTTTGTCAAGTTAGGAATCGGCGAGAATTCTACTTCTCGACTCGCACGCGCGGGGACAACCAACCTGCAACGCACGCAATCGCGGAACCCCCCGGGCCACTCCAGCCGGTATTATCGGCACTTTCGCCTAGACTGTCCAGCCCCGTATCCGTGCGGTGCGAGCGAGGTATCGAGGACCCTTCCTTCTCCCCTCCGAACACGTTCCGGCGCTGGCAGTATGGGCGGCCTCGCCTTTGCGATAGGTCTGTATGTGTGTGAAAGAGGTCTCCGTCTAGGAGCGTGACACGGTCCCGCTCCGCTTTCGATGGAGTAGAGCGGGGGCATTGTCTGCAAGACCCGCCTAAGGACTCCACGTGTTGCCCTGCTGAGCGAAGATTAGATTCGAAATCCAGTACAGATACGAGTTGAGGAACGTTCCCAGGCCGTCTCCTAGCGGGGCGCGTCCTCCGGCGTAATCCATATTCGGCACGGGGTCGCGCATGAGTCCGGCGTGCCCATCGTAATAGCACACTGTTGCCAGCTTGATCTGGTAATCTGGAAGCGATCTATTGACCGCGCCAGGGGGATCCGACTCAGGAAACCACACCCAGCCCGGTTTCGGGGGGCCGTGGTACTGCCCTAGACAGCTATTCAGCAAGTCGAGCATCGGGTCGTGCCCTCCCCATACCCAGCCCTTGTTGACGAGGGGTAGCGCAACGCAACAGTTCCAAGCCTCGTCCATCATCATTGGGAGTTGGGACGTGCTGTACACAGCGCTTATCTTAAGAAGGTCGGTGACCTTCGGGTTGAGAGGATCGGAGATGTCGATCCTGCGCCCGAGGATATCCCTGGTGTAGTTAAACGTATTCTGGTCCTTGAGCGAGTGGTTCAGCCGCTGAAACTCAGGGCAGACGTACAGCGCCGGAAACCGGGAATACGTGAAGAGATCCCCGCTTTCAGGCAAACGAGGATCGTCTAGAGTATACCAGTCTTCTTCCGGAAGATCGTAGATCCGCTGCATCGTGGAGGCAGCAGCCAGCCACGTCTCCAACCTCCTGTTCTCCCCACCGTTGTCGTATGGGTCGTCGCTGTCTGCGTCGCGGATGATGAACGGGGGGCTCTCGGCGAAGTCGTCGGCATAGATGAGCATAGCCTTCGTGATCTGCGAGATCCTACTCGCGCACAGCGTCGTCCGCGCCTGCTCACGCGCCTTGCTCAGCGACGGAAGCAATATCGAAATCAGCAGCGCGATGATTGCAACGACCACGAGCAGCTCGATCAGCGTAAAACCTCGGACGCCACGACCTCGCTTCCCAGTCCGGCAACGAGTCATCATCCGTTCGCTCCTTCAGTCGATCTGTCTGCCCCGATGCCTCGCCCACCCCTGCCCACGCGGTCGTCACATCCGCCCGCCCAAGACACCGACGCCGCGGGACGTGCATGTGGCGACGAAATGCGCTCGTCAGTGAATTCTATGACCCGACCATGGGTTTTACCAGCGGTCGTTGCTGTCGACTCTTGTCCGCCCCCGTCCCTCATGGGCGACCGGTTGTCACTGCCCGCGCCCCAGGAGGACGTCCGCCAAGCCCCGTCCCGTGTACCTACCTCATCGGCCGATCGGCCCCACGAATAGAGCGATTCACTCGCCCGCTCAGCCCCCCAGCTCGGCGAGCTTCCGTTTCAGGAGTTGATTGACGATCTGCGGGTTGGCCTGCCCCTTCGACAGCTTCATCACCTGACCGGTCAGGAACCCCGCCGCCGCCTTCTGCTTCTTGGCCGTTCCGTGCAGCGCGTCCTCGACGGCCTGCGGATTCCCCGCCAGCGCCGCATCGATCCAAGACGCGTGTTCCCCCTCGTCCGTTGCCTGAACGAGCCCCTCCCGCTCGGCGATCGCCTTGGCCGACTCCCCCGAATCCAGCAGCCTCTCGGCGATCTGTTGGGCCGCCGTCGCGCTGATCGTCCCGTCCGACGTCAGCCGCGCCAACTCCGCCACGCGACCCGCCTCGACGCCCAGCCCCGCGATCGTCGTCTCCCGTTCGTTGGCGTAACGGGCCCAAAAGCTAATGAACTGCTTGCCCAGCGTCGCCCCGTCGCACCCCGCCCCCAGCGCCCCCTCGAACAGATCCGCCGTCGCCCGGTCCGACACGATCGTCTCGGCGTCCACCGGCGACAGCCCGATCTCCTCGCAAAGACGCTGCCGCCGCTGGATCGGCAACTCCGGAACCCGGCTCCGTAGCTCCTCCAGCCACGCCGCGTCAGGCACCACCGGCACGAGGTCCGGGTCGGGGAAGTATCGATAGTCGTGCGCCTCCTCCTTGCCCCGCTGAAACTCACCGACCCCCGCGTCGTCCCGCCAGCCCCAGTTCTGCTTGCCGATCGCCTCCAGCGTATACTCGCGCCCCTCCGCCAGCGCCTGCCGAACCTGCTGCTTCTGATACTCGATTACCCACGTCGTAGCCCGCTCCAGCGCCCGAAAGCTATTCAGGTTCTTCACCTCGAAGATCGGCGTATGGAAAAGGGCCTCGAAAGGCGGACTGGCCAGGAAAAGGGGACTGGCTCGTTTTTCGTCTTCCCCACCGGGGGAAGCCGAAAAAGGTGCCTGTCCCCTTTTCCCCGACGGCGGAAGGGCCGGCGACGGAGGTGCCTGCCCCTTCTTCCCGACGCGCAGATTGATGTTAGGCTCAAACCGCATGTGCCCCATCTGCATGTTCGCTTCGCTCACCCCGAGATACTGCACCAGACGCTGCATCTCGCGAGCGTACGCGCCCACCTCCTCCACGCTGCTCAGGTCCGGCTGGCTGACGATCTCGAGCAGGGGGGTGCCCGCCCGGTTCAGGTCCACCCCCGTATAGCCGGGGAACTCATGGACGTTCTTGCCCGCGTCCTCCTCCAGGTGCGCCCGGATGATCCCAACCCGCTTCGTCGACCCGTCCGCCAGCGGGATATCCAGATACCCGTCGAAGCTCAGCGGCAGGTCGTACTGGCTGATCTGATAGTTCTTCGGCAGGTCAGGGTAGTAGTAGCTCTTGCGGTCCCACTTCGTGAACTCGGCGATGCTGCAGTTCAGCGCCATCGCCGTCATCACCGAGTATTCGTACGCCTTCCGGTTCATCACCGGCAGCACACCGGGCATGCCGATACACACCGGGCACGTCCGCGAGTTCGCCTCCGCCCCGAACGCCAGCGGCGTCGCGCAGAACATCTTCGTCCGCGTCGCAAGCTGGACGTGGATCTCCATGCCAATGATGGGCGTAAACTCGAGCTCGGACATCGTCACCATCGCCGCGCGACTCAACGCGCCTGGTCAAAGCGGATTGACTGCGCCTTGACCCAACCGACCCTCCTGATACACACGTCTGCCGCATGGTACACGGAACTCACCCGCCCCGGCAACGCAACAGCCCACGAGCTCTATCAGAGCCCCTCCAGGAAGGACGAACTCTCCGCAAGCCCAGGTGGAGGCGTGGGGCCTTTGAGCGCAGCGAGGCGACTGGAAGCCCCGCCAGGAGCGTCAGCGGATAGTGGGGCGACGGCGGATACTGGCGCGACGGAAAGCCCCGTCAGGGGCGTCAGGGAATAGCCCACGGCGCGAGCCGTGGGTTGACGATCGCCCGAGAAGCGCAAGCCCCGTTAGGGGCGAAAGACGACTGAGGGAACCGCCAACGGCCCGCACAAGACAAGCATCGATCAGCCATCTTCCCGCCCCCGCTTCACACCGTGCGTTTCCGCATCCCCCTCGCCCCTAATGCCCCTCAACAAACTCCACCACCACCTGCGTCGAAACGCTATCCCAATCACGCGTGTTGATCGCATAGATCTCCAACCCGTGCCCCGTGAAATCGAGCTCGAGCACCTCCGCCGGGATGTCCGACTCCTCGAGCAAGCGGATCTCCGACGTCACCCCCTCGATGCCGCTGAGCTGCTCATGGAAGTTGAGCGCCTCCTGCCCGAACCCCGGCAGGTCCTCCCAAGCATAGATGATCAAGAACGGCGGTTGCCCGGCCGCCGCGTACGTCGCGGGCGAGGCCGCGTCCAGCGTCGCCTGATCCCACGCCCCAAACGCGTTCAGGCAGATCCCCTGATACCCGATCGCAAGCAAAGGGCTCATCCCCAGAGGGTTGTCCTGCGTCTGCACGAGGTCGTACAGGTCGTACGCCCCGCTCATCGAGATGACCGCCTTGATGTCGGCGGGCGACAGCCCGTGCGCCGCCAAGTACGTCCCGTCCGTCGCCAGCAGCGACGCCAGATGCGCGCCGGCCGACTGGCCGAACACGTAAATCTGGTTCGGGTCTCCGCCGTACTCGGCGATGTGCTCGTGCACCCACGCGAACGCCTTCGCCACGTCGATCATGTGCGTCGGATGCACGGCGTTCCACGGCTCCGCCGAGAGCTGGTAGTTGATGATCACCGTCGTGTAGTCGTAGTACCCGGCGAAGGTGTTGCCGAGCTCCATGTAGATGTTCTTGTCGCCCTGCTTCCACGCCCCGCCGTAAACGAAGAACACGACCTTCGTGCCCGTCTTGCCGTGCGGCTGATAGACGTCGAGCAGGTGCTTGCCCCCGCCGGCCGGTGGAGGTTCGTCATACGCGATGTTGTACGTGCCGTCGACCTTGTCGATCACGTAAGCCGCCTCGGCCGCCTCGCTATGACACGGCCCCTCCTTGTACGCTGCCGCCCGCAGCACCATCGAGGCCCGCTGCAGCGGCTCATACTCGTCGTTCGGGTCCGGGTCGTTGTCCCCCGCGACGTGGTTGTCGATGCGGATCGCCTGCCCGTCGTGGATCGGCGACAGCCGCGTCGGCAGCGACCCGTCCGTCGTGTACCGGATGATCGCCCCAGGCGTCTCGCACGCGATCTCGACCTCGATCGCCTCCGAGTAAGTCCCCGCCTCGACGCTGAACGTCGGCGTCGACGCCGTGGGCAGATCGAAAAGGCAGCAGAGCACCCCGCAAGAGCCCAGCCCCAGACACATCGCCGCACAGCACGCTACAGTCAACCGACGCAACGCCATTCGTACGTCCTCCCATGAACGCGTGGATGTGAAATGCGCAAGAAGAAGATCGTCCGAGCGGTTTGCCTGAATGCTTTTGGTCCCGTAGGGACCGTGTGATAGTAGCCCAGGACCTTCAGTCCTGGGAGAACCCGGCAGCTTGCAGGCAGATCAGTCCCATCGGGACGGCTGACGTAATTGATAGACGCTCCAAGGAGCCGCCGCGGACCTCAACTCGAGCCAAGGCTTTCGTAGCATGGGCATCTTGCCCATGACGCCTCAAAACCAGACGTCAGCCGACGGGCAGCGCCAATGCGAGCAAAGTCGGGGTAGGGGGGACCTGCCGCCCCACCTCCTCACCCCTCACGACCACTTCAGCACGCCCCCCTGCGCCGCCGACGTCGCCATCGACGTGTACTTCGCCAGCCACCCCGACGTGTACCGCGGCGCCGGCGCCTTCCACTTCTTGCGCCGCTCGGACAATTTCGCGTCCGACAGCTTCACGTCCAGCTTCCCCGCCGGAATGTCGATTTGGATGATGTCGCCCGGCTCGAGCAATCCGATCGGCCCGCCTGCGGCAGCCTCCGGGCTGACGTGCCCGATGCACGCACCGGCCGTCCCCCCGCTGAATCGACCGTCCGTGATCAGCGCGCAAGTCTTCCCAAGCCCCATTCCCACGATGTACGACGTGGGCGACAGCATCTCCTGCATCCCCGGTCCCCCCTTGGGTCCCTCATGCCGGATCACCACCACGTCGCCGTCCTTGACCTTCCCCCCGAGAATGCCCTCGCACGCCTCCTCCTGTGAGTCGAAGATCACCGCCGGCCCCTCGTGCCGGAGCATCTCGGGTGACACCCCCGCCGTCTTGACCACCGAGCCCTCCGGCGCCAGGTTCCCGTACAGCATCGCCAGCCCGCCGGACTGCGAGTACGCCTTCTCCGCCGTACGGATGCAGTCGAACGGGTCGAAGCTCTTCTCGAGCACTGCCGTCACCGGCGCCCCATCCTTCGCCGCCCGCTCCGTCGCGAAGCTCAGCGCGCTCCGCTTGGCCTGCGAGAGCCCCACGGTTTGGATCTTCTCGCCCCGCCCCCGGATGTCGCACTCGTCGATGTTCTCCCCGATTGTCTTGCCCGTCACCGTCAGGCAGTTCTCCTTGAGAAGCCCCGGCCTACCCCGCCGGATCTCCCCGAGCATCGTCGTGATCCCGCCGGCCGCCTGGATGTCTTCCATGTGATACGCCGAGCTCGGCGAGACCTTGCAGATGTTCGGCACTTGCGACGCAAGCTCGCCCATCCGCTTCATGTCGAAGCTCGTGATCCCGGCCTCATACGCGATCGCCAGCAGATGCAAGACCGTGTTCGTCGAGCCGCCCATCGCAAGGTCGAGCACCATCGCGTTGTCGAACGCGTCAGCCGTCATGATGTCCCGAGGCTTCAGATCGCGCTTCACCAACTCCAGGATCTGGTAAGCCGCCTTGCGGTACAGCTCCCGGCGATCATCGCTCGTCGCCAGGATCGTCCCGTTGCCCGGCAGCGCCATCCCCAGCGCCTCGCTCAGGCAGTTCATGCTGTTGGCCGTGAACAGCCCGCTGCACGAGCCGCACGTCGGGCACGCGTAGTCCTCCAGCTCCTTCAGCTCCGCGTCCGAGATCTTCCCCTGCTGATGCTCCCCGATCCCCTGGAACACCGAGATCAGGTCCACCACCTTGCCCGACGGCGTGCGACCCGCCTCCATCGGGCCGCCGCTCACGAAGATCGCCGGCACGTTGATCCGACCCGCCGCCATCAGCATCCCCGGGATGATCTTGTCGCAGTTCGGAATGCACACCATCCCGTCGAAGCAGTGCGCCTGAATCATCGTCTCGACGCAGTCCGCGATCAGCTCTCGCGAGGGCAGCGAGTACTTCATCCCCGCGTGCCCCATCGCGATCCCGTCGTCCACGCCGATCGTGTTGAACATCAGCGGCACGCCCCCCGCCTCCCGGACGTACTGCTTGACGCACTCGCCCACCTTGTCCAGGTGAACGTGACCCGGCACGACGTCCACGTGGCTGTTGACGATCGCGATGAACGGCTTGCCCATGTCCGCGTCCGTAACGCCGCACGCCTTCAGCAGGCTGCGGTGGGGGGCTCGTTCCTTACCCTTCTTGACCTGATCGCTGCGCATCGTTCCAACCTTTCCATTGAGTCCGTCCATCGGGACCAAGCTCGTGAGTACGTCGTGCTGTCACAGGCGTATGATTATAGGCCGATGCCGAATCGGGCGGTAGCCGACCCGCGCCTATCCCTCGCGGATCCGCGCCACGTCACCGCCGCTCAGCGCCGTCGCCCAGTCGATCGCGTCCACCATGCTGTCCGCGTTCACCACCCCCCGGCCCGCCACGTCAAACGCCGTGCCGTGATCCACCGACGTTCGGACGATCGGCAGGCCCAGCGTGACGTTCACCCCCCGCACCGTCGACCATTGCCCGACCCGTCGGTCATACGCGAAGCCCATCAGCTTGATTGCGATGTGCCCCTGGTCGTGGTGCATCGCGACCGCCGCGTCATACCCGCCGCCCGCCACCTTGGCCATCATCGTATCGGCCGGCAGCGGGCCCTCGGCTTCGATGCCCCGCGCGCGAGCCTCCCGCACCGCAGGGCCGATCTCCTCGATCTCCTCGCGCCCGAACAGGCCCGCCTCGCCCCCGTGCGGGTTGAGCGCCGCCACCGCGATCCGAGGACGAGCCAGACCGATCCGCCGCATCGCCTCGTCCGTCAGAACCACCACCTCCAGCACCCGATCACGCCTGACCCGCTCGCACGCCTCCCGAAGCGACAGGTGTCCCGTCACGTGCGCCACGCGAAGACGACCCACCGCCAGCATCATCGCGTAGCTTCGCGTCTTGGTCAGTCCCGCCAGCAGCTCCGTATGTCCGGCATAGTGGTGTCCCGCGAGATTCAGCGCCTCCTTGTGGATCGGGCCGGTCACGAGGGCATCCGCCTGCCCCGCCATCACCAGCTCCGCCGCCCGGATCACGTACTCATACGCCGCCTGACCCGCCTCCGCGCACACCTGCCCCCACTCCACGACCCCGCGATCCACGTTGCCCAGGTCCACCACGTCGATCCGTCCCGCCTCGAATCTCCCCTCGGCGGGAGAGGCGATCCGGTTCAACGACACGCCCACCTTCACCGCGCGCGCCGCCGCCTCCAGGCTCCCCGCGTCCCCGACAACCAGCGGCCTCGAACGTTCGTAGACCTCCGCCCGACTCAAAGCCTGAACGCAAACCTCCGCCCCGACGCCGGCCGGATCCCCCATCGAGATCGCCAGCAGGGGCCTCGAGTGGTCATTAGTGCCCGGCATCCTTGTCTTCCTTCGTCGTATGGTGCATCGCATGCAGCAGATCGCGCTGTTCCACGATCCCCACGACCTTGCGCGAGCCCCGCGCGTCAACCACCGGCAGCGTCTCGTAGTGCTCCCCGCCGTGGAACAGCTCGAACAACTCGTCGAGGTCCTGGTCCACCGTCACCAGCGGGATCTCCGGATTGGCCAGGTCGTACGCCGTGATCAGATCGCGCGTCACCGGGTCATAGATGACGTCACGGATGTCGGCGAATCGGATCATGCCCACCAGGTGCCCCTCCGCGTCGATCACCGGAAAGTGGTTGAAGCGGCTCCGCTCGACGAAGGCCATCACCTCACCCATCGACGCCGCCGCGGGGATGAACTTCACGTTCGTCCGCATGATGTCCCCCGCTCGCAGTGGACGAGCGTGTTCCTTTGCCGGCCGCGTCGGCCTCGGTCCCAATCCCACCAGCCGCAGCATCGACCGGATGATCGTCAGCGTCGACGACGCCCCCTCCACCGGCGCCGGTTTGGTCCGCCTCAGAAGCGTGATCGCCTTGACCTCGCCCGAGCGGACCACCACCCACTTCACCCCCAACGGCCCGCTCAACTCGAACAGCGCCACCGACCCGAAGATCACCGTCTTGAACGTCTGCGCCAGCGGGTGTGGCCAGTGCTCGGTCAGGAAGACCGCCAGCCCGATCGCAACCCCCGCCTGACAGATCAGCGCCCCGCCGATATTCGGCTTGATCGTCCCCGTCTCTCCCGCCCACCGCACCCCGAGCGCCCCGCCCACCACCTTGCCGATGATCCGAAAAACCACGTACGCCGCGCCCAACCACCCCAACTGCGCCAGGTTCTCCATGTGGAGATCGTACCCCGCCAGCACGAAGAACGCCGCGAACAACGGCGTCGATATCGGCCGCAGCGCCTCGATCAGCCGTTCGCCGTCGATGGCGATATTGGAGAACATCGCCCCCATGAACAGCGCCGTCAGCAGGAAGTTGAACGACAGACGCAGCGGCTCGTCCGCTAGCCAGTTCCGACCCGCTCCCAGAGCCAGCACGATCGCCATGAACACCAGCATCGTCTCGCCCGTGGGCAGCTTCGCGTGCGCGACGCTGATCAGCAGCCCCAGCAGCGAGCCGAGTATCACGCTCCCCACCGTGACCATCGCCAAATCCAGCCAGACCAACCGGTCGGACGCGAACGTCGATTCGATGACCCCGCCCGCCGCCAGCCCGAGGAACGCCACGTGGAACAGCACCGTGCTCACGACGTTGTTCATGCCCACCAACGTCAACGTCGAGTCCGTCATCGGGCCCTTCGCCTCGTACTCGCGCAGCACCAGCAGCGTCGCCGCCGGGGCCGTCGCGATGCCCGCGATCCCGATGAAAACGGCGAACGCGAGCGAATCGTTCGAAGAGGCCTTCGTGCTGACAAGCACGACGAGAAGGCAAGCCCCGGTCACGCAGAACAGTGTCGCAGCGCACTCGGCCACGCTCAGCCGGACCACCCGATGTCCCACGCGCGACAGATGTTTCTTCTCGAACACGCTCCCCAGCGTGAAAAGGATCAGTCCCAGCACCACGTCGTACACCGGCGCAAGCGCCCCCGAGCCCGCGGCCGCCGCGCGCATCGCGTCGGAGAACGTCTCCACCGTCGTTTGAGTTGTCGTCGGCGTAGACGTGTGGGATCGGCTGGGCCGCTTCGAGGCCGCCGAGGAGGGGAGGTGGTTCGCCGAGTACAGCACGAACCCCGAAACGATCAGCTTCAGCGCGATCCCGCCAACGAGATACCCGATCACACGAGGGAGATGGAAGAACCGAGCGATGTACCCGAACCCGATCCCCACGAACAGCATCAAGCCCAGGAGCAGACCGGGCGACGGCACCAGTCCTTGGGGCCACGTTGCGGCGACCCCCAGCAGGCAGGTTGGTGATTCGGCAGGGACCACGCGCCGCCTCCTCCATGAGACTCAAACGCCTCAAAGGCTACTCGATCCGACCCGCGCAGCCAAGCACGACACGAGGGATGTGGCCTCGAAACCCACGAAGCCATGACGGCGAATGTGACTGGTCAGGGATGAACGCGTGCTTCCGTCGGGAGGGCGAGGCCCCTGCCAAATGCCAACCCGCGAGAACGCTGGCGACGAAAGGCTGCTCCTACCACGGTGGGTCGGGAATCGCCATCGGCGGCTCCATCCCGCGCTGCGCATAGATGGCCTCGAAGAGAAACTTCATCGCGGGGACCATGGCCCCCACGAGGTCAGTCTGGTCCCTCCCGTCCGGCTTCGGCGACGGATCCGGGTCTCGACGGAAGTCCGCGTGGCCGTCGTAGTTGAAGATCCCCCCTCGCTTGACGCGCTTCGCGGGGTTGTAGTACTCCGATTCCTGCACCGGCTCGCCGTGATACTGCCCCACCTCGTCGTGATTGCTCATCAGCGTGTCGCTGTCGCACCAGTGCCAAAACACGCCTCCCTCGCCCTCGAACATATACGGCGGGCGGGCTACGTGCCGGTCCCACTGCTCGTCCACCAACATCGGAAGCGCGCCCGGCGCAAACACCGCGCTGATCCGCAGCAACGGCCCCTTGAAGTCACCGAACAGCGCGTAGCCCCCCTCGTTCTCGAACCCGGCCGCGCCCCACTCCGACGGGACGCGGAACCTCCGCGCCCACTCCGCCCGCACGTAGTTGAACGTGCTCTGCGTCTTCTCCGGATCGCTAATCCGCTCGAACTCCGGGCACCGGTACAGATTCGCGAATCGCGTGTAAGAGAAGAGAGTGCCGCTCTCAGGCACCTTGATCCCGTATTCCGCCCAGGTCTTCTCGTAAGCGCAGTAGAACCGGTCGCGAAGTTCGTCCTTCGTCCACTCGCGCGGCAGTGATACCAGCCAGTTCTCGTTCGGATCCCGTTTGCCTCCGATCTCTTCCAGTCCTGGATAGCCGACCCCGCCCGTACACCCCACGAACGGAGGATACTCGTCGAAGTCGTCCGCGTAGAGCAGCACCGCCTTCCCGAGCTGTGCGATCCGGGACAGGCACAGCGTCGACCGCGCCTGGGCTCGAGCCTTGCTCAACGAAGGCAGCAGGATCGAAATCAAGAGCGCGATGATCGCCACGACCACCAGAAGTTCGATCAACGTGAACGCCCGGCCGCCCCATCCCCGCCTCCTTGCCGCACGCCTACCTGCCAGCCCGATGCGCCTGTTCATGATGTCACTTCCCTGCCGCTGGTTCCCTCGCGACGAGCAGATGCCCCACAATCAGCACGAGCACTCCAAGAGGATGGCCCCGCCACGTCCAATCCAGCGCCATTCTACAGGGACAAGGGGCCCTCCGGCCAGCCTGTTCCGGAAGATATCTCTGTGTGGATAGGGAGTGTCCCTCGCTAGCGAGTAGGGGACACGGTTTCTCTATGCGGCTCGCTTCCCCGCCGCGGCGGGCGTGTGCCGATCGCCCGACGGCTACTGAGGTATGATCAGCTCGTACAACTGCTGAGTGCTGAACGCAATCCCGCGCTGCGCGTAGATGCTCTCAAGCAGCGGCCCCAGAATCTTCTGCGTGTCGTCCTCGATGTGGGCCGCGAATTGCCCGAGTATGTGTAGCAGGCCGTAGCCCTCGGCCACAGTCCGCCACGGCCAGGGGTCACGCATCTGCGTCACATGACCGTCATAGTAGCCCAGGCTCCCCGCCTTCGCCGGTAGCAGCAAATCCCAATCTGGCTTGTTCAGAGCCCGCCCCATCGGCCCGTGGTAAGAGCCGATCATGTCCCCCGTCAGCGTGTGAATCGGGTCCGCCGCCATCCACAACCAGTCGAAATCGATGATCCCCCCGTCCCCATAGTTGCCCGCCACGTGGAAGTCCCACTGCTCGTCAAGCATCATGATCATTGCCGAGGGGGCGTACATACTCCCGGTTCGCATGATCTGACCAGGCAACAGCCGTTCGTTCGCCGCCTCCGCGGCCGGATCGTCCACGCCGGCCACGTTCGAAAGCACCTTCCGACCCATGATCGATCGCGTGTAGTTGAACGTGTTCTGAGACTTCGGCGAGTTGTTGCGCCCCAACGTCCCAATCGGGATCCGCTCGAAATCCGGGCAGCGGTAGAGGCTCTCGAACCGCGTGTACGGGAACAGCGTCCCCTCGCGAGGCGTCGGCCCGCCATCCGGTAAATCAGGCCAGTACGGATGAGTCCAAACGTTCTCCTCGGTAAGGTACCGACCCGGAAACAGCCAACTCTCGTGCTCGGCGAACGCGTACTCGCTGTTGTGGGCGTTGTCCGGGTTCAAGTGGACGTAGTGCCTGGCGTTCTGTCCCGCGTTGCAGTAGCCGCAACCGACGAACGGCGGCGTGTCGTCGTAGTCGTCCGCGTAGATGAGAATCGCCTTGACGAGTTGTGACAAGCGAGACGCGCACAACGTGGCTCGCGCCTGCGAGCGCGCCTCGCTCAGCGCCGGCAGCAGAATCGAGATCAGCAGCGCGATGATCGCCACAACCACCAGCAGCTCGATCAGCGTGAACCCCCCGCGCTGCCCGGCGCCCCCATCATTACGGCGATTGCGTGTCTTCACCGACGTATCGCTATCGCACACGTGCCCGCCTCCTCCTGTTCACGACGAAGATGCCACCCGTCGCGGCCATTCGGTCCCCCGCACGCATAACTCCTGTAGCAAAGCTACTCATCCGCACAATACACCTGAATTCTACGGGTCTACGCCCGACCCGAACAACTAAAAAGCGTTTAATGTTGACCGATATCGGCACCCCAAGTACCTTCAACCCCGAACCGAATCCGCCCCCGGCCCGAGAGGAACACCATGCCCGAGACGCTCTACCTCATTGACGGTCACGCACAGATCTACCGGTGCTATTACGCCCCCTTTCGCGACCTGAACGCCCCCTCCGGGGAGCCCACCAGGGCCACCCATGTCTTCTGCCAGATGCTCTTCAATCTCGCCAAGGCCCGCCGCCCCACCTACCTCGCCATGGTCATGGATCCCGACGCCAAGACAATCTTCCGCCTCGACCTCTACGACCAGTACAAGGCCAATCGCGAGCCGCCGCCCGACGACCTCGCCCCGCAACAGGAGCGAATCGTCCAGATCGTCCGCGCCGCGGGAATCCCCATCTTCGTCAAGCCCGGCTTCGAGGCCGACGACCTCATCGCCACCGTCGCACGCCGCGTCACCCAGACCATCCCCGACGTCCAAGTCAACATCGTCAGCCGAGACAAGGACTTGGAGCAGCTCCTCTCCGACCGCGTCGTCATGTACGACCCCGGCAAGGACGAGGTCGTCGACTCCCAGACCCTCCAGGCCAAGAAGGGCTACCAGCCCGCCCAGGCCGTCGACATCCAGACCCTCACCGGCGACAGCACCGACAACATCCCCGGCGTGCCCGGCATCGGGCCCAAGACCGCCGCCAAGCTCATCGCCAAGTACGGCTCCGCCGACGCCGTCCTCGCCCACGCCGACGAGCTGACCCCCAAACAGAAGGAAAACGTCAGAGCATTCGCCCCACAGATGCCCATCACACGCCGCCTCGTCACGCTCCGCGACGACGTCGAGATGGACTTCGACCTCGACGCCTGCCGATTCGACGGCTTCCCCCGTGACGCCCTCGACCCCATCTTCGAGGAGTTGGGCTTCGACCGCCTCCGCCAGCAGCTCGCCGAGTTGGACCCCTCGCCCGCGCCGGCCAAGAAGACGGCTTCGAAGACGGACAAGGCGGTCGCGCCTCCGTCGGCGCCGGAAGGGGGGCTCTTCGCCGCGCAAGCCCCGCTTACCCCGCCCGCCGGCGCCTACGAGGTCGTCGACTCCGAGGCCAAACTCACCAAGCTCGCTCGCCAGTTGGCAAAGCTCGAACGCTTCGCCTTCGATACCGAGACCACCAGCCTGCTCACCGTCGAGGCCGACCTCGTCGGCCTGTCCGTCGCCTGGGAGCAGGGCAGGGCATTCTACGTCCCCGTCCGAGGCATCGGCGGCAAGACGATTCCCCCAGAGACCGTCGTCGAGGTCCTCGGCCCGATCTTCGCCGACCCGAACGTCGCCAAGTGCGGCCACAACCTCAAGTACGACGTCTCCGTCCTCAGAACCGCCGGCATCGACGTCCGCGGCGCCGACTTCGACAGCCTCATCGCCAGCTACGTCCTCGACTCCTCCCGGCGAAGCCACTCCCTCGACGCCCTCTCACTCGAGCTCTTCGACCACCGCAAGATTCCCACGAGCGACCTCATCGGCAAGGGAAAGAGCCAGATCACCATGGACCAGGTCGAGATCCCACGCCTCACCAACTATGCCTGCGAGGATGCCGACTTCACCTGGCGGCTCTGCGAGCGCTTTCGAGCGCAGTTCGAGAAAGCCCCGGCCCTCAAAACCCTCTTCACCGACACCGAGATACCCCTTGTCGAGGTCCTCGCCGACATGGAGTACGCCGGCGTCGCCCTCGACACCGAGCTCCTCGCCGGCATGAGCAAGATGATGGCCGACCGCCTCGCCGAGCTGACCGAACAGATCCACGGCTTGGCGGGACGACCCTTCAACATCGACTCCACCAAGCAGCTCGCCGAGGTCCTCTTCGACGACCTCGGCCTGCCCGTCATCCGCAAGACCATGACCGGTCGAAGCACCGACGCCGCCGTCCTGACCGACCTCGTCGCCCAGTACGACAGCGAGATCGCCCGACGCATCCTCCAGTATCGAGAGCTCAGCAAGCTCAAGGGAACCTACGTCGACGCCCTGCCCGCCCTCGTCTGCCCCCGAACCGGGCGCGTTCACACGAGTTTCCACCAGACCGGCACCATCACCGGCCGGCTCTCCAGCAGCGATCCGAACCTGCAGAACATCCCTAACCGCACCGAGATCGGACGCCAGATCCGCCGCGCCTTCGTCCCCGGCAAGAAGGGCTACGTCCTCCTCACCGCCGACTACAGCCAGATCGAGCTCCGCCTCGTCGCACACTTCAGCGGCGACGAGAACCTCCGCAAGGCCTTCGCCGAGGACCAGGACATCCACCGTTTCGTCGCCGCCCAGGTCGCAGGCATCGACCCCAAGGACGTCACCAAGGACCAGCGCGGCCGCGCAAAGGCCGTCAACTTCGGAATCATCTACGGCCAGGGTGCCTTCGGCCTCAGCCGGCAGACCGGCATGAGCGTCGGAGAGGCACGAGGCTTCATCGACATGTACTTCATGCGATACCACGGCGTCAGGGCCTTCATCGACGAGTGCATCGCAAAGGCCAAGTGCCAAGGCTACGTCGAGACCATCCTCGGCCGCCGCCGCGTCATCACCGACATCAACGCACGGAGCAAACCCGCCCGCGCCGCCGCCGAGCGTCTCGCCGTCAACACCGTCGTCCAGGGCAGCGCCGCCGACCTCATCAAGAAGGCCATGATCAACATCTACCGGCGAATCCGCCAGGAGGATCGCCCTAGCCGAATGCTCATCCAAGTCCACGACGAGCTCGTCTTCGAGCTCCCCAAGGTCGCCGTCGACGCCGAGCTCCAAATGGTCCGCCAAGAAATGGAATCCGCCATGTCCCTCACCGTCCCCCTAAAGGTCGACGTCACCTACGGCGAAAACTGGCTCGAAACGGAGTAGGGAGAAGTCCGATGCCAAGCTGCCTGCAGGAATCTTTGAACAGATCCCCTAGAATGAGTGGCCCACCGCTTCAGCGGTGGGGGACACGAATTCGAGCCGGAGTTCGCGTTCCCGATGAACTATGCATCGAAGGTTATCGAGAAGCACACGGTTTATTCATTGTTGCGGGCCGCTTAGGCTGCAAGTCATCTCATCGACCGAAGGTGTCACAAAGGGACGGCGACGCCCCCGCCGAGCCGCCGCCAAACGAATCGGATTCAACTCGGAAGTGACGTAGCGCGGGGCCCGCGCCCCCGCCATCGACCACCATCGATGAAATCCGCCCTACGCTCTTCCAGGGATGCTCGCATGGATAGTTGGGACGAAACATTCTGCATGCTGTTCGGGCCCTGGCTTGTGTTCGCCACGGTGGTTGTCCTGCGGAGGCGCCGGCGGGACAGGCGGCTTGTTCCGGATTCGTATGCTCGCAAGCTCGCCACTCGGCGGGCGCTGAAGATAGTCGGTATGCCCCCGTGTCTCTCGGCTGCCTACCTCCTGTTCCTGTCGGCCATCTTCCTCGAAACGCTCTGGTGGGGACAGGACTCCTCGCTGAAGGCGATCTCGAGTAGGTTCAAACCGGCCATATGCACGTTCGTCAGTTGCGCCCTGCTTGCTTGGTTAATCTTCAAGAAGGCGCACGCCCGAAAGATGTTTCAACAGATCGCATCGGAGGATTGGCAGGTCTGTCCCGACTGCCGCTACTCCCTGCGCGGCCACGCCGACGGCCGGTCTTCCCCCTTATCGAACATCTCCCTGTTGCGTTGCCCTGAATGCAGCTACCTCTTCACACCCGAATCGCTGCTGCGGGACTGGGCGGATACCGTGACGCTCGTGAACAACATGGTCCGGGGCACCTATCCTGATCCGCCGCACTTCTCGACCTGAGTGGCAAGAGCGTGTGTAGAAAAAGGCGACATTCCACTTTTCCGGGCCCGTCGAGCAGCTCACCGGCCGTTGGAAGTCACCCCATAGCCCCAAGACAAGCCGACCGCCTTCGCCTATCCTGGGACTGTGCCGGAAGACTCTTCTGTCTCGCCTTGGCAACAGCGCCTCACGCAAAGGAGAACCAAGCATGGACAAAACCCAGATCGGCATGTGTGGTGCCTACTGTGGTACCTGTGAGTGGAAGGAGAAGACCGGCTGCCAGGGCTGTCAGCATCACAAGGGAGTGATGTTCTACGGCACGTGCGGCGTGGCCCTATGCTGCGCGGGCGAAGGCTTGCCGCATTGTGGTCTCTGCCCCAGTCTCCCCTGTGACGTCCTCCAGCAGGCCTTCGATCATCCGGAGCACGGCGACAACGGAGAACGCCTCGCCAATCTGAAAGCCTGGGCCGCCGGCGACGACACCATCATCGAATTGGGCACCTTTAAGTCAGACTAACCAGAAAGGCGGACATTCCAGTCTTCTCCGGCCCTGTCGCGGCATTGCCGCCGGGAGGAGACGCTCTTCAGCGGACCTTACGCGTTAGCCAGCCTCTAAGAGAAGAAGCCCGTCTCCTTGCCGCTCTTGCCTTCCCATTCTCCCATCATCAGGGTGGACACAAATGTGCCTCGCTGATATGCTTCTATGCATGAGAACCACACTCGACATCGACGACGATTTGCTCCGTCGAGCCAAGGAAGTCGCTGCCCGGACCCGTCGGCCTCTCCGCGCGGTCGTTGAGGACGCCCTCCGTGCGTCGCTCAGTCAAACGGGCAAGCAGGTACGGACCAAACGCGTTAGGCTGCTCGTCTCAACCCAACCCCCGGGGCTGTGCCCCGGCGTGGATCTGGACAGCACCGCCGGCCTGCTTGACCTGATGGAGCAATGGAATGCTCCTGCCTGACGTCAATGTCCTGGTATATGCCTTCCGAACTGAGCACCCCCAACATGCGGCCTTTCGCGCGTGGCTGGAACGCTTGATCACCGGGCGCGAGGCCTACGGTATCACCGACCTCGTTCTCAGCGGGTTCGTTCGAATCGTCACGCATCCTCGCGTCTTCCAGAACCCCGACCCCCTCGAGTCCGCACTCAGGTTTGCCGACCAAATCCGAGGCCAGTCTCACTGCGTGCTGATCACACCGGGGCCGCGCCACTGGGATATCTTCCGTGAACTCTGCCAGCATGCCCAGGCCAAGGGCAACTTGGTCCCGGATGCGTACCTGGCCGCCCTGGCCATCGAAAGTGGCAGTGAATGGATCACCAGCGACCGAGACTACGCCCGATTCCCCGGTCTGAGATGGCGCCACCCGCTGGCTTCGACGTAGCCCCTTTCCTCGCTGCCTAACGGACCTTCACCCTCCCTCCCCGCAACCCCACCGGCAGCGCCTCCAACACGTCGCAAACGTGATCGTAGATCGGATAGCTCGAAAAGTACGCAAGACCCAACCGCACGATCACCACTCGCCGCGAAGGAATGACCACGATCTTCTGCCCCTCGAACCCTGACGCGTTGAACGTATCCTCGGGCAAAGGCACCCCGCGCGCCTTCGCACGCGCCCGCTCCTGGTGCGAAGGCAGCCACCAGTGCGCACCGTACTCCCCCTCCGCCGACGTCGGCGTCACCGTCCGGCCATATTCCGCCCAACCCTCGGGAAGTATCCGCTCTCCGCGCCACACTCCATCGTTCATGTACAACAGTCCGAACCGAGCGAAATCCCGCGCCGTCGCGAACATGAAGGACGAGCAAACCAGCGTCCCCGCCGCGTCCGCCTCGATCATGGAATCTCGCATCCCGACCTTGCTGAACAGCTCCTGGTACGGCAGGGCGTAGTAGGCCTCGTCGCCGTACGCCTCTCGCAGCACCCGCGACAAGATGTTGCTCGTGCCGCTGGCGTACGCCCACTCCGTGTCCACCGGATGCGCCAGCGGCAACCGAGCCGCGTACGCCGCCGAGTCCGGGCTCACGAACAGCATCCGAACCAGATCGCTCGGCGGCAGCACATCCAACTCTCGAAAGGCCAACCCGCTGCTCATCCGCATCATCATGTCGATCGTGATGGCTGAACGCGGGTCCCCATCCTTCGACCACGACGCCACCGGCGCTTTGTCCCTCACCGTGATCTTCCCCTGCCGAACCGCGATCCCGTACAGTGCGTGAAGGACGCTCTTCGTCATCGACCACGCCGGCAGACGCTGCCCCGGCCCAAACCCGTCCGCGTACCGCTCCGCGATGATCTCCCCGTCGTAGACAACCAGTACCGCCCGAGTCCGCCGCATCCAAAACGGATTCGGCTCCGAGAACATCCGGTCCACCGCCGCCATCAGCTTCGGAACGTCGATCCCCGCCGGACGTGGGTTCCCTGTCGCACCGTCCCCCATGGGCCAGCGCTCGGCGGCCAGATGCTGCAAGTCGGGTATCAGATTGGGGCGAGCCTGCCGCTTCAGCGCCTCGATGTCCCCGTCATGCGACAGCGCCACCCCGAGCCCCGCCCGGTAGACCGCTGTCTTCTTGCACTTGGACGACAGCCAGGCCGTCACCGTCTGCCCCTCTCGGTCAACCTCGTACTTCACGAAAGGCAGGAACCCCAGCTCCTGCGACACCACCGATTCCGGCCTCCGGCCCGCCACGAAGACCGCCGACGCCAGAACCTTCGCGCAGTACCCCGCGCCCACCTCCGCGACCGTCACGCGCGAATCACCGTCCCTCACCTTCCGCGAGAAGCACGGGCTGGCAATCCCCAACACCGCCGCCACAACCGCCGTCATAGCCGAACTCAAACCCGACCCCATCACCACGTCCTCGAAAAAGGGGACATTCTACTTTTCTCCGCCCTCTCGAGAGCGTCGCGGCCCTCGGAAGTCAGCCCCAACACGTCATACGTTCGTGCCGGGTATCACTCCCCACCAGTGGGAGGGAGCGAAGCCTCGCATTCAGCTATACGTGTGCGACCGGGCAACAACCCGATCAGGTTGTTACGGTTGCTCCTCTGCACGTCTTGGGTCCCGTAGGGACCGTGTGATGACAGCCAAATAGGACGGGCTCCGCCCGCCACGACAACTCCGCCTCCGCCTCTGGTCCCGTAGGGACCGTGTGAGAATGGCCCAGGCCCTTCAGTCCTGGGAACTCAGTCGCCCCAATCGCCTCAGTCGCGTAGCGACGGCTGAGGTGTGGAGAATCCCCCAGATGAGCTTCAGTCCAAGCTGAATCCACCGATTTCAAGGCAGTGCCCCAAACGCAGGGCCGACACGGACAAACCGACCGCCTCTCGCGCCCGCTCCGTCCATCAGAAAGGAAGGGCCCAACTATCACCCGGGTGCACATGCTCCGATCAGCCGCCTACCGTTCCCATGAAACACCGCATCCAGGAATCCCTGCGACACCCCGCAACCGACGAGCGTCGCGATCTCCGTCTCACGCTCGTAAGGCAGGTTCGGGAAGTCCGAGCCGTAGACAATCCGATCCCGGTATCGCTCCAGGGCCTCCAGCCCCAGGTGATCGGCCGTATTGAACTGCGGACAGAAGCTGAACGCCGTGTCGAGATAGAGCCCCGGATGCGCCTCCAGAAGATCGAGGAACCCTCCGTATTCGAGCGAGCCCATGTGAGCCACCGTGGCTGGAAGCTCAGGGAAGTCGCGCAGCAGCTTCCTGAACTCGGCTAGCCCCACGAACTCGTTGCTCACAGGTGCGGTCCCGGCGTGAAAGAGCAGCCGCTTCCCCTTCTCCATGACCATCTCGTACAGCGGATACATCCGCCGATCGTAAGGATGAAACCGCTGCACCATGAGCTGCAGCTTGAAGCCGATGACCCGCGGATGCTCGAGCAGGCGCCGCGCCATATCAATCCCGTCGTCATCATCCGGATGATACGCCGCCAAGCAGTACAGCCCCGGCGTCTCCTCCAGCACCCGAAGGTTCCACTCGTTCAGGCCGGCGGCGATACCCCGACGATGCGCGTAGTTCGAGTAGACGATCGTCTCTACCCCACGCGCTCGGAGGTGCTCGATGCACGCCCGGTAGTAGAGGCGGTAACGAACATCCCACCCGTACTCCCTGGCAAACGACGCCCAGATGGCGTCGAACATCCTGTCCGGGAACAGGTGTACGTGAAAGTCGATAATCCGCGTAGGAAGGTCGGGCATTACCGGCTCCCAGATGTCCCACCGTCCGTCATCAGCCGCGAATGATTGGTCGTAAGGACAGCCATCCCTGACGTGACATCATACGACATGAAGAGAGCGATTGCCTATCGAGCGGGCTGGACCGGCCTGCGAGCAAGAGCTCAAAGCGCCTCGGACAATCCCGCTTCCATCCCTGGTCCCAGTTGCCTCCTGATCTCCCAGAGCGCCGAACCCCTTATCAACGAGACGGCGGCAAGGACCGTCACGACCCTATCCGCTAAGCCGCTTGCAGGAATAGCCGACAAGTTGCACGGTTCCGCCCCATGTGGCCCAGCCGCCCTCGGCTGGGGAAGAGGATCACATGCGGAAGACGCCTGCCATCACGGATCACCCACCCACCAACCACCCGGCCGAACGCCGAGTCGTCCCGGCGAAGCCAGGCCCAGCCGGACGCCCAAGACAGGGCATTTCGGAGCATTTCGCGGCATCCCCACGCGCCCCAACTCCCCAATCCGCGTATTTCAGCGCATTCCGGCGCATTCCGAGACATTCCGAGACATCACTCGACCACCCCATCGCCGGATACTCCGTTCCCTGGGGCCCCGTACCCAGGTACCCCATTCCCCGGGTGGCCCGTCGCTTCAGCGGCGGGGAACACGAATTCTCCTGGGGCCCCGCGCGGAACAACGTCGCATCC
>JAFGLZ010000189.1 GCA_016927755.1 Phycisphaerae bacterium
CCGGTGGTCCCGCCGCCGCCGCCTCGCAAGCTCCTGCCATTCGTCAGGGCTGCCCCCCCGGGCGGGGGCGTGACTCTGCTTCACGCGTCGGGTATGCTCGCAACCGCGGCACATCACACGATCCCCCGGCCACCATCGGACCGGGCACGAGACACGGTGAGCCCTTGCTGAACCAACACGACATGCCGGAAATCCTCGTCTTCCGCGACGGAGAGCAGATCGACCGCCGCGACGTCCCCCCCGCCGGCCTCGTCATCGGCAGCGCCCCGGCCAGCGACCTCGTCCTCGACGACCAGGCCGTCGGCCAAAGCCACGCCGTCCTCCTCTGCCAAGCCGGCCAATGGTGGATTCGATCCGCCGACGGCCGACACGAGATCCATGTCGCAGGCGCAAAGACGTACGGACGACTCCTCGCCGATGGAGATCGTATCTCAATTGGACCGTTCGAGTTACTCTTCAGAACCCCCACGCGCGTCCCGCCCCCCGGCGAACTCGAGGAAGCCTCTGGCCGCACACGCCTCTTCGACGCATCCGACTCCCTCGACATCCGCGCCCCCGGTCCCGCATCCCTCGACATCCCCGGCTATCGTGTCCTGCGAGAGATCGGACGCGGCGGAATGGGACGCGTCTTCGAGGCCATCCAGATCTCCACCCGGCGAACCGTCGCCCTCAAGGTCATGCTCGAGGGACCCTTCACCAACGAGACGACCAAGCGCCGCTTCGAGAGAGAGGTCCACATCGTCGCCGCCCTCCGCCACCCCAACATCGCCCAGATCTACGACTCCGGCCTCCACCAGGGCAGATACTGGTTCGCGATGGAGTACGTCGACGGACGCCCCCTCGACGCCCCGGATGTCGCATCACGCTTCACCACCCGCGAGCGCCTCGCCATCATGGCCGCCGCCTGCGACGCCGTCGGACACGCCCACGCAAAGCAGATCGTCCACCGGGACCTCAAGCCCAGCAACATCCTCATCTCCTCCGACAACCAGCCGCACGTGCTCGATTTCGGACTGGCCAAGGTCCAAGGGCCCCTCACCGACCCCGACATGATGCTCTCGATGGGCTCCGAGCTGATGGGCACCCCCGCCTACATGTCCCCCGAACAGACCGCGCGCGACGCCAGCAAGGTCGACGCCCGAACCGACGTCTACGCGCTCGGAGTCATCCTCTATCAGCTCCTCACCGGCCAATTCCCCTACGACGTCAAGGGCCGACTCGACGAGGTCATACACAACATCGCCACAACCGACCCCACGCGCCCCAGCGCGATCAGTAAGGATGTCGACAGCGAGGCCGAGGCAATCATCCTCAAGGCCATCGCCAAGAACCCCGACGAACGCTACGCCAACGGCAAGGAGTTGGCCGACGACCTCCGCCGTCTGCTCGCCGGCGAGCCCGTCCTGGCCAAGCTCGCCAGCCGCAGCTACGTGCTCAGCAAGACCGTCGCCAAGAACCGCCGGCGCCTCATCTACGCCGGCGTCCTCGTCGCCGCCGTCGTCGTCAGCATTCTCGCCACGCGCGCCTGGCTCCTATCCCCCGCCACCAAGCGCCCCACGAATTCCGTCGCCGCAATAGACCAACCGATCCCCGACCCGACGCCAAAGCCCGATCAGCCAATGTCCGCTGACGTGAAGACACCACCCGAGCCCCCCAAACCCCAGCCGTCGCCATCGGTCATCCCCACGACGAAGCCACGGCCGCCAGAGGAGAGCACCCCTGCGGCGGCGCCCGCCGAACCCGTCCAGAGCACCAAGCCGGCCGTCACGCCGGTCGCGGCCCCCCTCGCCCCGACGACCCAGACGTCTCGACCTGCCGCCGAACCGACGGAGCCCGGCGCTCCGGTTGCCGCCTCCGCTCCTGCTGAACGCCTGTCCGCCAAGGACTGGATGCAGAGGCTCGCCACGAGCGTCGAACAACGCGACTACCTCAGGGCACGCGCCGCGCTCGATCGCATCAAGACCAGATTCGCCGACGCCCCAGAGGTCGCCGCATCTGCCGACCGGCTCGACCGCTCCGCTGAGGATATCGAGCGAGGCCTCGGCCGCGGCACCATCCAACAGCGAGACGGATACCTCCTGCATACGCCCCAGACTCCCACCGCCGAGTCGCAGATGGCCGTCCAGATCGCCGAGAGTCTCGTGGCAAAAGACTCCGGCATCGGCATCGTCGTCGTCAGGGTCCTCCTGGAAGACCCGAGCCGAGGTGGTAGACTCCGCGTCACCGGCAACGGCGTCGGCTTCTATGGCGGACAGGCCGTCACCAAAGAGACGGACTGCGGCAGCGGCGACATGCTATTCGTCGGCTCCGCCGGCCAGCCGCCTGACAAGGCCGGTATTCGAATCGAGGCCGATGGGCACTGCTCACCGACCATCGAAGTCTCGCCCCGCCCGGGCGAGTCAACGAGAATGGGAGATATCATGGTCCTGAAACGGGTAGACTGAGTGGTCTGCAGGAAGGCTTGAACAGACCGCCAACAATGGGTAGCCCATCGCCTCAGCGGTGGGGGACTCGAATTCAGGTCCGGTTCGTGTCCCCGTGGAACGACGCGACCGCTGGCCCCACCGCCAGACCGCGTCACTGGAGGACGGATGAAACTCCTTGCCATAAAGAGAGGGGTGTTCGCCCTGATCGCCGTCGCCGTCGCGGCCGCGCTCTACCTCAGCTTCGGCTATCAGACGACTGACGTCACCGCGCCGCCCGCGAAGGTGCCGCGGCCCGTCTCGCAGCCGAACCCTTCGAAGAATCACCAGTTAGCGATGGCCTTCATCCGATGGTTCGAGCTGCAGTACGTCGAGAATATGCAGGAAGTCGGCGGCATGTCGACCGACCTCGGCGACCTCGTCAACGAGGCCGGCGTCGAGGCCACCATCGACGCATACGCCGCCATCCGAAGACTGACGCTCGACTTCGCGATGAAGAACCCGCGCCAAACCGAGATCCCGGAACAAGAGATCGACCGCATCGCCGAGACCCAGTACGAGCTGTTCGTCGGCAACATGCGATCCAGCAAGAAGTGGATCGACTACCGCAATCCCGAACTCCGCGCCGGCCTGATCGAGTCCTACCGCAAGGCAGCCCGAATCTGGATCCCCGCGTACCAGAAGCTCGTGACCGTGCCCTCTTCGTCCTCCGACGACGATTTCCGCGAGTTCTTCCGGAAGCATCTGCCCCGTGCCGAGTACAAGCGGGCCATGGACTCCGAGCTTAACGGGACCAATCTCCTCTATGCATCCCTCAAGCACGGCGTCGCATGGTACGGCGCCCCCATGGTCAACAGGATGCTCAACCTCTCCTGCAAGCTCGACGACAAGATCGGCCTCGACACCGTAGAGAAGATCTATGGCGCCGATAGCAAGGATGACGCAGATGATCCGAATGCCCGACGATAGCGTCCTCTTCGATCAGACCGGCCCGTCGTGGGTGCACGTAGTCCTCGTCGAGAAAGACGAACACGAATGAGTTGCTAAGGACAGACCGTCGAGAACCAACTGCAACGCAACCGAGTTGTCTGTGCTGTTGGGCAAGCGAATACTTGGAGGACCCATGTCAAGTTGAGTATTGCCGTAAGTGATTGCCATATAACTACTTAAGTCTGGATTGTTCACCCATTCCTCTTGACGACAAGCAGCGTCACGTCGTCCTTCGGATCATGCGGCCCGCAGTGGCAGTGAACCTCATCCGAGAGCGCCGCCAGGATGCTCGCCGCCGTTCCCGCGTGCAAGCCCGAGAGCCGCTCCGCCAGTCTCTGCAGCCCGTATTCGTTGCCTGCCGGATCGCGCGCCTCCGTCACCCCATCGCTCGTAACCAGCAACGCCACGTCCCCCGACGTGTCGCGCGTAACGACCTCGCCAGGCCACTCCTCGCTAAACCCGAGCAGTAGTCCGACGCGGTCTGGAAACGCCTCGACGTTACCCGACGCCGTCACCCACAGCGGCGCGTGATGTCCGGCGTTCACGATCTCGACCCGGTCGCCCGACGCCGACCACCGGCAGATGACCATCGTCGCGAAGCACCCCGACGCGCTATAGCGAGCCAGCGAAGCGTTGACGCGCTGAACGATCTCACGCAGGTCGTCGTGATACAGCGTGCTCTGACGAAACGCGTCCTGAAGAACCGCCGTCAGGAACGCCGCCGGAACGCCGTGACCGGACACATCGGCCAGACTCAGAACCAACCGGCCCTCAGCATCGATGAAGACGTCGTAGATGTCGCCGCTCATCTGCTCCGCCGGGTAGTTCCGCGCCGCCACTTGACCCCAGTCCGGCTGCGGGATCGGCGACGGCAGCAGCAGCTCCTGCATCTCGCGCGCGGCCTCGATCCGACCCCGAACCCGCGACAGTTCGCGCGACCGATCGTGCAGCTCGTCCATGCCGACCGCACTGGCCGCCAGCTCCACTGCCGCGATCACGAAGTCTAAATCCTCCGCCTCAAACGGCGGTCGCGACGCGTGCCGATCCGCATAGATCACCGCACGCGTCTGACCCTCGACGATCACCGGCACGCAGATCACCGACCCGACCGCCCGCGACGCCAGGCTCAACGCGTCAGCGAATCGTGAGTCCTCCCCGACGTCCTGAATGAGCACGCCCTGTCCCGATGTCGTCACCTCTCTCAGCACCGTCCCGCTAAGCTCCAGGATCGCGTCGGGCGTTCGCGCCCGCGGTGCAAGTCGGAACACCCCCGCCCTCTCGTCCAAGCCCACCACCGCACAGCGATCGGCCGTAAGAGACCGGGCCAGACTGGCGTGAACCTTTTGCCAAAACGACCCGTTGTCCTGCCGGCGAATGACCAAGTGCGAGAGGGCGTACAACTCCTCGAGTCGTTGCTTGAAGTCGCGATCGGCCGACTTGACGTCCCGAACGATCGTGGGCGTCAATGATCGTTCGCTCAGCAGCACGGACGAATCCGTCAGCACATGCCGGTCGGTCGCGCCAAGGTAGTTGATCGCGAACGGGCGGATCTCGATCACGTCCCCAGCGCACAACCTCGACTCCTGCACGCGCTCGCCATTGACGAACACGCCGTTGGCGCTACGCAGGTCCAAGACGCGCCAGGAAACGTCCTGTCGCTCAAGCCGCGCATGCGTCCGCGACACCGCCTCGTGATCCAACGTTACGTCGCAGGACGCCGACCGACCGAACGTCATGGAGTCTACGTTCAAGTCCACGCTTCTCACCACGCGAAGATCGTGCCGGATGATCAGGCGGTCGGGTTGATCGGAGGTCCGCACGTCCATGGGGCTCACCGTTTCAAAGACGTCTCGTCCAGGAATGCAAAGACTACCGCGCGTAAGCCTCAATCTCCACGACTCGCGAGAAATCGGCCAGGGATTTGTGAATCACCACTCGGACCGCCTCGACCGGACGCGGTTCGAACCGAACCGATCGAAGCACCCGATCATTGTCTTTGATCCGAGCCGCCGTCTGCCACTGTCCGTTCGTCCTCACCTCCACATCGAAGTCGATAATCCCGAACTTCGTGAACCGCAGCGACTCCGTCGGCTCAACCCATGAGCCGGTCTCAAACCCGTCCTGCAGCGTGGTCACGTCGACGCGCCCGATCAACTTCGGCTCCGGAAGCTCGACGGCGATCCAATCCGGCCACTGGCCCTTCGTCGCGTCGTTCCAACCGCCGCGCTCGTGATGCCAGCCGCGCCCCACCACGTCGTCGTCGATGACCGACTCGGCGGGGAACCCGGGGCCCTGCACGGAAGAGGCCTTGGCGCGGCAGCCCCGCCGCGCCGACAGAAGATTCAGCTCCGGCGTCTTGAACGCCATGGGCTCGCTAGCGACGTCGCCGGAGACGAACTTCAGACGGTACGCCGTCTCGGGCTCCAGCCCCTGCAGCTCGATCGCATGGCACGTCCGCGGCATTCCCGTCTCGGTCGCTGTCTGGGTCAGCGTCTCGCCGATCCCATATCGCACCGATCCCAAGCACGGCACGACCGTCCGCCAGGTCGCCCTGGCACCGTCCCTTGCGACGCGCACCCGAGCGGCATGTATCTGCTGACCACAACGATCGCCTGGCTTCAACCTCAACTCCACACGACCGCCAAACTCCATCGTCACCGGGCCGAACAAACCCGACGGCCGGGTCTGTGCCCATCGGCTCTTGCCCGCAAGTCGGTTTGACAATGTGTTGATGACCCCCACCTCCAGAGCGTTCGCGCCGGCCTTGACCAGGTCCGTCACCTCGAAGACGTAGGGTGGGCAAATGCGGACGCCCGCCAACTTGCCGTTCACTCGGACCTCAGCCACCTCCTGAACCTCCCCAAGGTCTAACAGAATCCGACCGCGTCCCACCCAAGCCTCGGGGACGTCAAGCTCCCGACGGTAGACGCCCTTCCCGCTGTAGGAGCGATCATACTGGGTCCAGCATCCAAGCTCCGCCGTCCGCGCACCCCCGTTCGTCTTGTCCGCGAACGTCAGCGCCCACCCCTCCGATGGAACGTCGCGCACCTCCGCTGAAACGTCGTCCACCTTGCCCGACCGAAGATCCTGCCCGATCTGTACCGCGGCCGCGAAAACCGTTGCCCCGCCGCTGTCCGGACCATGCCTCGCGATCGCCTCGATGACAGCGACGTCGCCGTCCATCCGAACACCCGTCGCCTTCCCCCCTTCCGTCATCAGAATCCGAGGTCCTGCTGCAACCCGCCTCGCCGAGTTGAGCACGAAGAAGCCTGCCTCGAACGGCCCCAGCCGTACCGGGACCAGAGTGCGATCCTCGGTTGTCCGAAAGACGACCACGGGCTCGCACCGGCCCGTCATCGGATCCCACCATTCGATTACGCCCTTCCCCGGAAGCGCCAGCTCGCCCTCGATCGCATCATGGATCGACTCGTTGCTGACGTAGAAGATGTCGGCGCCGGCCCGGCGACGGTGCATCACGCGAAGATCCTCGTGTCCCGGCCACAAGGCAACGTCAGGGACGAAGTGGCCCTCCCGCAACTTCTGCTTGAGTTCCGCTTTGCTCGCGACAAGGAACGCCCGCTGATCGGGCTTGCCGGCCCAGATCCTCTTGGTCAGGGACTGGACGACCCCGTCTTGGCCCCGCTCGCACGACCTGGACGGCAGTCGTTGGGATGCGATCACCACACCGCCGCCCTCGACGAATTGCCCCAAACGCTCCAGGGCCTTCACGGGAATGAACTCGACGCCCGGCAGAACCACGGCCTGATACGAGACTTGCTCAATGCGTGCCCGTCTACCGTCAATCACGCACCGCCCGGGATCGATCCAGAGTCCGTACGGGACGATGTCGAAGTCCACCTGGACCTGCTGAAGCGCCGCTTCGACGTCCTCGATCGGCTCGCACGCACCGATCCACCGTGACTCAGCGGGATAGAGCACGATCGCGTCGGCCACGAACCTGCCCTTCCGTAGCAGTGAGCAAACACGGTTTGAGTAGTCCGCCCACAACCCGAACTGGACCCATTGAGGATTGTGCCCCCGCGCGTAGAAGAAGGGCGGGCAGTCCTCATCCGGCCACTTGGGGTTGAACGCATGCGGCACGAGGGTGTTGATGCCGCGAACGCACTGCCAATCCGTAAGCCACTTCATATCGCGGAGCCCGCACCGCCACCCGTAGGCACCGTACGTCTCATTCATGGCCAGGTCGTCGGCCTTGCCGTAGATGTGAGATAGCGAACTGGCCAGCTTCGGCATGCCCCAGTAGTCCTGGCTTCGTGTGCCAGGCCAGACCTGCCCGACTACAAGGTCGATCCCGCCCATGTGCATGTACTGCTGCGTCCGGAAGAAGTGCCCCGGCCCCGCCCCGAACGAGTAGTGAAGCTGAGAATGCTCGTACTGGTGCCCGATGTGGCGGACGCCGTGGGCGTCGCACCACTCCCCGATCTTCTTGTAGAACGCCTCGGCGTAGCGCGTCACCACGACATCCCAGTAATCAGACCGGATTCCTGCCGTCTCGGGCCCCACGTCGGCCACGAGCGCCGGCAAGAACGTCCTAAGGTCATAGCCCTTGGCCGCCTTGAAGAGATCCAGGAAGCCGAACGTCCACGGAAGCTGCCCGCCGTGGTTGCCGAAGCCCGGCTCGTCGGTGAAGAAGCCGAGGATCGTCTTGCCGAACTTGTCCTTGAAGCGATCGTACGTGGCCTGGTGCGTCAGTTCGATGAACTTGTCGAAGCACTCGCTACTCAGCGAGTCGACGTAGCCTGGGTCCCGCCGCTGCACGAAGCAGAAGACCGACCATTGACCCTCCGGCGCCTCCCACCGAACGGTACTCCCGGGCTCGGCGCCTGACGTGGGAATCACGCGGAGGGAGCTCATATCGAGACCGCTGCCGCCCTTCCTGCCCGCCACCATCGCAATGAGACGACCGGCCGGTATCTTCAGCGTAGCCGCCCGACCGCCCTCGACGTCCTGACGTTCCGGGACGACGTACTGCCTGGCGAAGCGGGGATCGGCCTGGACGACGAGGCCGCCGGCGAGGCCGCTGGGAAACCACTTCTCGTCAAACACCCAGACCTTCATTCCGCGTTTCTCGGCCTCGTCGAAGCACACCGCCAGGTCCTGCCACCACTTGTCCTGAAGGTAGTACTTGTGAGGACGAGACTCGATCGTGAACTCGCCACAGCCCCCTTCGTCCATCCTGCCGATGATCTCACGAATGCCTGCTTCGTCCTCATCGCCGTGCAACCAGAACAGCGGATTGAGCGTCTTGGCGGGACGAGCGGCACTGAACGACGCGCGGAGGGCAGCGACGTCCTCGGCGACGGCGATCCGATTCGTGATCGCCAAACCAGCGACGATTCCCGCAACGATGCATCTCATGGTCACTCCACGCATCTCCGCGTCCCTCGCAACGAATGGTAACCCTTGTCAGCACACCGCCATCATACGGGCCAGTGCCCCCCAGGAGAACCCGTTGAGATATGCAGCGCGCGATTCTCGGCGCGGGTGGAGATGACGACTTCGCGGGCTAGTAGGCGTACAGATTGCCGTAGGGCCGGCTCGACTTCGGCGCGAGCTTGACGAACGTCTCTCGGAGGAACTGCGAAGGATCCAGATCGAAGTCCTGGCCGTACTCGGCGATGATCCTGGTCAGCAGCGTCCAGTCGCTGTCGCCGAGCTGCCCGACGCCGACCTCGGCCCCGAGCTGATGGGGCTCCAGCTTGCCGCGGACGTAGATGACGCCGCCATGCATGCCCGTCCCCACAAATCGACCGACCGGCGCGGTATCCGCTCCATCCAATCCCAGGACGACCAGGACGCCGCCAGCCATGTATTCCCCGAAGTAGTCGCCTGCCTTGCGGCCGACCACGACGACCGGGAATCGATCCCCGTAGGCCTTCATGTGAATGCCTGCCCGGTAGCCGACGTACCCTCTCACGAAGACCTTCCCGCCCCGCATCGAGTGGCCCAGGATGTCGCCGGCGTCGCCGTGAATCACGATCTTGCCCTCGTTCATCGTGTTGCCGACGCCATCCTGTCCATTGGCGCTCACGATGATCGTCGCGCCGTTCATGAAGGCTCCGAGGTCGTTGCCGGGCACTCCGTTGATCGTGATCTGTACACCGTTGTCCAAACCGGCGCCGATATAGCGATGCCCACAGATGTGGTCCAGCTCGAAGTGCTTCTCGCCCTGCTCCACGGCAACGTGGATTCGCTCGTTCAGCTCGCGGTAGTGGATGCCCTTCCCGTCGATCCTCATGTCATGCGTTCCTGCTCGCGACGACGGGTAACACATCACCTTGGCTGCCCGCCGCGCCATCGTCCGTTCCCGGTTGCCTGTGTCGATGATCCTCTCCGTCACATCTCGATGCTGGCGCCCGAGACCACGTGCTTTCGGTACTCCGTAGGCAGCGAGATGAGCCCGAAGTCCTCGGTCAGCAGCATGCCCTTGAAATCCGACACGCCAATCCCGTTCTTGATGAGGCCGGTGATGATGCCCGCCCGATTGATCTGCCCGATGAAGATGGCGCCGACAATGCGATCGCCCTTCAGTACGATCTTCTTGTAGACCGAGGCCCTCTCGTCGTAACTCGCGAGCACCTCGTATTCACTGCCCTCACCCAGCGTGTCGCCCACCGAGATCGTCTTGAGCCCGCAGATGTCAACGGCATTCATCGCCAGGCCGCCTTCATATTTGCGCTTCTGCCCGGCCATGTTCTTCCCGGCGATGAATCCCTGCCGGTAAGCGGTCGGCAGGATCGGGATGGGGCGTCTTCCTCCGCTGAGAAGGTCGTACGCCTGGGCCACGTCGCCGGCGGCATAAACTCCGGCAACCGACGTCATCAGGTGGTCGTCGACCAGGATGCCCCGGTCCGTCTCGATGCCCGTGTTTGCGATCAGGCCGATGTTCGGAAACACGCCGACAGCGAAGACCACCATTGAGCACGGCACTTCCGCGCCGTCCCGAAGGATCACGCCGCGTACCTTGTCGTTGACCTGTTTGATCTCGGTGGCGGTGGTGCCGCAGTAGACATCCACGCCGACCCGTTCCAGCGACGCGCGGGCCATGTCGGATGCAGTTTGATCGAAGGTGACGCTGAGGATACGGTCGGCTAGCTCGACGACCGACACCTTGATCCCAAGCTCGACCAGGGCCTCGACCGATTTGAGGCCGATTAGTCCGCCTCCGATCACGACGACGCGGTCGACGGCGTTCTCGTCGATGTACTTCTGGATCCGCCGGGCGTCGTCCCACGACGTGAACGTGAAGACACCTTCCGCGTCAATCCCCACGACGTTCGGCGGGACGATCGGCTTGCCGCCGACGGCGATAAGCAGCTTCTCGAACTCGATCGCCTCCCCATCGGTTGTCTCGATCACCTGCCGGTCCGGATCGACTCGCGTGGCCTCCACGCCCAGCAGCGGCTCCACGCCGCGCGTGTCGTAGAAATCCGGGGGACGATACGGCATCCGCGTCTCGTCGACCTTCCCGCCGAGCAAATAGGAGATCAGCGGCCGCGAGTAAGTGTGATACGTCTCCTTGGCGATCAGGCGGATTGGCCCGTCCGGATCGACCTCACGGATGCCCGTCACCGCGCCGATTGCAGCGACCGAGTTCCCCAGGATGGTGTACGGCGTCTTACTCTTTGTCGTCATCGTCTTCTTCATACACAATGGCTTCGTTGGGACAGTTCGCGACGCACACAGGCATCTCCTCGCCCATGCACAGGTCGCACTTGGAGGCGACGTGCTTAGCGTCGCCCGTTCGCACGGCGCCGACCGGACAGACCATCACGCACATCCAGCAGCCGACGCACTTGTCTTGATCACAGATCACCGCGCCGGTATCCGGGTCTCGATGCATCGCGCCCGTCATGCACGCCTCGATGCAGACGGCCTGTTCGCAGTGTCGACATTGGATGGCGAACGAGACGTGGCCGGATTCCTCGACCTGAACGCCGGGAACGATCTTGTCCAGCTCCTCCTTGAACACCTTGATCAGCTTCTTGGACTTCGAGTGCTGCACGAGGCAACTGATCTCACAGAGCCGGCAGCCCAGGCAGTACTCTTCCTTGGCCTTTATCCGCTTCATGGCTGTTACTCCCCAGCCGCCTTGATTCCGAGAACCTTGAGTTCGCGATCCGTCAGGGACACGCCGCGCAGGTGTTCGCGATTGCCCCGCAGGCTCTCGACCGCGTTGATGCCCATGCCGCCCATCATCTCCTTGATTTCATGCGCCCAGCCGTGCACCAGGTTCACGAGGCGGCGGGTGGCGATGTTCGGATTCAGCCGTTTCGTCAGCAGCGGGTCTTGCGTGGCAATACCCCAGTTACACTTACCCGTGTAGCACTTCTGACAGAGGTGACATCCCATGGCAACCAGGGCGGCCGTGCCGATATAAACCGCGTCGGCACCCAGCGCGATCGCCTTGACGACGTCGGCGCTGCAGCGAAAACCCCCCGCCACAACGACCGAAGCCTGGTTGCGGATCCCCTCTTCGCGAAGCCGCTGATCGACGGATGCCAGGGCAAACTCGATCGGGATGCCGACGTTGTTCCGGATCATCGTCGGGGCGGCGCCGGTCCCGCCGCGGTATCCGTCGATGGCGACGATGTCGGCCCCGGCTCGCACGATTCCGCTGGCGATAGCGGCCACGTTGTGGACCGCCGCGATTTTCACCGAGACGGGCTTGCGATATCGCGTGGCCTCCTTCAACGCGTAGATCAACTGGCGCAGGTCCTCGATCGAGTAGATGTCATGGTGCGGCGCGGGCGAGATCGCGTCCGTCCCCACCGGAATCATCCGCGTCGAGGAGATCGCGCCGTCGACCTTCTCGCCCGGCAGATGGCCGCCGATGCCCGGTTTGGCGCCCTGGCCAATCTTGATCTCCACGGCCGAGGCTGCGTTCAGGTAATCTACGTCCACGCCAAATCGTCCCGAGGCGACCTGAACGATCATGTTGCCGCCATACGGTCGGATGTCCTTGTGCAATCCGCCCTCGCCGGTGTTGCCGAACGTTCCGACCTCCTTGGCGGCGCGGGCCAGGGCGATCGAGGCGTGCAGACTGATCGAGCCGTACGACATGGCCGAGAACATCACCGGCACTTGAAGCTCGAGCTGCGGTCCGATCTTGGTCGCCAAGCCGCCCGGCTCGGACAGACGACCGAGGTCGACCTTGTCCGGCTTACGCCCCAGATACGTCAGCAGCTCCATCGGCTCCCGCAACGGGTCGATGGATGGGTTGGTGACCTGACTGGCGTTGAGCAACATGTGATCCCAGTAGACGGGATACGGCTGAGGGTTGCCCATGCCCGAGAGGAGGACCCCGCCGCTCTCGGCCTGCTTGTAGGCATCCCGGAGCATCTCACCGGTCCAACTGGAGTTCGGGCGGAAGTCATTTGGGGCGTTTCTAATGGTAATCGCCCCAGCGGGGCACAAGGTCGCACACCGATGACAACCGACACACGTAGCGGAATTGCTCGAGACGCACTTGTCGTCCGGGTCGTACTCGTGCACGTCGTTGGCGCATTGCCGAACGCAGACTTCGCACTGGATGCACTTGGCCGGATCGCGCTCGACGACGAAATCCGATTGAACCAGCCACTTCTTCTTAACCAACGTCTGCCTCCTCCGTCCACGCCAGGTGTCGCTAGATGCTGATCTCGTCCGCCCGTCCGCGGGAGCTCAAACGCTTGCGGCGGCCCGGGTCCCCACGCCGGTCTTCAACTCGCCGACGATGGGGACGCCGCCTTCGGCGTGCCAGATCGTCTCGAGGTCCGGGCAGACCTCTCGGATGGCCCCCTCCTCGCTGGCGATGTACAGCATGTCGTCCTTCCGCCCGGCGACCATCGGGCGGAGCTTGATCCGATCGTTGAATCCGATCATCCCGTTGCCGTGCCCGACGAGGACGGAGAACGGGCCGTTCAACAGGGCCCCGCCATAGACGGTCCGGATGGCTCGAACGATCTCCTGTTTCTCGGGACTCATGCGCTGGACGTCGCTCCAGAACGGGGGCGCCATAGCCATACAGGCCACGTCGAATGTAAGTCCGTGCTTTCGGACAAGCAGGTCAAACATGTAGGCCACCACCTCGGTGTCGGTGTGGAGGGTGCAGTGGTAGCCGAAGTTGGCCAGGTAGCGTCGGTTGATCCCGTAAGAGGAGATCTCGCCGTTGTGCACGATGCTCCAGTCGAGGATGCCGAAGGGGTGGGCGCCGCCCCACCACCCGGTGGTATTGGTGGGGAACCGCCCGTGGGCGGTCCAGATGTAGGCTTCGTATTCTTCAAGGCGGAAGAACCGACCGATGTCCTCGGGGTAGCCGACTCCCTTGAAGACGCCCATGTTTCTTCCGCTGGAGAAGACGAACGCGCCGTCGATGTTGGCGTTAACGTTCATGACGACCTCGACGATGATGTCATCCTCCGTCAGGTCGTAGTTGTGCTTGAGGACCTCGGGCTTGACGTCGACGAAGTACCGATGAAGGATCGGGCCGGACTTGATCTCATCCAGGGGGCGAATCGGGATCGTTTCATCGGCGTAGACCAGGCACCGCTGCGAGAGTAGTTGCTCGGTCGTGTGCTTGGCCTCCATGTCATCGAACATGACGTGGAGGGCGTACTGGTCGGCGTGATCGGGATAGATGCCATAAGCGGCGAATCCGCCGCCGAGGCCGTTCGAGCGCTCGCGCATGTTCGCGATCGAGCGGATGATCATCTCGCCATTGAAGCGCCGGCCGGCCTCCGACATCATGCCGGTGATCGCGCAGCCGCTAATGTCCTTGTCGTGTGCTCTTCTTCTCAGCATCCAAGCTCGTCCTCGGCGTTGCCGCATCTCCGTGGGAGTTCACAGCCGCCCGGGCCCAGCGAACGTAGCACGTCCACGGACACGGGGTACTCCGCAACACCATGCGATTGCCGTGCCACTGCTTAATCTCCAGGATGCCTACAGATATAAACTCTTACAGTATAATAACTTGTGATTATTCACCCTTCCTGTAACGGTAAGTGTTGGTCTGAAATCGCGTTACGATACCGTAGGCTTGGTGGAAGCTGGGCTACATTTCGGTAGGATTATGACTATCTACGGTTGGCTGCAACGACCCGAAACCGACAGAAAGGTCGTGTCTCCGGCAGTACCTCGGCCTGCAGCGTGGTGGTCCTCACGTTCCGACGCAAGCACGCGGCCTTGCGAGAGGGCCGAGGTGATGCGTGGGCCGGTCTATCTGACTGGCCAGGCGCCGAGTGTCTTGCCCTCGTCGTCGACGAGCACGATCTCTCGTCGCCAGCGCAGCTTGCGGCGTGAAGCCAACTCGGCCAAGTCCACGATCCGACCGGCGGTCACTTGGCCAAGCTCCTCGCTCGAGCGCTTTGAGATCCCGGGCATCTGGAGCTTTCCATCGTGGAAGACGGCGAGGCGTCCGGCCAGGCCGGTCTTGTCGGAGAGTCGCACCGGGTCGAGCTCCGCTCCGCCGACGTTGACACTCACGATCGGGCCGGTTCCGCGCGATAGGTGCATCTTCGACTCGTATGCGAACCACCGGCCGGGAAGCACTCGAGCGAAGGGCGAGAGGACTTCGCTCTCGACCAGGAGCGGCTCGTTGTCGGTCATCTTGACGATCTCGTCGCCGAACTTGAACTCGCCTCGTCCGCTCGCCCAGAACTCGACCGAAGCCCCGTCCGGGTATTCCTGCGTGGGCACGGACGGAAAGGTGTGCGCATATAGGTATCCCGCGGTCTGGTGGGTGACGGCGAGCCATCCGTCGACGTTGTCCATGCCTACCTTGCCTACCTGATATGCGTAGTCCAGTCGGAAGAGCCGGGTGCCGGTCGATTGGGCGAAGGTCTTGTCCACCTGGAACTGGGGGTTGTCCTTCAGGCCGAACATGACCTGATACCCGGCGGGGTAGGCGCTGGTCGGGTTCAGGGGGGACCATGCCTTGACGTCGATGGTTGCGGGATCCCACTGGATCTTGCCCCCCTTGACACCCATGTGCCCGGCATGCTGGGTGACCTGCCAGATGCCCCAGCGGACCGGGCGCTTGAGGATGTTGACCATTTTGGCCTTGAGGTCGATCGTCGTGGATCGGGGATGAATGCGGATCTCGCGGACGAAGCGGATACCCGCATAGAGATCGTCCGGGCTCGTCAGGCGGACGGCGGCCTCTTTCGGGCCGGAGGCGAGGACCTCCAACTCATACTTGCCGTTGTCGACGGTGCCGCCCTTATCGGCCGGGTCGGGAGGTCCGGGCCACTGCTCAGGGCCCTTCGTGCCCTGAGGCGCCGGCCACAGTTTGTCGCCGCCGTAGTTTGCCCAGGTCGGGCCCTTCTTCTCCTCCGCGGACTTCGGGGCGGCCTTGCCCGTGACGTACCGGACGACCTTGCCGGCCAGGTCGGGATTGACCCAGAGGTACTCGGCCTTGCCGAGGCGTAATTGTACGATGCGGCCGCCGAGCTCCGGCGCAACGACGACGTCGATTCGGCCGTTACTCAGTTGCGTGCATTTCCAGCCGTTGTAGACCACGTTGTCAACGCGGCAGACGTCCTGGGCGCGGATCGGCGGGGTCAGCGCCAGTCCGAGGCAGGTCGCGGCAAGTCCCCATGAGAACACACGGCTCGTCATCGTCTCGGCTCCTTTCGTGGCCGGCTGAGCTGGGCGGGTCGGCGGCAAGTATCGAACATCGTCGCGAGGCCCGCAAGCCCGCCGGCCAAGGGGATCCTTGTTTTCCGCCGGGCAGTCTCGCCGCTCAATAGACACCGTGGTAGGATTGTCATGACCAGCGCCTCGTTGATCCCAATGAGGTGTTTGGCGGGAGCGTTGAGCATGCTCGAATGGCTGGCCAAGTACGTCGGGGGGAAGGTGCTGGTCGCGGTGTGCGCGTTGGGCTGCATCCTTGCGGGCATCTGGTTCTGGCGGCATCCCGAGGATCTTCGAGCGCTGTGGGGGGTGATCCGGCTGACGCTGGCGTGGCTCGGCTTCGTTGCGATCCTGCCCTGGGCGCTGTTCTTCATACCACCGCGGGTGGTCAAGGCCGAATCGAACGTCGCCAGCGCGGTCATGCTGATCGGCTATCTGTTGGTCGACGTGCTCGTTGCGTTTTGGCTGGCGGGTTGGCATGTCGGCGGCACCTTGGCTTGGGTGGTTCTCCTGGCGGGCTTCCTGGCGGCCGGGGTGTACAACTTCATCGTCTGCGAGACGATCGGCGAGCGCACCGAGTCGCTTTAGACCGGCACGCATTTCGGTCAATCACCATCGTACTGTCGCGCCAGAGGCTCTGAGCCTGCACAGGAAGCAGGCAAGATGCCTGCGTTACACGAGGCCACCCGAGAGGCAGGCAGGGACGCCCGCCCCGGAACGGCACGAAACGACCGCGTGAAAAACCACGCCACCGTGGCGCGAGGCTCTCCCCCGTGATGGTTCATGGGCAAGATGCCCATGCCACGTGCCCGCCGCCTGCCCGGTGCCTAATCTCGCGCGGTGATTCCGCTTGATCCACTCGGTCGGCGGGGCGATCTGTTGGTGGTGGAAATCGCTCATAGTACGGCTCTCGATCAAAGGAGCGGGTTGGGCGGCTGAGTGCGTCCCCCAGAGGCGAGGGGTTGGAGCCTTCCGATAGGGGAGACAGTCAACGAACCACAGACCTCAACCGTCGCTACGCGACTTGCTCACTTGCGGTCGGCTCGGATCCTCAGGACTGAAGTCCTGGGCTATTATCACACGGTCCCTACGGGACCTAAGACTCTGGCACAGTCCCTCGGGAACCGGGCGCTTCCGTGCGGTCCCTGCGGGACAGTCAGTGCGTGCCGGTGTGGCCGAAGCCGCCTTCGCCTCGGGTCGTCTCTGGGAGAGACTCGACGACCTCGAGCTTGGCGCGCGTTACCGGGGCGATGATGACCTGTGCGATCCTCATGCCTCGCGTGATCTCGAAGGTTTCCTGTCCCAGATTGATGAGGATGACCCTCAACTCGCCGCGGTAGTCCGCGTCGATGGTTCCGGGCGCGTTGGCCAGGGTGATGCCGTGCTTGAGGGCCAGGCCGCTGCGGGGGCGGATCTGGGCCTCGTAGCCGATCGGAATCGCCAGGAACAGCCCCGTCGGGACGGCGGCTCGCTGTCCCGGTTCGAGCGAGGTCGTCTCAGCGACGGCGGCACAGACGTCCATGCCCGAGGCGTGCTCGGTTTGGTAGCGGGGGAGCGGCACGTCTTCCGTCCCCGGCGCCCGGCTGATTTGGACCACGATGTCAGACACGGCCTTCCCCTATGACAGGCACCACGGAAATGTCCCTACTGGCCAAGAGGGGCATTGTGGCGTGTGGCGCTCGCTTTGGCAATCCGTTTTCCCACACGTGAGGAATCAGGCAAGCCCCTGTCCGTGTATTGATAACGCCATCAGCGCACTGTGAGAGCCCGGGGCGAGCGATACACCTGCGAAATCGTGTGCGGGTCAGTCGATGATGTCGGCGGCCAGGAGCATCTGGCGAAGCCGGTAGGCTTGCTGGGACACGTCAGAACGGTACTGGGGATCCGACTGAGGATCGAGTCGAACGGCTTTGGTCGGTAGTTGGCAGCGAACGCGCAACTGGCGGAGCATGCTCACCAAGGCATCCCACTGCTCGGGCGAGATCTCGCTCTGGCCGGGCTGGCCAGACAGGCAGACGTGGATCGCGCGGGGTTCGGCGGTCGCCGCCACCGCATCGAACCGCTGGTCCTGCCACGTCGGCAAGGTGTGGATCTTGCCGGTCGGCTGGATCACGAAGTGATACGGATAGGGACGGCCCGGGACTGCCAGGGCCACGGCGGGATCTCCGGGGACACGATCGCGATAGGAGATTACGATCTCGTCCCAGTTGCCCGGCTCGATAGGTCGCGCGGTCTCGAGCGCGGTTGCCACCGGTCCGATGGTTTGGATACCGTCGCGCTGCAACCCCTCGGGCGCCACGAGGTGCTCCATCCAAAGCAAGAGCCCCGTGGCGACGGTCATCGACGCCACCAGGTACATAAGGACCTTGGCTGGGCGAGAATATGGTGACATGTTTACGAAATCTTAACGACCAACACCGCGCCATTAGTCAAGGGGATAACCCTTAACCCTCACTCTACTTAGACTATCGGACGGATGCAACCCCCGGCTACACATTTTTGCAGCCAGGCTGTCCGGCGGATAGAGGAGTCCGAAGCTTGTGCTCGACGCACCCTCCGGGCCGGGGACGGCAAGAGAGTCCCGTCCACGTCATCCGCCCCGCGCTCTGCCGGACAGACAGGCGCCGAGGGGGAAGGTTAGGCGGCACTAAGAAAGAATACGATTGCCGCCCTTCCAACCAGCGGGGCCTTGCCACACGGGTGCCGCTTGACCGGATTCGCCGTCACAGAGGCAACTTGACGGGTTCGCCCCGCTCGGCGGAGAGGGTCGCCGCGATGCAAAGCTCATGGGTATCATAGGCATCGGCAACATTGACGTGCGACTCTCGTCCGGCCTGGATGCACTCGACCAGGTGGTCGATCTCGCCCTGGAACGGGTGGTGGCTGACGTCGCCACTGTCCGGGAGGATGGTGGGCCACGTGACCCAGTCGTACTGTCCGCGGCCGATCTCGGGGTGTCCGAACGTGCCCAGGCACTTATCGCCATAGTAGCGATTGTCGCGGATTGTTCCCTTTGTGCCCATGAGGAGGATGTCGAACATGTAGGGGCAGTTGCACTCGAAGCTGCAGGCGACCTTCGTGACCGCCCCACCGGCCCACCTACAGATCGCGACGATCGTCGGGTCGTACTGGATCTTGTCGAAGGGGGGCTCATCGCTCCTGGTCGAATAGGCGGTCACCTCCACGATCTTGTCTTGCATGAAGTAGCGCATCGCGTCGACGGCGTGGCATCCACCGCAGAGCATCGCGTTGCCGGTGCCCTCCTTGCTGCAGTAGTGCTCGAAGCCGGGATACCAGGGCCCGATGGCGTGGAAATAGGCGAACTCGCCGTACATGATTTTTCCGACGGCGTTGTCGGCGAGCTGGTTCTTGATGATGTTGATCAGCGGGTTCCAGCGGAGTACGAAGCTGACGACGGACCTCACGCCGGCCTTTGCGACGGCGTCACGGAGCTTCTTGGCCCCGTCGAGGTCGACGCACATGGGCTTCTCCATCAAGACGTGCTTGCCTGCCTGCGCGGCCTTTACGCCCTGTTCCACGTGGACGCCACCTGGCGAGCAGACGCTGACGATGTCGACGTTGGGATCGGCCAAGAGCTTGTCGTAGTCTTCATAGCACGGGACATCGAGCCCGAGCTCGGCGGCCTTGGCCTTTGCGGTCGCCAGACGGCGACTGCCGACGGCCACGACGTCGACGTTCGGGTTGGCCTGGTAGGCGCGTACGTGCTCGCCGGACACCCAACCTGCCCCCATGATTGCCGCACCCAACTTCTTAGCCATGTCACCCGTCCTTTCAGTCACGTTAACCCGTCCGCAGCGTCCGACCGATATCTATACCGATGACGGACGAACCAGACTATATTCTGGACATTTCCTCCCTTGAGCCCGTCTCCGAATCTGACGAGACAGCCCTGGCGGGTGCATCGTCATCGCGGCGATGGCTGGGGATCCAGTTCGAGTGCTGTGGAGTGTATGCCAGGATCTGGCGGAATCGTCAAGGGACGGCCTACGTGGGGCACTGCCCGCGTTGCAGCCGTCGCGTGCAGATCCAGATCGGCTCGGGCGGCACGTCCTCTCGTTTCTTCCGCGCGCTTTAGCATTTGCAGATGTCATGGGGGTCCTCGGGGTTCAGGGTCCGGGGTTCGGGGTTCGGGTACGGAGAGGCTGGGCGATGTCTCGGAATGTCCCGAAATGTCCCACAATGCGCCGAAATGCGATGGAATGCACCGTTCTGGCGAGATATCCGGCATGGTCTGGCTTGGGCGTGACCCGTCGGAGGGGCTAGGCGATGTCTCGAAATGTCCCGGAATGTCCCACAATGCGCCGAAATGCGATGGAATGCACCGTTCTGGCGAGA
>JAFGLZ010000190.1 GCA_016927755.1 Phycisphaerae bacterium
TACGCCCCCGTCGGCGGTGGGTGTTCACGCGCCCCGCTTTCTCTACCCCTGCCAGGTGCGAGAAAACTGATTCGTCAGGGCTGCTCTGTCAAGGTGCTAGCGGGAAGCGCAGCGGGATGACCCCGAGTGATTGCTCGTTCACCTCTCCGGGAGATGCGTAGGTACGCGATCGACGTGTACGGTTGATTCGGTCATGAGTGATGAGGCAAGGCAAGGAAGAGCAATCGTCTACGCCGTAGGCTTCGCTGGTCCGCAAGTCTTCGCTCAAGGGAGTTCCCGGGCTGTTCTTGCAGACACGGCGGTTCTCCAGGCAGCTCAGGACGGTGCGGCTAGGATGCGAGAGGCTTGGCATGCAACGATGGGAGCGCTGATGCCCCTTGCGGCGAGAGGGGGGACTGGAACTCAGGCGGCGGGTTCTACGGATTCGGTGAACTGGGTGACGCGAATCTTGTTGCCGTCCGGGAGCTTGACCACCAGCTCCAGTTGGCCGCCGATGGCCTCGATGAGGCGTCGCAGCGTGCTGATCTGGATGTCGGTCTGGTGCTCAAGCTGTGATAGGTTCGCTTGCGAGACGCCGAGGATCTTGGCGAGTTCGACCTGGGTGAAACCCGCGGCCTTTCGGAGCTCGGCCAAGACCATTTCCGCGAGCATCTCTTGCGCGGCCGCCTCGTTTCGCTGTCGCCGTTCGGGGGACATCTTTCGGCGGAGTGTGTCGTAACTCTTGCGAGGCATCAGATCAGACCTTCCTCTCTCAGTTCGTTCAGATGCTCGTCGTACAGACGGTCGGCGAGCGGGACCATCTTGTCGTACCACCGCTTGTCACCGGTCTTCTTCCCGCCAATCAACAGGATCGCGGATCGGCGAGGGTCAAAGGCAAACAGGACGCGGTACGGCTCACCTGCGTGCTGAACCCTCAGTTCCTTCATGTGGGAATGTCGGGAACCCTCGATCGTGTCTACATGCGGCCGGCCGAGGACGGGACCCACCTTCATGAGTAGGAGCACCACGCGGTCAATCGAGTCCTGTTCCGCCTCGCCGAGGCTGTTCCACCACCGCTCGAACTCGTCGGTGTACTCGACCTCCCACATGCCAGGATTATAACCTATAACTTATGTCGGTCAAGGGCGATGCGGGTTGGCCGGGGTCGCCCTTCGGAACGATTTCTGGCGCGGCGTTTGCGTTGGGGGAGTTGCCTGCCCCGCCTTCTTGCCCCCTTTCCGTGCGGATCTCCCCTCCGTCACGGCGACACAGCGCACGGAGTGTTCGACGGCGCCGTCGCGTCGGGCTCGAAGACGATCTGGACGGTGTCCCCGCCCTTGATGTGCGCCTGAACCGGCTGCCAGCGATCGGAGTACGGCTGACCGTAGGCATTCGAGTTGTTGTAGATGATCTCGGCGTAGGCGTTGTAGAAGTAGTTGCCGTTGGTTACCGGCTGGATGTCGGAGAACACCTGCGTGGCGGACCACCACTGGTTGCTCACCAGGCTGCCGTACTGCGTGCTGCCGACGAAGCCGAAGGCGAACCCTGCCATGAGGTCGCGGACGGCGGCGTTGAACAGGTCGTTCGTGTCGAAGGTTCCGCCCGGCGCCTCGTGGCCGTTCACGGTGTAGGCGGGGATGCCGGTGTAGATGCCGTAGGCGATTTCGGAGGCGGGGATCATGATCGTGTAGCCTGTTTCGCCGATGCAGGAGCCTCCGCCGACCATCTCGATGTCGCCGCTACCGTTGAACGTGCATTCGAAGCTGTAGGTCTGCGTGCTGTAGCGGCAGGCGTGGTCGGCGTCCGTGGGGGGTTGCGTGCCGAGGGCATAGGGGTCGGCGGTGGTCGTCGTCGTGCACGTGGAGCATTGTTGTCCGGCCGTTCCGAAGCGGGAGTACTGGTCCTCGATCGTCGCGAAGACGGCGCCACTCGCCTGCGCTTGAACGTAGTCGACGTACGGCTGGAGCGACGGGTAGGCCTGCGGGGCGTGTACGGGGCTGAGGATGCGCACGAGCGCGGTCGTCTGGGTGTTGGGGATCGTCTTGGTCTTGATAGCGCTAGCCTGCTGGGCCGCCGGAATCAGGTTGGTCAACTGGCTCTGGACCGTATCGCCGCTGGCCGAGTACGTCAGGGCCGGGGGGACCAGTGAGGTGCCGTCGCAGGCGTACAACGAGATGGGAAACGCGTAGAAGTCCACGTCGGACAGGTTCACGACGCTGACGATGCCGGTGGAATAGGTCAGCTCGACGAAGCTCCATCGCATATCGACGCTGGTCAGGGCCGCCTTGAAGTCATAGGCCGGCGCGGGTGTGGTGGGGAGTTGATCGCCCAGGGAGATGTAGATCCGCCCGCCGATGTTGGTCACCGTTATTCCGTAGCGGAGGTCCTCGAGCGTGTAGGACGTGTTGGTCTGCAGCGCTTCGCCCGTGCCGCCGCTTTCCGTGTTGATGTTGCCGGTGACGGGGCCGGTGAAGAACAGCCAGATGGTCGACGACGTGTAGTTCGAGTTCTTGTTGACGAAGCGGATCGCGATGGCGTCGCTCGGGACGTTGCTGTCTCCCGGAGCAACCGGGGCCGTGCAGCAGCCTTGGCCGAGGGCCGTGACGAGCGTCAGCGTAGCGAGCAGGAGCCTGGTGGGGAGCACCTTGGGCAGCGCGGTCGTCTTCATTGGAGGTCCTTTCAAGTCGTTAGCTGTCTGATCGGCAATTTCCGACAGGAGATTTGACTCCGTGCGGGGCCACGGCGTGTTTCCCCGCAGGGGTCCTGGGATGTGGACCCTAGTCTAGCAGGATAATAGGGGGAATAAAAGGGGGCAGTTCTCACGTCTGGTGGCCTGGCTCTTCTGGGGGTTGCCGTTCAGGGGAATGCCCGCGGCGCTTCCGCCAACGCGGTGGTCGGGAAAGGCCAGAGGCATGGCCGCATCCGGTTGTGCCGGAGGCAGGGCATCAACGTAAGGGGGGGATTGCCGGATTCCCGGAACTCGCACTGCGCGTCTGCGTTCGTTGTGTGCTCAGGGGACAAGAATCAACGGCGGTGCCATTCGTGGCTGTTGGCGACTACGCGGAATCAGACTTCCTATTGGCTCTTCGTCTTTCCGTCGCACGTTTCGCTCACGCTCTTCATCTTGCCGAATCGGCGGCTAGAATGGGGCGGCGCAATGATTCGAGATGGTAGGCGCCGAGTTTGAGACGAAAGCGAGGCTGCAATGAGACGTGGAATACTCCGGGGTGTGGCGATTGTGGGGGCTGTCTTGCTGGGTTGGGTAACGTCGTCCCGAGCCGCCGACGATCCGACGTTGAAACCCAAGGACACGGGCTACCGAGGTATCTGGTTCACGCTCGGCCAGTACTCCGACGCCCCCTACGCCAAGAGCTTCTGGGCCTATGGCGACAAGTACTCCGGCGGATTGGGCACCTACACGGCCAAGCACGTCCCGATCGCCGTCTACGCCCCCAAGGTCAAGAAGACCTTCTTCTGCTACGGCGGCTCGAAGGGCGGGAAACGCTACCTTCTCAACATGATCTCGTACTACGACCACGTGAACGACCGCGTGCCGCGACCCACCATCGTTCACGACAAGGGAGGAGTCGACGACCCGCACGACGACTCATCGCTGGCGCTGGACGAACAGGGCCGCCTCTGGGTCTACGTGGCCGGGCGTGGGCGACGACGACCCGGCTTCGTCTATCGAAGCGTCAAGCCCTACGATATCGACCGTTTCGAACGAATCTCCTCCGACGAGATCTGCTACCCGCAACCGTTCGCCATCCCTGGCGTGGGCATCGTCGAGCTCTTCACGAAGTACACCGGCGTGCGAGAGCTGTACTGGAACGTCCGCCGGCCCGACGGCTCGCGCGCCGAGGACCAGAAGCTGGCGGGTATGGAAGGGCAGTATCAGACGAGCTGCGTGCGCGACGGGCGGATCGTCACCGCTTTCAACCGCCATCCCAAAGGCCATCCCGACAATCGAACCGATCTCTACTTCCTGCAGACTCGCGACTGCGGCAAGTCGTGGCAGGACATCGACGGGCGGACGGTCAAGACGCCCCTCGTTGACCCGAAGAACCCCGCGCTGGTCAAGGCCTACTCGGCCGACCGCCGGTTGGTCTATCTCAACAGCATCACGCTGGACAACCAGGGCAACCCGGTGATCCTGGTGGTCACCTCGTCTGACCACAGGCCCGGCCCCCAGGGCGACCCGCGGACTTGGGAGGTGCTTCAGCACAAGGACGGCAAGTGGAACGTCCATCCGGTGACCCACTCGACGCACAACTACGACACGGGCCCCATCTGGGTCGAGGCCGACGGGACCTGGCGGATCATGGGTCCGACCGAGCCCGGCCCCCAGCGCTGGGGAGGGGGCGGCGAAGTGGCCGTCTGGACCAGCGGGGACGAAGGCCGGACCTGGACCAAGGTCCGCGACGTCACGCGCAAGAGCCCTCGCAATCACTCTTACGTTCGCAAGGTTTTTGGAGCCCCGCCCGACTCGGCCTTCGCTGCGCTCTGGGCCGACGGCCACGCCGACAAGCTTTCGGTTTCGCGGCTCTACTTCACGAACCGCGAGGGCAGCAGAGTCCGGCGCCTGCCCTATGACATGGAGGGCGACTGGGCGACGCCGGAGGTGGTCACGTTCCCACAATAGAGCCTCTTGTTCCTACCCAGGTAACTTGAGCGATTACACGTCGCCGCTGCGTCCTGGCGTCTGGTCGCGCCGTCGTCTCGAGCCGTGCTCCGTCACGACCGACCTTGAAGCCATCCGTTTGCAGGCGTATTCTGGTGTTGAGCTCAGGCCGCGATGGCCGCGAGGCGGTTCGCACGAGAAACCCCAGCAAGAACCGGCAAGGGTGAACACGATGACTCAAGTGACGCGCAGGGGGTTCGTGAAGGGGACGGCAGCCACGACGGCCGGGCTGCTGTTGGGTACGTCCAAGACGAGCTGGGCAGGGGCCAACGATCGCATCCGGATCGCCGTGCTCGGCATCAACGGCCGGGGCAAATCGCATCTGGGCTGCTTGCCCGCCCTGGACGGCGTCGAAGTGGCCACGATGTGCGATCCCGACTTGCGCCTGTTCAGGTCGCGCAGCGAGGACTACTTCACGAAGCGAGGCCTGCGCGCGCCGAAGGTCGAGCAAGACCTCCGCCGCGTGCTCGATGACAAGGACATCGACGCCGTCTCGATCGCCACGCCGAACCACTGGCACTCATTGGCCACCATCTGGGCCTGCCAGGCGGGCAAGGACGTCTACGTCGAGAAGCCCATGACGCACAACATCTATGAGGGCAAGAAGGTTCTCGAGGCGGTCAAGAAGTACGGCCGCATCGTCCAGCACGGCACGCAGCGCCGCAGCAACGCCCGGTTCCGAGAGGGCATCAAGCTTCTCAAGGACGGCCTCATCGGCGACGTGTATATGGCCCGATGCGTGTGCTACAAGTGGCGTCCGTCCATCGGCAAGGCCCACCCCGGAAAGCCCCCGAAGGAGCTCGACTGGAACATCTGGCAGGGGCCGGCGCAGGAACAGCCCTTCATGCTGAACGAAAAGGGCGAGGGTATCTACGTCCACTACAACTGGCATTGGGTCTGGGCCTACGGCAACGGCGACATCGGGAACCAGGGCGTGCATCAGCTCGACGCCGCGCGTTGGGGCCTTGGTGTGGACGTGCCGTACCGATGCGCGTCCATGGGCGGCATGCTCCTCTGGGACGACGCCAAGGAGGTCTTTGACGTGTCGTCCAGCTCGTTCATGTTCAGGGGCGCCGACGGCAAGGACAAAATGATGACGCTCGAGGTGCGCCCGTGGCATACCAACGACGAGGCGGGCGGCACGACCTTCGGCGTCATCTTCTACGGTTCCGAGGGTTACATGTCGTTTCCCAACTACGACGGGTACAAGGCGTACAAGGGCAAGTCGCAAATCGGTGAGTTCGTCAAGCAGAACAACCGGGGCGACAGCCACTTCCAGAACTTCGTCGACTGCATGCGAAGTCGCAAGGCCGAGGACTTGAACGCGCCTGCGCAAGAAGGACACTACTCCTCGGGGCTCTCGCACTACGCGCTGACCGCGGCCCGGGTGAACCGCGTGCTCGAGATCGACACCCAGACCGGACAGGTCGAGAACGACGACGAGGCCAACCGCATGCTGACGAGGGAGTACCGTGCGCCCTTCGTCGTGCCGGAGAAGGTGTAGCGTGTGAAGTGAGCCTGACCCCCTTCTCCCCTTCTCATCCGCTGACGTCCGGAAGAAAGGGAACGCAGCTCTCTTGTTGCGCTCACCTGTCTGGCTTGCGTTTCCTTGGGCGTCCTCTGGGGCGAAGGGTGAACTGCAGGTCGAGGCGATGGGCGGTGCGTCGCTGCCATATGTCTGAGCCATAGGGGCTGCCTCGCTGGATGCACCGGCGCAGGGCCTCCAATTCTTCCTCGTTCTGCGGCTCGTTTACGTCGGCCAGCCAAGTCTTTGGCGGGTCCACAGGCCACCGGTGCAGCAATGCCCGTGAGCGATCGTCACCATGGACGTGACGCCAAAGGCTGCACCATCGCCACTCCTCGGCACGCTGAACCAGTCTCGCCCTTTGGGCATTTCGTTCGACGTACCGGCAAACGGTCAGGAAGTGCTCGTCCGTCTGGATGGGGAACGACTTGAACCGTCCCTGATAGAGGTGCCCGGTCCCCGACGTGCCGTGGTGGGTATGCCAACGCATCGCGTGCGTGTGTGTCAGCCATCGGACGAAGGCAGTCAATTCACCGTCCTCTCGTGGCCAAAGCACCATGTGCCAGTGGTTTGGCATGACGCAATAGGACAGAATTCGCGTCGGGTGTCGATCGTAAGCGAGGTGCATGACCGTCTCGAACGCGTCATAGTCCCCGGGTTTCTGGAAGAGCGGCAGTCTGGCCACGGCTCGATTGAGCACGTGGTAGACCAACCCCCCAGGGGCCACTCGCGGACGTCGAGGCATGCGATCAGACTACGAACAGCCAGCCAGCTTGTCAAGAAAAAGAGCTGCGTCCCCTTTTTGATGCCACCCACGTATCAGCGCTTCACGCTGTTGACGTTGAGCGTTATGATTGGACGGCGTCACGTCCGATGCGTCTTGAGGTAGCTTCCGGTTGAGCACGAAGGAGGCGCACGTTGTGAAACGGATGGAACCTGACGAACTGGGGCCTCCCGACCTGGAATTATGCGGCCTAAGGATTTGGGTTGTCGGAAGGGAATACGAACAGTCCGAGGACTATTGGGACGGAAACTGGCTCAACGTGGTCGCTTGCTGTGCTTCTCTCAGCGCTGAAGTTTGGGTGCGGGGCCCAATGGTGCATTTGACCGGTCTGCGGCGATGGCAACTCGATCTGGAGAACGTCCTTCGAGATCTCAGCGGTTCTGCCGAACTCGCCACTCCGGAAGGCGACCTCTCGGCTGTCGTGGAGATAGATGCCTTGGGACGAGGACAGATGAGAGTCAGCATCACGCCTGACATAATGACTGAGAACCACAGTCTGACGTTTCAGATGGATCAGTCATACCTCCCAGAGGTCATCGTTTCGATCAACCAGATCCTAGCGGAGTACCCGATCAGGACCGATCGCAGGAGGAAGTAGGAACCAACGGCGAAGGTGCTCCCCGCCGGCGAGGCGGTCGGCCGCCCTTTCGTGGTCTGGCATTGCCGGGGCTACGACGCGGTGGCGGCCATTTGTTTTCTGTAGTTTCGTTTTCGTTGTTCGGCGTCCAGGACGGCTTTTCGGATTCGGATGGATTTGGGGGTGACTTCGACGAGCTCGTCGGGGGCGATCCATTCTAGGGCGGTGTCCAACGTGTGCTGTCGGGGGGCCTTCAGGCCGGTGTCGATTTCCTTGGTGCTGCATCGGTGGTTGGTGATCTGCTTTCGTTTGGTGGGGTTGCAGGGCATGTCGTCGGCTCGGGCGTTCTCTCCGACGACTTGTCCGGCGTAGACGCGCTCCATGGGCCTGACGAACATGACGGCACGCTGCTGGAGGCTCTCTAGCTGATAGGAGGTTGCCAGGCCGGTCTCGAGGGCGATGAGGGAGCCTCGGTTGCGGGAGACGACGTCGCCGCGCCAGTGGCCGTAGCCGATGAAGCGGGCGGCCATGATGCCCAGCCCACGGGTGTCGGTGAGGAACTCGTTTCGGTAGCCGATGAGGCCTCGGGTGGGGATCTCGAAGATCATTCGGATGACGCCGGTTCCGGCGTTCTCCATGTTGACCATCTCGGCCTTTCTTCGGGCGAGCTTCTCGATGACGACGCCCTGGTAGACCTCGGGGACGTCGATGATGAGTTGTTCGATGGGCTCTTGGGTCTTGCCGTGCTCGTCCTGGCGGGTGATGACCTCCGGTCGTGAGACGCAGAGCTCCATGCCCTCTCTTCGCATCTCCTCGATGAGGATGGCGAGGTGGAGCTCTCCGCGGCCGGAGACCTTGACGCCGTCGGACCGGCCGAGGTCCTCCATTCGCAGGGCGACGTTGACGCGGAGCTCGCGTTCGAGGCGCTCCTTGATCTGTCGGAGGGTGACGGCGTTGCCGTCCTCGCCGGAGAAGGGGCCGCTGTTGACGAGGAAGAACATGGAGACGGTGGGCTCTTCGATCTCCAGCGGCTTGAGGGCGGGGGATTCGAGATCGGTGGCGGAGAAGGTATCGCCGATTCGGATCTCGGCGGGGCCGGAGATCCAGACGATGTCGCCCGCGCCGATTTCATCGACCTCGGCGCGCTCGAGGCCTCGGGTCACCCAGAGGTGGTCGGCCTGTTCCTCGGAGGCTCCTTGGACGTCCCAGCCGGCGGCGGGCCGGCCGGGCTTGCGCCAGCGGGTGACGGTTCGGGCGAAGAGGTCGCCCTTTCGGAGCGTGCCCTGGAGGACTCGCCCGCAGCCGATCTGGCCGATGTAGTCGCTCCA
>JAFGLZ010000191.1 GCA_016927755.1 Phycisphaerae bacterium
CCGGCGCTGGACGCCTACCTGGCGTGGGTGGTGGACTCGACATCCGTGAAGGGTCTTGTGGATGCCGTGGGGAGCGCGGCGCCTGGGGTATGGCAGAAGCTCGACGCGGGTGACGTCGAGGGTGCGGTGACGGACGGGCTTGCGGCGGTGATGGGGAGCGGGTCGTTGCGGCAGGCGTTTCTGCAATGGATAGGCGATACGGCGTTCGGCAGCGTTGCGAACGCGTCGAAGTTGGCGGATCAGGTCACGCAGTATGTGGGGGCCTTTGGCGGCGTCGACGGGGCGGCGGCCAACATGGATTTGCTTCTGGCGGCGGCGGGGTGGCTGGAGGCGAACGGTGCGGACAAGTGGGACGTTGACGGCGGCTGGGTGACGGTCTCGCTCGAGCCGAACTACACGATGATTACGTATTTCCAGGACGTGGCGCTGAAGACCGAGTTGTCCACGACGGTGGGCAGTGGGGTCGAGTTGTTCTACGTTTACAAGAGCTTCGGTCCGTCAGGGGCGTTCTTCACTGGCGCGACGCCCAATCCCTACCAAACGGAGTTCGAGACGGACAAGGACGCGATCCTCTACAACGCGATCAATGGGGTGAAGCACGAGGCGAACGTGGCCCGGGTGGACGTGTACCTCGTCGACGGGGGGGAGAAGATGTACTTGGGGACGGGGGAGGCGAAGATCAAGGTCGACGAGCCTCCCGTGATGATTTCGCCGCCAATCGTGACCGTCAACAAGAACGAGTATCCACTGCTGACGTGCAAGGTCAGCGGGATCGCGGGGCCGTTCTTCTACAAGTGGAGCGGCAAGAGGAGGGCCCCGGGGGAGGGGCTGAGGATCCGGGAAGTGGGCACGACGGACTGGCTGAACAAGGTAGAGAACGATACCGCTCGGAAGATCCAGGTCGGTCGGATTGGTGGTTATGAGGGCGAGTTGACCGTCTATGTGACGGTCTATCAAGGCGGCGTGGAGATCGGGACGGGCGAGTGCCACGTCACGCTGAACCGATACTCGGTGTCGGGAACGGCGATGGGATACGCGGAGCGAGATGCCGACGGCAGCGGGAGCGTCTACTACGGCGTCGATTTCCCCAAGGTCGACGGGGCCGCTGGCTACCATGTCAATGGGATTGGCTTCAACGACCCGTTGTACTATGGCGATTTTCGCGAGACTGTGTTCTCGGCCCGCGACTTCCTGGTGCACCTGCGTGATCGCGGAGCGACGTACTTCCATAAGCTCATCTCGATAAACGGCGATTTGGGGACCAAGAGCACCGAGGAGTACATCGCGGAGATGGCGTGGCGGTTCGAGGGAGGCGAGTGGGAAGTCATCCCGCAGTTCTGATAACGCGGTGGGCAGATGACATGCAACGGTCAGAGGAGAAGGACCGGGCTGAGGGCTGGGGCTTGTCAGCCGAGGGCAGAGGGTGCTAGGCCGCAGCCTGAGGTTCCGCCCCCCAAGCCCAATCGGGGCCGTAGGAGGGGATAGGCTGATGGTGCCTTTGTCGAGTTATGGTTGTCTATTTGGAGACCGCTGCGGGGTCTTGAGGACCGTGTACGGGTTTCTGGGCACCGATTCGGGGCCGGCGGTCGGAGCGATCTTGGAGACGGTGCGGTTTGAGTGAGGTATGGGTAAGCAGGTCAATTCGTCTTGGTTTTTTTATTGCCGAGGCAATCTCCCGTAATTAATCTATGTTAGACACAAACCTGCGGCGGCGGGAGGACAGGGGACACTCTACGCTATCCCGATCCTGATGCAGCGGCGAGCGTGAAGAGGTCGCGCGGGGACGCAGTGTCGGTTCCGAGAGGGCCGATTCCGGAGATGCGGGGTGTTCGTTCTCCACGAGGAGGAATGGCGATGCGCGAGCCTTTGGGGAATCACCGTGTGGCATTGTTGTTGGTGTGCGTTGGCGTGGCGGGATGGGTGCTGGTCGGTTGCTTCCCGCCGCAGACGCCGGGGCAGCCGAGCCCGTCAACCAAGTTGACACTGACGTATGAGAAGGCCACGCGGACGGCGGAGGTGGGGCTGCCGGAAGGGAGCGGTGTCGATCCTACGAAGTTGACGGTGATGAGCAGCGTTGGGACGGCAACGCCGGGGTCGGACGGGAGCGCGTCGGTGGAGGTCATTGAGCCGGGTCCACAGTTAGCGGTGGTGTTGAGCCCTGGGGGCAAGCCGATGCTGTTGGGTTGGCTGGATGATTATCATCCTTCGCTGGACTGCCGGACGACGGCGGAGGTATTGCTCTATCATCGGCTCTGTCTTTGGCTGATCCCGCCGGAGGTGGTCCACCGGGCGGTGGGCGGGCTTCATCAGACGAACGTGTTGGGTCCGATCGTTACGGCGCTGGAGCAGGCGATCGTGGCGGATCCGGAAGGGCTGCTCAGCGGGGATGCGGCGGTGACGGCGGCGGTCGAGGCGGCGGCCCAGCAGGTGCTGGCGTCGGCGCCGAACGCCAAGGGGAAGGCGTCGGCGGCGATGATCAATCCGGAGGAGGCGCGGTCGGGGCTGACGGTGACGCAGACGGGGGGCATGAACGCGGTGACGATCGCGAACGCTCTTCGGC
>JAFGLZ010000004.1 GCA_016927755.1 Phycisphaerae bacterium
CACCCGCGCACAACGCCCCCGCCGCCTCACAGCCGGCCACCCAAACCTCGTGGCGCCCCGGCCAGACAATCGACTTCCAAGTCGTCCACGCCCAAACGGGCAAGCCCCTGCCCGACATCCCCCTGACCGTCTCTTTCGGCGGAGACAACAGGGTCGAGGCCAAGACCAACTCCGACGGTCGCTATGTCATCCGACTGCCCGATAAGGAGCCCTACTGGACGCTCGTCTACGTACAGCCAAACGGTTTCGTCCACCGCCAGGTCTACTTCCGCGGCTTCAATAGGCGCTTCGACCTGCCCGACCGCTACACCGTCCGCCTCACCCCCGGCACGACCATCGGCGGCATCGTCAGAGACGCCGCCGGCAAGCCCATCGAAGGTGCGTCCGTCTACGTTAATATCCCGCTCGGAGAGGAAATGGACCATGTCCATCTCTACGACCATGAGGTGAAGACCGACGCCGACGGCCGATGGCAGTGCGACGAAGTACCCGCCGATGAAGACGACATCCGCCTCCATGTCCGACACCAGGACTACCTCGGAGACAACAACCTGTACGACCGCCCGAAACCGCCCGTCGACCAGCTCCGCGACAAGACCCACGTCATCACGCTGACCAAGGGCCTCCTCGTCCACGGAACGGTCACCGACCTCGAAGGCAAGCCCATCAAGGGCGCGCTCATCGTCCTCGGACAAGGCATGGCCGACAGGCTGCCGCAAACCAAGACCGACCCCAAGGGCCAATACCGCCTCGCCTGCGCCACCCCGGGCGTCAACTACGTCAGTGTCTACGCCAAAGGCCACGTCCCCGATCAGAAGCGCGTCGTCGTCGCCGCAGGCATCCCCCCCGTGGACTTCCGCCTCGGGCCCCCGCACATCATCCACGGCCGCGTCGTCGATCACCAAGGCCGTCCGCTCGAAGGCGCCCGCGTCGTCCCAAGCAGATGGCGCGGCCTCTGGATCCACGAATTCAAGCTCGACACCGACGACCAAGGCCGATTCCGCTGGGACAACGCCCCACCGGACACCGTCGCCTTCTTCGTCTCCAAGAAGGGCTACCAGGCGCTGCACGACTACCCCCTCTCCCCGTCGACGGCCGACCACGTCATCCGCCTGGAACCGACCCCGACCGTCAAGGGCGCTGTCGTCGACGCCGAGACCGGCAGCCCCATCCCCAAGTTCAAGGTCCTGCGGAGCAACAAGGATTCCCGCAGTACCCCCTGGCAGATGTACGGCATCAAAACCTTCGGCTCCGGACGCTACGAGGTCGCCTTCGACGACCTACAGAAACGATACCGCGTCCGCATCGAAGCGGACGGCTACAAACCCGCGATCTCGCAAGACATCCCCCCGGGCGCCGGCGAGCACACGTGCAACTTCCGACTGGTCAAATCGGACCTCACCGTCGCCGCCGCCACGAGCTCCGCGACCACCCAACCCTCCGCAGCCCCCGCCCAGCCCCCGATGACCTCCGCCGAGGCCGTCACCACGATCTTCCGATCCCTCTTCGGCCGATCCCGACCCAAGGCCGACCGTCACAAGGCGACCATCGACGGCGTCGTCACCGATCAGGACGCTCGCCCGATCCCGGGCGCCGACGTCTTCCTCGCCCAGCAAGACCTCCGCAAAGAGCCCGTCAAGACCAAGACCGATGCCCAAGGCAAGTTCCGCATTGAACAGGCCTACATCGGCAGGAGCGTCCTCGTCGCCCGCGCTCCACGCTGCGCCCCCTCGCAAGGAGTGATCCGCCTGACCAAGGACAACCTGACGACCCAGATGCGACTGGGCCCAGGCCGGCTCCTCCAAGGCCGCGTCGTCGACGACAAGGGACAGCCGCTGGCCTCAGCGCAACTGCGCGCCACGGCCTGGGGCGACCTCCAGCTCAACCGACCTGGCCCGTCGCTCGATCTTGATCTCGATCTCATGACCGACGCCGACGGCCGATTCCGATTCGATCACGCCCCGCCCGAAGGCGTCGTCTACACCGTCAGCAAGGAGGGCTACCAATCGGCCGAAGATCTACATCTGAAGCCTTCACCTTCGCCCCACCCAATCATCCTGCATCCCGGCACGATCGTCCACGGAAACGTCATCGACGCCGCGACCGGCAAGGCCGTCTGGGAGGGCCGCATCGAGAAAGGCCTCGTCCGCCGAGACGGCAAGATCGACTGGTCCCGCTACGACAAGAGATTCACGGAAGGGCGATACAAGATCTGCTTCGACAGCCCCGCCCAAGCCTACCGGTTCCGGGTCAGCGCCGACGGGTATCGCCCCGCCGTCTCCCCAAGCTTCTCGCCGGGGCAGCAAACGGCCCTCCACGACGTCAAGCTCGAGCCCACAGACGACCTCCGCGGAACCGCCCTCCTCCCCGACGGCAAGCCGCTCGACGGAGGAATCGTCACCGTCCTGACGCCGTCGGAGTCCCCCCTTGTCTTCGACGCCCAATCGCCCGACCACGACGGCTTGCGCGCCCAGACCAAAGGCGACGGGTCGTTCACGTTCCGACCCCAGGCCGGACCATTCGGTCTGCTCGTCGTCGACCAGCGCGGCTGGGCCGAGGTGCCTTCCGACCAGTTCACCGCCAACCCCGAGTTCCGCCTCCAACCCTGGGCCCGCGTCGAGGGAACCTACCGCGTCGGCGGCAAGCCACTGCCCCATGTGAAACTCGATCTCCGCTGGCGATCGCCCGATCGCGAGCGACTCCCGAAGGTCAGCTACACGTACGATACACAAGCGGATGCACAGGGCCGATTCGTCTTCGAGCGCGTGCGACCCGGCACGATCGAAATCGCCGATGCCGGACGATTCTCAAAACGCGCGCTCCCCTCCAGCTACGACGTCACCGTGACCGTCGAACCGGGCCAGACAAGACAGGTCAACATCGGCGGCCCGGGCGGCAAGCCAATGGGACGCGTCGTCACCGGCCGAATCGTCCCACCCCACGGCAGTGATCGTCGAATCGATTGGAGCCAAGATCAGTTGGCCTACCTCCATCGCAATTACGGCGAGCCGGAAGGATCGACCCTCTCCATCGCCCTCCGGGCCCTCATCAGGGAACAACTCAAGCCGACATCGCAGCGCGGCGACGATCCCTCCAGACCGGAATCCTACGACTTCCGCGTCGCCCCCGACGGGTCGTTCCGAATCGGCGACGTCGTACCCGCCTCCTACCGCATGCACGTCACAATCACAAAAGGCGGTGTCTTCGCCGCCAAGGACGAGAAGCTCGGCGAACTCGAACACGCCTTCACCGTCCCGCCCGTCCCCCTCCACGGCAAGGACGAACCGATCGACCTCGGCGAACTGACCATGACGCTCTACAGGACGCCACAGCCCGGCGAGCAGGCGCCGATGATCGAAATCCCCAGTCCCGGGGACCGACCCTCCCGCCGTCGCGGCCCCGGCAAGACGTTCCGCCTGGCCGACTACGTCGGCCCCAAGGGCGCAGGAAAGCTCGTCCTCCTCACGTTCTGGTCAAACCCGCTCATGCCCCAACCGTGGCATGATGCAATCGCCCAGACATACCGTGCCTTCGGTGCCGACGGTCGCCTCGTCATGGTCTTCCTGCGCCAGCACTTCGCCAAGGAACGAAACCTCGATCGATTCCTGACCGAACATGCCCCCCGGGCAATCCGAGTCAACACCGACAGCTACGCTGACCGGGCGGCCTTAGGCGCTTACGCCATCCCCGACCTGATCTCGGGAGCACCACGCGTCTTCCTCATCGCCCCCGACGGAACCGTCCTGGCCGCAAACCTCCATCCCAGCGCCATCAAACGCGCCGTCGCCACGGCCCTGGCCGCCAAGCCCAAACCCCCAAGCGCCTCGAAGCCCGCACCGACGACGACCCAAGCCACGGCGCGCGACCAAAAGCCCAACGATGTCCGACCGAACACCCTCGACTTCCGCGCCGTTGATCATCGAAACGCATCCCCACTGCCCGGTGTTCGACTCCAGATCGCCGGAGCCAACGTCGCCACCGCCGAAACGGACGCTAAGGGCAAGTGCGCCATCCCCTTTGCCCAAAACCGAGCCATCTCGCTCTTCATCACAGCGACCAAGCCCGGCTTCGTCCCCCTGCAGGTCGTCTGGTCCAACGGCGATGACCCCGCCAAGAAGGAGCACGCCTACACCCTCACGATGGAGCACGGACGCCCCATCGGAGGCATCGTCAAGGACGACCAGGGCCGTCCAGTCAAGGAAGCCCTCGTAACCGTCAATCTTCGCCGCGACGATTCGGAGGCCGGACCGAGCGCGCGGATCAGAATCTGGGATCAGGTCGTCCGAACGGACGACCAAGGTCGCTGGCGGTACGAGCCGGCGCCCAAACGACTCGACGCCCTGGCGCTCCGCGTCACCGCCCCAGGCTTCTCCCAACTCGAGCTGTCGGGCTCGCAGGTCCCGGCGCCTGGGAAGCTTGGCGACATGACCGCCGAGATCCGCCTCGAGCGAACCGGTAAGGGAACGCCCGTCCCCGGACGCGTGATCGATCAGAAGGATCGCCCCATAGTCGGTGCCACCGTCGTCGCATCGCCCCCGCCTGGCCAGCGATCCACTCTGAAAGCCCTGCTCACCCGCGTCGACCGGGCCAAAACGATCCAAACCGACGCGGAGGGTCGGTTCTGCCTGTACGAGCGACTGGGGCGCCGGCTTGACGTCCTCGTCCGCGCCCCCGGTCTCGCCCCGCTAGCCAAACGAATCGAAATCCGGCAGGACATGGAACCGCTCGTCTTCAAACTCGAGCCGGGACGCCCGATCCTCGGACGCGTCGTTGACTCCAAGGGCAAGCCGGTCTCGGGCGTCATCATCAACGTCGAGAACGCCGTCGACGGCATGGATCTCGACGCGACCCAGTTCGTTGAGACGGATGACCAGGGCCGGTTCGAGTGGCGTGCCGCCGCCAACGACCGCGTGAGCTTCCGATTCTGGAAGCCCCACTACAAGGACGCCAAGCGGTCGCTGAATCCCTCCGACGACGTGCAGACCATCACGCTCTATCGACAGATACACGTCTCCGGCAAGGTCATCGATGCCGCCACGGGCAAGCCCATCGAACGCTTCCAGGTCGTCCCTCACACTGAATCCGGCATGCTGTACGTGCAGAAAATGCTTTGGAGTCACCAGGACGCGGTGAAGACCTCTCCCGGGCGATACGAAATCAAGCCGGAGATCGGCATGCCCGGTATGGATGACCTCCGGTTCCGCATCGAGGCCGCTGGCTACAAGCCGTTCATCTCGCCCAAGTTCACCGAGAAGGACGAAGACGTCACCTGCGACGTCAAGCTCCACCCCGCCCAATACCTCACCGGACAAGTCCTCACCCCTGACGGCA
>JAFGLZ010000192.1 GCA_016927755.1 Phycisphaerae bacterium
CCCGAACTCGATGCACTCCATCCCGTGCGCCTTGGCGAACTCGCAGGGGACCTCGTACGAGCAGTCGAAGTGCCGCCAGTTGTCCGTATGCATGCCCAGCTTAATCATGACCTTGGCTCCCTCTTGATGTTGTCCAGCGTCCTTTCCAATGAGGCCGCAGCCGATGACGCCGATCTAGACGGTGTCATTCGCGCTAGCCTTCTTGTCGGTCTCTTCGGCGACGAGGTGGCGTCCGACCAGCGCCGCGGGGATCGTCGCCCCCAGGAAGCGTCGGCTTGTGGACTCGAGCTTCATGTCCGGCTCCTCGTTGAAGACGGGGGACGAATCTCCCGAGCGTGTAGTCCAAGACGGCCTGAGACGCAAGGCGTCCAAGGCAGGGCTTCTGGGTTAGGTTCTGGGCCGGCCGAGACGCCGCTGAGATCCTCCCGCCTCCCTGGAGACCGTCTCCAAGCTCGGCACATGGTAATCGCCGGCGCGGTGCGTGGAAAGCGGCAGTCCCTTTACGTCGTGACCCTTATGCCGGATACTCCCCGGCACGCAGCGAGCCCGGATTCCTCTTAGGGAGGGCGAACGAGACCATGTCGCCACTGAGCCAGCTCTTCGAGAACAATCGGAAATGGGCCGAGTCGATGCGGGCGCGGGACCCGGCTTACTTCGAGAGGCTTGCAGCGGGCCAGTCACCCGAATACCTCTGGATCGGCTGCTCCGACAGCCGCGTTCCCCCGTGCGCCATGCTCGGCATCGAGCCCGGCGGTATGTTCGTCCATCGGAACATCGCCAACGTCGTGGCGCCCGGCGACAGCAACGTCCTGGCCGTGATCACGTACGCGGTGAATGTGTTGAAGGTCAAGCACATCATCGTGTGCGGCCACTACCAATGCGGGGGCGTCTTGGCCGCGATGCAGACCCGCAGCGCCGAGCAGATGGATAGCTGGCTCTGGCATATCAAGGATGTGGAGTTTCGCCATGCCGAGGCCCTCAAGCGGATCGGCGACGAACAGAAGCGGTACGACCGCCTGTGCGAGCTCAACGTCGTGGAGCAGGTCCGCCACGTCTGTCACGCCTCGATGGTGCAGGAGGCCTGGGGGCGCGGCCAGGGCTTGTGGGTGCACGGGTGGATGTTGCGATTGAAGGATGGCCTCGTGATCGATCTGGGGGTGTCGGCCTGCCGGCCGGAGGACGTCGAGGCCGTCGACAGGCGCGTGATTGCTGATGACGAATAGGGCGCCACGGCCGGAAAACGATTGACCCAAGGAGCTCCCGATACGCAGTTGGCGTTGTGCGGGGATGGACGATGGGCGTGAAGATTGCCGAGATGGCTGCCGGGGATCTGGCTGAAGTCCTGGCCTTGTGGGAGGCCACGGAGAACCTCGGTCTTGACGAGGACATCGATACGCCCGATGCGCTGGCACGGTATCTGGCCCGGAATCCCGGGCTGAGCTTCGTGGCCCGGGAAGAGGGGATGCTCGTCGGGGCGGTTCTGTGCGGGACGGACGGGCGACGGGGGTATCTGAATCATCTGGCGGTTGCGTCGAGCCGCCGAAGGCAGGGCATCGGGCGACGGCTGGTGGATGCGTCTCTGGCGGCGCTGAGTGGGATGGGCATCGCGCGCTGCCATACGTTCGTGTACGTGAAGAACGTGGGAGGGCTGGCATTCTGGGAATCGCAGGGGTGGCGTTCTTGGGTGGAGATGGACGTGGCCGGGTTGGCCCGGGATACTCAGTAGACGTGTCGCTTTCCAGCCGATACGGCATGCCGCGTTCGGATACTGATTCGAAGAAACCAAGGAGATGGACTCTATCATGCGTAACAAACGTTTTTCCCATGTGTGGAGTATCGTTCTGGCGGTCGTCGCGTTCGTCGTGACGCCGGGACGCTCGTTCGCGGGGCCGGGGTTCGTCCAAGACCGGTTCGCCATCGGCTTCTGGGTCGATCCGCCGATGGACGATCGAGCGGACGAGCGCTACAAGGAGATCGCCGAGGCCAACTTCACGCTGGTCATCGGCGGTTTCGGGGCTCGAACGCCTGAGACGGTCAAGAGACAGATCGAGCTGTGCGAGAAGTACGGGCTCAAATGCCTCGTCTGGCGCGCGGACCTGCCCGCCGAGAAGCTGCCCGACTCGCCGGCCGTCTGGGGCTACATGATCCGCGACGAGCCCAATGCGAAGGACTTCCCCGCGCTGCGTGACGTCTGCGACAAGATCCGCGCGGCCCGCCCGGGCAAGCTCTGCTACATCAACCTGTTCCCCAACTACGCGAACGAGGAGCAGCTCGGGACGAAGACGTACGACGAGCACGTCCGGCGATTCCTGGACGAGGTCGGCGTCCGCGTCTTGAGCATGGATCACTACCCGCTGCTGCGTCCGGATCGGGACAACCGGGCAGGCTATTGCCGGAACCTCGAGACGATGCGGGTCGAGTCGCTCCGCAAGGGCGTTCCGCACTGGAACTTCTTCAACACGATGCCGTTCGGCAGCCAGGACGACCCGACCGAGGCACAGCTTTGTTGGCAGATCTACACGTCGCTGGCGTACGGCTCCAAGGGCGTCCTCTATTTCTGCTACTACACGCCGGCCGGCGGAGAGTTCCCCAAGGGGGGCGCCATCATCCGTCGCGACGGGCGGAGGACCCGCCACTACGATCAGGCCCGACGGATCAACGCCGAGCTGAAAAACCTGGGCTCGACGTTGATGAAGCTGACGAGCACGGGCGTCCGCAAGGTTGACCCCGGCAGCGATCCCGCCGGACAGATCACTGGGACGCCCATCAAATCCTTGACCAAGGGCGACTATCTCATCGGGACGTTCAAGCACGCGGACGGGCGGCGGGCGGTCCTATTGAACAACTACCACTTCGCCTATACGGCATGGCCCACCGTGGAGTTCGACGTCGAGGCGAGCCGCGTCGTCGAGGTCTGCCCCGTGACGGGCAAGGAAATCGGCTTGCTCGACGACAGCCCGGCCATGCCGGGGCTACAATTGTCTATCGACGCCGGGCGCGGCCGGCTGTTCCTGTTACCCGTGAAGTAGGATCCGTCCATGGCAACGAAGTCCGAACCGCCCAACCGCAACTTCAAGGTCCGACAGATGACGCGCCAGGAGGTCGATCTCCTGATCGACTGGGCCGCCGAGGAGGGCTGGAACCCCGGCCTGCACGACGCGGAGGCCTTCTACTCTGCCGATCCCGAGGGCTTCTTCGCCGGCGAGCTGGACGGCCAGATGGTCGGCGGTTCGTGCGGCGTGGTGTATGACGACTCGTATGCGTTTCTCGGGCTGTACCTGATCAAGCGAGAGCATCGTCGCAAAGGGTTCGGCACGCAGATCACGCACGCCGTGCTCTCGCACGTCGGACTGGGCCGCCGAAACGTCGGGCTCGATGGCGTCGTGGCCATGCAGACCAAGTACGAGGCCCGGATGGGGGCCAAGGTCTACTGCCGAAATGTTCGATACCAGGGGCTCGGACGGGCGGGTTCGCCCACGGACGTGGTCCCGCTCGGCGACGTCTCGTTCGACGAGTTGCTCAAATACGACACCGCCGTCTTCCCGGCGGCACGGCCGACCTTTCTGAAGCATTGGATCGATCAGCCGGAAGGAGCCGGTTACGCCGTCGTCCGCAACGGGCGACTCACCGGCTACGGCGTCATCCGTGCCTGTCGCGCCGGCTTCAAGATCGGCCCGCTCTTCGCGGACAACGAGTCGACCGCCGAGACCCTCTTCAACGCCCTGTCCGCTCATGCGCCGGAGCAACCCGTCGTCATCGATCCCTTCGGGGCGAACCGCGCCGCGATCGCTTTGGCGCAGCGGCACGGCATGACGCCCGTCTTCGAGACAAGGCGGATGTATACAAAGGGCTCGCCCGATCAGGCGCCGCAGAAGATCTTCGGCGTGACGAGCTTCGAGCTGGGGTAGCGTCAGGTTACTCTGCCGCCCAGGGGAAGCGGGCCTTGTAGTGGCGGTAGAACAGCCCGATCTGCCGCATGGCCACGATCGTCGTATAGGCCTCCACGATCTTGGCGACCACGGCCATTGCGATGAGGATCGACGTGGGGATTTCCTGGCCGAAGACCTTCAGAATCATGTCCGCCAGTCCGGTCGTGGACATGTATAGGACTAGGCCGGCCACCCCGACGAACAGACAGACCGCGAGATACGGCAGCGGGGTGCCGAGGGCGGTTCGCAGGACGAGGGGCAAGGTGCGCACGGGCAGGGCGTTCCCGATGGCGGCGCCAAGGATCAAGGCCGGCCAGAAGAACATGCCGATGGCCGCCAAGACCGCGGGCCCCGTCATGGAAGGATCCTCGGACTTGGCCAGCAGGATGACGGCGAAGAAGCCCGCGGGCCCCAGCGCGATGACCCCGCAGCCAATGAAGCGAAAGAGCGGACGGATGATGTCCTCCATCCAGTCGCTGAACCCCGGCACGGATATCTCGTCCTCGCCCCCTGCCGTTTCGCCGACGATGTGGAAGTAGAACGCACAGAGCCAGCCGGCGAAGATGAGCTGGATGCAGAACACGACGAACCCGAACAGGGGCACAAACCCCAACCCGAGGATAATGAGCTGCACGAAGACGACGGCGACCAGTGCCGCCAGGTTGCTGCCGCGGACGAAGAAGATGAAGCTCCAGGCGGCGTCCTCCCAGAAGGATACCTCGGGCTCGCGGTGCGGGTCTTTGTGGATCTCGGCCCTGCCGATATCGATGTGCGTGCCGGTTCGGGTGTTGAAGCCGCAGTTGGTGCAAAGGGCCGCCTCGGAGGCCATCGGGGCCCCGCAGCTCTCGCATGCACGGAGGCCCTGGTAGGTGTCGCCTTCCGGGACGAGGTCAAGCAGGGATTGCTCCTGCCCGGTCTCGTCGGGCGGGGCCGGTGGGACCTCAGGCGGCGCTTCGGGGGGCGGCGGCGCGCGGTGGGCGTCTTCGGCGAGTGCGCCGGTTTCGAGGATCTCCTGCTTGGCCTGGTCGAAGCACTCGCGGTGATAGTATCGCCCGAAACTGTCCTTGACCCTGGGGCGCCCGGCGCAGTCCTCACCGCAGATCCTGCACGTCTTTCGCTTGACCGGCCGATCGGCGGACATGCCGACTTCTCCCGCATGCGGTCCCCCAGGAGATGTGCCGCGCGCCCGCCTGACGCGATGCGGGGCAGAGGACCCGGCTCGATGTGAGCCTATTCAACCTAGCGTGACAAGGGCATGATGTCCATGGGATTCAGGATGAGACCGCACGCGCGACCGTTCAGGGAGCATCGTCCGGACGTGCGTCTTGACCGGTCGCGGTCACGTCATTGGAGGGTGTCGAGGCCTGCTCCGCCAGGGCCTTCTGATAACCCTTCCATCCGGGGCACCAGCCGGTATGCCATCGCCAGATCCTTGCGATGATGGAGTTGGGCTTCCGGTCGGCATACGCATGGAGAGGACACTTCTGGCAGGGATAGGACTTCATAACGGACGACTCCTTTCGGCGGTGTGAGCGCACAATCCATCATACCGCAAGGCGATGAGATTCGCTCGCGGGGCGGGGAGCGTCTTGCACGTCGAAGCGATATCAGGAGGGACTGGCTGCCGCCCGGGCCTCTTCGGGCGGGATATGAGAGCCGGGCCCGGGGCCGGGCGCCTCTTCGCCTTCATGCGACGTCAACGAGCCAACCCGGACCGTCTTCTCGTGCTGGTCGGCATGAGGGACCCATTCCGGCTTGACGAGCATGTCCTCGCCTCCCTCTTGAGCCTGACGGGTCTCAAGCTTCTGCCAGGCCTTGACGTAGCACGCGCGGCAGTAGTACCTGCCCTTGTGGTCCTTGACGCGTGGGCGCTCTGCGCAATCCTCGCCACAGAGCCTGCAGACCTTTTGGACGGTCGGCGGTTGGGTGGACATAGCCGATCCTCCTGTGAGCGCCGGCGAAAGACGTGATCACGCTCTTGGACACAGTGAACCCGGATGTGCCGTTCTGGGTCTACGTATAGGCTAGCGATTTCGCCCGGCGGAATCTATAGGAATCAGGACGTCGTCGGATCGGGGCAGACCAAGGGCCCGGCAGTATCGCCGCCAAGGGCCGCCGTTTGTGGTGACATATGCGCCCGAAGCCAGCCCCGCACGGCTATTATGATGATACATCCTATCTGTGTCGTGTTGCTATTACGCGTTGGCCTTCTTGATCTTTAGTAGATCCCGCCAGCCAGGAAGCGGCCTGGGCCTTGTCGGGGGCGGTCACGGCGAGCTTCTGGGCGCATTTGCTGGCGGCCCGGCCGACATCGGATAGAGCGAGGTCGTAGGCCTCCTGACGCAGAGCGGACAATTCGTCCTGGGATTCCAAGGGAGAGATCGGGGCGTAGTGGACGGACACCTCGCCCGAGGCGACATCCTCGTGGATCTCGACGACGCGTGCCGTCTGGGGGTATTCGATCAACGATCCGGTCACCATCTCGATGTGGGTGCCCCAGTCCATCACGCGATTGTGGTGCGTGTGCCCGGCGACGTGCAGGATCACGTTTCCGTGCTCGGCGAGGAGTTGCCGGAACTCCTCGGGACCGACCGCGCTGCCGAAGCCCGTGTACAGTCCGCCGCTGGGGTGATGGCTGGCCACGACCACCCATTGGCCTTCATCCGAGGCCTGGCTCAACTCCCCCCGCAACCAGTCGAGTTGTGGCTGCGAAATGGAACCCCCGAAGTAGGGCAGGCCGGGCAGCGGGGCTGGGACATCGGCCGTATCCAGGACGATCAGCCGTATCCGTCCGTTCAAGACGCGACGGTACCAGGTGACGGGCGGCTCGGCGCCGGCGGCATAAAACCCGTGGCCCAAGGGTTCTGACGACGAGGCGGACAGCTTGGCAACGATGTCGTGACGTGCGACAAAGGCTCGATCGGGGTTGGGCTCGACCCACACGGGTACATCAAGGAGGCGCGGGGGGCCGGGGTTGGCCGGCGAGACGAAGCTATGCGCAAGATACCCGTCTGGCCTGAGGACCGACGGCAGCCAGATTCCAGGTCGGACGTAGAGCGGAAGCGGGGCCGTTCGTCGGCCGTCCGCCTCCTGCACGATCGGGAAGTTCCCCACGGCAAAGACATCGTGGTTGCCGATGGTCGCCAGCCAAGGGATCGTCGCGGCCTGTCCGTGTCGCCCCTGGACGTAAAGGCCTTCGGCCTGGAACGCGTGGTAGGGGTCGAGAAGGGCGGGCGGACGCTGCCACGATTCCCGATCGTCCGGGCCCGACAGCGGGTCGACGACGTTGCCGTCCATGACGCCCAGGAACCAGTCGAACTCGTTGCCCTGTGCGTTGTCGACGGCGTCGCCGGTGTGGAGGACGAGATCGATCCTCCCGACCTCCTCGTGAAACTGGTTGATACTCCGGACCAGTCCGTCGAGGATTTGCGTGGCGTAGGGCTCTTGCGGCCTCCAGGCGTCCGAGGCCAGTCCGTCGAAGCTCGAGAGACGCCCCGGCGACAGCGCGTCGGTAATGTGCGTGTCGGTCACCTGGACCAAGCGGACCAGGAGGGTGTCCTTGCCTGGGATCAGGCTATTGATATCGGGCAGGACGGTCGGGGCCTGGCCTTCTTGGGGCGCGCAGCCAAGCCACAACGCTCCGACGAGCAGCGGCAAGAATGTGACGTAACGCCAGGTTCGCGCGGGGATGCGCCCGCCCCCTGTATCGGGTCGCGTCGAGACCGACTTATCGAGGATCCGAGTGTTCATGGTGGCGACGATCCGAGTCCCGTAACCGATTCTCTTTGGACGCGCCCAGTCTTGCGAAGCATCCATCATGATGAGACCTTAGCTGGGCAACAGGAGACCATCACAATGCCGGTACATGGCGGAAGGCTGGCGGCACAAACGCTCAAGGCTGCCGGCGTTGAGTACGTCTTTACGTTGAGCGGCGGGCACGTCATGCCCATCTATGATGGCTGCCTGGACGAGGGCATTGTAGTCGTTGACGTTCGCCATGAACAGGCTGCCGTTCATGCCGCCGACGCGTGGGCCAGAATCAACCCGGGCAAGATCGGCGTGGCCATCCTGACGGCCGGCCCCGGCGTGACGGACGGCGTGACCGGCGTGGCAAACGCATGGCGGGCAAACTCGCCGATCCTCGTCATCGGGGGCCAGGGACCGTTCATGAACCGCCAACGCGGCAGTCTCCAGGAGATGGACCACGTCAGCCTGATGCGGCCTATCACGAAGTGGTCCGACGGCTGCTACCAGACCGAACGGATCCCCGAGACCATCGCCACGGCGATGCGGCACGCGGTGTCGGGCATTCCCGGTCCGGCGTTCCTGGAGATTCCGCTCGATGTCCTGATGAACCCGGTCGAGATGCCTGAGACGCCTATCGGGACGATCGCCACCGCGCCCTCGCGAGCCACGCCGCCGAGAACCGACATGATCACCGCGCTGCGGATCCTCGCCTCGGCCAAGCGTCCGTTGCTGATCGCGGGCACGAGCGTCAAGTGGTCCGGCGCGCAAGGCCCGTTGAACCGATTTCTAGCCAAGACGCATATTCCCGCCTACGTCAACGGCATGGGTCGAGGAACGATTCCCTGGGACTCGCTGCTCCTGTTCAAGAACACCCGCCGTCGGGCGATCGAACACTGTGACGCGATCGTGCTGGCGGGGGCGATCCTGGACTTCCGCCTGGCGTTCGGCTCGACGATTCCGAAAGACGCCAAGATCATCCAAATGGAGATGGACAGCACGTTGATCGGTTACAACCGCCCGGCCGACGTGGGGCTCGTGGGCAATCTCGCCTGCACGCTGGACGCGATGATCGACGTGATGAACGAGCAGGCCATCCTGCCCGAGTTCAGGGAGTACAGCGCGGAGCTTCGCGCCGAAGAGGACGCGGCCGAGACCAAGCTCCGTGATCGACTCGCGTCCGATGCCGTGCCCATCGAGGCGATGCGCTTGTGCAAGGAGATCGCGGACTTCGTCGACGACGACATGATCGTTATCGGCGACGGAGGCGACATCGTCGCCCAGGCGGCCAAGGTCGTGCCCGTCCCCAAGAACGGGGCGTGGATGGACCCCGGCCCGCTCGGGACGCTGGGCGTGGGCATGCCTTTTGCCATCGCCTCGCAGCTCGCCCGACCGGACAAGCGCGTGCTCGTGATCTTCGGGGACGGCAGCTTCGGCTTCAACGGCTTCGAATACGACACGGCCGTTCGGTTCAATCTGCCGATCGTGGGGATCGTGGGCAACGATGCCGCGTGGGGTCAGATGATGCGGCCGCAAGGCGCTCTATATGGCCCGGACCGCCTCGTGGCGACCAAGCTGGCGCGGACGCGATACGATCGGATCGTCGAGGCCATGGGCGGCCACGGCGAGAACGTCGAGCGTCCGGACGAGATCCGCCCGGCCCTGGAACGGGCCTTCGCCAGTGGCAAGCCCGCCTGCGTCAACGTGGTCATCAAGCAGGATATGGAATACCGGGGGGGCGGCTACGTCTAAGCTGCTTTCATAAAGGATTGAACAGTGCGTCAGAAGGGACCTCTATGTGGGTGGCCCATGGCTTTAGCCGTGGGGGACGCGAATCTCCGATCGAATTCGTGCCGACCACCTCTCAAGAGGTGCACCACCCAGGGTTCGCTAGCTGTCCATACATTCTTGCAGGCAGCTTAGTCGTTCTTGCCTATCTCGCGGAGCTTGGCGAGCCACTCCTGCATCTCACGCTCCCTAGCCTCCAGCTCCGGCGGCAGCTTCTCGAACCCCTGTCCGAGCTGCGCGGTCATGCCACCGTCCACGGTGATGTTCGCACCGGTTACGAAGCGGGATTCATCGGATGCCAGGTAGAGCGCGCAGTACGCGATGTCCTCGGGCATCCCGACGATGGGTAGTGCCTGCTGGGTCTTCTTACGCTTCTCGAAGACGTCGGCGAATCGCTCGAGAAACTCGTCGCGATAGGCGGGGCCGAACCGCTCCTCGATGAACTTGGGAAAGTCTCCCACGTGGATGGCCCCGGGCGAGATCACGTTGACGCGGATGAAGTGGGGCGCCAGCTCCAGTGCGAGCCCACGGGTGCCAGCTACCATGCCGCCCTTGCTCGCGGCATAGGCCGAGCCCATTCGCATCGTCGCCCAGGCATGAACCGAGGCGATGTTGATGATCGAACCGCCGCCGATCTTCTTCATGTGTGGCACGGCGAAGTGCGAGCCCATGAAGACGCTGCGGAGGTTGATGGCCATGAGCTGATCGTAGCTCTCCTCGACACCCTCGCCGTCGATCTCGTATCCCCACCAGCCGATGCCGGCGTTGTTGACGAGGATGTCGAGCCGCCCAAACCGCTCGACGGCGACGTCGACCATCCGCTCGAGGTCGTCGGTCTTGGATACGTCGGTGACGATCGAGGCTGCCGCCCCGCCGTCGGCTTCGATCTCGCCTTGAACCCTGTCGAGCTGCTCTCTCGTCCGGGCGGCGATGACCAGTCTCGCACCCTCTTTGGCGAACATCCGCGCGATGCCCCGACCGATCCCGCGTCCGCCCCCCGTGACGATCGCCACCTTCCCGTCGAGTCTCATGACGCGGTCTCCGCTTGACGAGCCCATCGCCCCCCGAAAGCCCTCCGATGACGGCCCCCGGCCGCGAGCGAAGATGGACTCATTACCAGGAAAACCCGACGTGTCAACCTCCCGGAACGCCTGCTTCCGTCAGGATCGAAGGCGGGAGATGAACTCGACCATCCGCGCGCGAGTTTCATGGAGATCCGCCGTATCGGGATCGAGCCGGTCCAGCCAGGTCCGGGCCTGTTTGGCCAGGTCGGCTTTGGCTGGCGGGGCGTGCTGGATGGCGTGCTCCAGCGTCGCGACGTAGCGGACGTCGTCGACCGCCTCGCGGAAGCCCTCCCATTGAATCGTGCCGACGACGCCGTCGACGGTCGGGTACGTGAAGTTGTGGTCGCGGTAGTGGTGGTGGTCGAAATCGTTCCACACGTGGCCGAAGCCGTGCTGGTAAGCGTAGTCCATCGCCCCGTCGAATCCGGCCTTCCACAGCACGAGGCCGAAGTGGCGCCGATACGTCTCGGGCTCCTCGTTGCCGACTTGTGGATAGGCGTAGCAGAAGGCCTGCGAGCCGACGCTGTGCCACTTGCGGGCCTCCTCGGGATCGGGTCGACCCGCGAGCACCGCGCAGTTCAAGAGCTTGCCCATGGCCTCGAACGTCTGCTTGTAGCAAGCGACGAACATCTTGCCGCCCGATTCCTGCACGGCGCCCCAGGCCGCTCGCTGCGCGTTCAAGCGGTCCCCTTTGGCCTCGTCAATGCCGTAGAAATAGACCTCGTCGTAGCCGAAGGGTTTGCAGAACGCGATGCACCGTTGAACGCGCCCCGCGAGATCCTTGAGCGCCTGCTGTGTCTTCGGGGCACCGGTGGACGTGCCGAGGTGATAGAACTTGCCGGCCGGCAGCCCGGCCTCCCGACGCATCTCCAGCACGCGGCGCAGCAGGCGTTCGTCCATGCTCTGATAGTTCGTGGGATAGAGCACCCCGTGCGAGAGGAAGTCCGCGAGCTCGGCGCGATACTGCTGCTCGGACTTGTGCTCCGAGCCGATCGTCGGCTTGCCGTCCGGCGACAGCTTGGCTCGGTAGTAGATGGAGTAGATCAGCCGCGACGGCATCAGCTCGAATGCGTGGGCCGTGACCGTCAGCGGAATGGCATGGCCGCCGCTCTGCCACTCGATCCGAACCTGTCCTTCATAGGCGCCGGGCTTGGCGTCCTTGGGAATGCGGACCGTCAGCCAGTACTGCCGCAGCGTACGCGCGGGGATGTCGACGGGGCAGAGCGTTTTCGCATCGATCGGCCTGACCTCCGCGAGGCCCTCGCTGGTCTTTCCGCTGCAGAGCAGGTAGTGCTCCTTACCGTCGGGGGCCGTGCTGCGAACATAGTTCTCCTTCTTCTCCAGATCGACGCGGACGAGGCCGTCGTCCTTCAGCAGGAGCTCCGGGGTCAGGAGCTTCGTCCCCTTGCTGAACCAGATGCCCTTTCCGGCCTGATACCAGCACTTGACGACATGGACGTCCACCGCGGCCGACGGGATCGTGCCGCTGGGTCCCGACAGATCGCCGCACGAGACCCGGCAACCTTTGAGGTCCTCCAGCGCGTAGAGAACGAGCGACAGCGATTCATACTCGTCCCGGGATCCCGAGCATGACAGTCGGTCGCCTGGGCGACCTGGGATGGGAAAGGCATCGGTCGTGAAGCGCACGTTGGTGATGGCAGGGGGGGTGTAGAGGATGAGCGGCCTGCCGGCTCGAATACCCGCCGTCATCGTGCGGATGGTCTCCGGGCCGTAGCGGACGATGTCGAGCGCCGTTTCGATCTCCGTCAGGTCACCGCGAGAGCCGTAGCCCGCCTTGGCCAATCGGGCGATCACGTCCTGGGCCTTGGCCACGCTCTTTTTGAACGCCGTGACATACTGCCGGACAGGCTCCGGCGGATCGGCGGGTTCGGCAAAGGCCTTCTTGGACGCGGCCACCTGGGCGCGCCAGTCGTCGAGACGCCCCTGAAGCCGTTTCTGTCCGCCGGCCCATCGACGGTCGATCTCTTTCTTGAAATCAGCGTCGCTGGGGACTTGGCCTTCGATTCGGATGTCGTCCAGATACACGACCGCTCGGTTGCCCTTGCCGCCGAGAATGAACAGGCTCCAGCGATCGAGCACGGCCCCGACGTCCTGGCCGCGAGTCGTGGCGGTGTAGTTGCCCATGACGCTGTCCGCGCCGTTTATGCCGCGCGCCACGAGGTCGATCTCGACCCGCTGCCAGTCCCTCGTCGGCGAGTCGAACGTCTTGGCCGGTGAGCATCCAGTGTGGTGCGTTGGCGGGTAGCGCATGTTGGTGCCGAACCCGACGCGGGCCGTTGTACCGTCGGCGACGTAGACCCGCGCCGATAGCGTCAGCTTGCCCATGCACGGGACCGGACACTTGACGCCGAAGTAGTGATAGCTCCCCTCGTCGAGCGTCACGTCCAGCTTGAGAGACCGTTTGCCCTCGAACGCCTGCTCCTCGGACGGTCCGGAGAAGACGACGGTCGAGCTGCCGTTCGTGGCCCAGAGTTCCAGCTTGGGGCACGTGCCCTCGAAGCCCTCGTGGTACGAGAACGCCCTGAGGGGGATCTCCTCGGCCGCACCGAGACCTGCAAACAGGCAGATGACAAGAATCGTACCCCCACACACAAGCGCGCGATGTCGCATCACATCCTCCACGGCGATCACTTCTTGGCGTATTCGGCCATGGCCTTGACCGTCTGTTCGTTTGCCGGCGGCAGGCCGATGTAGTCCGATTCCCACAGGAGCAACTGCGGCGCGCCGAGCTTTTCGGCCAGTCGCGTGTCGCCTCGGAACTGATCCGCCGAGCCGATCCAGCCAAAGAGCCAGACAGGCAGCTTGCCGCCGGTCTCCTTTTTCATCGCCTGATAGGCCAGCTCGGCGTTGCCGCCGGAGCGGTAGTACCCGGCCGCGACGATCTCGTCGATCAGCCCTTCATCCGCCCATGCGCGCGTGTCCAGAAGCAGTCCGTAGAGATTGTCCTTGTAGGGCGTATCATCGGGCCGGCCTCGGTAGCCCCACGGATTGTGGACCATGGCCGAGATGGCCATCTTCGAGTTGGTCTTCTTGATGAGCGCGTGGGCCTGACGCATGAAGACCGTCTGCGGCTCGGCACGGATGCGAACCCACTGCTCGTCGTCGTTGGCGACCGTCTTGGGGTCCTTGCCGCACTTCGCGCGGAATCGCTCGACGTTCGGGCCTTCGTAGCCGTAAATGGCCACGCCTTCCTTGTCCGTGTGCGGGTTACAGCGGACGTCGCCGGTGCGGATCCAGTCGAAGAAGACTCCGTCCGGGCGGTAGGCCAGGATTTCCTTGACCAGACCCAGCTTATACGCCCGCACCTTCTCGAACGCGAAGCTCTGTTGCGACCGGAACACGCGCCCGTCTCGCGTCACCCAACGCGAGTCCGGATTCTCGCGCGTGAACCGGCTGGTCAGGCCCCACCCGTGATCGTCCTCGTTGATGCTCAACCAGGCGTGGACCTCCAGCCCGATCTTGTGGCCGTACGTAATGGCCTCCTTGAACGCGTCGAAGCTGCCCCAGTCGTACGCGTCGAGCGTCTTGACGAGCGCCTCGGAGCCCTTGCCCCGATGGTAGTTGTCCTCGTCGAAGCCGTGGAGCGGTTCCATGAGCTTACTCAGATAGCAGGCGCGTCCGCCGTCAAAGCACCGCCAGTAGACCCGCGACCAGCCACACTCCTTGGCGCGATCAAGAATCTGGCGAATGCCTTCCGGGCCCCACTTTGGCGCGGGGTTTCGCAGCATCCAATCAGAGTGCGTGATCGGCGAGGCGAGGACCACCTTCTTGGCGGCGGGCGCCTCGGCACGAACGGGAGCCAGGAGTGCCGGCACAAGGACGATCCCCAACAACGTGCACGTTGACCGCATGGATGTTCCTTTCCCAAGGGCGGCGATGCGTGTGCCGCGATGGTTGGACTAAGTAGCCGCGCGACGAGAGACCGTCAACCCTCGGAAACGGACGCGGTCGGATCAGAGACGAGACGTCTCAGCGATCGGAGATCTGGTCGGATCGCAGCACGGCCCGCAGGCGGGTCTGCAATTCCTGGAATAGATCCCGCAGCGGCTGCTGCAGCTCATCCAGGCTGGCCTGAAGGGTCTCGCGCCGACTGACGCCGGCTAGCGCGAGCTCCTCCTTGATCTGGTCGAACAAGTCGCGATTCTGCTTCTGGTAGTCGACGGCCCGCTGGCGAACGTCCTTCAGGATGGCCGTCGCCTGGTGAGACTGGCCTTGGTCGAGCTTGTGCTTGCGGATGAAGTCCTTGACGTATGCCTGCCAGCGGTCCGGGCGAATCTCGTCACGGGCGGCAGCGTGGTCTTCCGGCCCGCCGGGGGCCTCGCCCGGTCGGGTTGCGGCCGAGGCGGCGGCCGGCTGGCTGGTGGGGTCCCATGCGAGCTTGAACGGCCAGTCGTTCTTCTTGAACTGCCCGTGCTTCCATCGTGTGAGCTGCGCCTCGGCCACCGCCAGGGCCGCGACCAGCTTGACGTAGTCCCGGTCCCAGATGCGTCGCTGCCCGGGCCGCAGCAGGGGGCGGACTGTCTCGTGCGTCGCTTTTAGCGTCTCTCGCGCGCCGTCCAAGAACGGCTGGACACGCTCGGCGATTCGTCCGACCTGCGGGGCGTTCGGCGATTCGCCGGCAAGCTGCATCTCGATGATCTCGTTGATCACCGGCTGCAGGCGGATTCGGTGCTCATTCAACAGAGCCGGATAGCGCGTGAGCAGGTCCTTACGCAGAGCGGCGGCCTGCTCCGGGTCGAACTGGTACCGCTGGACGATGATCTGCGTGCCTTGGGTCAGGATGATCTCGAGCATCCGCTGAGTCGGCCAGAACCCGGCGCTCGGCAGTGTCGTGGCTTGGTCTTCCGGCTGGGCCTGTGGCTGAGCCTGCTCCGCGACGGCCAGGCCCGCCAGCGCGATGGCGCCGCAGAAGCTGAGGATGCCGGTCCAGCGGCAAGCGCGGGTTGATGTCGTCATGGCCTGTGTCATTTGCGGGTCCCTTGCCGTTGCGACGCGGTCAGCAGGCCGTCCAGGCGGTCCTGCAGCTCCTGGAACAGGTCGGCGACGGGGCGGCGGAGGTCGTCCAACTGGCCCTGGTAGCGCGGCTTGACCTCGGGATCGGCAGCCTGCACCGCCCGTTCCAGCTTGGCCATCTCCCCGCGATGACGCGTCTCATAGTCCTCGGCCTGGGTTTTGAGTTCCTCGAGGATCGCCATGGCCGAGTTCGTCTGGGCTTCGTCGAGCCCGTGTCGCTTGATGAAGTCCTTCACGAAAGACTCCCACTTGTCCAGCGGGCGGACCTTCTGATCGGCAACGATGACGCCTCCTCGTCGAGCGGGGTCGGTCTGTCCCAGGCGCGACGGTCCGGGAGCGGCGCCGCGCCGAGAGCTGAACCGGTTCCCGCGCTGCCTCGGACGATCGCCTGGTGCGGCAGCGTTCACCCTAGCGCCGTCGGCTGCCGGCGTGGCGACACGAATCGGGGCAGGGCCCGAGCCCCGTGGCTTGGGAAAGGGCGTCTGCCAAGTCCGCGGATCGAACCGGCCCGACGCGAGCTCCCGAACCTGCTGCTCCATGGTCTGCTTACCCGCGCGAAAGCTCTTTTGGCCCTCGTCCCATTGCTGGAGCTGATCGGGACGAAGGACCTTGCGCACCTCCAAGTAGGTGCCCTCGAACTCCTGGGCGGCCTTCTCGATGATGGGCTGAAACGCCTTGGCCCATCGCGCCACGGTCTCCGGCTTCGGCGGATCGCCGATGATGAGCGCTTCGATGTACTCGTTGACGAGCGGTTGAAGGACGGGACGGTGCTTCTCGAGAAACGCCGGCCAGCGGCTCATCGCCTGCTCGCTCAGGACGGCCGTTTGCTTGGCGTCCATCTTGAGCTGCTTGGCGACGTCCTTGACCATCCGCTTGAGCGTCGCCTCCACAACGGGCTTGGGCGGCCAGGGCCCGCGAACCGCCGGGCGAGTGGAGGCGGACGGATCGCCCGCCTTCCCAGCGGCCATGCAGAGCGCCGCCAGGACGAAGCCCACCAGACACAATGACACCTGTCTGAACCGTCGCATGGACAAGAGCCTTCGACCGGAATCCGCCGGTCAGATGCTTTTCGTACTTCCGTGCCGCCGGGTCCCGGGCGCAGAGCGTTGTCACCAATCAAACGCTAAGCCGCCTGAGCCCTGTCGGCAGGGCATCAGTATACCCCATTGTACACGTCACCGTCAGCGAGGTTGGGGTGCATCCGGTGGGTTCCGGCGGTAAGATGCGCCCGTGCGAATCGTAGGTGGTCAATGGCGACGTAAGACCCTCGTATCCCCCCCGGGCGAGAACACACGCCCCATGCCGGAGCGCGTGCGCGAGGCGGTGCTGGAGAAGGTCGGCTCCCAGTGGGGCACGCCTGGCGGGCTCCCGGAGGTGAGGGTATTGGACCTCTTCGCGGGCAGCGGGGCCTCGGGGCTCGAGGCCCTGTCGCGCGGGGCGGCGTGGTGCTGTTTCGTGGATCAGGCCGGAGTGGCCCTAAAGGCCCTTCGGCAAAACGTCAAGTCGGTGCTCGGCGACGAGGCGGGCGGGCTCGCACAGATCGTTCAGGGCGACGCCTTCCGCCCGAAGAGCTACATCCGGATGCTGGCGCACGACTCGATCGACCTGGTCTTCGTCGATCCGCCGTATGCCGCGAGCCGTGATAACGCGGCGTCGGGGCCCGTGGCCCGGCTCCTGGAGGGTCTTTGCCAGGGCCCGCTCCTGGCAGAGGACGCCCTCATCGTCTTGCGGCACGAATCTCGCGTGGACTACGATGAGACGCCGTACGGAAGCCTGGAGGTCGTGGACGTCCGGCGGTACGGCGGGATGAAGGTGACCTATCTGACCAACGGACACGCGTGACACGGGCCTCCCGCCTGCACGGAAGCACCAGCGGCGGCAATACGGCTTGGCGGGGCACGTTGTAGCCTTGAGGAACCGATGGCTCGAGCGCAGCCCTACAAGTACTTCGACCCCGAGCAAGCCGCCCAACTGGGCAAGCTCAACCTGATCGCCCGCACCGCCGTCGAGGGCTTCGTCACCGGCCTGCACCGGAGCCCCCATCACGGCTTCAGCGTCGAGTTCAGCGAACACCGCGAATACACCCCGGGAGACGACTTGCGGCACCTCGACTGGGTCGCCCTGGCCCGTACCGATCGATACTACGTCAAGCGGTACGAGCAGGAGACGAACCTCCGCGCCCACATCCTCCTCGATGTCTCGGGCAGCATGGACTACGGCACCGGGGCCACCACCAAGTTCGACTACGGCTGCCGGCTCGCCGCGATGATCGCCTATCTCATGACCAGGCAGCAGGATATGGTTGGCCTCGTCGCCTTCGATCAGGCGATCCGGAAGCACCTGCCCCCGGGCAGCACGCCCACCCACCTGGACCGGCTCTTCACCAGCCTCGAGGAGATAACGCCTGGCAACGTCACCGCCGTTAGCCGGACGTTCCACGATCTGGCCGAGAAGATCGCCCGCCGCGGCCTGATCATCATCATCAGCGATCTGTACGACGACCCGGGCGAGGTCATGAAGGCCCTGCGGCACTTCAGGCACAAGAAGCACCAGGTCATCGTCTTCCACGTCTTCGACCAGGCTGAGCTCGACCTGCCCTTCAACAAGCTCATGACCTTCGTCGACATGGAGACGCAGGAGAAGCTCCAGATCGACCCCAAGTTCATTCGCCACGAGTACAAGAGACAGGTCGACGCCTTCGTCTCTCGCTATCGCCGAGACTGCAGCGACAGCGCCATCGAGTACATCCTGGCCTCCACGGCGACGCCGTATGACGTCATGCTGCGGGGCTATCTCGCCAGTCGGCAGGCGACAGGGGGGCGACGGTAGGCGATGCTCGGTCAACTCAACATCGGACCGGTGTCGTTGCCCCTGTGGGGGCTTCTGCCGATCCTCGCCGTGTCGGTGGCGATTCCCGTGGTGCTGCACCTGCTCTCCAGCGTCCGCGCGCCCCAGGTCTACTTCTCCACGCTGCGGTTCCTCCGCCTTTCAATGGAGAAGACGGCCCGCCGCCGCCGCGTCCAGCACTGGTTGTTGTTGGTCCTGCGGACGCTCTTGATCGCCCTGCTGCTGCTGGCCGTGACGCAGCCGCTCTACAAGCCGAGGCACGGCCTGGCCGGCGGCGATGCCCAACTCGCCGCCGCCATCGTGGTCGACAACTCCCTGTCGATGGCCGCGGGGGACGGCCCGAGGCGTCGGTTGGACACGGCCAGAAACGTCGCCAAGGACATCATCCGTGGCGCCAACAAGCCACGCGAGCTTGCGCTGATCTTCACCAACGGGCGGGCCGGTCAGGCCGAGCCCAAGCTGGCTCATGACCTCTCGGCCGAGCTCCGCCGACTGGACTCCGCCGAGGTCGGGCTCGGCGCGGCGTCAATGGTCTCGGCCGTTCAGACCGCCGTGGACCTCGTCAAGCAGTCGAGCCTGCCGAGCCGGGTGGTCTACGTCTTGTCGGACATGCAATCGCTCTCGTTCACCAATCTCGCCACGTGCAAGGGTTTGACGGACAACGCCGATCTGCCGCTCATGGTGGTGGACTGCGGGCACGGTGGCTCGGCCAACCTCGCGGTGACCGATGTCGAGATCAAGGGGCAGGGACGCGTCGTCGGCGCGACGGTCTGGTTCGAGGCCGTCATCGCCAACAGCTCCCCGGAGACCCGCCGCGCCAAGGTCGGCCTGGAGATCGACGGACGCCGACAGGACCACCTCAACCAGACCGTGCTCCTGACCGGACACGGCGCCTCGGGCAGCCGGCAGAAGGTCATGTTCGAGTTCGTGTTCGCCCAGCCGGGCTTGCACCGAGGACGCGTCGTCATCGACGAGGCGAACGATCTCCTCCCGGACGACGACACCCGCGAGTTCGCCCTGCGAATCGCCGACCGCATCCGGGTGCTCGTGATCACCGGGCCCGGCGGGGCCGGCGATCCGACCGGACCGGGCTATTACGTCATGACCGCGCTGAAGGTGCCCAGCGCCGTCTCCGCGGTCGCCAATCTGTTGGGCGAGGTCAAGGTTGCCGAGATCGCCGAGAACGACGTGGTTGTCCTCTGCGACGTCCCGAGCCTGGACGACGCCTTGTCCGAAGCGCTGAGGCGATTCGTGGCCGATGGCGGTACGCTGATCATCTTCGCCGGGCCGAGCGTGGAGTCGGCCAGCTACAACGCGCGCCTGGCGGACTCGGACAACCCGCTCCTGCCGGCGACGCTCGGCGAGCCGGTGGGCGATCCCGTCTCTCGGCGGGAGGCCAGCAAGCTGCTCCGCGTCGACGTCGATCACCCGATCTTTCGCGAACTGTACGATACGCAGGACAACTATCAGTCGGTGCTGGTCTACTGCTACCTGACGACGGCCCTCCACGCCGTCCGTCCGGGCAGGCCGATCGCATGGCTGGATCGCGACCGACCGCTGCTCCTCGAGCGGCGCTACGGGCAGGGACGCTGCCTGCTGTTCACGACGTCGGCCAATACCGTCTGGACGAACCTTCCCACGAGGCCGGTGTTCCTGCCGATGCTGATGCGGATGTGTCTCGGCTCGATCAGCGGAGCGGACGAGACGGGCCCCTACGGCGAAGGGTCGCAGGTGACGCTCGCCCTTCGAGGCGATCAGCCCGTCGACGTCGACGTGGTGCTGCCCGAGGATCAGGCCGGCAGGAGCGCCACCGTCCGCGCCCGATCCAACCCGACCGAGCAGGGCAATACCGCCGTGTTCACGGAGACGTTCACTCGGGGTACATATGCCTGGCAGTCGCTCGGCAAGCCGGCGCAGACCGGCCAGTTCGTCATCGCGCCCGACGGGGCGGAATCGGACCTCACCCCGATCTCGAGCCAGACGCTCACCGACTCGCTTCCCGACCATCCGGTCTGCGTCGCGGGGAACCTCGACGAGCTTCGCGACGCGATTCACCTGGCGGCTCGGGGCAACCCGCTGTGGGACTACTTCCTGATCGTGGTGCTGGTCATCACGACCGTGGAGGCGTTCCTGGCCAACCGCTATCGGCCGGGTGAGACAAACCTGCCCAGTCAGGGCCCTCCCGCGGCTGCGGCATGAGACGCCGGCCCAGATGGGACCAGTACCTCATAGCCCTCGTTGGCCCCGATCGACCGGAGCCAACTCCGGTGATCGCGGACCCACACCCGCCGACCCGCGTCGCGCGGACGACCATGCAGCGAGACGACCAAATGGGTGATGCGTCCCGATTGCAGAGCGCCCTCGAGGTCGAACGGCACGCCAGGCTGGGAGATCCAGGTCCGTCGGCGCGAGACGAGCGTAAAGGCGTTCCCGTTGTGCACGAACACGGTCGCCTCAGCCGGGACGAACTCCGCGGACGCACGGGCGATGTCCACGAATTGGCCCCACTGGCGGTCGGCATAGGGCCTCGTCTCCTGGCGATGGATGGCCGAGCAAAGATCGACCACCGCCGCCGCCAGCCAAACGGCCGCGACAACCGTCGCCAGCGGGCCCAGCCGCGACCACCAGCGACTCCCACGAACGGCGTCGGCGATGAAGAAGATGAACAGCGGCGCCAGCGGCACGAAATACCGCGCCGTTCCCCCCGTGCTGAACAGCGACAGCACGCCCAGCACGCAGAGTGCATAGACGTGGATGGGCCGGACCCGACGCCATGCGCTCACCAGCAGCGCGACCACGACGAGCCCTGTCAGCACCAGCGCGATCACCGGCCCGCCGCTCCGATGACGTAGATCCGCCCAGCGCGCCAGCGGCAGGACCTGATCGGGCGCGCGGTAGATGATCCCCCAGATGACGTTCGCATAGATCTGCTTGACCAGCGACCGAGGCGTGATGAGCGGCGAATTCGGGTCGTTCGGCGTCTCCTGAAGCAGCATGCGGAACTGATTGATGCCGTCGAGCGATTGAGCCTCGACGCGGCTGTTGCGTACGGACCAGGCAATCATGGGCATGAGAGCAATGAGAACGAAGACGACATACCGCGTCGCCACGGCCCGCCGTTGCGATCCCGAGGCCCGCCACACGACGACCAGCGCTGCGGGAACGATCAGCAGGGCAAGACCCTTGATGATCGCGCCGTAGCCGAGCACGATCCCGGCCGGCACCCACCAGCGCCAGTGAAGCGGCTCTCTCGCGGCCCTGTTGAGCAGCCACAAGACGACGACCGACGCGGTGAATAGCGGCACCTCGCTCATCACCTGATGGCTGAACCAGAAGTAGTGGGCGCAGCAGGCCGTCGCCGTCGCGGTCCAGGCGGCCAGACGCACGTCCGTAAGATCGCGCACGAGCAGATAGAAGAACACGAGGCCGACGATGCCCACGCCGATCATCACGAACTTGATCGCCGCCAGGTTCAGGCCGAACAGGCAAATCGCCGGCGCCAGCAGCAGCGGCAATCCTGGCGGCCACGTCTTGTGAGGGAGGTGCTGATCGGGATTCAGGCAGCGCGTGTATCCGCGCCCCGTCGCGATGGAGTTCGCCAGCCCGATGTAGGCCTCGCTGTCGTCGCAGTTGAACGGCGTCAGATCGGGCCGGGCGTTCGGGAACACGCCGTAGAGGCACGTCACGAAGACGAGCGCGAAAAGCCACCACACCCTCGGGGGGCCGGTCTCAGTCGGCGTCGTCGGGGGCTGGCCGTCCACATGTCCTCTCCACGGGCGGAACCGCTGCCACGCGCATGATAACGCGCCGTTCGTTTGACACCAGGGCGAGCTTGGGAGATAGAATACCCCACATGTTCGCGCCCAAGCCGATGACACGCCAGGAGGTTCGAGAGGTCGACCGTGCCGCCATCGAGGACTACGGCATTCCCGGCGTCGTCCTCATGGAGAATGCGGGGCGGGGTGCCGCGCGGGTGATCCTGACTCGACTGGGAGACCTGACGGCGGAGCGTGTGGCGATCGTGTGCGGCGCCGGCAACAACGGCGGCGATGGCTTCGTCATCGCGCGACACCTTCACAACGCGGGCGTGCAAGTAACGATCTATCTGGCCGTGGACACCGAGCGACTCAAGGGCGACGCCCTGATCAACCACGACATCGTCCGAAAGATGTCGCTTCCGACAACCCCGCTACGGACCGCCGAGCAGATCGCCCGGGCCACTGGCGACATGCGGAGCTGTCGAGTGGTGGTCGACGCCCTCTTGGGTACGGGCTTCACCGGTGACGTGCGGGCGCCGTTCGACGCGATCATCCGTTCGATCAACGAGCTAGACGGCCCCGACGTCGTGGCAGTGGACGTTCCGTCCGGGCTGGACTGCGACACCGGCCGGACGACCAATGCGACCGTCCGGGCCGATGTGACCGTGACGTTCGTCGCCCCCAAGGTCGGAATGCTCGTTCCGGAAGCGAGCGGTTACGTCGGCGAGATCGTCGTCGTCGACATCGGCGCCCCACGAGAGCTCGTCCCAGCGGATCAGGTAGAGTGAAAGGACCCTATGAGCACGCCCAAGGATCTGGAGCCCCTGGCCATTGATGGCGGACGGCCGGTTCGAATCGAGTCGTTGCCGATCGGCCCCCACGGCATCGCCGACGTCGCCGAGGAGGAGATCGCCGCCGTCACGAAGGTCCTGCGCCGACGCAAGATCTTCCGGTATCTGGACAGGACGGAGGAAGAGGGCCTCAGCGAGGCCGCTCAGCTCGAAAAGGCGTTCTGCGAGTTTACGGGGTGCCGGTACGGCATCGGCACGACCGGCGGGACGACCGCCCTCATCGCCGGCCTAGTCGGCATCGGCGTCGGCGTCGGCGACGAGGTCATCATCCCCGGCTATACGTACATCGCCACCCCGTCGGCCTGCCTCGTCGTGGGAGCGATCCCCGTCATCGCCGAGATCGACGAGTCGCTCACGATCGACCCGCAGGACATTCGTCGCAAGATCACGCCGCAGACCAAGGCAATCATCCCCGTCGACATGATCGGGCTGCCCTGCAAGATGGACGAGATCATGGCGGTGGCCCGAGAGCACGATCTGCTCGTCCTCGAGGACGTGGCGCAGGCATGCGGGGGCGGATACAAGGGACGAGCCCTCGGCAGCATCGGCAACGCAGGCTGCTTCAGCCTGCAGCACTACAAGCTCGTGACCAGCGGCGAGGGGGGCATGATCGTCACGAACGACCAACAGACGTACTACCGCGCGGCCTGTCGGCACGATTCCGCCATGTGCTTCTGGGACACGCGGATGGATTTCAAGCCGTTCGCTGGCGAGAACTTCCGTATGTGCGACCTCCGCGGGGCCCTGGGTCTCGTCCAGTTCGGCAGGCTCCAGGGCATCCTGGCCCAGACCCGCAAGGTCAAGCAGAGGATCCTGGCCCAGATCCGCGACTTGCCGATCGTCCGACCTTGCCCCATCAACGACGAGCCAGGCGACTGCGGCATCAGCATCGTCCTCACGACCGGCTCGGCGGAGAGGTCGCTCGAGGTCAGCCAGGCTCTGAACGCCGAGGGCATCGCCAACGGCACGAAGCACAACGCCGGCTTCCCCGATCGGCACATTTACTGCTACTGGGACTACGTGATGGACAAGCACTCGCACGATCCCAGCGGCTGGCCTTGGACCAGCCCGCTGTACGAGGGCAGCGTCGAGTACGCCCGCGACATGTGTCCGCGGACGCTTGACATCCTGGATCGCGCGATCTCGATCGGCATCACGCAGCGATTCACAGAGTCCGACGCCGACGACGTGGCCCGGGCCATCCGGAAGGTCGCGCTCGGCCTGAACGCCAAGGCGAGCTGAATCGCCCTGTGGGGCTCCGCGCCATCGTAGCACGGGCATCTTGCCCGTGGCGGGGGTTTGGCCAGTAGTACGGGCATCTTGCCCGTGGCGTATCGGCGTGCACCCATGGCCAAGATGACCGCCATGCGATCGTGAGGCGAGGATCCCTTCGCGCGCCCCTCGACGTCCCGCCTTGACTTCACGCCCCGAATCGTGCAATTTGCCGGGAATCGTTCCGGGCCACGCTGGGGATACGGGTGTGCCAATGGCCAAGCAGAGACGTTCCAAACGCAAGCCACTGCCGGATCTGGCGTTCAAGGACTTCTTCACGTTCGCCCAGACAGAACGTTTCCTTCACGGGCTCGCGCAAGCCAGGCCCGACCTCTGCCGGCTCGAGACCATCGGATACTCGAGGCAGGGACGGCCCCTCTACATGCTGACGATTACCGAGTTCGCCACCGGCCCGTCGCGCGACAAGCCCGCCTACCTCGTCCACGGCAACATCCACGCGACGGAGCTGGCCGGCACACACGCCTCACTGATGACGGCTCGGCAACTCCTGGCCGATCATGGGCCCCGCGGTCGCGGACTGCTCAGCCGCGTCGTGTTCCACATCGTGCCGCGGATCAACCCGGACGGCGCCGAGTTCGCCATGACCACTAGCGGCGCCATCCGCAGCCGGACTGAGCGCCGGCCGCTGACGCCGAACACGCTCTATCAGGAGGACGTCAACGCCGATGGCCTGATCCTGACCATGCGTCAGAAGCACCCGGACGGTCCGTTCGTCAAGGATCCGGGCGATGCCAGACTGATGATCAGGCGTCGCGGCGACAGCAAGCCGCCGTTCTACCGCCTCCTGCCCGAGGGTCTTATCTTCCAGTGGGACGGCTCGGACGGCATCCGCGTCGAGGGGCGCGGCTTCGACTGGAACCGGAACTGGTCCTACGACTGGCGTCCGGAGCCCGAGCAGGGCGGGGCAGGGGACTTCCCCTTCAGCGAGCCGGAGATGCGGGCCCTGGGCAAGTGGATCCACGCGAGGCCGAACCTGTTCGCGGTCCTGGGCTATCACACCGGACCCAACGCGATTCTCATGCCGCCATCCACCGGCTCGCTCAGCGATCTGGACGCCGACGACCTTCGGCAGATCCAGGACATCGGCGAGATTGGCGCCAAACACACGGGTTTCCCGGCCATCCACGTGATCAACTACCGGTTCGAGCGTGACCCGACGAACAACCTTCGCGGCCACTTTCACAACTTCGGCTATCAGCACCTCGGCCTGTTCGTCTACGAATTCGAACTGGGCACGATGTACAACACGCCGGGGATCAGCACCAAGGAGATCTTCGCCTGCCGGAAACGACAGGACGAGGAGGGCGTCATCCGTCGAATCATGAAGTGGTGCGATCGCAATCCGCGCCGAGCCCCCAAACTCTTCAGGTCTTGGCGGCGGTTCCGTCATCCGCAGTTGGGCGACGTGGAGATCGGCGGGCTCCTCCGCAAGTACCTGTACAACCCGACGCCGGCGGAGTTGGCTACGATCGCGCGGAACACGTATAAGTTCACCATCGATCACGCCGCCAAGCATCCCTGGCTCCGGATCGAGGATCTGACCGTGGAGCAGGTCTCCGCCGGGGTCCATCGCATCCGAGCCCGTGTGGCCAACCGGGGCGAGCTGCCCACGAACGTGACGAACCAGGGGAAATCGTTGGCGAGACTCCACCCCGTTCGCGTGGAGTTCCACGCCGGCGAGGGCGCCGAGGTCCTGAGCCGCCAGGCCCATCATGAGCTGGGTCACCTCGAGGGGCTAACGGGCGGACAGCTCATGGAGTGGTTTGTCGCCGCGCCGCCCGAGGGCGCGGTGTGCACGATCCACGTCAGAGGCGGCACTGGCGGAAACGTGACCGAGGTCATTGAGTTGTAGTACACTTGCCGGCGGCAGGTCGGCATGAGCAAGTAGGTAATTGACGAAACGGTTCGGCCGCGTGCCGGACACACTCGAACCTGGAGGATGATTCAAGCATGCGTACGGCAGGTATGATCAATCGACACGTCGCAGGTGTCTTGGTGCTCGCTTGGGGCATCATGGGCGGTTCCAGCGCGATGGCGCAGTCCAAGCAGCTCGTCGTCAAAGCGGGCGATCACGACCGGGCGATGGTGCCGATGTGCGTCGCGGCCCCCTCGGGCATCGAGAATCCGAAGATGGTCGACGGCGATACCGGCAAGGCAGTCGCCTGCCAGGTCGTCGACGGCAAGCTCTGCTGGATCCTGGAGGCCCTCCCGTCCGGCAAGACGAAGACCTACACCGTCTCGTCCGACGGCGGATGCGCGCCCGTGGTCAAGATCGCCAAGACCGACCACAAGTACGACGTGACCGTCGCCGGCAAGGCCTTCACCACGTTCCGCCTCGACCCGGAGGAGATCCGTCCGTACTGCTATCCGCTCTACGGCCCGAAGCAGGTTGCGATGACGCGCGGCTTTCCGATGGAAGAGATCGAGGGCGAGCAGCGCGATCACCATCATCACCGAAGCTTCTACGTCGCCCACGGAGAGCTCCAGGACAAGAAGTACAACTTCTGGCATGAGCCGGGCAAACCGGGTCAGCCCCAGAAGGACCAGTGGGACCGGCAGATCGTCCGCGAGGTCGTCAAGGCCGAGGGCGGGCCCGTGCTGGGAACCATCGACTGCCTCATCGACTGGACGGGCAGGGACGGCAAGAAGGTCGTCGAGGAGCATCGCAGGCTGACGTTTTACGCCGTGGACGCTCCCGTCAGGATCATCGACATGACCGTTACGTTCAACGCCAAGTACGGGAAGGTCCACTTCGGCGACACGAAAGAAGGCGGTATCTGCTCTCTTCGCGTTGCCAAGGAGATCCGTGAGAACGGCAAATGCGGCGGACTGCTGACCACGAGTGAAGGTCTCAAGACCATGAGGCAGGGCTGGGGCAAGAAGGCCAAGTGGGTCGACTACAGCCGGACCAAGGGCCAGCAGTACGGCGTGGCCGTCTTCGATACCCCCGGGAACCTGCGGTATCCGACCCGCTGGCACATCCGCGACTACGGCCTCTTCACGGCAAACCCGTTTGGCTCGAAATGCTTCGACAAGAAGAACACCGAGCCGGGAGACTACAACCTTGAAGATGGCAAGCAGCTCGTCCTCAAGTACCGCATCCTGCTGCACGAGGGCGACGTCGACGTCGCCAAGATAGCCGCGCGTTACGAGGACTACGTCGACCCGCCCAAGGCCGAGTGGAAGTAGCTGCCCGTCGCGGCCAACTCCGCGGCAGGTGAGGTGGAAGATCGTCTCCGAGCCGGGCTGTTCCCAGTCCGGATTCACATGCAGGAGAGGTACGAGACTGCGCCGGCCCGGGGTTCGCTACGAGGCCGGTTTGCCAAACCGACCCGCATCTGAGATCCGGGCTTGGACCAAGACCGGAGCTACCCGAGGAATCTGCGTACAGTGTCCGACAGTCACGTCCAGCAAAGGAATCTGTGATGAAGCCCACACATAGCTGGTTTGCCGTCGTGTGCGGCGCGCTGCTGGTAGCGATGAGCTCGCCGACGGCAACGCTTCGCGCCGCGGACCATCCGCTGACCGACGGCAGCCCCGATCAGGTGGGCATGTCGCCTGAGAAGCTCGCCCAGGTCGACAAGGCCCTCGCCCAGTGGGTCCAGGACAAGCGACTGCCGGGCGGAATCGTCCTGGCCGCCAGGGGCGGGAAGATCGTCTTGGCCAAGGCCCACGGGTACGCGGACGTCGAGGCCCAGCGCCCCATGACGGTCGACACGCCGATGATGGTTGCCTCCATGACCAAGCCGATCACCGCCACCGCCGTCATGATGCTCGCCGAGCGCGGCAAGCTCTCGATCGACGATCCGGTCGGCAAGTACCTCCCCGCCTTCAAGGATCAGAAGATCAAGACGGGCGGCGCCGGCAACATGACCGTCCGTCAACTGCTCTGCCACACGTCGGGCATGGCCAACCAGGACAAGCAGGCCAACCAGCCGGTCGATCCGAGCGGCGGCAAGACCGTCTTGACCGACTTTGTCGACGCACTGGCCAAACAGCCCCTGCTGACGAAGCCGGGGACCAAGTTCCTCTACAGCAGCAACGGCTACTGCGTGTTGGGACGAATCGTCGAGGTGGTTTCCGGCAAGACGTGCGAGGCGTTCCTCGTCGATGAGATTCTCAGGCCCCTCGGCATGAGTCACAGCACCTTCCGCATCGATGGCGACCTGCGAGCCAGGCTCGCCGTGC
>JAFGLZ010000193.1 GCA_016927755.1 Phycisphaerae bacterium
ACCGCCCCGACCTAAACCAAGGCTGCGTCCTCTTCTTCCGCCGCCCCGACAGCGCCATCCTGATGAGCGAAGTCGAGCTCTACAACATCGACCCCGACGCAACCTACGAAGCAAGCCTCACCGCCGAAACCTACACCCCAGGCCCATGGAAGAAAATGAAAGGCCGCCAGCTCCAAAAACCCGAAATCACCATCCGCAACCGCCCCGGCTCCGCTCTGCTGCGCTACAAGCGAGCGCCGATCTCCAAGTGAGAGCATGGACAGGCAAATCGCCGGTGGGGCGCCGGGTGCCCCACCCCCGCGTAGCACGGGCATCTTACCCGTGACGCTTCTCCGTAACGCAGGCATCCCTGCCTGCCTTCCTGGGTGCCCCATCGCTTCAGCGGTGGGCAGCGCGAATTCCGATCGCTACTTGCACACCCAATGACCAAAGCCAAAACCTGCGTATCGAAGGCTCGCGACGAGCACACAGCCCACTCGTTCTCACGCGCCGCCTCGGCGTCGAACCCCAAGCACACCACGCCCACTCACCTTGCCTTGCAGCACCGCATCTGGCATGCGTGGTTGTGGGCGGGGCTCGCATGACGGGGCCGCACATCACGCGACATCCCACCGACGAGAGGGATCGAACGGCCCAAGAGGAGGTGACCTCACATGCTCGACACAATCCGAAAACTGCTGGACCGGAGGCCCTTTGAGCCCTTCCGCATCGTCGTGACCAGCGGCGACCGCTACGAAGTGCCCGACCCCCACCTGATCGCGATCCTGGAGTCACAGGTCTTCTACGCCCACCCCAAATCCGACCGGTTCTCATTCATCCGAGTGAACCAAATCGTCTCGGCAGACCTCCTTCAGTCCGCGGCGTAGTGATTGCCCCCCGGGACGCAGACAGATCAACGCCAGCCTTGGTCCATCTCATGCCCAATGCGTTGCGCCCCCGCCTGCCGCCAGGCCGTGGGACCCAACCTGAGCCCCCTCCCAATCCCAGCACGAGTCGAGCGCAACACCGCGAGGACCTCTGCTTCAGCGAGCAAGTAGCCTCGGGGGTCTTCTCAGCATCGCACACGGGCTCCACTTCGTCACCACATGCCTTGCTGCACTGATCTCTTCAGGCATAAGTGCTCATCCCGCCACCATTGCAACCGCGAATCGGTCTGTGTAAAGTCGCGCCAGGTATCCGGAGGACGGCAACGTGGGTCAGTACGCAAGTCAAATCAGGGGACTCCGTCTATACAAGGAACTGAAAGCGAGCGAGGGCCGAGACGATGTCGACGGCGAAGATGTTGAGTCATTAGCCGGGCTCATATGCGACGTGGCCAAAGCCGTTGGTCCCGTATTGAAGCGCATCCCCCAGACATTTCCTCAGTACACCGAGCACGACATATCCCACTCGCGAAACGTAATCGACCTGATGGGACAGTTCATCCCGCAGTCCACGCTCGAGAAGTTGAACGCACTTGAGCTCGCAGTGCTCATCCTGGGTGGCCTGCTCCACGACGTAGGCATGGCCGTGACAGATGCCGAGAAGCAATACGATGCGGCAAGTGAGGACTACCGCGAGTTCCGGTCCGCCCACATCAATGAAGTGAGCGCCATCGAGCAAGCCCGCGCGCATGGACAGGACCGTCGCGCCAGCGCAATCGAAGACGCAATCCTCGCGGAGTACTATCGACGTGTGCATCCCGAGCGCGCGAGGAACTACATCGAGGCGAAACTCGCCGGTCGCCTGAGATTTCGTGACCATGAAATAGCCGACCCCGTCGCGACGCTCTGCGAAAGCCACGACTGGGGCGTCCGTGAAAGCAACGACCGCGCCGACCCCGACAAGGCCGTCTGTAGGCTCCCCACCAATGAGCCGATCTCGGGTGTGCCATGCAACCTGCGGTACTTGGCCTGTTGCCTACGAATCGGCGACGTTCTGGACTTCGACCGCTCCCGCACTCCGCTGGCCGTCTATGAACACATTGACTTCACAAGCGAGAAGTCCTGGACGGAATGGAACAAGCACTTGCAGGTGAGCGGATGGTCCGTCGAGGACCGCGTGGTGATGTTCTCCGCCAAGTGCGCTCACCCAGCTTTCTATGTGGCCGTCCACCAGTACCTCGACTTGGTGGATCAGGAGCTTCGTGATTGCCGATACCTCACCGATGATGCCCCGCCCAAGATCGCCAAGCGATACAAACTCTGCCTGCCCCACATCGTTGACCGCCGCACCGTGCAGATGAAGGACAAGCACTATCTGGCAGGAGCATTCCGGTTCGAGCTGGAGTACGCCGAGATCATGAAGCTCTTGATGGACAAGAGCCTCTATCCAGACCCCAGCCTGTTCCTCCGCGAGCTGCTCCAGAACTCCCTGGACGCCTGTCGGCATGCCGAAGCCTTGGCCAAGGAGAGCAAAGCCGACTACTGTCCTCGAATCGTCGTCTGGGACCATAGCGATGATGCCGAGGCCCCCCGCATCATCTTTCAGGACAACGGAATGGGCATGTCGCTGCAGATAGTCGAGAACTACTTGATGCGGGTCGGAAGGAGCTACTACCGCTCCCCCAGGTTCGAAGCCGAGCGACAGCGCCTCGCCCGCCAGAGCATCGACCTGGAGGCCTGTTCCCGGTTCGGGATCGGAATCCTGTCTTGCTTCCTCGTAGCCGACCGATTCGAAATCGAGACCTGCCGGCACGACCAAGAGCCACTACATATCACGGTCGAGGGCCCGGCAAAGTACTTCGTCATAGAACGTCTCCCGAAGCGCAAGCAGCCCCGTTTCCTTCCGTCGCCCAACAACGATGCTGAAGACGGTCCACCAGACCGCCCGGGTACCCGTATTACCGTCCACCTGCGCACCGACGCCATGATCGACATCCAGCAAACGCTTGGCACGCTGGCGGTCAATATCGACTACGAACTGCGGATCTACCGGGCTAGGAGCCAGAATCCGAGCGTTTTGGTGCCTCACCGGTGGGATCGGGCGGATCCCAAAGATGCTCTGCGTGAGGAACTTCGCGACCTGGGGGTGCCAGATGGGCAGCTTGGAAAGGTGATCGTTCCGTCGGAAATACCGTTCTCCAGGTGGGATTTCTCGAAGCACCTGCACGGGCGGGCTTGGTTCTGGCTTCTGCGCGGCCACGACGGTCGACCATGCCCAAGCAGAGGATACCTGAGAATCAGGCGCGGACTCAAGATCGCCGGCCTGCCGCGCTTCGTCGAGAGTGCCTGGGAGCTACTCGTCGGCCGATCGGGATACTACTGCGGCGACACACCTCCCGCCAAGCTGCTTTCATGGGCCCTAGCGAAAGGGACCGATCCGTTCGATGACCTCCGACAAGACCACGATGCGGCTGAGGAGATGGAGATCTCGATGAGGGATCTCGACGACATGTGCGATGTTCTGAAGGACCAGTGGGACGCCCTTTCGCCGCACGAGAAGAAGGCAGCGTGTGACTACTTCGCCCACGAGGAGAAGCAGAAGCGGGGGCGCCCCTGGTATTGTCTGCCAGGGCTCTCACGGAAGCTGCTGAGGGGCGAACTCGATTGGGTGTCCGAGTGTCCGACATTCGGGGCTGTCGACATCGGGCGCGCCGACGCGCGGCTCGCTATGCATGGCATTCTCGTCCCCGGAGGCATCGTGCACTGGCAACCACAAGAGGGGACTACGAGTAGGTTGGCCTTGGATGGGTTCACTGGGCAGACGCAGATCGATGTTCGTGGATTGCACGCCCCGGTCCCGGCCGCCAGCCGCCTTTTCGTCCCCCGGGACAATGCGAGGGATCTCATCGTCCAGTTCATCCGAGCCGTGCTGCGGCATGCCGCTGACCTCGTCCATCAGCATGGGAATGTCGCGGACTGGCGGCAGTGGTTCGAGACGGTGTGGGGCCTGGGAGAAGCGGAAGAGCTATGGTATGCCGCCTTGGGATGTGACTTTGAGTACATACTGCAACGGGCCAGATGGGCGGTACAAAGAGACGGGCGGACTCTATTCTTGACCCCGACTGAGGTAAGCGAGGCTTGGGGCAGGGAAGTCCCGATGGTGAGGGGCGGAGGGAGGAAGGACGGTGCTATACGTGATGACCCAGTCAACGAGAGGCTGGTTAAGGCCTGGGAACTAAGACAGAAGTCACGCTGAACGCCCCTCATGCCGAGAGCGGAATCGACCCCAGAAAGGCGGCTCTGAGGGGAAAGGCTTGGCTCTTGACTCGCTAGGCTATCCAATCCGCCCGCATCCCTAGTGCGAACCAGCGAGCGGACCTGCAGACCGCGGCTCTTGGGGTGATCTGCTGAGAACGCCGAGTAGCCATAGCCAACGTGTGGACAGAGGCCTGGCTCTAGGTCTCTGGCGAGTGGATCTACCACGCAAACCAGCTAGATCCCTGGTCGGCGCTTATCGCACCGGGCTGATGCTGACGTGGCCTCCCGGAACAACGTCGACCTCGAGTCTGAAGCCGCTCAGCAGTGCCATGCCGATCAATGACCCCCCTTCAGTCTCCAGGATATCCACGCTCAGACGTCGCCCACCCCATGACACATCCCCGCAACACTGATAGAGATCGATCTCTCGACCGTCTCCCAGGCCAACTTGAACCGTGCTCGTCACAGCGAGACCCAGTTGGGAGATCACATCGCCAGGCAAGGTCAAGAAACCGTTGAAGCCCGTGTCAATGACTGCCTCAACCCGATTCGCGCTGCCGTCTGAGCGGTAGACCTCTAGCGAGACAACGGCCTCGTTCTCCGCTGTCACGATTCCGGTGATCACGAACGCAAGCCCTTGACGTGAGCGCCCAGCTTGTAGGCGGTGGGATAGCCGATGCGGAGGACAAACACGACCGCGTCAGGATGCCGGGCCTTGACACGCTGGACGGCTGGACCCGCCTGGGAATCGATCTCGTAATACCCGGTCTCGATGTCCAGGGCAAGCAGTTCGCCTTTGTGATGCGACTCCACGTCCGAGCGAATGTCCCGCTCGTACCGCTCCTTGCCGAGCCTGGCAATCTCCTGCTTCGTATGGCCCGTGTCGCGCATTGACGCCCTTCCCTCGGTCAAAAACACCCGTTGAACCACCCCAGTATACCATGCAGCGTGCACAACCCAATACCCGCAGCGCAATGCTCGCGCCCGCGTCAGCAGATCCCCCTCCTCCAGCGCCGACCAGTACACCGACCCCCTTCTCTCCTCCAACCGGTCCCTGCCACGGCCCAACCGCCGAAGCAGCGAGCCCGGAATCCCACAACCCGAGGATCCCATGCCCAAGCCCAGAACCACCGACAACCGGCGTCCCCCCGGCAAGCCCGACGCGTATACATCGCGTCCCGTGCTTGTCCACGCCAAAGACGATCACCGCCCCATTCACCACCGACCCCACGACCCCCGAAAACACGACATCTCGCGCCATTCCCGAACATTCCGAGACATTCCGAGACATTGTGGGACAGAATGGGACACCAAGCGCGACGTTCCACCTTCTCCCCCTTCACCTTCTATCATTCATCATTCATCATTCGTACTTCGTCCTTCCCCCATCTCCCACTTCCCTGGCCCCTGGGGTCTGAAGTCTGTGGTCTCTCTTCCCGGACATCACACCCGCCCCGCTCCGATGTCGACGTGTCAACCTGTCGACGTTTCGACACGACACTCCGGCCCCCCCCCAAGCCCCGTCTCCGCCCGCCCATGGTGCCCGGAGCCCGAAGCTTGGAGCCTCAAATCGCCGCATTTCAGCGCATTCCGCTGCATTCCGAGACATTCCGGGACATTTCGGGACATTCCGAGACATCGCCCCTGCCCCGCTCCGATGTCGACGTGTCGACAGGACATTCCGGGACCACAACCCCTCCCCACCCCCTGTCTCCGCCCACCCCTGCAGCCTGGAGCCCGAAGCCTGGAGCCTCAAATCAGCGCATTCCGCTGCATTCCGCTGCATTCCGCTGCATTCCGAGACATTTCGAGACATTCCGAGACATCGCCCCCGACTCGCTCCGATGTCGACGTGTCGACGTTTCAAGAGGGCATATCGCCGTCCACCCCCCGCTCCGGCCCTGTCTGCCGCACTGCTCGCTTCTTACTTCTTCCTTCTCACTTCCTTGGTACACCGAACCCCATATCCATACGAGGTTGAGAGGATATGTCGCGCCCAATCATTCCTGCCTCGCCTACACACGCGCCGGCCCCTCCGGTAGACTGCGCACCCAGCAACCCCACCGCCCGGGCGTCGGCCCTACCTGCGCCCCGTCCGGAGAAAGGAGCCAAGGCATGACTCGACGACTGACCACCCTCCTCGTAGGTCTGATCGCCCTGCCCGCCACCACGGGCTGTTCCCTCGAAGGCTTCGGCAAAGCCCTTGGCGAAGGCCTCTTCGGCGAGAGCCGTGCGAGCGTCCACCCCGCCCTCGCCGCCAGGCCGAGCCGTGAGGGCCTCGGCGTGAACATCCACTTCTACGAGGGCAACGAGCAGGACTGGAAGATGCTCACCGAAGCCGGTGTCAGCATCGTCCGCATGGACGTAAGCTGGGCCGGCTGCGAGAAGAAGCCCGGCCTGTACGACTTCAGCCACTACGACGCCCTCATCGCCAAGCTCGAACAGCACAAGATCCGCCTGCTCTTCATCATCGACTACGGCAACCCCCTCTACGACGACGGCCTGGCCCCCCACTCCGATGAGGGCCGCGCGGCATATGCGCGCTTCGTATCGGCCCTCGTCAAACGCTACGCCGGCAAGGACATCATCTGGGAGCTATGGAACGAGCCCAACATCAGCTTCTGGAAGCCCAAGCCCAACGTCAACGACTACATGGCCTGGTGCAAGGCCGTCGTGCCCGCCATCCGACAGGCCGACCCCAACGCCTGTGTCATCGGACCCGCCACCTCCCGCATCCCCCTCGACTTCATCGAGCAGTGCTTCCAGAAAGGCCTCCTCGACCTCGTCGACGGCGTCAGCGTCCATCCCTACCGTAACGGCAAGATGGGCCCCGAGACCGCCATCCCCGAGTACAAGAATCTGGCCCGCCTCATCGAGCAATACGCCCCCAAGGTCCAGGTCGACGGAAAGCAGAAGCGCAAGACGATCCCCATCATCAGCGGAGAGTGGGGCTACACCTCGACGAACGTCTCCCGCCAGCAGCAAGGCAAGTATCTCCCCCGCCAGTGGCTTGCCAACGCCCTCAGCAAGATCCCCATCAGCATCTGGTACGACTGGCATGACGACGGAAAGGACCCCAAGGAGGGTGAGCACAACTTCGGCACCGTCACATGGGACTACAAGCCAAAGCCCGCCTACCTCGCCATGAAGACGCTGCTCGGGCGAGTCCCAACCGTCCTCAGCAGAATCGACGTCGGGTCCGAGCAGGATTTCGTCCTCTACACCGGCGAGCTTGTCATCTGGACGACCGGCGACCCGCACGAGATCGACCTGGGTCCCGGCATCAAGATCGCCGGCGCCGTCGACCACCTCGGCAACAAGATCGACGTCCCCGACGGCCCGCGCCAATGGGTCACCGACGCCCCTCGATATCTAGCGATCGCTCCCCCAGCGCCCGGATGGCTCACTGTGTTCGTCAACCCCATCCCCCTGCATCGAACGGTGTGGGGCGACTACGCCATGCTCGTTATCACCTACAACGCAGGCCAACGGACCGCGAGGGTAACGCTCGATCCGGTCAGAACGGATGACGTCTACGTGGCGGGGCGCTGGGTCGGTTCCTTTGGCGACCCCAACAAGCCGCTGGAGCCCCAGGAACCCTCCCTCGCAATGTGGGGAGGCAGCGCCTGCCGCCACGACGGAAGTGCCGTCGCACTCAAGATCACCGCGCGAATCGCGTGCGAGGGAGAGCCCCCCCACGCCATCACCAGGACCGTCGAGGCCGGTATCCACAACCCCGTCTCCCTCGACCTCGCCTGGCGGCAAGACGGCCTCCAGGTCTCCGTCGGAACAAACGGCGCCCTGCCCCTCACCGCCAACCTCATCCCCAACGTCGATGGCGTCGACCGCCAAGCCGTCGGCGTCGCACTGGCCAAGGGCCAGAAGACCGCCGTCGTCCGATGGCACGACCTCCGCCTGGCCGGCGTGGCCCGTCACGTCGGCGTCCGCCTCGTCAGCCCCACCGGCCGCGTCATCGCCGAGACCGAGCCGATGACCTACGAGCTCGTCGACCCCGTCATCGACCCCGTCGACGCCCCCGTCGGCGCGACCCTCACCGACGACTACCGCCTATGGCACGAAGGCGACAAGGATCGGAAGGTCGAGCTGAAAGGACAAGTCGTCGAGTCGCCTGGCGGCGATCCCCCGTTCGATCGCGCCCTCCGAGTCGACTACGAGATGTCCGCGGGATGGTGCTATTGGCAGATCGGCCCCAAGCAGCCTAGCTCCATCGGCATGCCCGGCGCCCGCCCCAAGCGAATCATGATGTGGGTCCGCGGCGACAAGTCCGGCGACGCGATCCGTCTCCGCGTCGTCGACAAGACCGGACAGACCTTCCAGCCCACCGGCGGAAAGATGGACGCCGACGGCTGGCGATGCGTGTCGCTCGACCTGCGCCACATGGGCCACTGGGGCGGCGCGGGCGACGGCGTCGTGCACTGGCCGCTGACCTGGACCAGCTACTTCCTCCAGGACTCGACAAGGACCGCGCACTCGGGCGCCACCTGCGTCACCGGCGTCGTGGTCGCCTGGTAGCCCAAATGGAAAAGGCCCCCGCCCGGTCTCCGGACGGGGGCTTCTGATCATGTCGACACGCATGCAACGGCCGATACCGAGACCGTCCCTACTCCGCCTTCTTCGTCGGCGGCTGCACCGGCGCTGGCGCCTTGGCCGCCGGCTTCGTTGCGGCCTTCGTCGTCGCGGTCGGAGAGCGCTCCCATCCCTCGCGCTCGATCTCAACCTTGACCACCATCATCCGCTTCCGTTGCTTGTCGCGATACCCGGTCACGATCACTCTGTCTCCCGTGTTCACCTCACTGAGCTTGGCGACCCGGCCGTTGATGAGGATCTCCGAGTTCTGATCCACCGTGCCTTCGTACTCCATATCGATCTTCTTCTCTTTGTGGCGGAACTTCATGGCGACCTTGCCCGTCGCCTCGTCGATGCTCGTCACGGTGCCCGTGATCGTCTTGTCCTCCGAGCGCTCCGACCGGTTCCGACACCCCGGCAGACACAGAAGCCCGACAACGACCAGACTGGCGGCCACTCCTTGCCCCAAGGAGCGATTCATCATCATCGCTTTCATCTCGACTCCCTTCTTTCTTTGGAAACGCCCGCGTCCTGCCCCGGCCCGACACGACAAGACCCGCGCAAGCAGAAGACGCGGTCTCTCCACGTCGTCAGCGGAATCTATCGGACCCACCGCGACAAATCAAGCTGCCGTCGCCTCCGCCGAAGACCCGAGCACATACGGAAACACCCGCAACTCTCTGCGGCAGTGCTGACGGATCGACCGATGATGGTTATACTGCGGTGTTGCGATCGTCGAGACGCTCGCGCCTGCGGGAAGCCAGTACGCTTCCACGCGGCCGCGACCCAATGCATAGGGGACTACGCGACATGGGCATGACCATCACTGAGAAGATCCTGGCCAAGCATGCCCGTCGGCACGAGGTGACCGCCGGCGACAACGTCTGGGTCGACGTCGACGTCCTCATGACCCACGACGTCTGCGGGCCCGGCGCTATCGCCGTCTTCACCGAGCAGTTCGGCGCCGACGCCAAGGTCTGGGACCCCGGCAAGATCGTCATCATCCCGGATCACTACATCTTCACCGCCGACGCCAAGGCACACCGCAACATCGACATACTCCGTCGGTTCGTCGCCGAGCAGGGCATCGCCAACTACTACGACCCCGACTTCGTCCAGGGCGACGGGATGCCGCGACCCTACGACGACCCGACCCAAACCCCGTATCAGGGCGTCTGCCACTCCGTGCTCCCCGAGAAGGGACACACACGACCCGGCGAGATCCTCCTCGGAACCGATTCGCACACCTGCACCGCCGGGGCCTTCGGGCAGTTCGCCACCGGCATCGGCAACACCGAGGCCGGCTTCGTCATGGGAACCGGAAAGCTCTGGCTCAAGGTCCCCCCGACCCTAAGGTTCATCCTCGACGGCGCCATGCCGCCCTACCTCATGGCCAAGGACGTGATCCTCCGGATCATCGGCGACCTCGGCGTGGCCGGCGCCGCCTACTGCGCGATGGAGTTCACCGGTAGCGCGATCAAGGGCATGAGCATCGATGAGCGCATGACGCTCTGTAACATGGCCATCGAGGCCGGCGGAAAGAACGGCGTCGTCCCCGCCGACGAGGTCACCGTCGAGTACGTCCGAGCGAGGACCGACGTCCCGTTCGAATGCGTCGGCAACGATCCAGACGCCGTCTTCCAAAGCGAGCGAACCTACGACGTCTCGACGGCCGAGCCCGTGGTCGCCCGACCCCACTCGCCCGACAACGTCGCCACCGTGCGGGACGTTGCCGGTACGCCACTCGATCGGGCCTACATCGGCTCCTGCACCGGCGGCAAGCTCGCCGACTTCGAGGCCGCCGCGCGAATCCTGGCCGGACGCTCCGTCAAGATCGACACGTTCTGCGTCCCCGCCAACACCCGCATTGACGCCGACCTGTCGCGCAAGACCTGCCTGGGAAAGACGCTCCGCCGGATCCTCCAGGACGCGGGATGCCAGATCGGCCCGGCGAGCTGTGCGGCCTGTCTCGGCGGTCCCGATGACACCTTCGGACGGGCAAACTCGGCCATCAAGGTCATCAGCGCCACCAACAGGAACTTCCCGGGGAGGATGGGCTCGCAGGACGCGCAGGTCTTCCTCGCCTCGCCGCTCACCGTGGCGGCCAGCGCCGTGGCAGGCCGAATCACCGACCCCCGAGACCTGCTCCAGTAGAACCCCTTCGAGGAGACCTCGTGATGGAAGACACGATTCGCGGTCTGGCATACGTCCTCGGCGACGACGTCGACACCGACCAGATCATCCCGGCAAAGCACCTGGTCTACAGCACCTCCGACCCCAAGGAGCGCTGCCAGTACGGGCGGCTCGCCCTCACCGGCGTGCCCGAGGGACGACGCGGGCTGCCCAAGGGCGACGTGCCCTTCGTGGACCCGAGCGACCCGGCCAACACCCGCAGCGACTTTACGATCATCGTCGCCGGCGCGAACTTCGGCTGCGGCAGCAGTCGCGAGCACGCCCCGCTGGCCCTCGCGGAGGCGGGCGTTCGCGCCGTCATCGCCGAGAGCTACGCCCGGATCTTCTTCAGGAACAGCGTCAACGGCGGCTACGTCATCCCCTACGAGACGCCCAACCGGCTCATCGAGGCCGTCGCAACGGGCGATGAGCTTGAGCTGAACGCCGCGGGCGATACCCTCGTCAACCTCACGCGAGGCGCCGAGCACAAGCTCAGGCCCTTGGGAGACGTCGCACCCATCGTCGAGGCCGGCGGAATCTTCGAGTACGCCAGGCGGGCCGGTATGCTGTAGAGGCCACGATCCCCGTTGACAGAAACACCCCGCAACACTACATTGCCCGGGGTCAAGGGGGAGAATCGATTCTCGCGGGAAACGGGTGAGTCATGCCGATTCAAGAATGGTCCGAACAGATCCTCTTGGCCGACCTCCAGGATGATCCGCTGCTCAGCGACGACATCAACGCACTGATCGAGACCGTCGAAGCCCGACCCGAGTTCAACGTCGTGATGAACTTCTCACAGGTCAGCTACGTCAACAGCTCAAACATCTCGAAGCTCCTCAAGCTTCGCAAGCTCGTGACGATCAACAACCATCGCAAACTCAAGCTCTGCGGCATCAGCACCCAAGTCTGGGGCGTCTTCCTCGTGACAGGTCTGGACAAGGTCTTCGACTTCGCCGACGACGTGACGAGCGGTCTGGCCGGAATGCAGCTCGACGCCGGTTAGCCCTGCGGTGCCCCTGCGCCAATACGACCAACAGGTTCCGAAACCGCAATAATATAGCGCAAAGTTATACTATGACCTAGGTTATGCCCATGGACCGGGCAGCGCGGATGAGTCCGCTTCCCCGGTTACCGTGTGCTCGCGGTCTTTCGGACGGTCGATGAGGCCGGCTGGCCGGACCATGCCCATGGCTGACCGCTGAGGAGCTTCACCCTTAGCAGCAGCAGGGCCGCCTCGGCCTGGGGATCGATGTCCGGCCTCTCCTCGATCGGCGTCGGAGCCGTCGTCGTCGGCTCATCATCCTCCGCCGACGCCTGGCTCGTCGTTGCCTGACTCGTCGTCGGTTGAGTCGACGGATCGGGAGGCAGTTCGCCGAGGATGTCGCTGTCGCGACGCATCTGGATGACCTTCATCCGCTCCTCGGGGCGCATCGGCACGTCGATGTCGGGCGGGACGCCCCAGATCTCGGCATCGGGCCGCTTGTCGGGGCAGCGGTTGCTCGGCAAGTAGTACAAGGCCGTCGTCAGCTTCAGATACGCCGTGTCGTTCGCCAGCGGAATCAGGTTCTGAACGCTCCCCTTCCCATGAGTACAGGTACCCAGCACGATCGCGCGACGATTGTCCTGCAAGGCGCCCGCCAGAATCTCCGAGGCGCTGGCGCTCGTCTCGTTGACCAGGACAACCATGTCCTTGTCGAAGAACTCCTCGGCGCTGCTCTCGGCCGCCCACTGGTCGGAATGCTGTCCCCGAGTACTGACGATGCCCTTGCCCGGCGGCAAGAAGAGTTCCGTAACGTCGATGGCCGTCCGCAGCAGACCGCCCGGGTTGAACCTCAGGTCAAGGATCAGGGCCCGAGCCCCCTGCTTGTTGAGCTTGTCTAGGGCATCCTTGATCTCTTGAACCGTCCCGTCCATGAAGCTCGGATCGATGCGGATGTACCCGATCCGCTGCTCCGGATCCATCATGTAATCCCACTCGCCCGTCTTGGTGCGTCGATAGCCTCGGATGGACCGGATCGTGATCACGTCCCGCTCGATCGAGACGATAAACGGTGCCTTCTTGCCGCGCTGAATCGTCAACTTGACGGTGGTCCCCTTCGGACCCATGATCTTGGGAACCACGTCGTCGATCTCCAACTCGCCGATGTCATCGCCGTCGACCTTCAAGATGACGTCGCCCGGTTTGATCCCCGCGCGATGCGCGGGCGTGTTCGGCAGCGGCGAGACTACCAGGAGCTTACCGTCCTGACGCTTGCGGATCTGGATGCCCACCCCTTGGAAGCGACCCATCGTGTGCTTCTTGAACTCCTCCACGTCGGCGGGCCACACCATGCTGCTGAAGCGATCCAACGGCTGAAGGGCCCCCTCCATGAACTCGTTGACGATTAGGGACTGGGGCAACTGGAGCGTCCGACCGTTGATCTTGAGGATGTCCTCGAAATAGTCCCAGGCCTTGCGCCAGTCGATGTTCTCCTCGATCCGGCGGGAGAGCGACGTCAGTTCACCCACGAAGCGAGCCACCTCTTCCCGATCCCCGAGACGCTCGAACGTGTTGGCGAGATTCGTCGTCTTTGCCAAGACGAGCAGGTTCTCGATGCCGCCGGCAAGCGCCTTCTTGAACTCCGCGTTGCGGACGTAGTTCCTGCCCACCTGGCGAAACGCGTCGCGAACCATCGAGGGCTCGATCCCCTGCAGATCCTTTCCCCACTTCTCCTTGTTCTCCTTCTTGTAGATGATCTCCAGACGCGCGTGCCTCAGGGACCGACGCTTCTGGGCCTCGTATTCGGGGTTGTCCTTGAAGATGTGCTCGAAGCAGGCGTAGATCCTGGCCGCCTTGGCCCACTCGCCCTTCTTGTAAAGGCCCTCGGCCTCGGTCGTGGCGCCGTCGAAGATGCTCTTGATATCTGGAAGCTGGACGAACGCCTTCGGATCCTTCGCGGTATCGAAGGCGCTGACAAGGTGAATCATCGCCTCCAGCCACTCGCCCTTCTTGACGGCCCTCTTGGCCTTGGCGACCTCGTAGTCGTAGTCGACCTGTCGGAAACGATCCCGCTCAGCCTGGAGGCCCTCGTACTGGTCGACCCATTTGCCGACCTGCAGCAGGTCGGCGCTCTTGGTCTGACTGGCCACCAACGAGCGGACCGAACGGGCGCCCTCATCGATCCGCCCGGCGATGATCTCCCGACAAGCCGCCTGGAGCGACGCGGTGGCATGTTGGGAAATGTCCCTCGATTCGTCGGCTCTTAGCGTGCCGAGCCCGACGAATGGAAGAACGAGACAACAACGGACAGATAGACCGACGAATCTGATAGGTAGGAAGCTCATGCGTGTGCGTGCCTGCATCATCTGCAAACCCGATAACCGTGGAGATACGGCCTTGGCCGCGGTCGCTGGTCACCTCGGTTCGGGCATGCGGAATCTAAGCCTAGAGCCTCGGCGTGTCTTCAACCGAGACGTTCCACAATGGCCGGGCAGCAGAGACGTTACCCCGGCATCTCGTCTATGTCATCCTATAACCTGTGGGCCCCGGAGTCTACGGCAGGCCAGTCGATAGGCTAGCCCGACGCATCTAAGGTCGGATCATTTCGGGCCTGCGCTTGACTTTTCCTCTCCGCGATCGGGGTCATCCGTTGAGATGATGGCGGCCTCATCTGTCTTCCAGGGCAACTTGAAGACGTCCCCGTCGCCCAGGATCTTCCCTGTAACCTCCTCTTTCACCGCGTGTTGCCGCCCGCTGAACCCCACCGTCAATTCTAGCGTGCCCTGATTGACGGGCGCCTGGCCGCTCGGCCCGCCGGGCCCCCCGCCGCCCTCGGGCCCGTCGAGCGTCCCTAGCCGAAAGGGGTTCTTCACGATGCAGACGTAGCGCCGCCCCCCCTTACGCCAGTACGTCGCTTCAGTAACCGGCGGCTCGCCCGAGTCGATCTTCAGACTCAGCCAAGGCCTGACCCCCGCCCGACTGAGCAGTTCGACGACCGTTCCGCGGAACTCGGCCGCCTGCGGCGACTGCTGCATTCGATGCTGGCAGTACTCCGCAAGAGATACGTTCATCAGCATCAACCATCCGCTGCCGCGTCGAGCGGCGATGAAGGGCCCAAGCAGACGCTCCGCAATCGGAATGCCTCTCGCTCGCAGGCAGCGAGGCCAAACCTCCGAAGCGGCCCGTGGAAACGTGCCGCTCCAATATCGCTCCGCATCGAATTCGCTGAGGAACTGCCCGCCGAAGACGTTCCCCGCCATCACGGGGGGATGCTTGCTGATCTCCAGCATCTCGTCGAGCGCGGGAACTCGGCGTCCTTGGCCGTGGTGGTCGAACAGACCCACCATGTGATCGGCCAGAACCACGCCGCCCGCGCTGACGTACTTGTCGATCTGCTCCACCTCATCGTCGGACAGGGCCAGCACGCGGGGCAGAATCAGCACCTTGTACTCGGCCGGGTCCAGGCCCTTGACGATCAGGTCCGCATAGCTCACGAAGTCGTATTGGATTCGTGCATCCTCGAGCAACCGGGTCCAGGCCCAAAACGCTGCGTGGCTGCTGGACAGGCGGTTGTTCACCGAACTCAGCCGCTTGATCCACGTTCGACCGTGAACGTGGCAATCGAGGAACCAACCGACCTGGATCGAGGGATGGGAATAGTAGACCGCCACGCCGTCATGGATCCACTGTGCGCCGACGATCCCCCGGCTGGCCCGTTCGAGCTTCCGGATCTCGGGCCCCAAGCGCAACATGTCCGTCTCTGCGCCGAACCACTGGTCGGCGAAGACGATGGTCCCGCGATAGCCGTGGGCAAGCCCGTACCAGTTCCACCACATCCCGTCGGCGCCGGTAGGGTCCCCCGTGCCGCTCGCCACCAACGGCATGTCGGTCCTGTCGTTGAAGGACCGGGCGATCTCCATGGCCGCTCCGATGTTGTACACCTCGAGGAACTGTACCTTGCGCATGAGCTTGGCATAGTCATAGCCGCCGTACGGCGCGGGCCCCTGGGCGCCGACGATTCCGCAGGGCGTCGTCGGATCGATTCGGTTGGCCTGCATGACGAGCTCGCCCACCAGGTTCAGCAACTGGGAATCCATGTACGTCAGCGCGTCGCACCAGGGCGAGAGATTCCACTGTGTCACCGGGCGACGGTACAAGTGCTGGAAGTCGTCCGGCGTGGCCAGACGGCTGAGGAATCGCTCGTTGTCGTGACCCCACTGGCGAAGGATGCCTCCGCGCGATCCGTACTTGGCCAAGAGCCAAGCTCGAAAGCCCTGAATGGTCCGTGGATCGTTGTCCCACCGACAAGGGTTGGTGTACGTTGACCAACTGATCTCATCATCAAGAGAATACGCCGCGCGCGTCTTGTACTTCAGACAGTCCTGAACCGACCGGCTCACGCGGCCCGTCAGCCGGTCGCGAACGTCCGGATCCAGAAGGCAGCGCGGCCGGTACAATGATGAGCGATAGGCTTGTTCATTCCACTTTTCGCCGAGATGCAGATCGCCCCTGCCGGCGGCATGATCCAGATACCAGAGCAGCCCGTGTTTCTCGTGTACTTCGGCGTCGTCCCTGGGCAGGTGGTCACATACTCCGCCGTTGAAACCGGCCTGTCGCATGGCCGATGCCAGTGCGTCGTTGTAAGGACGGTGCCAGCGAGATCGCCAGGGCATCAGGACCCAGTGATCCCACCGTCGGGACGATTCGGCGCCGTCAGGCGCCACCACGAACTGGAAGTCCCGGTGCGTCCTGATGTGGAGGCGAAGCTCTTCGCCAGCGGCGGAGGCCCCCCAGGTTCCACACGCGAGTGATATGTACAGCGAGAATCTGATTGGAGAGATACGCCGCACGGCCACCCCAAGTGTTGCCAGTTCCAGCGATGCCGAATACGTCCGATATTACGCGCGTCGCCGCGTCAGGGCAAGGAAACCTCCCACGGCAAACGCGAGATGGCTGTCGAGTGCGCTGGCGCCGACCTTCCCGCCCCGCCAAGCAACACCCCCGAAGGAGGGCCCTACAATCCATACCACCGTTATCGACGTGGATTCGCCCTAATTCGGCCACTCGATCTGGCCGATAACTGTAGACGAGAGCAGGACATTCACGGTCCAACGTGTTTCCGTCCGGTCCAACGATGCCGGCGACGAATGGATTGCCGATGACCACCGAAGAACGTTTCGGCCCCAACGACGTGCTCACCACCGGACAGGTCGCCAAGATCTGCAACGTCGCCCCCCGAACCGTCTCCAAGTGGTTCGACACCGGCCAATTGCGCGGCTACCGGATCCCGGGGAGCAAGGACCGTCGGATCCCCGTTCAGCACCTCGTCCGCTTCATGCGCGCCCACGGAATCCCCCTGGGGCAACTCGACTCGGGCCAGACCCGCGTCCTCCTCATCGACGACGATCCGGAGCTCCTCGGCCTCCTGGGAGAGGCGCTCAAGCGAACAGAACGCTACGGCGTTCGAACCGCCGGGGGGAGCTTTGAGGCCGGCGCGATCGCGCAGGAGTTCCGTCCGCACGTCATCCTCGTTGACGTCACGCTGCCGGACGTGGACGCCGGCAGGATCTCCCGGTTCCTCCTCGGCCACGGAGAATTGCAGGCGACCAAGCTCATCGGGACCAGCGGCGCCCTGACGGACGGCGAGATCGAGACGCTCCGCCAGGAAGGCTTCGACAGTTGCCTACGAAAGCCCTTCGACATCCACCAGGTCATTTCCGCCATCGAACAGGCCGTCGCAATCGTGTACTGATTTCCTTCCGACGGCGGATCTGAGCCCGCGTTTCCTCATCGGCATCGAGGCCGTCGCTAACGGCTAGGCACATACCCAGGCTGATGGTGTAACCCGAAAGTGGCAAGCCCCGAGCAGGGGACGAATCGGGCGATCGTGGGAGAAGCGCTCCCTCGCGACCGGATGGAAACGGTGGTGACGTCGTTGACAGCACGTCCGCACGACAGGTCGCTCGTGAAGCGCCCCTCCCGCGATCACATCGAGAAGAGGCACGCGGCGGGGCCTTACCAGCCGGTCTGCTGGAACGTCTGAAGCCCCTGGTATACGACGTCCAGGGCGGACCAGCCGCCCTGATGAAACGCGGCGCCGATGATAGCGGCCACACAGACAAGCCTTACGATACGCACTTGACTCAGCATTTGACTCCCCCCCTTTTTCTTTTCCTGTCGCTCGGCCGACTTCGCGGGACCGAGGACGTCTTCCGTTCATGAGACACGCCCGACGGGCAACGGTTAGTGGGTTTGGCTCGCCGCGTCTTGCGGATTACTCGTCGCAAACGTTTTGCGGGCTCTCAACAACGGTTCTATGATGGCGATCCGTCCGCGATCAGGAGTCTCACGCTATGGCCAAGACGATGAACCGATGGGGCAGTGGTCCGATATTCTCGCTCGTCTCCGGGCTCTGTTTCGCGGCAGCCGTCGCATTGCGGCTCTTCTTGCCATCAACCTTCGACATGGGCCCTATCCCCTACAAGCTCCTGCTCGCGGTTGGGGCCGCTCTGATCGGGCTGGGGGCATCCCTTTGGATCTGGAGCGTGATCTCCGTCATGCGCGCCTACAACGCCAAGGCCCTCTGCACGACCGGACCGTTCGCGATGTGCCGGCATCCGGTCTACGCGTCTTGGGTCGTCTTCATCGTGCCCGGGGTCGCCCTTGTCATGAACTCGTGGATCGCGCTGGTGGTGCCGGCGATCATGTGTGTGTTGCTGCATCTAGTGGTGCGCCAAGAGGAGGCGTACCTGATAGAGACGTTCGGAGAGTCCTATGTGGAATACAGGCGTCGTACGCCGGCGGTGCTTCCGATCGGCTGGCTGAGCGCGACGTAGGCGCTTGCGCTCGGCGCATCGAGGAACGCCGTCATTGCGGCTGGCAGCTCAGTCCGTGACCGTCACGGTCACGTCGAAGTCGAGGACCACCAGCGAATGATCGAATGTGAACGTGATCGTGTCGCCGCAGCCGAAGTCATCGCCGTCGCGCAGAACGTCCGACTCGGCCTCGGGGCCGATCCCCCCCAGAACCTTCAGATCCGCCTTGTCCACGATAATCGCCTGAAGATCGTCGCAGTCGCGGGAGAACGTCACCGTCTCGCCCTTGCCGACGGTGTACTCGATCTTGTCCCCGAGTGACGTCAACAGAGCCTTTGCGACGTCCTGGTTACCGCTGATATAGAGCACGACATCGACGTCGAAGTCCCCGTTGTTCACCAACCTGACCGTCACCGTGGTGGGCTGAAGGAGGTCCCCGATCACCCCACAACCGGCCAGCGAAGCCAACACTGCCGCTGCCGTCATACACACCGCAAGATGCCTCATGACGCAGATACCTCCATGACTAAATGACAATGCACGGCTCCCAGGCCAGCACGTGGCGAGACGAACGACGTTCCAACATACGTGGCGGTCCTGAGGACGGGCCGGCTCGGCTGGGCCGACCTACGTCAACCGTACCTCCTTACCCGTCTCGGCGGAGCGGGCGATGCCGTCGAGCATCTTGATCAACTGCACGTTCTCCTCGCCGGAGGCGATGCACTTCAGCTTGGGGTTCCGGACGCAGTCGATGAAATGCTCGTACGGATCGACCGTGTCGAACCCGCCGAACGTCGTGCTCAACTCGGTCGTCTCCATGATGTCCTCGCCCCGATAGACCTTCGCGGGGAACAACGAGGCCCCGCCCTTGTCGCCGAAGACTCGGACTTTCTGCGTCGGCTCGTTGTAGGCGTCCCAGCAGACGTCCACGGTGAGCATCTGGCCGCCCTCGAAGCGGATAGTCCCGGCGGCCATCTCGTCGACCTCGCACGGAAGCTTCTTCTTCTTGAGCTGCGCAACGGCCACCTTGGTCCACATCATCCCCGTCACGGAGACGGGCTTGGGCGTGCCCATCAGATACCACGCTAGGTCCAACAAATGCACGCCGATGTCGCCGAGGGCGCCGAATCCGGCCATCTTCTTCTGGATGAACCACTCGCCGCGCCCCATCGTTCCGCCCGGGGGAAAGTTCAGCTTCGGCCAGCCCTTGCGGCGGACCCACGTCGACTTGGCGAAGTAAACGTCTCCGAATACGCCGCGGTCGTAGTACGCGCGGAGCAGTTGCGTCTCCTCCTTGAAACGCAGCGCCTGCTCGACCATGAGGCGCTTGCCCGCCTTCCTGGCCGCGGCAACCATGGCCTCGGCCTCCTTGGGGTTCAGGGCCATGGGCTTCTCGACCAGGACGTGCTTGCCGCGGGTCAGCGCCTCGATGGCGATCGGCGCGTGAAAGCAGTTTGGAACCGCGATCGATATCGCGTCCAGCTCATCCATCGCTGCCATCTTTCGAAAGTCGGTGAAGACGTACTTCGCGCCATACTGATCCGCGAACGCGCGGGCCTCCTCTTCGTTCAGATCACAAACCGCGTGGACGTACGCTCCGTCGACCTTGCCGAAGCCGTCCATGTGGTACCGGCCGAATCCCGTCCCGACCACCCCGATACGAATGCACTGCTTGCCCATTGCGGACTCCTGTCACCCCTGATCAACTTGCGCCAACGATGGGTGGGATCACATCCCCCCGTTCATGTCTAGACAAGTGATACGCTCGCGCTCCAACGCCTAGTCCGCCCGCGCCTTCCTCGGCGCGACCACACCGGTCACTCCATGTCCTTCAGCTTCCGCAGGATGTCGAGCGGCGAACGAGAATCAGCCATCTTGAGGATCTCGTTCATCTTCCCCTCCTCGATCTTCTGCTTGTTCATCACCCGCTTCTTGTAGGCCTCGGAGAGGACCTCAAGCAGGCGCTCTAGTTCGCAGGGCTTCTGGAGGTAGGAGTAGGCCCCCTTCTTGGTCAACTCAACGGCCGAGTCGACCGACCCGTGGCCCGTGAGGATGACGACCTCCAGCCACTCGTGCTCCCGCTTGAGGGCCTCGAGGGTCGCCTCGCCGTCCATGCCCGGCATCTTCAGGTCGACCAACGCGATGTCCAGCGGGTGCTGCCTGGCGGCCTCGATCGCCTTGCCGCCCCGGTTCACGGCAATCACGTTGAAGCCCCTGACCTCGAGCCGCTTGGACATCGCCTCGAGGAAGAGCTCCTCGTCATCCACGATCAGCAAGTTGATCTTGTCCTTGGCCATGACTCACTCCGCGCAGTCCGCTAAAAACCGATCCACCGCCAGTACCCGAAGAAGCACCAGCCCCAGAGCACAGCGAGCGACAGGAGCCAGACGGCCGCTCCGTGGATCACGAAATCCTTCATGGTCACCAGTTGCTCGCCCGTCTCGGGATCCCTGGCGATACTGTAGCAGATGGCGTTATTCGGCGTTCCGATGATCAGCATGAACGCGAACGACGACGAGAACGCCGTCGAAAACCCCACCATCAGGGGCGACGTGTTGGCCAGAGTCGCCATCGGAATAGTAATGGGCCCCAAGGCCGCGACCGTCGCGCCGTCGCTCATGAAGTTCGTCAGTAGCCCCGTGATGAAACTCGTCGACACCGCCAAGCCCTCGCCCTTGGTCAGGAAGTCCGGCAAGGCCCCGATGAAGGCATCGGCCATCCAAAGCGCTGCGCCGGTGGACGCCAGTCCCGAGCCCATCGCGGTGGCTCCCGCATACAAGGCCACGACGTCCCAGTGAATCCCGTTGATGTCGCGCCAGCGCAGCACCCCGACGACGTTCAGCAGCACGATGGCACACAGCGCCGGCCCCCCCATGCCAACCCACTGGCTACACGTGACCCACATCACGATTAGCAATACCAGGATCACGGCGGTCCGGTACTCCTGCGGCGTCATCTTGCCGATTCTCTCCGATTCGCGGCGGACCTCGGCGGCCATATTGAAGCGTTTCACCTTGATCTTGCCGCGGAAGACGATGAAGAAGTACGCGGCGATAACCAGCGCCATGACCGGCACGAAGGGCAGTCCGTACATGACCCATTGCGCGAAGGATGGGGCGATGCCGTAGTCGGCCAGAATCCCGAGCATCACGGCGTTCCTGCCCCCGGCCGCGGGGGAGCCTGGCCCGCCCACGTTTGCCACGAACGTCAGCAACAAAAGCAGCATCACGATCATGTGGCGATCTTGTTTGACACCGGCGGTGCGAATGACGGCCATGTACCCCAACATGAAGATCGGTGCGAGGAACGCCACCAATGCGTGCTCGGACAGGAACGAGGCCGTCACCGCCAGCAGCGGCGCGAAGATGAACAGCAGCTTCGGCAGGTTCGTGCTCATGCCCAACAGGAGCATGCCGATACGCCGGTCAAAGCCGGTCTTGGCGATGGCGGCCGATATGCTCAGCACGCCGAAGATGAAGATCACCGAGTCCTTGGCAAAGGCCTGGGCCACCTTGTCGGGCGGCAAGACGTTGAAGAAGTACATGAGTCCGCCGACGAGCAGCGCGGTGATGCCCACCGGGATCGCCCCGGTCGCCCAGAAGAGCGCCGCGACGACCAGGACGCCCACCATAACTCGCGCGCGAAAGACGGTCTGCTCCGGGGTCAGCGGCGCCTTGACCTCCTTGCCGTCGGCCTGCTTGATCTTTCGCGACAACCCGGCGTTCTGGCTGTAGCACACCGCGACCGTATCGCCCGGCTTCATTTTGCGGTAGCCGGAGTAGCCCGCGACGAGTTCGGGCAGCTTCCCGGTCTTTGGGGTCGAGACGATCTCCGCAAGCCGTTTGGGGTTCGGGAACCCCCAAGCGATGAACACGAAGATCGCCAGGCCCATCATCATGATGCCGGGACGGGCATTGTGGACGCCGACCAGCCACCCCATGAAGTGTCGTTTCTTGCGCAGGTCGGGAATCTCGTGCCGGGCCATCGCGTAGTCCCGCTCCTGCCGGGCCTCATCAACGGCAGCAGTCAGCTCCTCCAACGGACACGGTTTGTGCAGATAGCGAAAGACGTCGTGCTTGCCGGTCACGCGGGCGGTCTCGATGCTCCCGTGTCCGGTGAGCATGATGACCTGGACCTCCGGGCGAATCCGCTTGATCTCCCGGAGCGTCTGAACGCCGTCCATGCCCGGCATCTTCAGGTCGAGGACGACCACCTGCGGATGCCTGTGGCGGACCATCTTGATCGCGTCCTCGCCGTTGTTCACGTCAAAGACGCGGTAGCCGCGGACCTCCAACTGCTTGGCCAGAGAGGCGCGAAACGCGTCCTCGTCGTCGACGAGCAATACCCGAGTCTTCGGCGCGATCTCCCCTTCCGCCACGCCAGTACCGCCATCAGCCATCGGTGGTCTCCGCTTCGCGTTTGATCGGCAGCACGATCGTAAACGAGCTCCCCGCCCCGGGCACGCTTTGGACCTCCAGTCGTCCCCCCATCCCCTCCAGGATACTCAAGCTGACGCTGAGCCCCAGACCGGTGCCCTTACCGACTTCCTTGGTCGTGAAGAAGGGGACGAAGATCCGCTCCATCTGCTCAGAGGTCATGCCACATCCAGTGTCGGTAATGGTAACCCGGATGTGCTCCCCGTCGCTACGGGTGGACAGGGCGATCTTTCCGTCGCCCTCGATCGCGTCCCCCGCGTTGTTGATGATGTTCAGGAAGACCTGGTGGAGCTGATCGGGATCCACGAGGATCAGTGGGAGATTCGGATCGTACTCGCGGATCAACTCGACATTGGCCAGCTTGAGCTGCCGCTCTTTCAGCCCGCCGACGGCCTCGTTAAGCAAGCCGTTGACGTCCGACAAGACGAGCCGCGGTCTGTCCTTGCGAACGAAACTCAGCAACTTCTGCGTAATGTTCTTGGTGCGGATCACCGCCTGATCGATCGTCTCCAGCTCAGCCCGAATCGCCTCTGGGCTGTGGTCCAGGTTGAACTGCGGGTCCAGCATGTCACGAATCAGGCCGCTCTCGGAGGAAATGATCGCCAGCGGGTTGTTGATCTCGTGCGCAACCCCCGCGGCCAGCTCGCCGACCGAGGCGAGCTTGGAGGCGTGGATGAGCTGCGTCCGCAGTTCCTCCTTCGTTTCGGACGTGGCCTGAGCCCGGCGAAGCAGTTGATCCGTCGTCAGCCAGATCCCCGTGATGATGATCAGTAGAGAAACGGCCGTCCCGATGATCATGAGCCTCCTGAGCCGATACATCTCCGCATACGCGACCTCCAGCGGCTGGGTCACCACCAGCGCCCACGGGACCTCCTGAAGCCACGAGAAGGCGGCCAGCATCGCCCGGTCCTGGATCGAAACCTCCGACGCCCCAGACCCTTTCCGCTGAGGAGGGAGGTAGCTCCCGGGACCAAGTACCTTGCCCCGCGAGGGGTCGACGATCTGGTTCTCCCCCTCGCGATTAACCAGGACCGAGTCGACGCCGTTGGCCCGGCTGAGCCCTTCCAGGAACTGGTAGAACTTGTCCGGGTCGAGCGTCGCTCGCATGACGTAGGGTTGCCCATCAAACGACTGTCGGACGGCGATCGTGAAGTGCGGCTTCTGGCGAAATCCGAGGTAGACGTCGCTGATCGAGTAGTCTCGGTCGGCCTCCCGGAGCCTCCGGAACCATGCCTCCTCGCTGTAGTCCTTACCCTCGAGGAAACTGTACGGCCCGGCGTAGCCGATCTGAACCCCCTGGGCGTTGAAGAAGCCCACGTCGATGAAGGCGTCGCTGACCTCGCGCAGGTCCGCTAGGTAACTCCGCATGTCCTCCGTCGTGGGCTGCAGCGCAAACTGTCTCTTGTGGAAGAGGTGGAAGATGTTGACGACCCGCTCCTGAAGAAACAGATCGACCGTGTTCCGCTGGCTCTCGGCCAGGGCCTTGAGGTGTAGCTTGCCGCTATCCCTCAACGTTCGGCTGAATTGGATATGGAAGTAGGCCGACAGAAAACTGATCGGAACGATGTAGGCGATGACGAGGCTCACCTGCAGGCGGCGCCGGAGCCTGCGGTAGTAGTCGCTGATTCGCCCGGCACTGGTTCCGGTCAGTTCCGGTAAGCCCCGCGGCGCGTCGCTTCGAGCGCCGGTGGAACTGGGGCCGCTGTGACCGTCGTTCATACGAGCCTCCGCCTGTGGAGACGGACAGCCGTCACACCTTACCCGTCGGTCCCCGGCCAGGAGACTCGACGCATGCCACACGGCTCCGACAGGCGACTATTGTACCCCCAAGTAGTTCCCGAGGCCCACCACCACCGTGGACGCGATCAGGATGATGATGCCGGCGAAGATCAGCCGGTGCGTCGCCCGACCGGTCCCCTTCCACTCGTGGAACCACAGGCCCCAGAGATTGCTGAAGACGATGATGAAGGCCATGTGGATCGTCCAGCTCGAGAAGTCGTAGGCCCCCATCTGCGTCGTGCCCATCCCGTAGAACATGAACTGCAGGTACCACGTGGTTCCCGCCAGGGCGGAGAGAAGGTAGTTGGCCAGGATCGGCGTGCCCTTGGCGTTGACGTAGTCACTGCCGGTGCGGTTCCAGATATTGAGGATCGCGCACCAGATGAAGTTGGTCGTGAACCCGCCCGCGAGAATCACCACGAACACCGGGGCGTTCTGCCAGAGTTCCGGCACGTCGCGCTGAATGGCGATCTCGGCGATCGGCTTGCCCGCCGCGATCGCGAAGGCCATGCAAGCGCTCATCACGCCGGCGAAAACCGCGACGAACACCCCCTTGACGAAGCTGAACTCCTTGATCGTGGCCTGTTTGGCCTCGGTGGGGAGTTCCCGCTCTTTCAAGATTCCCGCGTACCCGCACACGGCAATGCCCAGCAGGCAGACGCCGACCCCGCCGAGCGTCACCAGGCCCGAGATAGTGCTCGCAATCTTGCCGAGCTCGTTGTTGAAGATCGGCGGGATGATCGTTCCGAAGGCGGCGCAGCACCCCAGCGCCAGGGCGTAGCCGAGCGACATGCCGAGGTATCGCATCGACAGCCCGAACGTCAACCCGCCGATGCCCCACAGGACGCCAAACACGTAGCTCCAAACCAGGCTGCTCGTCGGAGCGGACCGCAGGATGCCGACCACGTCTCCCGCCACCAGCAAGGCCACCACCCAAGGCACGATGATCCAACTGGCCACGCCCCCTACAAGCCAGTAGCTCTCCCACGCCCACCCGCGGACCTTCTTGTAGGGAATGTAGAAGCTGCCGGCCGCGAAGCCGCCCAACGCATGCAATATGACGCCGAGAAACGGACCTGCCATGTAGGAGCTCCCTCCAAAGGTTCAGCCGGAAAGAGGCACGTTCATCCGGAGGCTGTGCCGGAAGGTAGGGTTTTCGACGCGGCAGTGCAAGGCGGATCAGTTCCACCACCGATCCCAGAACTTCATCTTGCCCTCGGCGCTGACGCGACGGCCGATTTCCTCGCGCGTCGCGCCGCCGGCCAGGAGCCGCTCGGCCTCCTTGGCGGATCGGATGAAGGTTTGGACCTTCTCGACGTCGATGTAGTTGCACATGGACTCGGCGATGATCGTGTGCACGCGGCTGGCGCCGTCGGCCACCGCCTGGAACACGAAGTCCTCGATGTCCTGGTTCGACATGATCGGATAGTGGATCGAGCCCAACCGCCACGTGTAGGGAACGCGGCAACCATCCGTGATCAGCCGGGGGTTGAGCTTCGGCGAAATCGAAGGGTCGAAGAATGCCAGGCCAATCTCCTCGAGGAACGGGAGCTGCACCGGCCTGAGGTCCTCGACGTGCGCATGGCGCCGTCCCGTGGTCACCCCCTGGTAGTACTGTTCCCAGTACGGAAGCACCAGGTCATGCCACATCGACGGCGGAATCATGCTGGCAATGTCGTCGCATAGGCCGCCGACGTCAGGACACACGACTTGCCGCCCGGCGACGTCGCACATGAAGGCATGGAACGCCAGGATGCTGTCCGTCAGGAGGCCGAGGAACTCCTTCGTCTGGTCCGGCGCGTCGAAGATGTCGGTGAAGATCGACTCGCCCCGCATCTCGTACGCCGTGGTGAGCGGCCCCTCGAGACCGTAGCCGAAGCCCACCGTCTGGCCGGGGAAAGCCTTTTCCATCTCCTTCTTGAAGTCGAGGTAGTAGGGCGCCATGCCCGTGGCGGCGAAGTCGACCGGCTCACGTAGGGCTCGGATGCCGTCGTCCAAACGCTCGTACGGATGCGTGTGGCCCACCTCGCCGTCCTCGGGGAAGATCAGCTCCGAGCCGAGACCGTTGGCATGCCCGTAGCTGATGCCCGGCGTGGCGAGACCGGCCGGGCGGACCTCCTCGCCGAACATCTCGCGGACGATCGAAGCGCCCCGCTGATACGCCTCGATGCAGGCGTGCGGATCAAGGTTGAACTCGCGGATGGGGATATCCGCCAGAGTCCGGATGGCCCCCTGGCTGCTGCCGACGTGCCAGTCGAACCCCGCCTCTCGGCGAGCGACGACGTAATCAGGACGGGCGGTCATGACCTGTGGTCCTTCCTCCCACGCGTGGTGACATGAGCGGCGAGATCGCCGGACGGACCGAAGTCGCGTGCCACGGGTGTCCGTTTCGGTCCGAAAGAATGACGGCGCGAAGGCCTTAGGTGGCGAAGCCTAGCGAAGACCTGACCGCGATTCAAGGTCCTGCCGGCTTCGAATGGCCGAGACTCGCGGTTCGCGTGGCGGGCCAGACCATGCGATAATCCGCCATAGGGCACCGTGTACCAGCCACCCGCCAGGTCTTGCGTCGAACCGTCGCGGCGCTTAGCCGGACGGGCCGAAGTGAAGGAAGCAGCATGAGCGAGCCGAGCCGTCGGACGTTTTTGAGACGCACCGGGTTGATGGCCGGGGCGGCCTGTCTGGGATCAGGGGGTTCAAGCGTGCGAGGGAGCGAAGACACCAAGCGGCCCGGGACGTCCTCGGCCAGCAGCAGGCGTGTGCTGAATCCCTGGCGTCTGGAACCGGTGGACCTGCGACGGTTCATACGCCTGGGAGCGGAGCACATCTACCAAGGCGCGATCGATCGCCGGCGCGGGTGCCTGCCGTTCGTCCGCTTCAAGATCACCGACCCGCCGGCGCACTGCAATCACGAGTATTGGGGCTCGCCGCACATGGTCGGACGCTTCCTCGACGCCCTGGCCCTCTGCTCGAGCTTCGTAAGCGTCCCCGACGACCGGGAGGCCATCGACGGTCTGCGGAATCTGCTGCACGGCTGCCTGGACAACCCGATCGGGCTGCCGTTCGACACGCTGCCCTCCCCCGACGGCAAGAAGACGGCATACATGCACCACTGCCGAGAGGTCCTGTTGGCGCTAACCGGCCTGTGGAAATGGCGGAAGTGCGAGCGATCACGGGAGCTAGCGCGAAAGCTCGTTCGGACGATCGAGCAGGCAACTCGCAAGACGGGATCGTTTCCCTCGCAGGCGCGGCACGAAGAAGGTTGGATCAAGCCGGAACCCAATATCCTGAACACGACCTCCGGGCGGCTCGTCGGGGCGCTGGTCGAGTACTTCCACGCGACACGGGACGACGCCGCGATCGACCTGGCCAAGCGGCTGGCCGATGTCAACATCGCCAAGACGTTCACGCCGGACGGCGAGTTGACGGATGCGGCCGGAACGCACCTCCACTCAACCGAGGGAACGATGACGGGGCTGCTCTACCTGGGCGAGTTGACTCGGGAGAAGAAGTACACCGAGATGGGTCGGGCGCTGTACGACAACGGTCTGGCGAAGTGGCGGACGAGCTGGGGCTGGGCCAAGGAGACTCGGCGGCATTCGCCCGGGCGGGGCGAAGCCAACAATACGGGCGACTTCATCGAGTCGGCGCTCGTGCTTGCCAGGGAGTATGGCGCCGCCTATCACGCGGACGCGGAGCGATTCGTCCGGAACGGCTTGCTGGCCAGCCAGATCGTCGAGACCGACTGGATTACTCAATCGAACAAGGCTGATGCGGCCGACCAGGTCTACTCTGACATCCGCAGGCGAGCACGGGGCGCCTTCGCGTTCACGACACCCAACGGTTATCACTCGTACAACACCGACCTGATCGGCGGAGCCTTGAGGGCGCTCTGCAAGACGTGCCAGGCGACGGTCATGCGCGGGCGTGAACACCTCTCCACGCACTACGTCCACCTTCCCTTCAGTCACGACATTGCGTCGGTTACGGTTCGATCGTGGCTGCCACGGCACGGGCGTCTGGAGATCAGGGAGGGCCACGGAGTGGTGAGGGTCCGGCTCCCCGAAGGTGCCGATCCGTCGACGGTCCGAATGGGGCCGCCGGGCAAGCTCGAGGCCGTCAAGATCCCTGAGCCGAACCCACCGGGCGGAATTGCGGGTCCTGATGTCAGGGCACGACGGCGGGTACGTCCTGGCATCCGGGACGCAGTCTATCTGACGTTGCCCTATGACCACCGTCGCGACTGGACGCCGGGACCGATCCACATCGAGTTCGATCTTCTCGAACGTCGAACTCGGGAGCACGCGCCCGGCTGGAAGCCGCTATACGAAATCGACTGGACGGGCAACACGATCACCGCCATGAGTCCGTCGGAGGGGCCGATGGCTCTCTACTGAAGGTCGCCTTAGCGGGCTGTGACTACGCAGGCGCTGGCACGCTTTGGTGGGCAAGCTCAGGAGAATCGCTCCGGCTCCTGAGGCGCTCGAGATAGTCCTGGTTCTCCTTGATCCACCGGCGCAGGAGATAGTAGCCGCCTGCCCTGTACTTCACCCGCCACCCCCGCCCACGGCGATACGCAGTGATCACGCGGCTAAGGCTGTAGAACCGCTGCATCGCACCGATCAGGGCCATCTGCATCTCATAGGCGGAGCATGTCTTCGGCTGCACGACCACGTGCATGCCTCCGAAATACTGCCAGTCCGTGTGTAACAGCTCGCCCTTGAGTTCCTCGTAGGCCCCGGTTCCCGGGAACGGGACCAGGGACATGATCTGCACGGTGTCGATGCCGGTCTCGATGGCATAGTCGGCAATCCGCCGGGGCACATCGATCGTGTCGTCGGGGGAGACGACGAACATCCCGTGGACACCGATATTGTGCCGGTGAAGGTTATCGACGCACTGCTTGATGCCTTCCAGATGATGAGGCTTGCCGAACTTCTCGAGCGTCTCCGGTACGACGGACTCGATACCGATGTACATGATTCGGCAGCGGGTCTGCTGCATCAGATCGAGGAGCTCCTCGTCGGAGGCGTCATCCACGCACATCTGCCCGGACCACCGGAGAGGGACCGCATCTTGGGCAATCATCTCGCGGAGGAGCAATTTCGCGCGTTTCCGGTTGGCGCAGAAATTGTCGTCTCCGAAACAGACGCTCCGGTGCTGGATCGGACGCAGCTCGGCGATCACCTGTTCGGGTTCCTTGAATCGATACCGCCGTCCGAAGATGGGCGTAACGCTGCAGAACATGCAATGATGGGGGCACCCGCGTGATGTCGCGATGATCGGCGGAATCTTGTCGGGCGCCACCTGGGGCGACAAGCAGAAGTCCGGCGAAGGAAGGGACGGAAGGTCGACGAGCTCCGCCCTTTCCGTGAGATGCACGCTCTCATCCGGGAGCCGGTATGCCAAGCCCGGGATGGCCTCCGGAGACTCACCCTGGGCAAGGGCATCGACCAGGGCCGGAAACGACGCATCGCCCTCGCCGACCACGACGTAATCGCAATGCTCCAGGGCCTCGGCGGGCTCGAAGGTGACGTGCGGCCCGCCCATGACCACGACCGTGCCGGTCTTCCTGAGCGAATCGGCGAGCTGATAGGCCTCCACGATGGTGCTGGAGATCGAGCCGATCCCCACGATGTCGTAGCCCTCGAGCTGCTCCTTCGTCACGGGCGACATGGCCTGGAACCAGACGTCGCATTCGTATCCGCGTTGCTTGAGGATCGCCCCGAGCGTCGGTATCCCGACTCTGGGCAGGTAGACCTTGCTATAAACGTGGGTGGAGCGTGAACTAGCCTCAACAAGTGCGATTCTTGGCTGACCCATTACGTGCCTCCCGACGGGGCGTCGCGGCAGCCAGACCCACTGAAGCCGAGATTTCCCATTGATGGACTGCGAGTGGCCAACATGATACCCCAACCAGCGTCTCGACGACAAGCCATCGACGAAGCATTCCCGCTCGAGCCTGATTGGTGCCCCTAGAGATTCACCGCTATAATCCGCGTTCCACGTGACACCGCCGGGACGTAACGCCCCGGACGCCAAGGAGTCGACGCATGAAGATCACGGCCATCGAGACCCTCGTCTGCCACGCGCGCATGCGAAACTGGATTTTCGTCAAGATCCTGACCGATCAGGACGGGCTCTGGGGTTGGGGCGAGGCGACGCTCGAGTGGCACACGCGGGCCGTCTGCGGGGCGATCGAGGACGTCGCCCAGCTCCTAATCGGCGAGGATCCGACGCGGATCGAACACCTCTGGCAAATGATGTATCGCCAGCACTTCTGGCACGGCAACGGCATCATCCGCGCCACGGCCATCAGCGGGATCGACCTGGCGTTGTGGGACATCGTCGGAAAGATCCACGGCGTCCCGGTGCACAAGCTCTTCGGCGGCCCGGTTCGTGACTACATCCGGACGTACTGCCACCTCGGCGGCGGAAAGATGGAGGACTTCTACGAGACCTCCACCGCCGATGCCAAGCGATTCGCCGATCTCGCGAGGCAAGCGGTCGAAGACGGCTACACGGCGATGAAGACGATGGCCGTACCCGAGACCATGCCGCTGGAGGGGCTGCGTCCGATCAACTACGCCGAGGCGTGCGTCCTGGCGATGCGCGAGGCCGTCGGCGACGACATCGACCTCATGGTCGACTGCCACGCCCGACCCTCGCCGCGAATGGGCGTGCTGTTCGCCAAGGCGCTGGAGCCGTATCGGCTCTACTGGTTCGAGGAGCCGTGCTGGCCCGAATCCGTCGACGGCATCGCGGAGTGCCAACGGGCCGTCACGACGCCGATCGCCACGGGCGAGCGGCTGATCGGCCAACACGCCTTCCGCGAACTGCTCGAGAAGCGGGCGTGCAGCGTGATCCAGCCGGACATTACCCATGTGGGCGGGCTGAGCGAGGTCCGGCGCGTCGCGGCAATGGCCGAGGCGTACCGCGTGGCGATCGCCCCGCACAACCCCCAGGGCCCGGTGAGCACGGCCGCGTCGATCGAGTTCGGCTTGGCCACGCCATCGTACATCATCTGCGAGACGGTCACGCAGGACGTGCCCTGGCGCAAGGACGTCGTCAGCGAAGGGTTCACCGTCGAACCGAAGGGCAGGATCGTCCGCCCGGGCAACCGCCCCGGGCTCGGCATCGAGATCAATGAGGCGGAGGTGAAGAAGCATCCGTTCGAGCAGGAGATCCTGCAGAGATCGTTCTACGCCGACGGCAGCGTCGGGGATTGGTGAGTCGCGACTCGATTTAGGCGCAAACGCGGTCCGCTACCGTTTGTCACGTGAAACGCCCGGACTTCGGGAGACGCATTCGATGGCCCAGTCAACGCATGACAAACCGCCGGATCAGACGCAGCCGAGCGTCGCGGCGGAGATCGGCGTGGCCAGGCGAGACGTCACGCCGCCGATCGGCATCTATGCTCGACAATGGGGCGCGGCTAAGCACGACGCGGCCGAGGGCGTCCATCGACCCCTAATCGCAAACGTCATGGTCCTTCGCGAATCGAGTGACGACGCGCCGCTGGTCCTGGCCACGTTGGACGGCGGCTGGTTCCAGGACCTGGACGACGAGACCCGAGTTCGGCAAGCCCTGATCGACGCACTCGATCTCGACGAGGCGCGGGTTCTGATCGCCCTGTCGCACACGCACGCCGCCTGCTCGCTCTGTACGGCCGACAAGGATCTTCCCGGCGGCCACCTCGTCGAGCCGTACCTTGGCAAGATCACCGACGCCCTGATCGACGCCACGCGCGAGGCGATCGCCACGGCGGTTACCGGCACGCTCGAGTGGGGAACGGGGCAATGCCGTCTGGCGGCAAACAGAGATCTGAAGGATCCCGACGCGGACCGATACGCCTGCGGATTCAACCCCTCCGAGGACAGTGACGAGACGGTCCTCGTGGGCCGGGCAACAGACGAGGACGGGCGCATCCTCGGCACGATCGTCAACTACGCCTGCCACGCCACCACCCTCGCCTGGGACAACCGGCTCATTTCGCCCGACTACGTCGGGGCGATGCGAGAACTCGTCGAGCAGCACACCGGGGGCGCGCCGTGCCTCTTCCTGCAAGGCGCCTCGGGGAATCTCGGACCGCGCGAGGGCTTCACGGGCGACGTAACCGTCGCGGACGCCAATGGTCGATGGCTCGGATACTGCGTCATCGCCGCGCTCGAATCGATGCTGCCGCCGAGGACGACCCTGACGTACACGGGCGTCGTGGAATCCGGAGCGCCGCTGGCGACGTGGGGACGGCGCCCCTGTAGTCCATCCACCGTCCTCGACGCCAGGCGAATCGAGATCGCCCTGCCCCTCAAGCCCATGCCGAGCTTGAAGGACGTGGAGAAACAGTTGGCCGAATGCGATGATCGCGTGACGGCCGAACGTCTGAGACGCCGCTTGCGCAAGATGCGCCACATCGGCTCGGGCCCGACCGTGACCATCCCCACGTGGTTCTGGCGGCTGGGCCAGGCCGTGCTCGTGGCACACCCGAACGAAATCTACTCGATGTTCCAGCAGGAGCTTCGGAGCGTGTATCCCGAGATCGCCGTTCCCGTGGTCACCGTGGTCAACGGCGGACTGGGATACATCACCGCCCCGGAGTGTCACGACACGGACATCTACCAGGTCTGGTCCAGCCCGTTCGCGCGAAACGCCATGGACGTCCTGGTTGGAGAGTCCATCGGCATGGTCGCCGAATTGCTGGCCGATTGACGCTGAGGGCCGCCCATGCCAGGCACCGAATCCTTCGCCTTGGACACGCTCGATTACATCGCCTTTGCGGCCTACTTCGTCGTGCTCTGCGCGATCGGGCTCTGGGCGGGTCGCAAGGAGAAGACCCAGTCCGACGAGTACTTCCTGGCGGGCCGGACGCTGCCCTGGTACGTCGTCGGCAGCTCGTTCGTCGCCTCGAACATCAGCACCGAACACTTCATCGGGATGATCGGCGCGGCCTTCATCTACGGCATCTGCGTGGCAACGTCCGAATGGGGCAACGTGCTGAGCTTCTCGGTGCTGATCTGGTTCTTCATCCCCTTCCTGCTGGCCTCTCGGGTCTTCACGACGCCGGAGTTCATGGAGAAGCGGTTCAACCCGGTCCTGCGACAGTTCTTCGCCCTCGTCACCGTCGTCAGCAACGTCGTGGCGTTCCTGGCCGCGGTGCTCTACGGTGGCGGTTTGGCGCTTCAGAGCCTGTTCCGCGAAGAACTAGACAAAATCGTCACTCGCCTGGGCACGTGGGCGGGATACGACGCCCTGTCGGCCGATCAACTCGCCGGCGGTGGACTGTGGTTCGCTATCGTCGTGCTGGCGGTCGTGGCCGGGGCGTGGGCGATCTACGGCGGGCTGAAGTCCGTCGCCTGGACCGACTTCTTCACGATCATCGTCATGGTGGTCGGGGGTCTGATGGTCACGATCCTGGGCTTGTACATGCTCTCTGGCGAAAGCCACTCGCTCGTCGAGGGCTGGCGGGTCATGATCGAGCGGAACCGGGCCGACGGAGGCGTCTGGCAGGAGGTCGTCCTGAAGAACGCCCAGCACTGCGCCCGCGTGGATGCGTACGACCGCCTCAGCGTCATCCAACCCGCCACGCACGAGACGCACCCCTGGCCCAGCCTGATCCTCGGCCTGGTCAGCGTGAGCATCTGGTACAACGTGATCAATCAGTTCATGATCCAGCGGGTGCTCGGCGCCAAGAACATGTACCACGCCCGGATGGGCATCGTTCTGGCGGGGTACCTCAAGATCCTCATGCCGGCCATCGTCGTGATCCCGGGCCTGATCCTCTTTGCACGGTACCCCGAGGTCATGAAGCTGCCCTGGGACGAGATCAAGCCCGAGGCCGACAAGGGCTACGTCCACATGCTGCAAATGCTGATACCGGTGGGCCTCCGCGGGCTGTTCCTGGCGGCGTTGTTCGGGGCGATCCAATCGACGGTCAACTCAGTCCTGAACTCGACGGCCACCATCTTCACGCTGGATATCTACAAGCGCCTGCTGAACCCCCAGGCGACGGAGAAGCACTTCGTCCGAATGGGCATGTGGTCGTCAGTCGTGATTCTAGGCATCGCGATCGTCCTGGCGCGATACATCGGCGAGCTCGGCGGCAGCCTGTTTGTCTACATCCAGACGCTGTACGCGTTCTTCGCCCCGCCGTTCAGCGCCGTGTTCATCCTGGGCATCCTCTGGCGCAGGATCAACGGCGCCGGCGCCCTGACGGCCGTATGCGTCGGGTTCGTCTTCGGTATCGCGATGAAGGTCTACGTCCAGGTCGACCCGAACCACATCGCCTGGATCGAGCCGTACTCGATGCAGGCGATCGTCAACTGGGCGTTCTGCACGGTGATCTGTATCGTCGTCAGCCTGCTGACGGCCCCGCCCCGGCCGGAGCAGGTGACCGATCAGCTCACGTTCAACTGGCACAAGCTGAACATCTTCGGCGGGCTGGGCGAGCGGTGGTACACGAGCGTGGTGTTCTGGTGGGCGATCTTCGTGGTCATTATCGCGTCGCTGATGGTGACGTTTTCGGGGCTGGTGCTGTAAGCGGCCTCGATGTCAGCGCAGGAATCCCGTCGTACAAGGAAGTATGGAGTGCGGGGGCTTGACCCCGCTTTGGATTTCCCGCGGAGCGGGCCAGACCGCAGAGTTCGCAAGGGGTGGGTCTTACCCGCCGCAACAGAAGAACGTCGGGCAGAGCCCGCCCTACCCCGCTCCCGTAGGTTACCGCCGGCCTGAGCACTTCGGCAGGCAGCGTCGATCATTCGTCTTGCCGGTTCTCAGGCGGTTCCGCAGTCTCGTTTGCTCGAGCCCCGGCACGCAGTACCGGGATACCCAGGCCGAATTCGAGCACGACGCCTGACACGACAACCAACGGGATGCCGACGGTCATGACGATCATCAGGGCACGATACACGCGGGCCCGGGCCGGCGTGATGTAGAAGGTGTTTCCGTGGTCTCGCAGCGGCGCGATCTGGTCGTCGGCGGGGGCTTCGATCGCACTGCTGCGAATCACCATGAAGAAGCCAAACGCAGCCAGGGCGTCGACGAAGACCAAGAAGAACAGAACCGTGTGCGCGGTCTTGATCCGGCGTTTCGTCTTGCTGTTGAGCACGCTGAGACTCCCGTTTCCGAAGCGCATTCGAACCAGCGTCAGGCTCTGCCACTCAGGTGCGGATAGTGAGCCGGACCGCCAACTGTAGGGGATTGTTGGGTGACTGCGTCAGATTCACGGCTCGTCCGCCCTCTCCGACCGCACGATGTCCATCAGATTCCCGTGTTGCCGCCACTGAGCGTCGATCCACACCCAGGTTTCGCGCGAGAGGGGTCCAAGCCACTGAAGGAAGACGCCCTCTCCGTGCTCGCGATGGCTGGCCTGGACCTGTAGTGTCTCAAGGAGACCTAGCATTGCGATTTCGCGCATCTGCGCGGTGCCCTCTCGAATGAGGTCCTCAACCAGCGCGAAGAACCGGGGAAACCAATCCGTCTTGCCGGACTCGTAGCACCCGAGGAGGTATCGACAGAACTCGGACGTGTCGTTGCAGATGCCAGCAGGCTGTCCACTCCAGTACTTCAGGTGCTCTTCCCAAACGGGCTGGAAGCCCGGTGCGATCTCCAGCAGGCGGTCCATTAGCGTCGCGGGGGTGTCGGGCCCGCTCATCTCACTTCCTCCACGGTAGAGTAGAAAGGTCCGCACGGCGGACCCTACGATACTGATGATGATCTGCTGCCGTCCTGTTGGATCGCTACATTCCCAATATCGTTATGAGATCATGAGTCTTCAGCGTCTCCTCGAGCCACCCGATCAGGTCGCGAATCATCTCAATGGTCTTGGCCCTATTCTGTTCGAACTCGGCAATGAAGCGCCCCTTGGTCGTTGCGAACATCATGCCGAGAACGGTATCCACAGCGTCCGCGGGAATCTCGGCGAGTCGCTCCTTCGTCCCGTTCAGCTCGGAAATGATGCCTTTCCACGCGTCCTTACGCACCGGTGTGAATGCGTAGTGATCATATCCCTGCGCGTGTCGCTGGATTGCGGGCTCCAGCAGAGCGAAGACTTCCTCGTCAAGAAACACGGACCCGTGTTTCCAGCATTCGTTCTCGTATGCTCCCGGCATCAGCTCGAAATAGCCTGTGCCTATGAGCTTCGCTTTGTCCGTGATCAGTTCGATTGATCTATGGACCATTGTCTCTGCAACCTAGGAGCCCTTGGTCCGGCACACCGAGTACCGCGCAGGCCTTCCGCCGATGCGCGGGTGGTCATGGCCTTACTGCCTCGACAGCAACCAGATGCAGCGATCGCGAACTCCAATGATACCCTCTCGCGCGAACTGGCAGAAGCCCCCTGTTGCGGCACGCCGATCCGCCTGCAAACTCCGCGTGCGCGTCATTTCGGGACATGGAGTAGGATCAGCGCTGCTTTGGGATCGTGACCGTCGAGAGGCTCCTGGACGCCTCGAAATCGGCGACGTCCAAAAACCTGACGAAGCGCGATGGCTCCGCCTTCACCATCTAGAACGGATACTCCGGGGTCTTGCCTTGTTGTGCGTAGATCAACTTGGCGAACCAGTCGAAGAACGGCTTCGTGTAGCTGTAGCAGGGGTAGAGGGGCGGTCGTCCGCCGTCGTGCTCCATGTTGGGGAGTGGGTCGCGCCTAAGCTCGCTGTGCCCGTCGTAGCAGGCGACGCCGCCGCGCTTGACGAGGGCGGCGTTGACCACGCCGCCCTCCGATCCCGCGGGTCGCGAGTTGGGATACCAGGCGAAGGACTCCCAAGCCCCGTCGCTCTTCCTCCGCGTGATGCTAGCAGCGGTCGGCACGCCGTGGTTCTGCCCGAGGCAGTTGCCCATCACGTCCCAGACGCAATCGATCCCCGACCATGACCCCTTGTACGGTTCGGGCCAGGCAACGTAGCAGTCCCAGGCCTCGTCGAGGAGCATCGGCAGACTGGCGGGAGCGTATACCTCGTTGACCTTGAGAACGTCGCCGTCGAAGCGGCCAGGGCGTTCCAAGTCCGCCCGACGGGCAGCGAGCGTCCGCGTGTAGTTGAACGTCCCTTGCCGCTTATTGTCGTCGCGGATCTTCTCGAACTCCGGACAGCGGTAAAGTGACTCAAACCGCGTGTAAGGAAAGAGCGTGCCGCTGCGGATCACGCACGGATCACCGCTGGCGTACCAGTCCTCCTCAGGCAGCAGGTAGATCCGCTGCATCGTCGGGCCGGCCGCCAGCCAGGTCTCTTTGCACCGGTTCGCTCCCTGACCCACCATCGGATCGTCGCGGTAAGCATCCTTCAGGATGAACGGAAGCCTGTCGTCGTAGTCCTCAGTGTAGATGAGCATCGCCTTGACGAGTTGGGCCATTCGGCACAGGCACAGCGTCGTGGGGCTTCGCCTGGGGGGACCGCTGAGCCCGGGCATCAGCAGGTAGATGATGAGCAGAAGGACAACGATGACGACGATCAACTCGGTCGGCGTCATGGCCCGACGGGTGGTGCCAGAGATCAGAGGAGGTTCGGGCAGAGGCGGCATCGCGTTGGCTCCCGCTCTTACACGACCGTCAGACCGATCCCCGTCGGCCGCGCCAGACAGCGTGTCCACCGGGATCACCCGCGAGAGATCCTACACCATATCTTACGCTTCTTGCGCGCGATCGGACAACGCCGACCGACCTAACCATCAGGAAGTCAACGTTATGCGCATTGGCTCTCATCGCGCGAAGCTGACCGCCGCTTGGGCGAGAGAAATCTCCGATACATCGGCGTCCGGCGAAGGCGTATACTGACATCCAGCGGTGGGCGCACACCGTGCACGTCTGGCGGGCCCAGCAGGGAGGTGAGTGATGGAGGGCACGAGGTCCATTCTTGTCTCGGCGCGGAAGAGGACTGCCAGCATCCTGCTGATCTCCTGTCTCGGGCTGGCGGCGTTGCCGCAACCCGTGGCCGGTCAGGAAGCCATACGCTGGAAGAACGACCAAGCAGTGACGCCGGCCCAGCCGGATGCTGCCGCCGGCTCCCTGTCGACTCAGCCTGCCGATCGCCACGTCGTCATTCAACTGAACCACATCCCTACCGCCGCCGAACGCACGGCCATGGAGGCCGGCGGGATTCGACTGCTCCGCTACCTCGGCTCGAACGCCTACTTCGCCAAGGTCCCGGGCGGCGAGGAGGCAGCTTTGCTCGCAGAGGCGGGGGGAATCCTCAGCACGCTCGACATCCAGCCGCCCTGGAAGCTCCACCCGGCGCTGGCCGGAGGCGAACTCCCCTCACACGCTCGCTTTCAGACCGAAGCCGTTGACGGAAAGCTGGTCGAGGCCGGCGCGGATAACGCGGAATCCCAGCCGGAGACTGTCGAGGCCATCGCCCTCTATGTCATCTTCCATTCCGACGTGAACCTCGATGGCGAAGGCGCCGCGGCGATCGAGCGCCAGGGCGGGGTGATTCGCAGTGTGATGCGGAGCATCAACGGCGCGGTCGTCTGGATCCCGCTGGCCAGCATCGACGCCCTCGCCGCCGAGGACGCGGTGCAATGGCTCGAGCCCCCCCTGCCGCCGCTCGACGTCGTCAACGACTCCAACCGTCAGCGAACACAAGCCGAGATCGTCCAGACCCCGCCCTATGGCCTCGACGGAACCGGCATCAAGGTGATGGTCTATGACGGCGGCACCGCCGCTGCCCATGCCGACTTCGGCGGCAGGCTGACCGTACGCGACTCCTCGGGAACCGACCTGCATCCCACGCACGTTTCCGGGACGATCGGCGGCGACGGGACCTCCAGCAGCGGCCAGTATCGCGGCATGGCCCCGGGCGTGACGATCGAGTCCTACGGGTTCGAGATGGATGGCGGGCTGCAGCCGGGGTTCCTCTACACCGACCCTGGCGACCTCGAGGCCGACTACGATGAGGCCGTCAACACGTACGGCGCCGTCATCGCCAACAACTCGATCGGAACGAACGTCGCGGCCAACGGCTTCCCCTGCACATGGGAGGGCGACTACGGCGCGACCTCGATGCTGATCGACGCCATCGTCAGGGGCAGTCTTGGCGAGCCGATGCGAATCGTCTGGGCCAATGGAAACGAGCGAGGCGGCAGCACGTGCGGCACGGGATACTATACGACCGCCCCGCCCGCCTGCGCCAAGAATCACATCGCCGTGGGGGCGCTGAACTCCAACGACGACAGCATGACGAGCTTCTCCAGTTGGGGCCCGACCGACGACGGACGCCTCAAACCGGACATCTCCGCGCCGGGCTGTCAGTCCAACGGCGATTTCGGCGTCACGTCGACTGTCAGCACGAGCAGCTACCTGGCCTTCTGCGGCACCTCCATGGCTACGCCGACTGTCTGCGGGCTCAGCGCACTCATCCTGCAGGACTACAAGACGCTCCATCCCGGCGAGCCGCTGCCTCGGAACTCCACGCTGAAGGTCCTCTTCGCCCACAACGCCGTCGACCTTGGCAACGTCGGACCCGATTACCAGTTCGGCTACGGGTCGGTCCGCGTCAAGGACACGATCGACTTCATGCGGGGCGGCAGCTTCGTCGAGAACGAACTGGACCAGGGCGAGGAGCGAACATGGTTCGTCGAGGTGGCCTCTGGAACCGCGCGGCTCAAGGCGACGCTCGCGTGGGACGATCCGCCCGGCGCGGTCAACACGATCCCCGAGCTCGTCAACGATCTAGACGTCGTGGCGATCAGCCCGACCGGAACCGTCCATTTCCCATGGACGCTCGATCCTGCCAACCCATCCCTGCCGGCGGTCCGCACCCAGGCCGATCGCGCAAACAACATCGAGCAGGTCGTCGTGGATAGTCCTGCGGCCGGTACTTGGACGATCAAGGTCGTCGGATACGGCGTATCGGAGGGGCCGCAAGTCTTCTCCCTCGCGGTCAGCCCTGACTTGAACACCTGCTCCTCGATGGGAACCGTCCTCTTCGGTGCCAGCGCCTACGGCTGTTCGGGCGCCGCGGCCGTGTCGGTCACCGACTGCGACCTCAACACCGACCCCAACACCGCCGAGACGATCACGATCAACGTCCGCTCCACCAGTGAGCCAGCCGGTGAAAACGTGCTGCTGACCGAGACGTCCCCTGGCTCGGCGAAGTTCGCGGGCACGATCCCGCTGTCCGAGACGGACGGAACTGGCGTGTTGCTCGTCAGCCATGGGGACACGCTGGCCGCCGAGTACGACGACGCCGATGACGGTTCAGGGAACCCCGCCGTTTCGCAGGACACGGCCAACGTCGACTGCGTCGGTCCAGTCATCAGCAACGTGGCCAGCGCCATCGAAGGACGAAGGATCGTCGTTACCTTCGAGACCAATGAGCCCGCCTGCGGCGCGATTCGGTACGGGCTGACGTGCGCGGAACTCACGGAGATAGCGGCGGGAACGTGTCACCAAACCGCCCATTCCATCGCGCTGCCGGAGCTGGAGCCCAATACGACGTACTACTACGCCGTCGACGCCTCCGACGACGCCGGAAACGTGACGACGGACGACAATGGCGGCGCTTGCCACGCCTTCACCACGCCCGATCTGCCGACCGACTACTTCACCCAGCTCTTCGGCACCGATAACGACCTGGACAACAAGTCCGTCACCTTCACTCCGGACGGATCGGCCAACTACTACTCCGCGTGCGTCGAGTCGATCAGCGCCTTGCCCACCAACCCGTCCGGAGGCACGCCGATCAGCCTCTACGTCGACGACTATCGACTGATAACGCTCAGCGGCGCGACCGTCATCCTCTACGGCTTGGGTTACGGAGAGTTCTACGTCGGCAGCAACGGTTACATCACCTTCGGGGACCGTGACACGGACTACACCGAAACGCTCGCCGATCACTTCGACCTGCCGAGGATTTCGGGGCTGTTCGACGACCTCAACCCCTACGGCCACGGCCTGGTCAGTTGGAAGCAGCTCGCCGACCACGTCGCCGTCACTTGGGAGAACATCCCCGAGTACAACGAAGGCAACTACAACACGTTCCAGATCGCGATGTACTTCGACGGCCGGATCCGCATTTCCTGGCGCCGGATCGACGCCGAGGACGGACTCGTGGGGCTCTCGGCCGGACAGGGCACGCCCGTCGCCTTCACGATGAGCGACATGACCGGCTACGCCCCCTGCAGCGGCTCGCCGCCGACGGCCTCGCCTGGCTCGGCCACCGCGACCATCGACACGCCCACGAACATCACCTTGATCGCCAGCGACGACGGGTTGCCCGATCCCCCGGGCGCGTTGAGCTATGTCGTTACGTCGCTGCCCGACCATGGCGATCTGAGCGATCCAAACGGAGGCCCGATCACGACCGCGCCTTACATGCTGATCGACGGCGGAAACGTCCTCACCTACACCCCGTGCGCCAGCTACACCGGCCCCGACGGCTTCACATTCAAGGCAGATGACGGCGGATCCCCTCCTGAAGGCGGTGAATCCAATGAGGCACCCGTCTCGCTCACGGTGGTGGATTGCCGTCCTGACGTCGCGGGGAACCCTGATCCACCCGACGGAGCGAGTAGCGTGGCCCTCGACGTGCTGCTCGCTTGGGGCGGCTACGGGCCCGATGCCGCCGGACCTGCCCGTGTTCTCCTGCTGGCTAGCGGCACGGACCCGACACTCCTGAGAACGAGTTTGACAGCCTATTCCGAGATCGACACGGTCGCTTACTTCGACGGCTCGACGGCCGTGCCCGTGCTGGCAGACCTGACCGTCTTCGACGTCGTCGTGGCGATGAGCAACGCGCCGTGGGCCAGCGCCACCACGACCGGTAACGTCCTGGCCGATTATGTCGACGCCGGCGGCAGGGCAATCGTGACGGTCGGGAACTTCGCCAGCCTCGGAGGTTGGGCCATCCAGGGGCGGTTCGTCACCGACGGCACGTATGAGCCGTTCACCCACGGCATGCCCTGGTTGCTATCGCGATCGCTGGGCAACTACGATGCAAGTCACCCCATCATGGCGGGAATCACCACGATCCAGGACTCCGTGACCGTCGACGTCGATCTCCAGCCGGGATCGGTCTGGGTGGCGGACTGGAACAACGGCACCCCCCTTGTCGCAACCCGAGGAAGCAGCGTCGTGGGCATCAACGTCCTGCCGTTCGATGAGGGCTTCTACCTGGGCGACGTGCCCCTGCTGATTAGAAACGCGGTCGTGTGGCTCATGGAAGGGGTCTGTCCCACGTCGTATGACGTCTATTTCGGCACGAGCAGCCCGCCAAGTACGAAGATCTGCGAGGATCTCGAAGAGCCACTCTGCGACCCCGGCCCACTGCAGTCTGGTAACGTCTACTACTGGCAGGTGGTTGCGAAGAACTGCTGCGGCGAGCGCCCCAGCCCCGTCTGGAGCTTCGACACGGGCGTCGCCGCCGTGCACCAGCTCGTCCTCGTGGAGAGGAACGAGTCCTACGGCCAGGTAACGATCGACCCGGTGCCCGCCGATCCGAACGACGTCTCCTATCCCCACGGCACGGCGGTAACGCTGACGGCCTGGCCCGAGGACGGAAAGGATCTGGGCTACTGGTGCATCTACGATCCGAACTTCCCGGACGACGCGAACCACGGCACGAAGGACGCGAATTATGTCACCGTGATCATGATGAACAGTGACATGAAGGTGGATGTCCAGTGGAAGTGCGCCGGGGGCGTGAGCCAGGTCTTGCCACCATTGATCATCGCCATGGCGGCTTGCGCTATCGCGTCGCGTCGTCGCGCCCGTCCAAGGCGAGGATGAGGGCCGCCGCTTCGGTAACATCCGAGGCGATCCTATCCGGCTCGACCGACGTCTTCTCGTCGGCGCCGTCGAAACCGCGGCAAACGAGGATCGTTCGGCAACCGTTGCGAACGCCCATGGCGATGTCCGTCGACTGGTCCCCCACCACGAAGGATCGCGCCAGGTCAATGTTGTGCCGCGCCGCCGACTCCGCCAGGTAGCGCGTGCCGGGCTTTCGACAAGCGCACCCCTCATCCGGCATGTGCGGGCAGTACGAGATCCCCTGAAGCCGGACCCCCTGCTCGGCTAGCATCTCCTCCATTCGCCGGTGGAAGACGCGAACGTCCTCCTCGGTGTAATAGCCCCGAGCCACGCCGCTTTGGTTGGTCACGACGAAGAGCAAGAAGCCCGCGTCCTGTAGTCGACGAAGCGCCTGTGTGACCCCGGGTAGGAGCCTTGGCGGGGCCGCCTTGACGTGCCAGTCGCCTTCCTCGGTGAGAGTTCCGTCTCGATCCAGGAACACGGCGCGGCGCACGGACTCAGCCCTCCTTCAGCCGAGCCCGGGCTCGAATCTCATCCGGCGCGACCGTGGCGGTGCCGACTTTGGCCACGACGATCCCCGCGGCAAGGTTGGCGAATCGCACGGCCTGGTCCAACTCGCCCCCCGCCGACAGGGCAAGCGTCGCCGCGGAGATCACCGTGTCGCCAGCGCCCACGGCATCCACCACCTCTTGTGCATCGGTGGGGACGTGAATCGGAGTGCCCTCAACCGGAAACAACGTCATGCCCTTCTCGCCCCGGGTTACGAGGACGCCTGATCGTGTTCGCTGAACCAGCGTCGCTCCGATCCGCATGAGGTCGTCTTCCGATCCCTCGGCGATGCCCGCCGCGGCGCTCGCCTCGAGATGGTTGGGCGTCAGCAGCGTGACGTCGCGATACCAATCGACGTGCGCGGGCACCGGATCCACCGTCACGATTCGGAAGTGCTCGGTAACGAACCGCATCACGCGCTGAGTCACGACGCCCTTGGCGTAGTCGGACACGATCACGACGTCGAAACGCTCGGCCTCCTCCCGCAAAACGCCAAGCAGGCCCTCTTCCGTCCCCGCCGAGACCGGCGAGGTGTCCTCACGATCCAGACGCAGGAGTTGCTGGTTCCGCGCCAGCAACCGCGTCTTGACGGTCGTCTGCCGCCCGTTCGAGAGCCCCCGGAAGTCGATCCCCTCGGCCTGAAGGCTGTCGCGGACGCGCCGACCCGCATCGTCCTCGCCGACCATGCCGACAACCATGGCCCGCCCACCGAGCGCCACGACGTTCCGGGCGGTGTTGCCGGCGCCTCCGGGCGTCCACGTCTCTCGCATGACGCGAAGGACCTGGACCGGCGCCTCGGGGCTTATGCGGTCCACCTGCCCCCAGATGTACCGGTCGAGCATGACGTCGCCCAAGACCAGGATGCGTTGACTAGGGAATCGTTCGAGCAAGTCGACCGCAAACCGCATCTGCGGGACCTCCAGACCACGCGTGTGGGTACACGGATTGCACAGCCACGTGAGGACCTATTCCTCGCCTACCGCGGGCTTGCCCTGGTACACCGGCCGGCGCTGCGGCGTTGCAAAGAACCACCCGATATCCGTGGACATCCGTAGCGTCGTCGTGGCGTTCGGCAGCGCGTCAAAGCGTGCGCGGAGGATGTAGTCATCGCTGAACGGACTGGTCTTCTGCCAACCAGGCAAGAACCCCCGGCACGTTACCTCAAACGAACCGGTCACCTTGTTCTCGCTGTCACACCGGATGGAGATTCGCCCCGGACCGCCCGTGTAGCACAGCCCCCGATCCGGTTCGTCGTCGTAGCCTTGCACCATTCCCTCCTTGAGCTGGAACTCGCCCCCGGTGCCCGAACTCGACAATGCCTCCGGAAGCCAAATGACCAGCCGGAGGTAGCTGCTGCGGACACCCTCCAGGATGAACTGACCAGCGTGGGTATCCCATTGATAGGTCAGGGCCAGACAGCACCCGCCCTTCTCCGTGTTGGACCAGGTACACTCCCTGGCCGTCAGGAGATACGTCTGAGGCCCACCCTTGCCGCTCTGCGTGAAGGTCAGGCGGGTGTCATTGCAGCCCGCCAGGATCCCGAGCATGAGAAGGCCCGTCGCAATCGAACACGTCCCGATCCGTGAAGAACTCAACCCCGGACGCACCATGAGTCCTCCTCGATCCCGCCCGGCCCTGGCGCGGGTCGCTGGTTTGCGGATTAGTCTCTCTAAGGGTCTGCACGCCTATTATCGACTATCGGCAAGTTCGGGCAATACCGGCCTGCTTCGCAAGGGCGAATTCCGTCGGAGGCGGACGTTCTTCAGGACCGGCCAAGCCCCCGACTCATCCCGTCAAGGCTGTGGCGGGGCGGGGCTGAACATCAGCCCGGGATCGGGAGCACTCCCGGCATAGGCAGGCCAATCGAGCTCTCGATGGGCACGTCGGTACAACCGTCGAAGTCGTAGGTCGTCCCGCCCCAGAACCTGATCCCCCACGACAAGCACCGGCTCGGAAGCCCTCAGCGCGTCGCAGGCCTCCCAGATCTCATCGAAGACCGGCCGGAAGGCATCTACCGGCGTATCCGACTCCTTGAACTGGCCCAGAACCCACCGGTTGGCATTCTGGATCCGCCCGCTGAGTCCGGCCGAATTCAGCACGAAATAGGCCGCCTGCGCCAACGTCAGCGTCTGATTGAAATCGGGAACCTGATGGTTCTCGGGCAAACGATGCCCATTCATGACATGCCCGCCCACGCTGGCCATCAACGACTGCAGCAGGCCCTTGGCATCGCCCCGGACGGGGAGCTTGGACGGCTGGCCGTAGACGTCCCGCCGCACCAGCAGCGTCACGACTACCCCCTCTCGCTGCCCCGGCGGTCCGTCGAACCAGAGTACCTCCGGTTCGCCCATTCGTAGTGACGGCGGAACCTGCGCGGCATACCGCTTCAACTGCGCTACGATGTACTTGTCGACGGGAAGCGTAGTCGGCGGCTCGCCCGTCTTCTCCAGCGAGTCCTGCTTGGCGTTCTCGTCCTCCGGGCGGACGACGTCGGCCCCCTCAAACGGAACGAAATCGTCCATCGGCGGCCCCTGGCCGCCCATGGGCCCGGACTTCTGGCATCCGGGCACCGACAACAGCACCGCCACCGCGATGACTCTGACCATGAGATTCGTCGTCCGACCTCGCACCGCTACCGATTCCGCGGCATCTCGCCCCGATCCAGCCGGCCGAAGTAATCCCGCGCCGCCCGAAGGACCCTTGGCATCAGCACCAGCGCGGCCGGCAGATTACAGAATACCATCATCCCGAACATCGCGTCGCTGAAATCGTAGATCGGTGCGAAGCGCTCGCTGAGCGTCCCGACGACGATCATGGCCACGAACAGGAACTTGTAGGGTAGGATCGCTCTGGGGCCGAACAGGAACTCGGCCCCTTTCTCACCGTAATAGCTCCAACTGATCATCGTCGAGAAAGCGAAGCAGCAGATCCCGATCAGTACGACGTACGTCCCGAAACCGGACACCCCGCGGTCATAGGCCAGCGTGCTCAGCTCGGCCCCTTCGAGCAACAGGTGGACCGGCTGGCCGACTTTCACCCTCCCCAGCACGTCCGGCAGCTCACTCCTGGACACGTCGAGCCTCAGCTCGCCCGTTCGGGGATTCTCGACCTGTTCGTAGCGCTCACACTCCTCGTCGTTAATCGCCTTGATGAGGGCCGTTTGCATGTCGCCATCGGTCCCATCCAGGTATATCTGGACCTTGAGCCCGCCGCGGACGTACTTGATCTGCTCCGGAAGATTCGGATCGAACGCCACCTGAACGACCGGCGCGCCCGCTTTAGAGCCGGGCGTCTCAATCCCGGTCACCGTCGCCACGGGGCGGCGACACCACGTATTGGTAATCAGGATCACCAGGGCCGTCATCGTGCAGATCACCAACGTATCGATGAACGGCCCCAGGGCCGCGACGACACCCTCTCGGATCGGCTCGTTCGTCTTGGCCGCTGCGTGGGCAATCGGGGCCGATCCCACACCGGCCTCGTTGCTGAAGCACGCCCGGCGCAGCCCCTGAACGAACGCCTCGCGTATCGTAATGCCCAGAAACGCGCCCCCCGCCGCCGTACCCGTGAAGGCATCGTGGAAGATGCCGAAGAACACATCCAGCACTCCCTCGTAGTTTCGAATGATGATGAAGAGCGACCCCAGCACGTACACAATGCACATGAAGGGGACAAGGGTAGCCGCGACCTGCCCGATCCGCTTGATACCGCCGATGATGACCATCGCCACAAGGATCGCCAGCACCAAGCCGCAAGCCGCTGGCGGCACGCCGAAGTTCTGCTCCAACGTGGCGGCCACCTCGTGACTCTGGAACATGTTCCCGCTGCCCAGCGCCCCCAAGGCCGTGAATACCGCGAACAACACCGCCAGCACACGGAAGAAGACCCAGCCGCGGCTGCCCTTCGCCCGGAGCGGCTCAACAAGGCCTTTCTGCATGTACCACATCGGACCGCCGCGGACCTCGCCCCTTCCTTGAGGCGCGGGCGGGGCCTCGGGAGAGCCGCTCTCGCCGCGATACTCCAGGCTGTGCGCTTCGGCGTCGGCCTCGGCCAAGTCGGGGGCGGAGGGGTCCGGCACGTCGCGCGATTCCCGATACATCACTGCCAACGAGCACGTGATGAACTTCGTCGCCATCCCGAGCAAACCGACCACCCACATCCAGAAGACCGCTCCGGGCCCGCCGGCGCTGATGGCCACCGCCACGCCAGCAATGTTGCCCAAGCCGATCGTGGCCGATAGAGCCGCGCACAACGCCTGAAAGTGGTTGATCTGACCGGCGTCCTCAGGACGGTCGTAGTGTCCTCGAATGCATGCGATCCCATGGGTGAGCGCCCGCCACTGGACGAACCGCGTGAGAACCGTGAAGACCAGCCCCGCTCCCAAGAGTAGCAAGAACAGCGGGTTGGACCAGATGTTGCCGACCAGCCAAGCCACCCACTGACCGATTTGCGTTTCCACGTCCGGCATGCGTGAACCTACCTCCAGTACCCCCGTACGACCGAGGAGATGCCCCGTCTGTTCAGCAGAACCCGATCGGGATGCGATCCACCTCCTGCGGTGGGCCGTTCGTCGGTATCAGATGAGAGAGTGCCGCCCGGCGCCAATTCGGACCGCGTGGCCGGCATTCTAGCGGAGCCCCCGGAGGATCGCCACGATCAGGGCGACATCGATCCTCGCGCCCGACGAGCAACGAGTTCCGATTCCACCTCCGCCATCGCTTGGTCAAACCGATCGTCCCGGCGGAGGTCCACCAGCATCGGGTCCAGCCGGACCTTCGCTCGCAAGTCCGGCCACGTCAACAACGCGTCGCGAAGGACCGCCAAGGCCTCCGTGATTCGTCGCTGCTTGGCGCGGAGCCGCAACATGGCATAGCGAACAGGCCGCGTCCCGGCGATCTCCGGGACAACGTGCATCAGTACGGACTCCGCCTCGTCAACCTGACCTCGGCGAGTGTAGAGGTCTGCAAGCCCCGCGTAGTCCCCGGAATACTGTGACCCGTCCGCCAAAAGGCCCTTGTAGATGGCAATCGCCGGATCGTCATCCTGTCGCTTCGCGTAGGCCTCGGCAAGACAACGCTGCAACGGCGCGCTGGTCCGAACGACGTCCGGGGCCTCCTGCAATTCCCGAATCGCATCTTCGGCGCGGTCCAGCTCGATCAGCGCCCTGGCGCGCCCTTCCCTGGCCTTCAGATGATCCGGATCGAGTTGGATTGCCGCGGCGAACTCTGCCAACGCTCCATCGAACCGCCCGAGCTTGCATGAGACGATGCCCAGGTTGTAGTGAGCCTTGGCCGAATTGGGATCAAGACGGACGGCCTCCCTGAGAACGGGTCGCGCCTCTGCAAACTCTCCTGCCAACACGCGGGCGCCTCCGAGGTTGGTCAGGGCGCGAGCACTCGATGGCGAGATCGCCACCGCTCGCTTCCACAGCGTCACGTCGCTTCGCCAAATCGGCATCAAGCCCCGGGTGGCTCCCGCGTAGCATATCGTCACCATCGCCGCGGCCGCGGCAAACCCCATCCGAGCCCCTTGCGTCCGAAGTCGCTGCAGGGCCCAGGTCGCCACACAACCAAGCAGGACCGCCAAGAACAGGGATGGCAGGTAGCTGTAGCGGTCCGCCGCGAGCTCATGACCGATAGCCAGCAGCCCCGAGACGGGCAGGAGCGCCACAACGTAACACGCCCACGCGGCCAGACCCGCCGGCCACCTCCGCCGCAGGAGGTAGAGCACGATACTGATCCCGACCACTGCCAGACAACTGCCCAGGAACTGAAATGAAAGCCATTCCATAGAGTCGGGACGCGGATACATCGGCGAAAGCCCGGCCGGCAGAATCGTCTTGATCAGGTAGAACGTCACCGCATGCCCGACCAGGGCGGCCCGATCCGCCAAGCCAACCTCCTCCAGCGACTGTATCCCCGACCGCCCCTGGCCCCACAACCCGATGCCAATCGCCAGCAGGCAGAACAGCAGGTAGCCGGACTTCTCGAGAATCACCGACCGTTGCGGACGCTTCCACCAACTCCCGATCGGTCCTTTGAGTCGCGCGAGGGGATAGATGTCAAGGATGAGCAAGACGACGGGGAGACTCACGGCTGTGGCCTTGCCCAGCAAGGCCAGCAGGCAAAAGACCCGCGCCAACCACCGCCACCGGAACTGCGACGCTTCCGCGCGATGTGGCTCGTATCCGCGGAGGTAGGCACACAGGCACAGGATGTAGAATAGCCCGCACACGACATCGCGCCGCTCCGTCACCC
>JAFGLZ010000194.1 GCA_016927755.1 Phycisphaerae bacterium
CACCGAGAAGGACGAAGACGTCACCTGCGACGTCAAGCTCCACCCCGCCCAATACCTCACCGGACAAGTCCTCACCCCTGACGGCAAGCCCGCCGGCAAGGCGTTCCTTGTACTCGCCGCGGATCACTATCCGATCCTTCTCAAGAATCGCCGTGTGAACGATCTGCTTGGCTGGCATCGGCAGATCCGCGCGGACGACCAGGGCCGATACCGCTTCGCGATGCCGGCTCAATCCACAGGACTGCTCGTCCTCCACGACAAAGGATGGGCCACCCTCCCCGTCCGAAACCTGGCCCAGGCAAAGGACGTCGCGCTCCAGCCCTGGGGAGCCGTCGAGGGATCGCTTCGGATCGGTTCTCGCCCCAGCGGAAACCAAACCGTGACCCTCCTTGCTCGCCTCGACGAGCGCGAAGGCCCCACTGTCGTACACCTCCTCGACGCAAAGACCGACGCCCACGGGCGATTCGCCATGGACCACGTCCTGCCCGCCCTCGGCGTGATCGGATACACGATAGGCCAGACGTCGGCAACACCGCCCGTTCTCGCCATGACCAGCCCACGCGGAGACTTCACGCGCTCCCGCTGCACCGAAACCGAGCCCGGCAAAACAACGACCGTTCACCTCGGCGGTAACGGGACGACCGTCGTGGGCACGGTCAAGCTCCCGCGCGGCACGCCGGGCGGCCTGAAGGTCGACTGGCCGGCGATGATCAACCACGTCGCCACGAACCAAACGCCACCGCCCATGCCGCCGTCCGTTCGATCAAAGCCATGGAAACAGCGTCAGGATTGGCTGGACCAATGGGGCAGAACGCCCGAAGGCCGCGCCGAGCGGCAACGATTCCTCAGCATCGCGGCCCCCGTCGCGCCGAACGGCACGTTCCGCGTGGAGGACGTCCCTCCGGGCTCATATGTGCTGACGCTTGGCGCCTGTCGAAGGACGCCTGGAGCTCTCCTCAATCTCTCCGGTCCCGATGTCGTCGGTTCGCTTCGCCACGAGTTCGTCGTCCCGAAGCCGACGGACAAGGACGCTGACAAGACGCTGAACCTCGGCGAGTTGACGCTCCAGACAATCCGCCGCCCAGAGCCCGGCCAGACTGCCCCGCCGCTGGAATTCGAGACGCTCGACGGCAAGCGGCGCCGCCTGGCGGACTTCCGAGACAAATTCGTCCTGCTGCACCTCTGGCGCGGCGCCTCGACGGCAAGCGTATTGTCTCTGCGAAAGCTTCGCGAGACCTTCCCCAACGATCAGCGACTGGCCATCGTCGAGGTCGGCATCTGCGACTCACCAACCACCGCCAGCCTCATGGACAAGATGCTCGACGTCGAATCGCCACGAGGGTTCCTCGACGAAGAATCCGGACGCAAGGCAGCCAAAGACTTCGGCCTCCCCCCGGGAGTATTCGCCGCCACCACGCTCCTCATCGCCCCGGACGGGCAAGTCATAGCCTCCGGTCTAAGCGAGGACGAAATCATCCCCGCGGTCGCCAAGGCCCTCGGAAACCCGCCAGACTGACCGCGGCAGGAGTCCGCTCATGAAATCGGGCTGTGCCTTCGTATGTGTATTCGCCGGGATCCCAATCGTTGCCTGCATCTGTGGGGTCGTCCTTCTCGGTCCCCACGGTGCGGGCGCCGTGGTCGCCGCGACAACGATCTACAAAGCGGCCAAGGCTACCGCACAGACTGCTCAGCAAGACTATGATTGGGCTACGCTGGTTGTGCAGATGTGGGTAATCGACGTAGGGATGAAGCAGGCCGTCGTTGACGCGAAGCAGGCGGCCTACAACACAGCCGTGGCGGCCTACGAAGCGTGCGTGGCGGCGTGTCCATAGTGATTGCCACGGCTATACTGTGCGGTTGCGGCGCCCCCGGAGCGAAAGCCGCGGCGCGGGATTCCTCGGGGAACGTCAGCCAGATTTCCATGGATGGCAGCAGACCTGAGTCGCGCCGGGAGGGAGTATGTGTTCTCCCTAGAGGATGTCATGGCTATCACCAACTCCGATGAACGCGACCAGGATGCCAATGTCAAGGCGCGCGGACGAGAAACCCTCCTGCGACGAATCTCTGTTGAGTTACCCCTGGTCCTATTCGCTTTGTTAGTCCCTCCCCTGGTTGTCCCGATCGGCGTCGGGCCCGGGATACGCCGGGACCTGCTGGTGGCGGGGTGTCAGGTTGCGCTGAGCGTTGTTCTGGTCCTTGCCGTCGGTCGGCGGCCATCGCGGACGGGTACCTTCGCCACCATCCTGGGTGTGATGGTAGTTGTTGGGACCTATTGGGCCGTTGTGCGTGGTGAGGTCGGCGCTGGCCCTCTTGGACTCATCATTGTTCCTGCGATGCTATGGGTTATCTGGACGGGTGTTCTCCTCAAGTGTCTTCTCGAGAGTCGCAACGCGCCCTGGGCGGAGAACATCGTAGAGCATGCAAAACGTACCTACCGCATCTTTGTGCTACTGGTCTGCTTGGCTGTGGCAGAGTCCCTTCTAGTCTTGCATCCCCGGAGCGGCGAGCCATCGACAGAGCTTTACGCCATGCTTCTGGTGACCGTGGTGGCGGCGCTGATCTTCTACGTGCAGTTGCGTCTGGCTCTGCTTGAGAAGGCGCTCTCGAAGACCCTTAGCGAGTCGTCGAACGAAAGGCGACCAGACGGCCAGGCGGCGGCCCGTGAAGAGGGAGCGGACCCCGAAGGAGCATCTGGACATCCTGAGGAAGACTGAGACATGTCCCTGCGAGATCGTGCTGAAGCGCAAGTCCAAACGTCGGTGGCGCTCTCGGTATTCCTGATTGCCTTATGTCCTACAAGCTCCGCCCAGGCTGAGGAAAGGCCCGGAACGTCCCCAACTGAACATGTCCAGGCCGCGCGCCTGGTCGCCCAAGACGGCCTGACCTCGGGCGACATGAGTAAGCTGCAGGAGGCGGCGGACATGGGGATCGCAACGCTGGAGGCGTTCCCGGAGAGCCAGTGGGAGCTGCCGGAGCTTCAGAGCTTCCTCAAGGATATGGCCTACGGGTGGCTGGGAAAGCTGCCCAAAACGGACCAGGAGGCATGGCTGGACGCACATGCAACCAACATCAGCGCGCCGAGCGCCCACCTGGTGGTGGGCTTCATCGAGTGGAAGGCCGGACGGCGCGTGCAAACGCTGGCGCGGGCGGCGCATATCCTTTCGGTGGCGCCGGATTCCTTCCCCGCAAGCATGGCCATGATGGGCATCCTGACCATTCACTATCACCGAGGGGACCTCAACGCTGGCTCTGCCGCGCTCAAGTCCTTCGTCAAGACCGCCCCGAACAACCCGATGGTCGCCTGGGGCCTTCGCTGCTACGTCTGGGCTGTTTGCCGGAGGGACCAGCCCCAACTGGCCCACACTCTCATCGATGAGGTGCTCGATACCCAACCCAACACCAAGGCCGCTCAGGCGGCTGCCGAGATGGCGGCGATCCTCCGGGCCATCGGCTCGGGCGACTATGCTGCCGCCTTTCGAGGCCTGGAAGCAATCGAAACTGGCTACTAGTACGAGATGGTCCTGAACGACATGGTCCTCACGTTCGTCGTCCCCGCCAAGCGGTCCGACCAGCGCCGCCAACTGATCGACTCGATGACGTCCCTGGCGCAGACGTACCCCCACCCGGCCGGTCGACCCCTGGCCCAATGCATCATGGCCACCGCCTATCGCGTCAACGGACAGCACGCCGAGGCCGCTCGCGTCTTCGACCAGGCATTCGCTCAAACCCAGCAGCACACCGAGCCGCTCATCCGAATGGCATTCGAAGGCTACCTCCTCTCCCAACTCGGACAGGTGTACGCCAAGCTCGACCCGCCGCGGGCAATCCCTTATCTTGAACGGTTCAGAAGCGGCTACGGCAAGAATGCCGGAGCTGAGTTCCACCATATCACGCTGGGTCGGGCGTGCCTTGAGACGGGTGATACGGCCAAGGCACTTGAGGTATTCACAGCGCTCGAGGATCGCCGCAAGTCCGGCGAGACCATCGCCACCGACGAGCTCAAGAGCGCCGTCCAGACCGGCCTGGTCGCCTGCCTGGACAAGTTAGGGCGCCAAGCCGAGGCACAAGCGCTCG
>JAFGLZ010000195.1 GCA_016927755.1 Phycisphaerae bacterium
CAGCGAGGGGCTGCAGGTCAGCGACTTTGGTTCCAGATAGGTCGAGCGATTGGAGGTTGTTGAGTGCAGCGAGGGGCTGCAGGTCAGTGACCAGAGCCGCCACGCCTTCGGAAAGGCACTGCCCTTCGCGAACAAGCTCGAGATGTGCGCCTATTAGGAGCGGATTAATTGCCTGGCTCAGCTCCCTGACCACGCCTTGGCGTCTGTCGCCGCGGAACCCTTCCAGAGCGCGCTTCGCGGCGGGTGTGCCGATCAGACGCAGGGCCCGAATGCTGGCAACGGTCTGACGCGCATTGAGGTGGTGTCCTGCCCTGAGGAGCGGCACGACCTCGTCGCCGGCCTCGGCGACCGCCTCCGCCGCCGCGATCGTCGCCGGCGGCAAGAGCTTCTTGGCAAGCGGCGTCAACTCGTCATCGAGGTCCGGACCCACACGAAGCGCTGCGGCACGACAGCGGAGCGCGAGGATGGCGTACTGCATCTCGTTGTCGGCGCCATGGGTCTTCCGCTTCGAAAGCACCGCGCGGATGAGCTCGCTCGCGAAGTCGGGATCCCGCGTCCCGGCCGCAAACAGGATGATCGGCTGCCAACCTGGATCGAGCGCGCGATCGGCCAGCTTCTTGACGTGGCGTTGCTGAGCGAACCTCTCCGCGGCCAGGAAGTCCCTGAACGTGTTGTGGATGAAATCAATCGTCTCCCGGCTGGCCTGGCGGATCATGCCGCTACGCTCGACCAGGTTCTCCCGGACGACCAAGGGGCTGCTGTTGCGGTGGTCGGGAAAGGTCCGCAACGTTTTGGCGATCATCTCGTCGGCCGGGTCGATTGGCATGGCCGACATGCCCTCATCCACCATCCAGCAGGCAAGCTCCTGAACGATGGCGCGTTTCTGTTCGTACGCAAGGCTCCGGTAGCACTCTGGGAACTCAGAAAGGTCTAGTCCACTCTCTCGCTCGCGCCGATGGAGCAGCATGTGGCACAAGGCTTCGCACAACTCGGACTGGCTTTCCGGGAGCTTCCGCTCACGCCCGCGATGCAGCGCGCAGACCATCGCACAGAGCAGGGGGTTGGCAGCCAGCCGAGAGATCGGCGGATTCTCCGGCAGCGCCTCCTTCAGTTCGTCACGCGCCTTCGAGAGATCGCCATCGTCCATGCCGCGAGCCCGCAACTCCTGACCGACGGCCTCGTGCCATTGATCGATGAAGGCCCTTCTGTCGGGGTCGGTCATCTCGTTGATCGTGGCCTCGTGGAAGCCCAGATCGTCCAACCAACCCTCCGGCACCGCCGCCGGACGAGTCGTGATGACGAAGTAGTTGCCGGGATAGGCCTTAACAAGAGCCCTGATCTGGTTCTTAAGGGCTGACTCGCGATAGTGCTTGGGGACCTCGTCGACCCCGTCGATCAGGATAATCGCTCGTTCGTCCTTCAGCACCGAGGCCACCCAGCCTTGGGGAGGTTCGTCAAGCTCCCTAGAGATGAAGTCCGGGAACTCACCCGGTTTCGGCAGACGCCCGCCACTGCAACTACGAAGCGGAATCAGAAACGGGATCCGCCAGTGCCACACGCGGCGCGCTTCCGTCCTAGGGTCCACGTCCAAGGATCCACTTCCCTCGGGGAATTCCCGGCGCAACGCTTCTACAAGTTCGGCCCCCGACGACGCGCGCAGCCTTCGTTTCGTCAACTCCAGCATCGCTTCGCCCGTCGATGGGAGTCGCGCGGCAGTAATCGACGCCCACCGGAGTAGCGTGGTCTTCCCAGAACCGGCCTCGCCTCGGATGAGCAATGCGCTGTGATCGGGCGTCAGGCGATCAAACAGCCGGTTCGCGGGCAGCAACTCGCCCTTGCTCTTGTCTCGAGCCGAGGTCTCGAGGCTCAACGTGATGTAGGCCACCGATAGCATCTGCCGCCTTGCGTCCGCCGGAATGTCAGCCCCGAATAACTCCAGGTAGTTCAGGTTGCGGACAACCGATTGACGGTAATCGGCTTCATAGCGCGCTTGCTCATCACCTTGGTCGAGGGGTGCAAGGGCCCGCTCGATTCGTTGGACCGTCTCCAGCGTCGTGTCCAGCGTACCACTCATGTGGCTGATGCGCTGGAGTTGCTGGGCCGCCGAACGCTCCGAAAACGCAGGCAGATTGGAGGCGAGCTCAACCACATAGCGGACGGTCTCCCGCAGCGCGCGATCGTAGAGATCCGTCTCGTTCGCACTGTAATGGCCGGAGGGCAGGGGGCAGGCCTCTCGTAGCGCCTCTTCGAGCTTGACGGGGTGGAGGTCGTGCTTGACGAAGAACTCCGCGTCAATGTGCCCATCGAGAGTCTGGGCGAGCTGCCGGGCAACAGCTTCGGTGTTGACATCGCGCCGTGAAGCGGCCTGCTCGAACAGCGGCTCGATGCGCTTGACGATCTTGTCGGCGAGCCCCTCGAACTGACGTTGCGCCTCCCGCTGATCTTCAAGCCGCTTCAGACGCGACCCCGCAATGGCGAACAGCCCACCACCGATACCACTGCCAGGCTCCCCGAGGTACTTCTTCAGCAGGAACTTGGCCAAGGGTTCCGCCAGGCACTTCATCAGGATCTCGAGAATGGCCATCAGGTCGCTCCGGCCTAGCCGTCCAATCGAAAGGCAAGACAAGTAGTTTGGAGCCACCGGCTTTCTACCGGCGAGGGGTCTCGGATTCAAGCACGATTCGGAAGCTTCACCGCCAGCGAGTACGAGGCGATCCGCATGTCATGCCGAGCGTGCGGAGGTATCCGCGCGGTGAGCGATTCTTGCAGTTGGCTTCTCTCGCAATACGCGCGGTTGCCCTGACAGGCTCGAAGCCTGCGTTACGTGCTAGTTGCTGACAAAGTCCGCTTCCTTCAGTCGCACGGCCAGGGGGGCGGGCTTTCGGGCCCGGTCGAACGAGAACCGCGTGAACACCCACAGCTCGCCGGGGCGGCGCTCGATCGCGCAGGGATAGGCGAGCTGGCCGCCGGGCTGGCGGGCAATGACCACGGGCTTGGACCACGTCTGGGCGTCGTCGGTCGAGAACGCCAGCGATAGCTCGGCTCGGTACCAGGTAGGTGCATTGGCGTAGGCGTTGATGTTGGGGCTGCGCGAGATCTTCGTCTCGCCCTCGGGACAGAGCCGGTTCCAGATCAGGGCGAGCCGGCCGCTCTTGAGACGCAGCAAGTAGCCCGGCGACGTGCTGGCCGCGACGTCGGTCGGCTGGAGTTGCTGCCAGGTCAGTCCGTGGTCGTCGGAATAGGCCTTCCAGAAGCGGTCGAAGTTCGTTCGGATGAGCATCATGACCCGGCCGTTGGCGACCTCGGCCAGCGTGACCTCGAGGGCTCCGTCGTGGTGGCCGCGCCCGGGCAGGTCGACGAGGTTGCTGAGCTTCCACGTCTTGCCCTTGTCGGCCGAGACGCCGCAGAGCGTCACGTGTCGGGCGCCCTTGACGTACAGGTCCTGAAGCTGGGCGACCACGTGGCCGCTCTTGGTCTCGATCATGTCGATCAGCGCGCCGCAGTATCCGTCCATGAGGAGCTGCCGGTCGACCCAGGTCTTGCCGCCGTCGAGGCTGCGGATCGCCCAGACGTCGAGCTCGGCGTCGATGGGGACGTGCTTGGCGTCGTCCCACTTCCACTTGTACGTGGACATGTCCATGTAGGTCATCACGATGACGCCGTCGCGGGTGCAGATGAGCTGGGCGGCCGAGCTGGGGATACCGGGCTTGTCGCCGTCGTAGATCTTGCCGAGGTCCTGCCACGTCTTACCGTCGTCCTTGCTGGTTCGGGCGACGTTGTTGCCGACGGCAAGCAGGTTGCCATCGGGCAGGACGATCGTGGTCGGTGAGATACCTTGCGGCAGCGCCTCGCACTTGGGGTGGAGCCATCGCTGCTCGCCGGGCGTCTCGGCAGCTTGTGCGGGCCAACCAGACGAGACAAGCCCAACGAGAAGGGCCGTGCGGACGCCCGCTGCTAATCGGATTCGCATGTCGTTCTCCCAATCGCGTCACGTGCCGTCGACGATGAATGTCATGCGCCGCCCGACGCGTTCCGCCTCATACGGCCACCCATTCCTGCTGGGCATCGCTCTGCACCGACGCCACGACGAATCGGACGACGTCCAGAGCGGCCTCCCAGGGGACGTGCCAGGTCGCCTCGTCGCGGAGGCAGCGGAGTAGATGGCCAATCTCGTCGATGTAGCACTGCTCGTACGCGAATCCCTCGGGTGGCAGCGCCTGCTCCCACTGGCCGGTCGAGGCAAGGAACCGCCTGGCCCAGGCCTTGTCGACGACGGACCCGCCGATGCTCAGCTCGATCGTGCCAGCCTCGCTGACGAAGCGGACGGTATTGTGGACGTCGCGCTGGATCAGGTCGTAGTGGAGCATCGCCCGGACGCCCCCGCGGGTCTCGGCCAGGATCTGCCAGGTATCGTTGCCCTCGATCTCCAGGCTCGACAGCCGTCCGCCGTGACAGATCACCCGATCGATCCGGTCGTCCATGAGCCAGTAGAGCATGGCCATCTCGTGCCCGAGGATGTCGAGCGCGGCCCCACCCATGGCCTGTTTCGCCGCGTAGAAAGATCGGTAGTCCTCATACGGGTGCCAGTCGGGCAGGTACTGGCCCCACTCCTGGTGGATCGCCAGCAAATCGCCGAAGGCCGGGTCGTCGAGCCAGGCCTTGAGCTGCTTCACGAGCGGGTGGAAGGCGGCCTGGATGCCGGGGGCGGCGATGATGCCCTTCTTGTCGATCAGTTCGGTGAGCTCGTCGACGCCGTCGAAATTCAGCGACAGCGGCACCTCGCAGAAGAAGTGCTTGCCCGCCCGGGCCGCGGTCAGGCAGACGCCCATGTGCTCGGACGGCGGGACGGACACGATCACGACGTCGGGGCCCCAGCGCATCCCGTCCAGCAAGTCGGCGACGCCCACGACGTCATGCCTAACCTTGACCTCGGCGCGGCGATCCTCGCGGACGTCGACGAGGCGCATGTCGTCCGGTCCGACGCCGTTGGCTATCAGGCATCGGATCCGCCGCCTGCCCATCGATCCGCCACCCACGATGAGATACTTCATAGAACGTCACCTCGCGTGCTCACGAGAGCCGCCTCCGCCGGAAGAGGTCCCAGCCCTGTTTCTTGAGCATGTCCAACAGCACCGCGCCGAGAATGACCAGGCCCAGCACGACCTTCTGCGTATAGCTCTCAACGCCGGTCAGATTCATGCCGTTCTGGATGACGGCGATAATGAACGCGCCGATGAGCGTGCCGAGGATCTTGCCCTCGCCGCCGGACAGGCTCGTGCCACCTACGACGACGGCGGCGATGACGTACAGCTCGTACATCAGCCCATACGTCGGCGAGCCGCTCTTGAGCTGCGAGGCCGTCACGACGCCGCCCAGGCCGGCCAGCGCGCCACAGACGGCGTAGACGAACAGGAGCACCCGGCGGACGGGGACGCCTGAGAGGCGGGCCGCCTCGCGGTTGCCGCCGACGGCGTAGATGTAGCGGCCGAGCGAGGTCTGCGTCATGAGCACATGCGCGGCGATGTAGAGGACGGCCATCATCACCACCGCGTTGGGGATGCCGAACGCGTCGGCCCCGCGGCCGAGCCAGATGAACGTGTCGGGTACCTGATAGACCGATTGGCCTTCGGCCAGGATGAACGCCAGCCCGCTGGCCACCAACATCATCGCCAGCGTCACGATGAAGGGGGGGATCGCAAAGAGCGTGACCATCATCCCGCTGAAGAGCCCCACGACGCCGCAGACGGCGACTCCTCCGAGACAGCACAACACCATGCCAAGCGCCGTGGCGTGCTCCGCGCCGGCCGCCTCGCGTATCAGGAGCGCCACCACGCAAGCCGACAGGGCGATCAAGCTGCCCACGGACAGGTCGATCCCACCCGTGATGATGACCATCGTCATACCGATGGCCAGGATCGCGATGACGACGATCTGGTTGGCTACGTTGAGCAGGTTGTCGGTCTTGAGGAAGTTCGGCCAGCGGTAGCTCCTCGGCATGACGAGCTTGGCTCCGGTAAGGCTCGGGAACTTGCCCGCCAGGTCGTCGAACACGGTCCATTCGGCAGTGGCTTGGTTGCAGGCGATGATGCCGACTCTCGTGCCGGACGCGGCCGCCTCGCTGAGAGCGCGCCGGGCGTCGGCCGGCTGGCCCTTGACGGTTGCCACAACGGTGACCCCAGCCGCCTTGAGCCGATGTTCGAGTGTGTCGGCGAAAGCGAGATCCTCCTCGTTGTCCCTGGAGACGATGATGACGCTCTCGCTTGGCCCCTGCTGCGCGAGGATCTCGGCGGCGAGCTGCTCACCGGCATCCACGCCCGTCGGGTGCTGCTTGGCCCGGGTCACCCAACTGTAGTAGACGCAGAGGAGCAGCAGGACCAGGAGCATGCCATAGTCCGACGTCAGTCGGGACAGCGCGGTCTTGAGCTTCGAGTCCCGCATGAGAAGATCGATTCCGATACTGCCCGTTGAACGTAGCGGAGCCCGTCACACGAGACACCGCGTCTCGTTCGCCCTCAGCCCACCGCCAACCGCATGACCTGCTCCTGCGTTGCGGCCGCCACGTCGGCGATCTCGCCGGTGATTCGGCCCTCGTGCATGACGAGGATACGGTCCGCCATGCCCAGCACCTCGGGCAGCTCCGAGCTGATCATCAGAATGGCCTTTCCCTGTGCGACCAGTTCGTTGATGAGCAGGTAGATCTCGTACTTGCTGCCGACGTCGATGCCCCGCGTCGGCTCGTCGAAGATAACGACTTCCGACCGAGACGCCAGCCATTTGGCCAGCACAACCTTCTGTTGATTCCCACCGCTCAGGTTCTTGGCCGGCTCCTCCTGGTGCGGAATCTTGATGCGGAGACTCTCGACGTATCGACCGAAGAGATCGCGCTCTCTCCGCTGCCGAACGAAACCGCCCCAGGTAAGCTGCGGCAGGTTCGGCAGGGCGAAGTTCTCACGGACCGACAGGCCGAGCACGAGGCCCTGGGCCTTGCGATCCTCGGTCAGAAGGCAGATGCCGTTTCGGATGGCGTCGCGAGGATTGCGGATCCGTAGCCGCCGCCCGTCCAGCTCGATCGACCCCGAATCCAACCGGTCCGCCCCGAAGATGAGCCGCGCAGTCTCGGAACGACCGGCTCCGACAAGCCCCGTCAAGGCGACGACCTCACCGGACCTCACGGAAAACGAGACGTCCCGGACCTTCGCGCCCCGGCTCAGGTTGCGGACGACGAGCCGGTCCTTGCCGATCGGGGCAGGCTGCTTGGGGAACTCGCTGTCGATCTTCCGACCGACCATCATCTCGATCAGGCCGCCGCGCGTGACTTCGCCGATCGGACGCGTGGCGATGTGCTCGCCGTCGCGCATGACCATCACCCGATCGGCCAGATCGAAGATCTCGTCGAGCCGATGGCTAATGTAGATCACGCCGATGCTCTGGCTTCGAAGGTCGCGGATGATCGCGAAAAGCCGCTCGACCTCCTGGCCGGTCAGCGTGGCACTCGGCTCGTCCATGACGATGATCCGCGCATCCAGCGACAGGGCCTTGGCGATCTCGACGATCTGCTGCTGCGCTACAGTGAGCGTTCGGCAGGGCGCGTCCGGATCGACCCGGACCCCGACGCGATCGAAGAGCGCCATCGCCTGCCGATGCTCGTCGCGATGCCGAAGGAACCCTGCGCGGCTCCGCTCACGGCCGAGGAAGATGTTCTCCCGCGCGCTGAGCGACGGGACCAGGTTGAACTCCTGATAGATGACGGCCACGCCTGACCGCTGGGCGTCGATCGGGCTGGCGATGCGTGCCGGCTCACCGTCGATGCGGATCGTGCCGTGATCTGGAAGGTGTGCCCCGCTGAGGACCTTGATGAGCGTGCTCTTTCCGGCACCGTTCTCGCCGACCAGCGCGAGCACCTCCCCGACGCAAAGCGTTAGGTCGACGCCACGAAGCGCGCGGACGCCGGGAAACGACTTGTCGATGCCCCGCATCTCCAGCAGGGCCGCCGACGTGCTCAAACCGGTCGGGGGGGCGGACATCGAGCCGATCACTTCAACTCCGGATCCTTCAGCCCGTCGGCCTTTCGGTACAGCGCCGTCGGGATCAGAATCTCCTTGGGCACTTCCTCTCCGGCAAAGTGCTTGACGATGGCTTCGATCGTCTTCGTGCCAATCCGGTCGGGAAACTGGATCGGGTCGGCGTAGATCTTGCCGTCCTTGATGGCCTGCTTGCCCTCGGGCTGACCGTCGAAACCTAGAAGGACGATCTGATCCGCCTTGCCCGCCTTCTCCAGGGCCGCCCGAGCGCCCAGGGCGGACGGGTCGTTGATGGCGAAGATCCCGTTTACGTCCGGGTGCGCCTGCAACAGGTCCTCGGCTGCCTTGTATCCCTGGTCCTTGACGCCGCCGCCGTTGAGCTTGGTGACGATCTTGATGTCGACGCCGGGCTTCTTGCTCTGCTCGGCAAGCTCGGCCTCGAAGCCCTTCGTCCGCATGATGACCGACTCGACCATCGGGAAGTCGATGATGGCGACCTTCCCCTTGCCGCCAAGGGCCTCGACCATGGCCTTGCACGCCTCGCGACCGCCCTGGTAGTTGTCCGTGGCGATATGGCATATGACCTTCGCCCCCGGTGCCAGGCAGGCGATGTCGGCCGTAAACACGGGGATTCCCGCGGCGTTGGCCTCCTGGATCGCCGGTCCGATCGATTTGGAGTCGCAGGGCGTCAGGACGATCGCCGCGACCTTCTGCACGATGAAGTCCTTGACTTGGTTCTGCTGCCTGGCCACGTCGAACTCGCCGCTCTTGACGTCAACCTTGTAGCCGCACTTGGCGCCCTCGACCTTCATCGTGTCGGCGATGACCTTGAAGAACGGGTTCGTCAGCGTCAAGACCGACAGGCCGATGGTGCCTTTGGTCCTCGTCGGTCCAGACTTCGGCGTCTCCTGGCTCCGGCCGCACCCACCGATGAAGCAGGCGGCAACGGCAATACTCAACAAAGAACGGGGCATTCTCATGGTTCAGGTCCTCGATCCGACTAGTTGCCGCAAACCTTTCGCGTCCGCGGGGGTCATGCATTGGAGAGGAATTGTAGCAGCCCGGCCGTGTTTCGTCTGCGGCATCGTCGGGTCGTGTCCAGTTGCGGCGGCGTATCAGGAAACAGCGCGGTCGACCGTCGCGGCATGTACTCGATGCGACAAAGTCGATACACTCCAACGCAATCTGGGAATCCGTTCGCAGGAGGCGCCCCGGTGCATTCGCCCGTGCGGGGCGTGGGCACCCCCGGCCTCCCGCGACAACTTTTCGAGGAACTGAGTCATGAAGATCGCGAGGCTTTCGCTGAGTCTGGTCGTCCTGTCGGCGCTGGCCATCGGCTGCGGTGGGAGCGAGGATCGCAAGACCCGACGGTCATCTGAGTCGAGCACATCCGCCCCGATCGCCGCCCTAGCCGCGGCCAACGCGCCGAGCCCCGGCGCGCCGGGGCAGGCGCCCAAGATCGTGCAGACCACACCGGCCGCAAACGCCGTGGACGCCAACCCGAACCTGAAGGAGATGGTCGTCACATTCGACATTCCAGTGAAGATGAACAGCTACTCGCTGGTGCCGACCGAGGGGGGGAAGATCCCCGAGCTCGACGGCGATGAGCCCATTTCCTTCAGAGATAACCGGACCTGCGTGATCAAGGTGAAGCTAGCCCCCAACACGGCCTACGCCATCGGGCTCAACAGCAAGACGAGGCAGGGCTTCAAGTCGGCGACGGATGAAACCCCCGCCGTTCCGTTCCAGCTCCGATTCAAGACGGGAACCGGTAAGCCCCAGGCGCCCGCCGACGGCCCGCGCGTCGTCAAGACCGACCCGGCGAACGAAGCGAAGGACCTCGAGGCGGGCACGTTCGATCTGACGATCGTCTTCAGCGAGCCGATGAAGAAGGGCGTGGCTTCGCTAGTAACGCCGCCGGAGGGACCACGCCTCAAGCTGCTCGGCAAGCCGACGTGGTCAGACGCCCGGACGTTCGTCGTGCCGATCATGCTCAGCCCGGCCACCAACTACCGCGTCGGCGTCAATGCCGGCGGGAAGAATCAGTTCGTCAGCGCGGGTGACGGTACTCCCGCCGCCCGGTTCGACCTGACGTTCAGCACGAAGGGCGCCAAGGCGCCGGATGCTGAAGTGAAGGCCCAGCCGAAGGAGCCTGCGGAGGTCCCGTCGAAGCCGGTCGTGGAAGGACCGAAGCTCGGAAAGGTCGAGCAGCCTCCGGTCGTCGAGAAGCCCAAGACGCCCGAGCCCGCTCCCACCCGCGAAACGACCGGCCCGATCACACTCAGCTACAACTATCAGAAGGGCGATGCCGGTCGGGTCACGCAGTGGAACATCGTCGACGTCACGGTCAAGACGTCGGCGGGCCAAACGTTGCCCGTCAAGCGCAAGATCGGCCTGCTGAGCATCGAAGAGGTCCTCGGCGTCGAGCGGGGCATGCCCGTCGAGGTCCGCAAGATGATCAGCGAGCTGATCATGCTGACCACCAACGAGCAGACCGGGGAGCTCCAAGCCGCTCCGAAGCTCGAGAAGGGCGTCGAGGTCAAGGTCAATCGCCGTACCGATCCTCCGACGGCCGAGAAGGTCAAGGGGGACGTTTCGCAGGAGCTGATGACCGTTCTGGCACAGGATTACTTCCCGGACGTCAAGCCGGCCGGCCCCGTCAAGGTCGGACAGGCGGCCGCCTTCCCGGATGAGACCATCCAGTACCTCCGTTCCGAGTTCGGCAGCAAGCCCAGCGACAAGGCCGACATCAAGCTGACGTGCCTTCGGATCGGCCCCAAGAACGTCGACGACGCTCGGAACGAGATGTTCAAGAAGACGGGCGGCGGCAAGCCCGTCACCTACGTCTTCAACGTCGCCGAGTTCGACATCGACTGGTTGCAGGACGGCAACCTGCCGAACAACATCCCCTTCACGCTCAGCGCCAAGGGCAAACTCGTCTTCGCCATCGATGCGGGAATCCTGCTCTCGCTAAACATCGAGGGCAAGATCGCCATCAAGCAGTTCCAGACGCAGGACAACAACGGCCAGGCGGTCACTGTCAGCGGAGACGGTATCTACAAGTACGAGTACGGGTATGAGCCGATCTCATGGCAGCGAGGAGTCGTGGCCGAGCGCGGCATGACCGGGCTAAAGGATGGGGCGATCACCATTCCCCTTGCGGTCGGTGGCGGCCCCAAGAAGACCGAACCCAAGGACAGCTTCGACGCCTATCTCGAGGAGACGAAGACCTCGCCGCAGCGATCGATGCTCTCGCAGCACGCGCTCCTCAAGGCCGGTAAGGCCGAGATGCTCAAGGCCTTCTTCACGGAAGACGTGCGCGACGGGATCACTCAAGAGGCGGTGGAGCAAGGCCAGAAGGAGGTCGAGAAGTATACGATCGACGAGCTGATCGGCCAGACCCTGGTCGATGACGAGAAGGGCCTCGCCAAGATCAAGATGAAGAACGGCCGGACGTTGACCATGCTCCGGCGCGTCGACGGCAAGTGGCTGTCGGAGCGCATCTGGTTCAAGTAGGCCACGCTGGCCGCGCTGGAGTCGACCATGTCGAAGCTGATTGTGTCGTCGTTGCTCGTGGCTGTCCTCGGCAGCTCTTCTTTCGCAACAGGATCGCCGCGGGTCGCCGGGTCGGTTCCCGCAAACGGCGCAGCGGACGTCGATCCTGCGATGAGACACATCGTCGTGACGTTCGATACCGCAATGAAGACGGACGGCTTCAGCGTGCTGCAATCGTCGGAAGGAGCCTTCCCCGAATTGTCGGGCGATGAGCCGCTGGTGTTTCGTGACGCCAAGACGTTCGTGATGAGCATCAAGCTCTCGCCTGGGCGCGGGTACGCCATCCGACTGAACAGCGAGTCGCGCCAGGGATTCCGAGCGGTCGACGGCGCGCCGTTGCCGCCCACGGTGATCCGCTTTCGCACGCACGGCGGCGAAGCGGTCAAGCCAGAGTCGAGAAAGGGGG
>JAFGLZ010000196.1 GCA_016927755.1 Phycisphaerae bacterium
CCGGGAACTTCTGGTTCGGGACCATCGTTCCGACCGCGAGGACCACGCCCAGGAGCAGGAGGATATTGAACGAGCCGCCGAGCCGGATGGGCTGGATCTCTTGCTCGTCGCGCTGGATGTCCTTGACGGCTTCCTTGCTGTACAGGTAGCTGTCCCACACGAAGTAGAGCCCCAACACGAGGACGTTGAGGAACAGCCATTCTTTCCAGAGATGGAACGTCCAGAGGAAGGGCACACCCCGGAGGTAACCCAGGAACAATGGCGGGTCGCCGATCGGCAGGAGGCACCCCCCGATATTGCACGCCAGGAAGATGAAGACGATCACCGTGTGCTTGACGTTCTTCCGCTCACTGTTGGTCTGCAGGAGCGGGCGGATCAGCAGCATCGAGGCGCCGGTCGTCCCGATGAAGCTGGCCAGCAGGGCCCCCAGCCCGATGAAGGCCGTGTTCGTGATGGGGCGCGCCCGCAGATCGCCGCTCAGGTTGATCCCGCCGCTGATGACGTACAGGCTGAACAGCAGGACGATGAACGGGATGTAATCGGCCAGGATCGCGTGACTGAGCATGAGTTTGACCGTGGCCAGGCCGGCGCCGGCTTCGTGGAATCCCTGTCCGCGGAACATGTAATACGCGGTGGTGATAACCCCCAGCACGATGGCCACGAGGAGCTTGCTGCTGTTGTGCTCCCACCAGTGCTCGGTCTTGTGGATCAGTGGCAGAAGTGCGATGCAGAGCAGGAGGATCACGAAGGGGGTGACCCAAACCACGTTGGGCATATAGAGCGCGTGGCCGCCCTGGTGCTCGCCCTTGCCATGGGCGTCGGCCTCGTGGGAGTCTCCGCCATGCTGGGCTGAATGTCCGGACGCGGCGGGCTGGCTGTGAGCCGGCGTCTTGGCCTCGGCAGCGTGACCTTGCGCGGCGAGGACCGGGAGCGCCGGCATGGCGACTGCGATGAGTATCGTCAGAAATACGATCCCGGGCCCTTGTCGCTTGGGTGTAATCATCAGAGTCTGTCCTGTTTCTCTGGGGGTTCTTTGACACAAGAGGCGGCAGCGATCGGCGAGGGCTGTCCGCAAGCTTAGTCCGATATTATCGTCTTCTCCGCCAGTAGTTCAAGGTGTCAAGCGTTTTGAACCGACCTACACGGCATATATCGACATTCAACCCCGCCGGTCTTGTCGAAATCGTGGTGTGGGGTGGTGTTCGGTGGCGGCCTGCCCGATTCCCAGGCGGACGTCAGGCCCGAGGCTGGGGCTGCCCGTTGCCGCACGGCGTAAGGGCGGTGGCGAAGAGGACGGCGACCGTGTGGGGGATCCGCCGCCAGATTGCCAGCGCGGTCGATTCTTGCCAGGTTCCGCGGGCCTCTTCCTGGAGTGAGCGGACGGAGGCGAGGGTTCCGGCGAACTGGCTCTGTCCCCGTCCGCGACGGAGGAGCCAATTCGTCAGCCGAGCCGCTAGCGGACGCATGACGAAGACGATCAGCGAGATCACCGCGATGACGCGGGCGGTGGCCCAGAGCAAACGCCAGTGCCAGGGGCCGTGCCCGCTGAGCGCCAGGCCCGGACCGGCCAGAAAGATGACCGCGACGATGAAGATGCCGGCTCGGAGCATCCGGCCTCGCCGGGATCGTTTCGGGCCCTGTTGGGAGCTAGCCGAGTCGACGGTGGCGGGTGAGGAGGCGGCCAGCGCCTTATGGCGCGCGAGGATTCGATTGGCCAGTCTCGGAAGCAGCCAGGCGACCGCGCCGGCCAGCACCCCCATCGTCACATGGAGTCCGGCGTAGAGAAACACCATCCACCGCGCCGGCTCGGTCACCAGCACCCGGCCGAACGTCCATCGCTGCCCCCGGATGAGCAGGTCGTCCAGCGCCGTCCAAAGGTCGGTCCCTCCGAGGAGGGTGGCCCATAGGAGCTGGTGCAGGCTGGTCTCGGTGAGGCAGAGCGCGCCGGTCAGCACGCAGCCGATGAGCGAGGGGCCGAGAATGGTCATGCACAACGTGCCGATGAGCGCCTGGTTCAGCACGGCCAGATGCGCCGTGGCCGGCGAGTGCGGCGCGAGCACGGCCTTGACGGCGATGACCAGCAGGGCGGCTCGCAGCGCCGCCGTCCGCTTGCCGGTCACGCGGGTGATCAGACAGATCGCGACCGTGGCGGTGCAGGCCAGGATGACGCCCTTGAGGGGGAGTCGGGCCGCATGGAGGATTCCGCCGAGCCCGCCCTCGCTGAGGGCCCAGAGCGCGGTCAGCTTGGCCTCCGCGGTGAGCGAGAAGGTCGGATCGGTATTCGTTTCGGCGTTGATCTGCATCACATCGACATCCGGCGATGTTTCGGAATCAGACTGCCCCAAGACCGAGCCATCATCTTGGGATTCGCGCCGGCGGTCAAATCCTCCGGCGCGGTCTTGCCGATCTCGTCGGATTCGCTAAAACCATGGGCATGGCATCGAAACGTCGTCCCAACCTGTTGTTCGTCTTCGCGGATCAGATGCGGGCTCGAAGCGCCGGCTACGCCGGTTGCCGAGACGTCGAGACCCCGTGGTTCGATCGGCTGGCGGGCGAGGGAACGGTCTTTACCAACGCGGTCTCATCCATGCCCGTTTGCACGCCGTACCGGGCGTCGTTGCTGACGGGGCGGTGGCCGCTCAGCACGGGGCTGTTCATCAACGACCTGCGGCTTTCGCCGGACGAGATCACGATCGCCGACGTCCTCAAGCAAGCGGGTTACCAGACGGGGTACATCGGCAAGTGGCACCTTGACGGTCCGGACCGGCTGGGCCCCACGCCGCCGGGACCTCGACGACAGGGCTTCGATTTCTGGGCCGTGGCCAACTGCACCCACGACTACATGCGCTCGATCTACTATCGGGACGACCCGACGCCGCGGTACTGGGAGGGCTACGACGCCCGGGCCCAGACGGACCTGGCGATCGAATTCATGCGCCAGGCCCGACGCGATCAGCCCTTCTGCCTGTTCATGTCGTGGGGTCCGCCGCACAATCCGTACCGCATGGTTTCGCAAGAGCTGCTGGATCGCTACGACAAGAAGCCGCTTGCCGTGCCGAGGAACTGTCCGAACCCGAACCTGAAGGAACTCGCGGGATACTATGCGCACATCACGGCGCTGGACCGCGAGATGGGGCGGTTGCTCACGACGCTCGATCACCTGGGCGTCTGTGACGAGACGCTCGTCGTCTTCACGTCCGACCACGGGGACATGCTCGGCTCGCACGGCGTTCAGCGGAAGCAGTGGCCCTGGGACGAGAGCGTGCTCGTACCGTTTCTGATGCGCGGGCCCGGGCTGCCGAGCGCGGGATACGTCAGCGACACGATCATCGGCGTCGTGGACGTGATGCCGACGCTGCTGGGTCTGCTCGGCGTGGGGATTCCCGGGACGGTCGAGGGCGTCGACCTCTCCAAGCACGTTCGCGGCGGCGGGCCCGAGTCGATCCTCATGGAGGCGGTCTGCCCATTCGGCGAGTGTCCCCAGATGCCGGAGTGGCGGGGGGTTCGGACGAAGCGTCACACGTACGCGCGCCGACTCGACGGGCCGTGGCTGCTGTATGACAACAAGTCCGATCCGGAGCAGATGACGAATCTCGTGGACGATCCCGCGCGCGCGGCGCTCCGCGGGCAACTCGACAAGGAGCTGCAACGGTGGCTCGAGAAGACGACGGATCCGTTCAAGCCACGCGAGTACTACGTCGAGAAGTACGGGTATCACGTGGACAAGCGGTGGCAGATTCCCTACACGCACAAGATTCCCGACGGCAAGTGAGAGGAGACCGCCGGCTCATGACCTTCCGAACGCACGTCGCCGTCGTCTTAGGAGGGCTGCTCACGATGATCGCTCCAGACGTGGCCCGATCGGGGGAAGACAAGCCGTTCGCCACGGTGCAGGCGGCGCCGATGCCGGATCAGCAGGTCTCATTTCAGCTCGACGGCGCGGAGCTGGCCCGCTACCACTACGCCACCCGGTACGAGCGGCCGTTTCTGTTTCCGCTGGTTGGGCCAGCGGGGCGGGTCGTCACACGGATGGGGCACCCGCACGATCCGATGGGTCACAGCCACCATAACTCGGTGTGGATCTCGCACCAGAACGTCAGTGGCGTGAACTTCTGGGAGGATCCGGGCAAGGCCAAGATCGTGCAGGTCAAGATCGAGGAGCTGACCGACGGTCCGAGCGAGGCGTCGCTCCGCACGCTGAACGCCTGGCTCGACGCCGACGGCAAGGCGATCCTGAACGAACGACGATTGCTGACGGTCAGGCCGATGGCGGGCGGCGAGTGGATGCTGCTGGTGGAGCTGCTGATCACGCCGATGGCGGGGGACGTGACGTTCGGCAAGACCTCGTTCGGGCTGCTGGCCGTTCGCGTGGCCAAGACGATGAGCGTGGCCGACGGCGGCGGGACGATTCGCAACAGCGAAGGCGGCGTGAACGAGAAGGAGGTCTTCTGGAAGCCCGCCAGGTGGGTCGACTACGCCGGGCGCGTCACCGCCGATCGCAGGAATGGCATTACGCTCATGGACCACCCCTCGAACCCGAACCATCCGTCCGTGTACCACGTCCGCGACGACGGGTGGATGGGGGCGTCGTTCAGCTTCAGCGGTCCGTACAAGCTCGCGGCGGGGGAGCAGCTCCGCCTGCTGTATGCCCTTTACATCCATGACGACGTGCCGCCGCCCGAGCAGATCGACCGTCAGTTCGCCGCCTTCGCGCGACAGAAGCACGCGCTGCAGTAACGGCGGGCCCGCGCCCGAGAATGACCGGCGGTCAACCAATCGCCTGTTGCGCTTCCCGCAATCGACGACTTTCACACGCCGATTCAATCCTGGACGAGAGGTGCTCGACATCGACGGGCCGGAGGAGATAGTCGAAGGCGCCCCGTTTCATGCACTCGACGGCGGTATCGATACAGGCATGGCCCGTCAGGAAGATGACCTCGGTTAGAGGACGAACCTGCCTGATCTGATTGAAAGTCTCGAGGCCGTCCGGGTCGGGCATCCGCGCGTCGAGCAGCACGACGTCATAATCGGTTCGCTCGACCTCGCTGACGGCGGCCGCTCCGTCGGGCGCCGCATCGATTCGAACGCCCGGGCGGCGCAGGCTCTTGGCCAGCGGCTCGCGCTCGGTCGGGTCGTCTTCGACGATGAGTACGCGAACGTCCATGGCTCAAGTCTCCGCCGATCCGGAGGTCTTGACGCGCTCTACGCCCTCCGCAACGAGCCCGAGGGAGTAATCTCCCGACAGGAAGCGCTCCACATAACGGTCGATGTGGGCGTCGGACGTCATGGTCACGTCCAACAGGCGAGCCGCGCCCATGAGTCGGCCACAGGTCACGAGCTGCTGTAGCGCCGCGTCCCGCTCGATCCGCTTGACGCGGGCCTTGACGAAGTCGTCCTTCTGCTCGACCCAGAAGCCGTGCTCTTCGAGGACGCGGGCGATGAAGGTCACGCGTCGTCCGCGTCGAACGCTGTCGGCCGCGCCGCCCTTGAAGGAGAAGCTGACGTGATTGGTCGCCGCGGCGTCGCCGACGTACGCGTCCACGGTGCTGAAATGGTACCCCAGACGCGAGGAGAAGTTCATGTAGTGCCTGCTGATGACGGCGTAGCTTCGATCGCCCAGCTCGCCGTTGGCGCGATTCGGATCGGCCATGGTTGTGGCCATCACGCTCATGAACCCGCGCAGGCCGATGGATCGTTGCCCGGTCCAGCGGACGCCTCGGGTGGTCATGCCGCGGATGAGGGCCTGCATCAGGGGTGATGCGATCTGCTCCGGAGTGATGTTACCCGACGGGGGGGCCTCGGCCACGAGGCCGCCTCCGACGTCGATGACGTAGACGTTCAGCGGCACGTCGAAGACGAGCCGATGGACGTCGTGATCGGGTGGCGCCTTCTCGTGACCCACGGCGAACATGCGGTTCATCGCGGTCTCGTGCGCGAAGCGGCTGATGTCGTGGATCGTTCGGCATGCCGCAGCGCGGAATTCGGGGTCGGTCGGGTCGCGCAGGTTCAGCGGCAGGACCAGCTCGGAGACCCCTCTGAGCGCCTGGTAAACCGGCGCGTCGGTCAGCGGATGCAGCCAGGGCGTCTGTCGGACGGCGGGTTCCAACTCGGCGACTCGTCCCGCATAGACTCGTCTGGCGTCGGCGTCGACGGTGACTTCCAGACCCGGTTGCCATGAAGCGGCGCCGGGGACGTTCATCAGGCAGGGCACGCGGTATTCGCGCGACACGATGGCCAGGTGCCCGGCCGTTCCACCGATCTCCGTGACCACCGCGGAGACCTTGTGCAGGACCTGGACGAGCTCGGGCATGCTTCGGCGGGTCACGAGGACGCCGCCTTTTGGGAAGTCCCTGAGCTGGCGAATCGACCGGATGACGACGACGGGGCCGATGCCTACGCCGGCGGAAGCGCAGTCGCCCTCTCGGGCCAGGACGTCATATCGGTCCTCCAATTCCGGCAGAAGCCTGGTCCGGGTCGGACGATTGATCGGGCATCCGATCTGGAGGGGCCTGGTCTGGAGGATCCAGACCTCGCCATCCCGATCGATGGCCCATTCGATGTCCTGAGGTCCGCCGAAGTGGCGTTCGATCCTTATCGCGTATTCGGCGAGTCGCTCCAGTGCGGCCTCGTCGAGGCTCGGCGTCTTGTCCTCGCGCCGCGGGAGCGACTGTTCCTCGACGCCCTCGCCTATCCGCGAACGCGTCACCATCGTCTGGCCGCCCGGCTCGAAGTTGATGAGTCTTCCCGGCGGGTCCTTGGCCACCAGGTATCGCTCGGGCAGGACGCGCCCGTTGACCAGGCCGATGCCCAAGCCGACGACGGCCTGGAGGGTCATCCGCCGTTCATCGGGAGCGGCCGCCGGGTCTTCGGTGAAGAGCGTGCCACTGATTGCCGCGTCGACCATGGACACGCAGCCGATGCACATCGGCATGTCTTCCTCGCGAAGGCCGTTCCTGTGGAAGTACATCAGGCTTCGCGGGAGATACTTCGAGATCTCCACCTCGTAGCATGCGTCGATGAGCGTTTGCTTCGACACGTTCAAGGCGGTGTAGTAGAGCCCGGCGCAGCTCCAACGAGGATCATCCTCGCCGATGGCGCTGCTTCGAACGGCCAGGCGCGCGTCGCCCCCGAGCCGATCGCCGAGCCGGTCATACGCGGCGAGGATCTCCTGCTCAACCGACTCGGACAGGGGCATCCCGACCACCATGGACTGGATCGTCTGGCACGCGTCCTGGACGGCGGCCTGGTCTTCGTAGTCCAGCCCGGCCGTGATGCTGTTGATGCGATCTTGCAGGCCCGATCGGCGGTGCAGCTCCTGATCGAGGCGAGCCGTCACGGCGAACCCGTCGGGAACGGGGATGCCCAGCTTGGCGCGGACCTCGCCGATCGAGGCCATCTTATTGCCGACCAGCCTGGCCCTGCTCCGGTCGATGTCGGCCATGTCCAGGATGTGCGGAGCGTCGGGCGCGATGGGCCTGGCCGCCAGGCACGCGGAGGCTTGTCCGCGCAGGACGTCGAGGCGCTCGCTGAGCTCTCGAGCGTCGTCGGGCGAGATGGCTTCCATGTGTCGGACGATCTTGCAGGCTTCGACGAAGATGGCGGTGGTTCGACGTCGCACGTATCCCATCGAGAAGCAGGCGGAACCCGCAAGGGTCGCGCTGATGTCGGCCATCATCTCCAGCGCTCTGCTATTGGCCTCGAGCAGGCCCTTGAAGTGTCGGTATCTCACCTGGAAGGCGAGGGATCTGCGTCGAGCGGCGCGCGTGAGCAGTCTTCGTAGGGCGTCTAGCATTGACCCGCTCGCTTCGGCAAGTACCACTTCGGCCGGAGATGACGATGGGCCGGCCAACCGCTGAGGCAACACCGGCTACGCGTATTCTAGCAGGTCCTTCGGGAATCGGCAGGGATCCCCAGGCGTTTCCGTGGAGATTGCCTCGCCAGACGGCTCCGGATCCAGTCGCAGCCACCGTTTGACTTGACTGATCGCCCGAAGTACATTCCTGAGCGTTCGGTCGTCTTCCCATCCCAGCGCGTCGGGAATCCGTGGCGCGCGACGGCATGAAACGAATTCGCGACATCCTGGGTTTCCGAGAGCGACCAGGCGGTGACTTCCGGTACGTCCAGGATCGGTTCTCTGATTTCCTCGAGATCCTGGCCAGGAGCAACCGTGTCCTGGAGCTCATCGCCGCGGTCCGGGCACGATTGCGTGGCGAGTCGGCTCCGGATGTGGCCTACGCCCATGAGGTCGTCGATCAGCTCAGCCAGTGCGCTCGCGGCCTCGTGCAGGAGATGATCTCGAGGTACGGTCAGGACTACGCGGGGTTGGCGGACCGGCTGGCCTCGATCGAGGCGGAAGCTATCGGCCTGCTGGCCGGCGGCGACGTGGCCGATGAGGTCGCCGCTGAGGCGGGGGTCTCAGGCCGGGAGCCCGTCGGCGCCGAGCCGTCGCGCCGGCTCCTGAGTCGATTGTGCACGCTGAATCCCTGCAACCCGGAAGGCCCGGACTTCGCGATCAACGGTTGCCGGACGTTTCGCGACGTCGCCAGGTTCGCGCACCAGAAGGCATTGTCTGAAGCCGTCAAGGCCGCGGAGAAGCTGTCGGACTGCGCGATGCGGCTTGACAGCGAGATCCCTCTTCCCGTCGACGTCCTCTTCGTCGACGGGCCTCGCCTGCGGTCTCAACGAGGTCAGCAGATCCGGCACAAGGACATTGCCTGCGAGCCGATGCGAGTCTTCTGGGACGGCCTTGTGCACGAAGGCTGGCCCTCCCAGGCCCCCCGGGCGACGGTTAAGGGGTTCATGTCCGTCCTTGCCACGACGATGTCGACGCCGACTTCCCCCAACTTCGCCGAGACGAGTTTCGCGGTCCTGAGCCCCGAGTACATGATGATCAGTCTTCAGATGGGCTATCACGTCAGCGCGGTGGAGGCGATGTGCTCCGCCGATTCGAGCCGGAACTACGTTCGAATGCAGTTCAGCCGGGGCGGCGCGCCGCTGGATCGCCGAAAGCGCCGGATCAACCTCATCGAACACGTTCTGGACAGGGCCGGCTTCGAGAGCCACACGAACGAGGACTATCTGGACGCGACGATCATCGGCGAGCCCTCCTCATCGGTGCTCGAGAAGCTGAACGTTCTGGGGCGGCTGACGATCCTGACCAAGCAGCTCGACATGGCGCTGTCCAGCGACGGGCTGGCGCAATGGTACGCCGACGACTTCGTCAAGAAGCTCGGCCTGTCGTAGCTGCCGGCGCGGGCCGCTCGCTTCCGAGAAAAAGCCAGGCATGGACTGTTGAGGCGGACGGCGGGGGAGTGTATAAGCTAGCCCGTGGTCCAGGGCAGTTCTTCTTCGTAAGCAGGTCAAGCGCACCCGGGTAGATGCCCGTAGCAACCACGCGCCGTTCGGCGGAACTTGGACGACGTGCCGTGACAATTCCGTGACTCGAGGCGGCGGACACGAAGTGGCGGTTGCCGAGGATCGTGTCGGCGACCGGCCGTTCGTTGAAGCATGTGGGAGGGCACCTTCTTCATGAACGTCTATCTGCCTATCGCCGATCTCAGCATCTCGCTTCCCCTGGTCATCGGGATCGGGGCGCTGGTCGGGTTCCTCTCGGGCATCTTCGGCGTCGGCGGGGGCTTCCTGCTCACGCCGATCATGATGATGATCGGCATTCCGCCGCCCGTGGCGGCCGCGTCGGACTCCAACCAGATCGTGGCCAGCTCCGCGAGCGGGGCATTCGGACACTGGCGCCTCGGCAACGTCGACATGAAGCTGGGGCTCGTGATCCTGGTGGGCGGCGTCTCGGGCGGGACGGTGGGCGTGCAAGTCGTCTACTACCTCCGCCAGCTCGGCAACTTCGAGTTCGCGATGAAGTTTCTGTACGTGGCCGTGCTGGGGTTGGTCGGCGGCGCCATGTTCATCGAGAGCTTGAACACCATCCGTCGCAGTCTGAAGAAGGGCGACGCGGACGCCGGCCCGACCGAGATGAGCGAGCCGAAGTTGAGCAAGGCGCTATCCAAGCTGCCGCTCCAGATGACCTTCATGAAATCGGGGATTCGGGTCTCGGCCATTTTTCCGTTCGCGATCGGTTTTGCCGTCGGGTTTTTGGCGGCGATGCTCGGGGTCGGCGGCGGGTTCATCATGGTCCCGGCGATGATCTACATCATCGGCATGCCGACGATCACGGCGATCGGCACGGATCTGTTCCAGATCGTGCTGACGTCGGCCAACGTGACGTTCCAGCAGGCCATGACCAACGGCACGGTCGACATCATCCTGGCCCTGTGTCTCTTGATGGGCTCGACGATCGGGGCGCAGTTCGGCGTGAGGGCGAGCAAGCTGTTCCGGGGCGAGCAGATCCGGATCCTGCTGTCCACGCTGGTGCTCGGCATGATGGTCAAGCTGCTCCTGGACCTGGTCCTCGAGCCGGACAACGTTATCAGCTTCGCCAAAGGGGTGGTGGGACACTGATGCAGTCGCGAAACAGCCAATGGTTGACGCGGAGCCGGGTGGTGGCGCTGGGCGTGCTGGGGCTGGTCATCGTCGGCGTCATCGTGGTCAAGGCCAACGCGATCGAGACGCGGGTGACGCTCAAGGAACGCCAGTTGGCCTCGGCCTCACACCCAGGGAAAGCGGTCGCGACCTCGGCGCCGGTCGTGAGGTCGAGCCATGACGTCGTGACCGACGGGTCGAAGACGCACCTAGAAATCGGGTTGTCCTACGCCGGCGAGAGACTCGAGCTGTTCGGCACGCTCGGCGAGACCCGGGCCGACGCCGTGATCGTCCGGATCATGAGCCCGGTCGAGACCGTCAAGCTCAACCAGAAGGGTCGTGTCGGCCCGTTCTGGATGAGCGTCAAACAGCATTCCGTCGAAAACGTTCCCTTCATGTATCACGTGAACGCTTCGGACAAGATCGACAAGCTCCTGACGCCCGAGCAGCGACAGGAGTTGGGCATCGGGTACGAGGCCCTCCGTCGGCGGTTGGAGATCCATACGACCAAGGGACAGTCCGAGCCGCAGGATGCCAACACCGTCTTCGAGGGGATGATCCGGCTGAAGAAGGATCTGGGCCTCTATCAGATCAACGACGACGGGCGGATCGTCATCAAGGACGACAGGCTCTTCAAGCACGTCGTTCACTTCCCCTCCGCGGCCAAGGAGGGCGACTACGAGGTGCGGACCACCGTCCTGCGGCAAGGTAAGGTGGTCGGTCAGGCGATCGACGCGATTCAGGTCAAGAAGGTCGGGCTGGAGGCAAGGATCGTCCACTGGGCCCACGAGTACCCCAAGTTCTACGGCGTCGTTGCTGTCGTGATCGCCCTGGCAGCCGGACTCGCCGTGGGTTTCGTCTTCAAGAAGGGAGGGCATCACTAATGGCCACCAAACCCAAACCCAAGCCGATCGTGGTGGCCACCGACGGGAGCACGGCCGCCGATCACGCCGTCCGATACGCCGCGGCCCTGGCCAAACGGAGGGGGACGGAGCTGGTCCTCCTGCACATCGTCAGCTTCAAGAAGGTGGGGTACTGGGGCTTCATCGACTCGCATTTCAAGAAGGAGCTTCGCGTGGCCTCGGACAAGGTGCTCGATACCGCCGAGGCCACTGCTAAGGAGTACGGCGTGACGTGCCGCCGGATGATTCGCGAGGCCGAGCGCTATCCGCACCAGGCCATCGTCGACGCCGTCGAGGAGATGAAAGACGTTTGGGTCCTCGTGGTGGGCGACAAGGGCGAGGATCTGGAGGCCCGGCACGCGCTGGGCTCGACGACCAACGGGGTCCTTCACGAGCTGTCCAAGCGGCAGCTTCCCGTGCCGGTTCTGGTCGTTCCATCCGTGGCGGACGTGGAGCTGACGATCTGACACCTTCCTCATCCGCTCCGTCTGGTCGCTCGCGACTGGCGGGGGCGAAACACCTTCTCTTCCGCGGAAGATCGGGCCAGCGGGCAAGACGCCGTGCCGCTAACTCCCGTGCGCCGGAGCCCGCTCGGCCAGGTCTGCCGAGCGGCGATGCCGCTTGATCTGCTTGCTGTGGGCTGCTATAGAGACAGGGAAGATTCACACAGCCATCGTCTGTTACCCATAGCCGTACGGACCCATTCAGCATGACACTTGAAGAGCTCAGGCAGAAGATCAACGGCCTCGACAAGGAGATCGTCGAGCTGCTGAACCAGCGGGCGGAGGTCGTGATCGAGATCGGCAAGCTCAAGGCCAAGGACGGCTCGCCGATCTACGCGCCCGACCGCGAGAAGGAGATCCTGGAGCGTATCCGCAAGACCAGCCGCGGGTCGATTCCCGATCGTGCTTTGGTGGCGATCTGGCGGGAGTTGATGAGCGCGTCCTTCTCGCTGGAGAAGCCGCTTCGGATCGCCTACCTCGGCCCACAGGGCAGCAACTCGCATCTGGCAGCGACGGTCAAGTTCGGCGCGTCGGTGGAGTACGAGTCGGTCAGCAACATCCGCGGGGTCTTCGAGGAGGTCGGGCGCGAGCACGCCGACTTCGGCGTCGTGCCGATCGAGAACAGTACGGGCGGCGGCGTGACCGACACGATCGACGCCTTCGTCGAGTCTCGCGTCCGCATCAACGCCGAGATCAACAAGGCCATCCACCACAACCTGCTGGCCAAGTGCGGGCTGGACGAGATCGAGCGCGTCTATTCCAAGCCGGAGGTCTTCGCCCAGTGCCAGCACTGGCTGAGCGAGACGGATCTGGCGAGCAAGTGCATCGCCGCGGCCAGCACGAGCAAGGCCGCCGAGACGGCCGCCCAGGAACCCGGCTCGGCCGCCCTGGGCAGCACGCTCGCCGCCGAGCTCTACGGGCTCAAGGTCATCTGTGATAACGTCGAGGACAACCCGAACAACATCACGCGATTCTTCGTCATCGGTCGCGGCGAGGTCGGCCCCACGGGGTCGGACAAGACGGCCCTGACCTTCACGACGGCCCATGCGCCCGGCGCCCTGGCCGACGTCCTGCAGGCGTTCAAGGAGTGCGGGACGAACCTGACGTTCATCGAGTCGCGCCCGAGCCGTCAGCGGAACTGGGAGTACTTCTTCTTCGCCGAGGCCGAGGGCCACATCAGCGACACCCCGGTGGCATACACCATCGAGCGGGCCCGCAAGCACTGTCTGGGCCTGTACGTGCTCGGCAGTTTTCCGAAAGCGTCTGAGATCGTGTAGGTGGCTTCCATGGAGTGCGGCGGCTTGACGCCGCCTTGGATGCTCGCGGAGCGAGGTGCCCAAGCCTTCCTCCTACTTGTGAACCGCAGAAAGCGGCGTCAGGCCGCCGCACTCCATATTGGCGCGCGGCTTTCTGTGTGTGTGCAGGTTGACGAGCCCTGACGGGACTCCCGTCTTAGCGCCGCCGTCTGTGACGCCGCACAAGCGTCGCCGCGATCCCGCATCCCAACAACGCAAGGCTTCCCGGCTCGGGGATGTGTGCGATCCATGCCTCGCTGTAGCCGTCCGGGTTGACGCCGTTGCCGACGACGGTCAGTCCGTCGTCGGAGACGGCGACGGCTTCCTGTAGCGTCCAGCCGGTTAGGTCTAGGTCGTATTCGGATGCGAACAAGTCCTGCAGGTTGACCATGCCGGTTGGTTCGGTCCAGATGAAGGCCTCGATTCCGGTGTAGTACCAGGCGTGAAAACACTCCACCGTGCAGCCCACGATCACCGAACCGTCGGCGGAGGCATCCAGTGCTATGCTGTTGGGATCTCCGCCAGGCAAGATGCCAAGTTCCGTGAGGACTCCGCCGGACCATCGGGCGGCCCTGGAGCCCGTATTCATGGGCTCATCGACGCACACCATGCCAACAACAACGCCGCCATCCGCCGAGATGCTCTTGGGTGTGAGGCCCCCGAGCGTGGTTTCCGTTCCGTCTTCCCAGAGAACGCCCGAGGGGTTCGTACCGACGATGACAGAGCCATCGCCCGAGGTGGCTATTGCACTGCCGACGGGGCCCAGGCCCATTGACGTCGGTACGCCGTTGTCCCAGCGCACGGCCTCTTGGTTTGTCTGTTTCCAGCCATATCCGACGATCGTGTTTCCGTTCCCCGAGACGCCATGAACGCCGACATGGGAGTAGCCCGTGCCTTCGAGAGGGGACACGACGCCGTCTGCCCAGCGGACAGCGGTCATCGTTGCGGAGACGCCCACGACGACTGATCCGTCATACGAGACGGCGTAGGCTTCGTTCAGCTCGTTGGCATCGCATGGGTCGCATAGCGTCGGGAGCGTGGTCATGAGCCCCGAGTTCCAGGAGAAGGGCAGTGCGGGCAGACCATTGCCTCCATAGGCACCGACGGCGACGGCGCCGTCTCCGGAGATGTCGTAGGCGAAACTCCTGTCGCCACCGTTGAGTCCAAGCCCCGCAAAGCTTGGCGATGCGCCCAGTAAGGGGCAACAGGCCCCGGCGACGACACAGACGACAAGTCCCATCCGGCCGGCAGATCTCAGCATTGCCTTCTCCTACCTCAGAAAGATGATTCGTACTTAAACACTTGTTGTCAGGGTGGATACGACGCCGGCACTCGGTGAGACGTGGCGCTCTCCTCCTCCGAGTGATTCCTGACCTAACTCTTTATAGGCCAGTACAAAAGGCCGGTTCAAGACCTACTCGCTAGTTGGTACAAGTTTGCATCCGTCGTTTGAGGGTCAGAAGGCAAGCCACAGGGACTTCGGTCGCGATTCTCAACGCCACAGCGAAGGGTCCACCACATCCTGGTCCGCCAAGGCTGCCTCGCACTCGGGATCCTCCTTCCACGTCCCGATGCAGTGGTCCAAGTCGGTGAAGACCCGATGCTGGATCTCGGGGGCGACGGCTTCGCCGAGCGCATCGAGCACGACCTGGTTAAGGCTCTTGCCTTCCTCCTTGGCTCGGCGCCTCAATGCAGCGTCGACTGTGGGGGGAACTGAGCGGATGGTGTATCGCCGGGCCCTGCTCATCGCGCGATCTCCGTGCATTCACCACCTGAGTATAACGCGCCCAAACCACGCATTGGGCATCCCGAATCCCCATTCCAGGCGATCAGGACCCAGCTTCCTGCGGCGAGTTCTCAATGTGAAGGACTACTCGGGCAGTACTCACTGCCCCATCAGCCACCGTTTCAAGAACCGCACCCCGGGTTCGACGTGGGCCTCGTGTCCGCCGTCTCTCAGGTCGATCTCGAACCGTTCGGCCAGGCCGAGCTTGGCGTAGTGCTGCTTGGCGATCTCGAACTCCTCGACGACCTGCGGCCAGTGGGCGATGCGGTCCTGCTTGCCCGTCTGGACCTGGACGGGGCGGGGGCAGATCAGGCTGATCACGTCGTGGTCGGTGAACTCGGTCAGCCAGCCGCGGAAGAAGGCGTGTTCCTCGGCAGTGTCGAGGAAGCAGCTATAGCGTTTGTCCGAGACGGCCATCTTGTTACGCCGGTGGTTGAACCAGGCGCAGACGACGCCGGCCTTGATCCGGGGTTCCAGCGGCATCCAGAACATCGTCGCGAGCCCGCCCAGCGAGACGCCCCACATGCCGACGCGGTCGCCGTCGATCCGCTCGTCGGACAGGACCGCGTCCAGCATCCGCTGCAGCCGGGCCAGCTCGATGCCGGGCAGCGTCGTGTCGGCCAGGCGGCAGAGGCGCTCGATGCGATTGCGGCGCTCCGCCGACCGGAGGTTCATCGGCGCCAGCACGGCGAAGCCCGCGTCGACCAGCGCGCGGGCGTAGCTGTGGTAGGCGTCGCCGTCGTCCTGGAGGCCGAACGTCCGCTCGGGCCAGCTCCCGATGCCGTGCTGGGCGATGATCAGCGGCACCGGGCCTTTGGCCGAGGCGGGGACGACCAGCAGCGCTTCGGCCTTGAGCGGCCCGAGCGGCAGCGTGAGCCACTGGCCCGCGAGATCGGCCAGCGGGCGATGCGGCCTGCGTTGGAGCGGGCCGGTGGGCCGGAGGTCCGGTGGGTTCAGGATAGCCCGCCACCGCTTTCGGTTCGGCTCGACGCTGGTCAGGAAGGCCTCGACGCTCGAGTAGTCGCGATGCCACGCCTTGTCGGCTCGCTGGGCGTACTGCTGGACTAGCCAATCCTCGAGATGGTCTTCGAGCTCCTTGGCGTAGGCGTTCGTGCGGGCCTCTTCGTACGGTTTGAGCCGTTCGGCCGGCGGGCCCTGGTCGGGCTCGGCCGCTCGTAGTGTGAGTCCCAGTGCTGACAGGACGAGGATTGGAATGAGGAGCTGGGTCTCGGTCATTCTGGTTTGCCTCCCGTGTCGACCACGCGGAGGAGGGTAACCGGCTTTCCGGCATCGTTCAATGATCAGCGGTATTCGCCAAGGGCTTCTGAAGCGGCTATGCTATGCGGACTGAGCATCTTGTTTGGGGAGCCCGTTGCCGGCCATTTGCAGGGCCGGGGAGGCAGGGCGGCGCGCTTCTCGCATCGACACCAGGGAGACATCTCGATGATCCTCGCACAGACCGTCGGGGCGATCGACGTCGTCGTCGTCCTTGTCTATCTGTTTTCCGTGGGCTATCTCGGGTGGTTGGGCTATCGCCGCACGAAGACGGCCACGGACTACATGATCGCCGGTCGCGCGGTGCATCCGTTCGTGATGGCGATGAGCTACGGCGCGACGTTCATCTCGACCAGCGCCATCGTGGGTTTCGGCGGCGTGGCGGGGTTGTTCGGGATGAGCTTGCTGTGGCTGGTGTTCCTGAACATCTTCGTGGGGATCTTCGTGGCGTTCGTGTGCCTGGGCGGGCCGACGCGGCGGATGGGTCACCGGCTGGACGCCCATACGTTCCCCGAGCTTCTGGGACGACGGTATCAGAGCACGTTCATCCAGGTCTTCGCCGGGCTCGTGATCTTCCTGTTCATCCCGCTCTACGCGGCGGCGGTTCTGATCGGCGGCTGCGAGTTCATCAGCACGCAGTTCGGCATCGACTACACGGTGGCGCTACTGGTCTTCAGCGTGATCATCGCGGCCTATGTCGTGGTCGGGGGGCTAAAGGGCGTGATGTACACCGACGCCCTCCAGGGCACGATCATGCTCGTCGGCATGGTCATCCTGCTGCTGTTCACGTACGGGAAGGTCGGCGGGGTGACGACGGGGCACCGCGAGCTGACGGAACTGGCCGACCTCGTGCCCGGTACGCTCAAGGCAATCGGTCACCGGGGCTGGACGGCTTTTCCGGTCTTCGGCTTCGGCGACAAGGGCTACGACCTGTGGTGGATCTCGGTCTCGACGATCATCCTGGGCGTCGGGATCGGCGTGCTCGCGCAGCCGCAGCTCATCGTCCGATTCATGACGGTCCGCAGTCAGATGCAGCTCAACCGCGCGGTGCTGATCGGCGGCATCTTCATTCTCGGCGTGCCGGGCGTGGTGTACGTCGTCGGCAGCCTGACGAACGCCTACTTCGTCAGGCACGGACCGATCTTCGAGGGCCGGGTGGCCCAGCGGATCAACCCGGACAAGGGCCACGTCCTGCTCCAGCTCATGAAGCCTAACGAGGCCGGGGCGTGGCGCGACGTCGTCGACGACAAGGGCAAGCTCAAGATCGTTCCGGCCGTGCTCGACCCCGATCAGCCTTATCTCACCGAGGCCAGGGGCGAGGACGGCAAGCCCGTCGAGATCGCCCGCGGGCGGAGCATCTCGATCGTCTACGCCAAGGGCAACCCGGATCAGATCATCCCGACGTACCTGACGCTGGCGATGCCGAAGTGGTTCGGCCTCTTGTTTCTGCTAACGCTGCTGGCCGCGGCGATGAGCACGTTGTCGAGTCAGTTCCACGCCCTCGGGACGAGCATCGGACGCGACGTCTATGAGCAGCTCTTGACGAGGCCGAAGCGGGCCGACTCGACGCGGACGATGCACGTCGTTCGGATCGCGATCGTCGTGGGCATCATCCTGGCGGTGCTGATCAGCTATCACTCGCGGGGGGGCTACATCATCGCGCGGGCGACGGCGATCTTCTTCGGGTTGTGCGCCTCGACGTTCCTGCCGGCGTACGTGGGCGGGCTCTTCTTCCGTCGGTCGACGCGGGCCGGCGCGATCGCCTCGATGCTCGTCGGCTTCGTGGTGACGGGGTTCTGGCTGCTCTTCATCAAGGCGAAGGAAGCAGGCTCGATCGGCCTGGTGCAGAGGTTCGCCGGGGGCAAGGAGAGTCTGCTGGCCGATTCGCCCAACTGGTACGTCGTCGACCCGATCGTCGTGGCGATGCCGCTTTCGATCGTGGTATTCGTCGTCGTCAGCCTGCTGACGAGGCCCTGCGACGAGGAGCACCTGGGGCGTTGCTTCAGCCGACCGTGAGGTCAGTGACGAGGGGGGTCTGCGGCCGCCAGGGATGATGCCGGGGCGTCACGGTTCGGCGTAATCCCTAGCGACCGTTGTCCGGCATTCCATTGATCGACGAGGAGAATCGAATGGTCGCGCGAGGGGCTTTGCCCGCGGAGTTTCTCCGGCATATCGAGGCGCTGGAGGAGTCGTTCCTCCAGGCGGAGGATCCGATTCGGCAATCTGGCTTCGGCGGGGGTCCGGATCGGTGGCGGGCGGAGCGCGAGCCGATTCTGGACGCGGTCGAGGGCGACGGCGACCTGCTCGACGTCGGGTGCGCCAACGGTTACTTGCTGGAATGCCTGGTGGGTTGGGGGCGCCAGCGCGGTTTGACGCTCATGCCGTTTGGCTTGGATCTCGGGGCTCGCCTGATCGGACTTGCGCGGAGGCGCTTGCCCGAGTACGCGTCGAACTTCTTCGTGGGCAACGCGTGGGACTGGGAGCCCGGCCGGCGGTTTCGCTACGTCTATTCCCTGTATGACTGCGTGCCCGTCGAGTACCTGCGCGAGTATGCGCGTCGCCTCCTGGACGTCGCGGTCGAGCCGGGCGGGCGGTTGATCATGGGGGCGTACGGGAGCCGGTCTCGTTGCGAGGAGCCGTTCGGGATCGCCGAGTTCCTGCGGTCGTCGGGGCTGGAGGTCGCGGGCACGTCGCACGGAGGAGATCCTTCCCTCACCGAGTTCGCATGGGTGAGCGCTTGATGTGTCGGGTACGCCCCCTTCTCGCGCGGGAAGCCACTCCCGACCCCTTCTTCGTCAGGCGGACGCGAGGAGATCGGCCAGGGCGGCGTCCAGTTGTTCGAAGCGGAATCGGTAGCCGCGGTCGAGGACGGCTTGCGGCCTGAGGCGCTGGCTGGCCAGGGCCATGTCGGCTGCTTCGCCGACCGCCATGCGGAGCATTGAGGCCGGAACGCGTAGTACAGTGGGGCGTTGTAGGGCGCGCCCGATGGCCTTGGCGAGCTCGCGGTTCGTCACGGGGTTCGGGCTGCACGCGTTAATCGGTCCGGAGATCTCGGCGTCATTCAATGCCAGGCAGAAGACTCCCACGGCGTCCTCGTGGTGAACCCAACTGACCCATTGCCTGCCGGAGCCGACGGGGCCGCCGATGAACTTCCGGAAGACCTCCACGAGTTCGGCCAGCGCTCCGCCCGTGTTGTCGAGCACCACACCGGTCCGAACACGAACGACGCGCGCCCCATGCCGCGCGGCCGCGTCGGCTTCGGCCTCCCAGTCCGTGCACACCCCGGCAAGGAAGTCGTCGCCGGGCGGGGCGGACTCCTCTAACCACTCGTCGCCGCGGTTCCCGTAGTATCCGACGGCCGACGCGTTGATGAGCGTGTTGCAGCGACCGTCCGATCGACCGATCGCCTCGACGACGTTCCGCGTGGCGAGGATTCGGCTATCTCTGATTTGCCGCTTGTGCTCGTCGTTCCACCGTTTGGACATGACGTTCTCGCCGGCGAGGTTGACGACGGCATCGCACTCGGGCACCGCGTCCTGCCAGTCGCCGGGCTTCGTGGGGTCGCCACGGACCAGATCGACCTTGGGTCCGCCCAGGAAGAACCCCGATGGGGAGCGACTGAGGACGACCAGTTGATGCCCTTGCCCCGCCAGGGCCGGCACGAGCCGGCGCCCGATGAGTCCCGTACCGCCCGTCACGAACACGCGCATGTCCAGCTCCTTCCAACCGGATCGCCCTCGGGTATCTTCGCCTTCGACGATTGCGGGTGCAACGCCCTAGTCTATAATGGCCTGTCCGTTCTGGGAGGCGACCCGTCGTGCCGCGACCCCGTGCCGTGTTGATGATGATAGCGACCTTGCTGGTGTCGGGGCCGGCGATGCCGCCGAGCGTTCGGGCGGAAGCCACGAATCGTTCGCCCTACGACCAGGTCAGCCGACTGAGGCATGCGCGGCGGCAGGCGGAGTCGGAGCTGGCGGGGCTCATCGCCGAGCGCGGGCGAGCCACCGGCGCGACGGCCGAGTCGCTCGACGCCAAAATCAACGTGCGCGTCGTTCTCCATCTGCTCTATGCCCAGGCGACTACTCAGGCCGGCTCGGCCTTGGGGTGTCTCATTGCGACCCGGGCGGACGTGCTCCGATCGGGCCTCCCGCTGTTGGATGCGCTTGCCGAGCAGGTGGGTGCGTGGCAGGCGGATCTGGCTCGCTTGCCGAAGGGACAGGCCGACGCCGCCAAGCGGAATGCATTCGAGGCCCGTCTTCGAGGGATCGCGCTGCTCACGGATATCGCCGGCAAGGGCTTGCCCAAGGACATCGGCAAACCCGAGGACCTGGCCGCGCTGACGGACAAGCTGGCCGGGGCGATCGTTCTCATGGCCGATCCGGATCGGGTCAAAGAGGGGATGCTCGATCTGCCGCCCGCGTGGCCGGCGGCGCTTCCGGCAGACTCGAAATCGGAGGGCCATGCCGATCCCGAGCCGCTTGACGTGGAGCAACTGAGGGCGTCGATCGAGCGGAGCAGTCTGTCGGCCGATCTGCGGCGGCAGATGTTGGACGTGCTTGGGCAGGTTCGAGCGGCCCTTGACGTGCCGGAGCATCGTGCGGAAGCGCGGGAACTCGGCCTGCTGCTCGCACGGAATCTGAGCCTCGCCGAGGCCATCACGCAGAGCCCATTCATCGCCGAGCCGTCCAAGGTCGCCCTGGAGGGGAAGATCCGAACGGGGCTGTTGTTGGTGTCGGACGCGCGGACGCGCCGGCTCGGTACCGAGCGTCTAGCGCTGGCCGCGGGGGTGGCGGGCATCCTGACCGAGTTGCGGAAGATTCGGCTCGAGGAGGACGCCCACAAGCAGATCGCCACGACATTGCAGAAGGCCATCGAGTACGAGACGGACGAGCTTCAGGCGGGCCGGGGGCTTCGCCTCTTGCAGCGTCTCGATCAGGTCGCGGCGGGGGCGATGATGCTGCACAGGCGGTACGAGGATATCGAAGTCCCCAGGCCGTTTGACCGAGCGGCCGACGCGATCCGCCGGCGTTGGCGAGAGTCGATCGTCAAGGCCTTTGCCGCGCTTGCCGCGGAAGACCTTGCGACGGCCTCGTCCGAGACCCGGGCGATGTCCACCTGCGCCGCGGACATGGACCTGACTTTGTCGCTGCCGCCGGCGTATGACTTGTTGCGGCAGGTCGCGCCGAGGCGATCGGGCGCGCTTCGGCAGCGGCTCGTCAAGGCCGCCGAGGCCGTGGCGTCGGGTGGGCCGGATCGCGGCCCATCGCTCGCCATGCTCCGCGCCGTCCTTGACGCCAAGGTCCTCGTCGAGCGCTATCAGGCGCTGGCGTACGATCGGCAGCGCTATGCGGCGATGGACAAGACGCTTGGCGGTCGGATGACGACGTTGCGCAAGGTGGGGGACGGCCTGGCCAGGGACCTCGTCGAGGCCTTCGCCGGCGGGAGCGGCAGCGCGAGCCTTCAGACCGGCGCTGCGAGCCCGGACGGCGCCTGGGGTTCCTCGAAGGCTTCGTATGCATCGCTCGAGCGGATCGTTTCGCTGCTTGCGGCGGCGTACGATCTTGCCCGGCTGGGCGAGCTCGAGCGGGAGCTCTCGCTGTTGGAGCGGTGGCGGGCCTGGTCGCCGTTGTCCGACACCGAGCGGGGCTTGCTGGATCGCCTGAGCGCTGCTGTTGCGGCGATGGCCGAGCAGGTCAAGGGCAAGGACGTTGGGCAGGGCGCTTCGCTGTCGGAGGTGCAGCGCTACGGGCCGCTGCCGCGGATTCTCGCGGTGATGGCCGAGCGATTCGGGCCTAGGCTCTCCGGCGCGCCGGACGGCGCGGTCGGTCTTGCGGCGCGGCTGTATCAGGACCCGCACCGGCCCGCGACCGAGACAGAAGCGTCGACGATGCGGATGCGCCATGAGATCGGGGAGGCGGGATACGCGGGGCGATTGGGTTTGACGGACTATGCGGGGCGGCATCTCGCCGAGGCCGGCAAGCTGGTCGACGCGATCATCAAGCTGGACAGGTAGGAACGAGGGCGATGGCGGAATTGCTGGTATTCGCGCCGCATCCGGACGACGCCGAACTCGGGATGGGCGGGACGATCGCGAAGCTGACGGCCAAGGGCGTCGAGGTCGCGGTCGTGGACATGACGAACGGCGAGCCGACGCCGTACGGCTCGCCGGAGATCCGCGCGGCCGAAACCGCTCGGGCGACCGAAGCGCTCGGGCTGCCGGCGGGGCGGCGCGTCCGGCTCGATTTGGTGAATCGCCAGGTCGCGCATGATTTGGCGTCGCGTCACAAGATCGCGGCGGTGATCCGCCGGTTCCGCCCGCGGTGGCTCTTCGCGCCGGTCCTTCCGGATGCGCATCCGGATCACGTCGCGGCCACGCGGATCATCGAGGACGCCCGGTTCGACGCGAAGCTGACCCAGACGGACATACCGGGGGAGCCGTGCTATCCCGAGCGGATCTTGTATTACTACTGCTCGCACATTCGCCTGCACGGACAGCCTCGTTTCGTCGTGGACGTGAGCGAGGTCTACGAGCGGAAGATGAAGGCGCTCGATGCCTATCAATCACAGTTCTACGTGAATCGCGGCGACGAGCGGGGCGCGGTGCCGGAGTCGATCCGCAACCGGGATCGGTACTTCGGCGATCGCGTCGGGGTCGCGTACGCCGAGCCGTTTACGTGCCATGAGTTGATCGGGTTGAGCGACCTGAGCTCGCTGATCTAGCTGTCGGTCGCACATCACCTGACGGATGGTTGCGGGAGGGCGAGGCTCCTGCCGAGCCGCGGTCAAACAAACCCAATTCGGCTCGGCAGGAGCCTCGCCCTCCCGGTGACCTCTCCTCAGTCCGTCAAACGATATGCGAGAGAGCGGCCCGCGTTGACCACCGGCTTGATAGTCCGGTACGATGCGATCTGGCGGCCGGTTTGGAGGCGATGACGCTGATGTCAGCGGCGACCGATACCAGTCTGCATGACGAGCTACGTGCGATTCTCGGTGACGACGGCGTGATCACCGACGCGGCGGAGCTGCTCCCGTACGAATGTGACGGGCTGACGGTGGCCCGGGTGCAGCCGTCCGCGGTGGTCTTTCCGAAGGACACTCGGCAGACGGCCGAGGTGCTCGAGGTCCTGAGCCGTCACGGCGTGCCGTTCGCGCCGCGAGGGGCGGGCACGTCGCTGTCGGCGGGGACATTGGCGCTGCGGGGCGCGGTTCAGATCAGTGTCTCGCGAATGAACCGCATCCTCGAGATCGACCTGCGGAACCGGCAGATCCGCGTTCAGGCGGGCGTCGTCAACCAGCACGTCACGAACGCCGTGGCCAAGGACGGGTACTTCTTCGCGCCGGACCCGGCCAGCCAGCCGGCCTGCACGATCGGCGGCAACATCGCGTACAACTCCGGCGGGCCGCATACGCTGAAGTACGGCGTGACCGTCAATCACGTCCTCGGCGTCACGCTCGTGACGCCCGACGGCGAGATCGTCGAGGCGGGCGGTCCGGCCGAGGACCCGATCGGCTATGACCTGACGGGCGTCATCTGCGGGAGCGAGGGGACGTTCGGCGTCATCACCGAGGCGATCCTGAGGCTGCAGCCGGCCCCCGAGGCCCATCGAACGATGCTCGCGGCCTTCGAGACGACCGACGACGCGATCGACTGCGTCAGCGACATGATCGGCGAGGGCATCGTTCCGGTGGCACTGGAGTTCATGGACCAGATGATCGTCCGGACGGTCGAGGACGCCTATCACTTCGGCCTGCCTCGCGAGGCGGGGGCGGTGCTCATCATCGAGCTGGAGGCGCTGGAGGCGGGGCTGGACCGTCAGGCCGATCGGGTCGTCGAGATGTGCGACAAGCATCGCGCGATGGACGTGCGGCGGGCGCGAACTCCGGAGGAGCGGATGCAACTGTGGATGTGCCGCAAGCGGGCGTTCGGAGCGCTCGGGCGGCTCACGCCGAGCTACGTCACGCAGGACGGCGTCGTGCCGCGGACGCGCCTGCCCGAGATGCTGAGATACGTGGCCGACGTCGCGCGCGAGTTCGGTATCCGGATCGCCAACGTCTTCCACGCGGGCGACGGGAACATCCATCCGGTGCTGATGTACGACGAGCGCGATCCGAGGCAGATTCCGCGCGTGCTGGCGGCCAGCGCCAAGATCCTCACGCGCGCGATGGAGCTGGGCGGCAGCCCGACCGGCGAGCACGGGATCGGCCTGGAGAAGATCGGGCTGCTGGCCAAGATGTACGGCCCGGATGATCTGGCGGCGATGCGACGGTTGAAAGCGGCGTTCGATCCGGACGAACGGGCCAATCCGTGCAAGGTCTTCGGCGGCGACGGGCTGCCGGACGTCTTTCGCGAGGCCGGTGCGGCGTCGAGCAAGACACCGGCCCCGATGGGTTCCGTACCTGATGACGAGCACGACTTGAGGCGATGAACGGCAACGAGACGATAATCAAGGATCTCGAGCGGGCGATCGGCCCCGACCGCGTCCTGACGGATGCGACGGCCGAGGCGTACGGGGCGGACGGTTTCGCGCCGCGCGTGGCGGTGGTGCCGGAGGATCGCGCGCAAGTGGGCGAGGTGATTCGCGTCGCCGGCGCCGCGGGGGTGGGCGTGGTGGCTCGCGGCGGAGGGACGAAACTGGGCTGGCCGCCCGCGCCGAGTCGGGACGTCGTGGTGCTATCCACCGAGCGGATGCGGACGATCGTCCAGCACGAGCCGCGAGACCTGACGCTGACCGTCGAGGCGGGTTGCGTCCTGGGCGATCTCCAGACCGTGCTGGGCGAGCACCGTCAGCGGCTTTCGCTCGATCCGCCGCTCGGCGGGCGGGCGACGATCGGCGGGATCTGCGCGGCCAATGACAGCGGCCCGCTGCGACTGGGATACGGCGCCGCGCGCGACTTGATCCTGGGCATGGAAGTCATCGGGGCCGACGGCGTGGCCACGCGGGCCGGGGCCAGGGTGGTCAAGAGCGTTGCGGGTTACGACATGCACCGGCTGCACATCGGGGCGCTCGGCTCGCTGGGAATAATCAGCGAGGTGACGTTCCGATTGACGCCGCTGGCGGAGATGCTGCGGCTCAACGTCGTGCGGTGCGGCGACGGGGATCGGGCCGAGGCGTGCATGGCGGCGATCTTCGCGGGCAGGACGCGACCGACGATCATGGAACTGGTCACGCCGTTCGGTTACGGCGAGACGGTGGCGCGCGTCGGCGACGCGTTGATCGCGCCGAGCGGCTGGACGCTCGTGGTCGGCTACGAGGACTGCCGGGAGGCGGTCGAGTGGCAGTGCGAGCATCTGGCCGCGTCGATGAAGGAGGTCACGGGTATCGGCTGCGTCGAGGTACTAGACGAATCGGGCTCTCGCGGTCTGCTGGAGGCGATTCGCGAGTGGCCGGGGCGGGAGGCGTGCATAGCCTTCAAGGCGACGATGAAGAGCTCGCAGATCGTGCCGTTTCACGCGTGGGCGGGCCAGAGCGGCTTTCGCCTCGTCTCGCACGCGGGCAGCGGCATCGCCTACGGTCGTTCGGACGATCCGGAGAGCGTTCGCGTCGGCGCCGACCTTGCGGCGGCGGCCGCGGACGGGGGCGGTCAGCTCAGGTGGACGGCGCTGCCGGCGGAGGCGGGGGTGCCCGTCTGGCAGCCGGCGCGGGGCGATTTGCCGGTGATGAAGCGAATCAAGCAGGCGTTCGACCCGAAGGGCATCCTTGCCCCGGGGCGTTGGGTGGATGGGATGTGATGGCGCTTCGACTGGATCAGAAGCTATACGAGCGACTCTTCGACTGCGTCCATTGCGGGTTCTGCCTGGGCGTCTGCCCGACGTACGCGCAGCTCGGCGACGAGAACGATTCGCCGCGGGGGCGGCTGCACCTCATGCGGGCCCTGGTCGAGGGGCGGATCGAGCCGACCGCGTCGGTCATGAAGCACCTGACGCTGTGCCTCGACTGCCGGGCGTGTCAGGCGTTCTGTCCGTCGGGGGTCAAGTACGGCTCGATGATCGAGCAGGTACGAGGCGAGCTGGCCGAGCGGGTCGCGGGCGCCTCGAAGACGGTGATCGAGCGGCTGATCGATCGTCTGATCAACGACGTCTTCCCCGATCGGGATCGGTCGGACCGGCTGATGCTGCTGGCCCGGCTCGGCCAGGCGGCGGGGATGGACGAGTTTCTCGAGCAGAGCGGCCTCCGCGACGTGCTGCCGCCGCAACTGGCGCGGCTTCACGCCATGCTGCCGAAGCTGGGCGACCGGCTCGAGGCGATCCCCGTCCACCTGAGGCCGACGTGCGAGATTCGCGCTCGAGTGGGCTTCTTCATCGGCTGCGTGAGCGAGTCGATGTTCGGCCCGACCAACCGGGCGACGCTGCGGGTGCTGCTGGCCAACGGGGTGGAGGTGTTCGCGCCACCGGCCCAGGTCTGCTGCGGCGCCATTCATCACCACAACAACAAGCCGGACGTGGCCAGGCAGCTCGCGCGGTTGAACATCGACGTCTTCGGGGCGATCGAGGGCGGCGTGGACGCCGTCGTGACGAACGTGGCGGGCTGCGGGGCGATGCTCAAGGAGTACGGCGAGCTGCTGGCCGACGACAGGGAATACGCCGATCGCGCCAAGCGGTTCGTCGAGCGCGTTCGCGACATCAGCGAGTTCCTCGTCGGGCTGGGCATTCGTCCACCGACGCGGGCGATGAAGATGAAGGTGACGTATCACGACGCCTGCCACCTGGCGCACGCCCAGGGCATCACGAAGCAGCCACGCGAGCTGCTCAGGTCGATCCCGGGGCTGGAGATCGTGCCGCTGCCGGAGAGCGACATGTGCTGCGGCGCGGCGGGGACGTACAACCTGACGCAGCCGAAGATGTCGGATCGCCTGGCCGAGCGCAAGCTGTCGAACATCGACAAGACGGGCGCCGGCGTCGTGGCGGCCGCGAACGCCGGATGCCTCCTTCAGATATCCCAACACGCGCGGCGGACGGGGCGCGACCTCCGCGTGGTCCATCCCATCGATCTACTCGCCGAGGCCTACGGCGACGACGGGTGCCTCTAGCCTGCCTGTCAGCGAACAGACCGCCACAATGGGTGGCCCGCCGCTTCAGCGGCGGGGGACTCGAATTCAACCCGAAGTCAAGTAGGGTCCGCCGTGCGGACCAGGCCACGAGAAGGTCCGCACGGCGGCCCCTACGATACTCGATCTGCCGCGACGTCGTTGCCGGGCGAACCGGCTACCCGTAGGATGCGTACAACCTTCCAGACCAACCGGCGCGAAGGCCTTTCCCATCCGCTCGCGGTTCCGAGGATCCGTTGATGCCACTAACGACAGTAGCTCGGCTGGGGCTGAAGTTGGTTGGGGTGTACTTGCTTATCAGGGGGGGGATGGATTTCGTCTCGAATGGGGCGCCTCTCCTGATTGAACAGGGGTCGGGATGGCCAATCCGGGGCTGGATTGACGCGGCTTTCGGGCAGTGTCAGGCGGTGTTGCCGCCGCTCGTTATGGCCCTGAGTGGCGCTGTCATGCTGGGCGGCCCACCGTGGCTGCTCGCCAGGCTCGTCCCCGGCGGCCGGTCGGCTTGCACGGAATGCGGGTATTCGCTGGTGGGGCTGACGGCGCCGAGGTGCCCGGAATGCGGCACGCCGGTCGTGCTTCCCGGGAGCGCTCTGACGTTCGGCGACCGGGTCAGGCTGCAACGGCCGTTGGTCCGAGTGGTGGTCAAGCTGTTCGGTGTCGTCGTGATCGTCGTGAGCTGCAGCAACTTGATCTGCTGGCTCCTGTCAGCAGGACCTTCGCTGCGATCAGGGAGTTGGCGCGGCTCGGAGTACGTGATATGGCGGCTGGGCCTGGACTCATTGGTGCTTGCGTCGGGCTACTTCCTGTTGTTTCGCGCCGGCTGGCCGGTCATCAGCGTGCTACAGTGTGATTCCTTCGAGACGGGCGGAGCGGCTGATGATCCGGTAGGAGGCTTGTCGGGGCGGGAGATCTGGCGAACGCTTGCCCGGGGGCTCGTTTGTCTGACCGGCGTCTGCATGGTCATGCGCGCCGCTGACGCCATTGCGTGGACGGCACTACTCCTTCATCAAGGCCAGGAATCGCTGTTCTCCCGCTATGTGCCGAGAATCCTGGCATCGATCGCGCTACTGATCGGGGCGGTGTATCTGGTCGTCTGGCCTGATCGGCTTGCGGAACGTGCCCTTGGCGTCGGACGCAGGCGAGGGAGCGGCTTGCCCGATGGCGACGATGGCGTCGGCGACGAGCCTCGCTCCTTGGCGAGAGTGCTCTTGGCGCTGCTGGGCGTCTACCTCCTCATCCTGACCGCATGGCATCTGTCGACCGATGTCGTGTACCTCGTCACGATGGGAAGTGCGGGCGGCGACAGAGACTTCTGGCAGAAGCACCTTGCCATTGGCGGGTTCGTCTGTTCATGCGTGATGGGTCTGGCGGGTCTGTACCTTCTGTTCCGGGGGCGATGGGTGATCGAGAGAATGGTCCTCGGTGCGGGCCCGCCGTGCGGCGACGACGGGGCCAATGGAGGTGTGGGCGAGACTGTCCTGGGCAGATCGGGGCAGATGAGGCGGCACAAGGAGATCGTCCAGGGACTCCTCACGCTGCTGGGGATCTACTTCCTCGTGACTGGGGTGGCGAGCCTCTGCTATGCCGCGATCTGGGCCAGCATGTTATTCACGAACGTGCAGTGGCGCTCACCTCTGTACATGAGCAACGTGTTGAGACCTGCGGTGAATCTCATCGTCGGAGGGTATCTCGTTTTCGGAGGGAGATGGTTGGTGGAGAGGCTGGTGCTGGGGGATTGGCCGGACTTGAGCGAGTGCGCTTCCGAGGATCAGTAGATGCCGCTAACGACGACAGCTCGGCTGGGGCTGAAGCTGGTCGGCGTGTACTTGATTATCAGGGGGGGCATGGACTTCATCTCGTATGGGGTGCCGTTGCTGATCGAGCAGGTGACGATATGGCGCTCCTGGGGCGGGATTCCGGCAGTTTTCGGGTACTGCCGGGCTGTGTTTCCACCGTTGCTCATGGCCCTGAGCGGCGTTCTCATGCTGCGCGGTTGGCGGCGGTTGCTGGGCAAGCTTGTGGCCGGCGGTGGGTCGGCCTGCCCGGAATGCGGGTACTCCCTGGTGAGCCTGACGGAGCCGAGGTGTCCGGAATGCGGCACGCCGGTCGTGCTTCTTGGGGCAACTCCTACTTCTGACGAGCGGGTCAGGCTGCAGCGGCCGTTGGTCCGAGTGGTGGTCAAGCTGTTCGGTGTCGTCGTGATCGTCGTGAGCTGCAGCAACCTGGTCTACTGGCTCCTGTCGACGGGACCCGTGCTGCGATTCGGAAGCTGGCGCGGCTCAGAGTACGTGATATGGCGGGCGGGCCTGAATCTGGTCGTGCTTGCGTCGGGCTATCTCCTGCTGTTTCGTACGGGGTGGCCTGTCATGAGCGTGCTGCAGCGTGATCCCTCCGAGAAGGGCGGAGCGGTTGATGATCCGGTAGGAGACGTGTCCGAACGGGCGGTCTGGCGAACGCTAGCCCGAGGACTCGTATGCTTGCTCGGCATCTGCCTGGTGATGTGCTCGATTGACGCCATTGCATGGACGGCATCATTCCTACGTCAAGCGCAGAGACCGCTGTCCCCCCGTTACGCGACGAGGATTTTGACATCGCTCGTGCTACTGATCGGAGCGGTGTATCTGATCGTCTGTCCCAATCGCCTTGCCGAACGTGCCCTCGGAGGCAGACGCAGGCGAGGGGCCGGCGAAGGCCGGCGGCAATGCCACTCGCTTGGCAGTCTGAAGGACGTTGCCATGGAGAACAGCTTGGCCGGCGGCGACAGTTCCGCTGGCCACGAGCCTCGCACTCTGGCGAGAATACTCTTGGTCGTTCTGGGCGGCTACTTCCTCATCACGGCGATGTGGTATCTGTGCTATCTGTGGCCCAATACCGCATCCCTCATGACAGCGGACAGGTACTTCTGGCAGAAGCACCTTGGCATTGGCCAGCTTGCTTACTCATGTGTAGGGGCACTGGTGGGATTCTACCTGCTGTTCCGCGGAGGATGGGCGATCGAGAGACTGATCGTCGGAGCGGGTCCATCGCGCCGGGATGACGGGTCGAATGTCGATGTTGACGGCACCGACCCGGGCAGAACGGGGCAGGTGAGGCGGCACGAGGACACCGTTCGGGGGCTGCTCACACTGGCGGGGGTATATCTCTTCGCGACGGGGGCGGCAGCGCTCTACTATGCTGCGACTTGGGCCGTCATCCTCTCGACGGACGAGCGGTACCGGTATGCTGACTATATGAGTCTCGTCATGGAACCTCCGGTGAATCTCATCATCGGAGGCTATCTCGTCTTCGGCGGGCGGTGGTTGCTGGACAAGTTGGTGGCGGCGGATCGGCGGTACTGTCTTGAGTGCGGGTGTGAGGTGAGGGAGGCAGGCGCGACGTCGTGCCCGGAGTGTGACGCGCCGCTCGAGGATTCTGGGGCAGGGCGATTTGCCGCGCGGGCGAGTGGTGAGCGTTCCTGAGGGTGTTTTGGGGAGAGGGGACGCAGATCGTGGGTGGGGCTCCTCTGTCCGCTCTCACCCGGCGCAGGCGGCGGGGCTAACCCGGTCGATCTGCAGACTGGAAGCCTGCCTTACAGACGTGGCAAATGCCCGTACCGTGGTCTAGAATGAGGCGGGCGAGTCGGTCTTGATGATCGATCGTCTGGGCGGGCCGATGGGAGTTGGCTTTCGTTGATCGACATCAGCGTCCTTTATTGCGGGTACGAATCGCCGTCGACGCCGCATCGATATGGTCGGGCGATCGGGCGGGACGTGCCTTGCCATCAGCGGATGGAGGTGGCGACGTCGGCGATGGACCGCCGGCCGATCGTCGTGTGGAACATCACGCGGACGTGCAATCTCAAGTGCGTCCACTGCTACAGCGACAGCGAGGCCAAGTCGTACGAGGGCGAGCTCTCGGGCCAGGAGGTCCGCCGGGTGCTCGACGATCTGGCGGCGTTCAAGGTGCCGGCGGTGCTCTTCTCGGGGGGTGAGCCGCTGATCCGCCCGGACCTCTTCGAGCTGATCGAGTACGCGCGGGGCAAGGGCCTGCACGTCGTTCTCAGCACGAACGGGACGCTGATCACGCCGGAGATCGCCTCGCGTTTGGTTGACCTGAAACTGGCATACGTGGGCATCTCGCTGGACAGCGCCACGCCGGCGGTGCACGATAAGTTCCGCGGGACGCCGGGTGCCTTCGAGCGGACGATGCGGGGATTTCGCAACTGCGTCGAGGCGGGACAGAAGGTCGGGCTGCGGCTGACGCTCTCGCGTCCGACGTTCGAGAACCTCGACGGGGTGTTCGACTTCATCGAGGCCGAGAAGATCAATCGGGCGTGCTTCTATCACCTCGTGCCGACGGGGCGGGGCAAGGGCGTGTTGGACCTGAGCCGCGCCGAGTCGCGTCAGGCGATGGACACGATCCTCCGCCGCACGCGAGACTTCCACGAGCGCGGGCTGGGCATCGAGATCCTGACGGTGGACAACCACTGCGACGGGCCGTACATGTTCCTGAAGATGAAGGCGGCCGGGGATCAGCGGGCGTATGATGTGCGCGACATGCTGGTCTGGAACGGCGGGGGGCTGTATAGCTCGGGCGTGGGGATCGGCTGCATCGACTTCTACGGGAAGGTCCACCCGAACCAGTTCTGGATGCACTATTCGCTGGGCAACGTTCGGGACCGGCCGTTCAGCGAGATCTGGCAGGACACGTCGGACGATCTGATGGCGGGGCTGAAGGATCGGCTGTCGCGGCTCAAGGGTCGGTGCGGGTTGTGCAAGTATCAGTCGCTGTGCGGGGGCGCGCTGCGGGTTCGGGCGCAACTGATGACGGGCGATCCGTGGGCGGCCGACCCGGCGTGCTACCTGACGGATGAGGAGATTGGCTTGAGGCCGGAGCAGGTGGCGGAACTGAAGGCCAAGGGCGAGTATCATCTTGCGGATGGGTAGCCGCGGAGCACGGACGCGCGAGGGTGGCGTGGATCAACGGAGTGGTGCCCTGGTTTCTTTGCATGGGCACAACGCGGTCATCTTCCGGGACGCGTTGATCGCGGATCACACGGGGCCACCTGGTGCTTTTCCGACGCAGGCCACTCTTGTGGGGCAGCCGCTTGCCACGTTGCCAGGCGGCTTGCGCTATGACGGTGGACCCGTGCCACTCGCCTCCGGGGCTGTGGCGCTAGACTGAAAGAGGGGTTGCGGTGTCCGACACGCCAATCGAACGACCGAAGCTGAGACCATCCATTGACGTAGCGCCGGTCGAGCAGGAGGGGCGGCAGATGCTCGTGCTGTTCGACCGCGCGGGCTACGCCGCCGGTAACCTCGGTCTGACGCAGGGGGCGTTCGCCGTCTGCACGCTGATGAACGGCGAGAACACGCTTGACGACATCCGGGAGATCTTCGCCCAGCAGTTCCGTCAGGAGCTGCCGGCCGTACAGCTCGTCGAGATCCTGAATCAACTGGACCAGGCCGGTCTGCTCGACAGCCCGCTGTTCCAAGTCCGGTACGAGCAGCTCGTCGAGGAGTACCGACAGGCGCCCGTGCGCCCGTGTCGCGACGCGCCCGAGGACGGCGAGCTCGGACAAGTTCGAGCGGAGCTCGTCGCGATGATCGGCCAAGGGCAGGCGAGCAGCGACGGCGCCCGCGTGGTCGGCCTGATCGCGCCGCACCTGGATTACGAGCGCGGCCGGCCGTGCTACGCCGAGACCTACGCGCAGCTTCGAGGTCAAAACGACATCGATCGGTTCGTGATCCTGGGCACGAATCACTTCGGGCGATCGCCCTCGGCCGTCTGGACGGCGAAGGACTACGAGACGCCCCTCGGCGTGGTCGAGACGGACCGGGCGTTCATCGAGCAGCTACAGCGGCGGTGCGGTGCGAACCTCGGCAAGGACGAGCTGGACCACCTGAACGAGCACTCGGTCGAGCTACAGGCGACGATCCTGCAGGCGATCCACGGGAAGGGGCCGGTGAAGATCGTCCCGATCCTCTGTCCGGACGTGTGCGGCCCGGCGGGGTTGGATTCGGCGGACGGCAACGGCGTCGGGCTTGCGAGGTTCGCCGAGGCCTTGGCGGAGGCGGTTCGCGAGGCGCCGGGGCGGACGTGCGTGATCGCGGGTGCCGATTTCAGCCACATCGGTCGCCAGTTCGGCGACGACCGTGATCTGGACGAGGCGTTCCTGAAGGAGGTCGAGGCGGCCGACAAGGCGGTGTTGGCTCGGATCGAGGCCGGCGACCCGGCGGGGATGATCGAGGAGCTCCTGCGGACCGACAACGTCTACCGAGTCTGCAGCGCGGGCAGTCTGTACGCCCTGCTGCGCGTGCTTGCGGGCGCGACGGTGCGGGTGCTGCGATACCATCAGGCCGTCAACACGGATGAAGACACCGGGGTGACGTGCGCCTCGGCGGTGCTGACCACCGACGGTTAGGAGAGAGACGCGCTTCATGACCCGAGGCGAAGACGCGATCGAGATCGCCCTGCCGTATCGCTGTCTGGTCGTGCTGTCCGGCATCCCGGGCAGCGGCAAGTCGACGTTCGCCCGGCGGCGTTTCGGGCCCACGGAGATTATCAGTTCGGACGGGTGCCGCGCGGCGATCTGCGATCAGGTTCACAACCAGGCGGCGAGCCGCGACGCGTTCGAGCTGATGCACGACATCATCGCGCGTCGAATGAAGTTCGATCGTTTCTCCGTCGCCGACGCGACCCATTTGACGCCGGAGTCGCGCAAGGGGCTGTTGAAGCTGTGCCAACGGTTCAACTATCCGGCCTATCTGATCGTGCTGGACGTCCCGCCGGAGGTCTGCAAGGAGCGGGACGCGCACCGCAGGGACCGTCGCGTGGGCTCCGAGGTGATCGACCTTCACGCGAGCCGGTTCCGCTGCGACCCCGCGCGGTATCGAGCGGAGGGTTTCCAAGAGGTGTGGATCCTGGGGACGGACGAGGCGGATCAGGCGAGCGTTCGCTTGGAAGGCCGCGGCATGGGCGGCTTGGCGTCTGACGCGCGCATCGGCAAGCAATGACCCCTGATTCCTACTACGACCGATTGATTCGCGGCCGGCAGCGCGGGCTTCTGGCAGCAGGTCTGCGCTGCGGGCTGGCGGCGTTCTCGTGGCCGTATCGGCTCGTCGTGGGACTGAGAAACGCCTACTACGACCACGTGCGACGGGCCACGCGTCGGGCCGACGTGCCGGTGATCAGCGTGGGCAATCTGGTCACGGGCGGCACGGGCAAGACGCCGATGGTCATCTGGATCCTGCAGCGGCTCGTCGAGACCCGGCGCCGCCCGGGCGTGCTGATGCGCGGCTACAAGGCCAGCCAGATCGCCTGCTGTCAGGCGAACCAGGCGCTGCAAGACGCCATCCACGGATGTGAGAACGACGAGGCCCGGGAGATCCGGCGTCGCTGCCCGCGGGCGGACCTCGTGATCGATCCGGACCGCGTCGCCGGGGCGGCCAAGGCGGCCGGGATCGGGTGTGACGTGCTCGTGATGGACGACGGGTTTCAGCACCGCCGGCTGGCGCGCGACCTGGACGTCGTTCTGGTCGACGCGACGTTCCCGTTCGGAGGGGGTCTGCTGCCTCGCGGAATGCGACGCGAGCCGATCGATTCGCTGAAGCGGGCGGACGTGGTGGTGATCACCCGAGCCGACCAGGTCCACGAGTCCGAGCGGGACGGGTTGCGGCGGCGGCTTGGTGAGCTCACCGAGGGCGCTCCCGTGCTGTGCGCGTGTCATCGCCCGGTCGAGCTATGCGATCAGACCGGTCGGTGCGATGCGGGGACCGGCGTCGATTCGATGAGAGGGCGTCGGGCGTGGATCTTCGCGGCCTTGGGCAATCCCGCGGCGTTCTCGGCGACGGTTGAACGAATGGGTTGCGCCGTGGTCGGGTCTCGTTTCTGGCCGGATCATCACGCGTGGTCGGATGCCGAGCTGGACGACATGGCTCGAGCGGCGGGAAGCGCCGCGGCGGACGTGATCCTGACGACGGAGAAGGACGCGGTGAAGCTGCCTCCGGATCGCCCGAAATGGCCCGCGCCGCTTCGCGTCGTCCGGATCGGCATGGATTTCCTTGGCGGCGATGCCGATGTGATGTGTGCGAAGCTCTCGGAGGTCGTCGCAGGGGAGGTCCGCCGTGGCGGCGCGGTGGACGGCGAGCGAGCCGGCGGCGGCGTGGCATCGACTCATGGGAAGGACCCGACCTGATGACGAAACGGTACGAACCGATCGACACCTCGAAGCTGAAGACCTTCTCCATCGGCCGGCGCGAGCACAAGGTCGTGCTCGATGGACTGGCCAAGCTGCCGGAGGCGGGGGCTTCCGCGGCCGAGCTGATCGATTCTCTACCGTCGTTCTTGGGGGCGGCGCATTTCAACGCGGTGGTCGATGCGATCGTGGCCGCTCGCCGGGCGGATCGTCCCGTCGTCTTTGCGATGGGGGCGCACGTCGTGAAGGTGGGCTGCGGACCGATCGTGGTGGACCTGATTCGGCGCGGCATCGTCACGGCGGTTGCCGGCAACGGCGCCACGGCGATTCACGACGCCGAACTGGCCTGCGACGGACAGACCAGCGAGGACGTCGCCGAGACCCTTGGCGACGGGCGGTTCGGCATGGTTCGCGAGACGGCAGAGTTCTTCGCCGAGGCCGCCACGATGGGCGGGCGGGACGGCATCGGCCTTGGGGCCGCCGTCGGTCACCTGCTCGTCGAGCAGGATCGACCTCACGTGGACGTCAGCATCCTGGCCGCGGCGCATCGCGCGGGCATCCCCGCCACGATCCACGTCGCCGTGGGCACCGATACGGTCCACATGCACCCACAGATGGACGGCGCGCTATTGGGCCAAGCGACGATGACCGACTTTCGTCTCATCTGCAGCGTGGTTGCCGATCTGGGCGCCGCGAAAGCGGGCGGACCGGGGGGCGTGTGGTGTAATATCGGCTCGGCGGTGCTTCTGCCGGAGGTCTTCCTGAAGGCCGTGGCGATCGCCCGTAATCTCGGATCGGACCTTGACGCCATGGTCACCGCCAATTTCGACATGTTGGGCCAATATCGGGCCCGGCAAAACGTCGTGCTGCGCCCCCCTCTGCCGGGCAACGGCCACGAGGTGATCGGCCAGCACGAAATCCTCCTTCCACTACTCCGCCAGGCGCTTGTCGAGAAGCTCTCCTGATTACCGGACGATGCGGGGGTATCGCCTCGCTACGCCCGTGCCAGAGATCCTCGATGGATTGAGCAGCGGCGGGACTATCCGAGGCTAAAAGCCGCTCCGGTCAAAGCCGATACTTTGGTTGGTCGCGGTCGGGCACGCAAGGCGATATCCGACCACGACCGGCGGGCCGCATTTCGCGCATCGTCAACCTGCTTCGACATGGGAGGCGAGTCATGTCACGCCGAACCAAGTGGATCGTTTGGATTCTCTGCGTCTGCGTCGTGGGCTGCATGCCCGCTCCGACGGGGCCGTCCGGCCCGGTCGACGGCGCGGTCGTTACCGGCGATGGGGTCGTGCTGAGCGGGACGATCCACGCGCCTCGAACCATCGCCGGGGCACCGACTCCGACGATTGATGAAGGCTACATGATCGTCGCCCAGAGCGACGAGACGGGCGAGATCTACCGCGCGGTGACCGACGCAAACGGTGAATTCGCGTTGGACATTCCGGCGACGGAGGCGGGCAACACGTTCATGGTGACGATCCTCGGCCCGGACGGCAAGGCCGTCGGGCCGGTGATGTACGCGCAGGCGGACGGTCACGGCCTGACGGGGCTGGCCCTCGACCAGGACACCTCGCTGGGCACGGTCAATCTGCCGGACGATCCGACGGCCGAGCCGATTCGTCCGGGCGACGACGTCGATCTGTCCGGGCAGGTGGATGACGCCATCGTGACCCGCCTCAATGACGATGGCACGCCGGTCGGGCTCGACTCCTTCGGCAAGGGCGACGACGCCAAGGAGCCGGGCGGCGCGAGCGGTCAGGGCATCGATGCCGATCAAGACGGTCTGATCGACATGCTCGACGCCGACGACAACGGCGACGGCATCGTCGACGACTTCGAGGGCGACGGAGATGCCGGGGGCATGCCGGAGCAGATCAGGGCGGGCTTCTTCATGAACCTGAAGATCCACCCCGAGCGGGCGCCGATCTACTACGCCGGTGACGCCGGCGAGATCAACGCGGCGCTGGCCACGGACACCGTTATCACGTTGGAGGTGATGGCGGAGCCCTCGTCGGGACTGACGATCGCGGCTGCCAGGATCCTCGAAACGCCCGGGCCCGCCTACATCCCCACCGCGAGCAAGGTCGTGGAGGTCGCCGACGGGCTCGACTACGTGCCGTGGGCGGACTCGAACTACGCCCTGGACAACAGCGGCGATCGCTTCCAAGCGTTTATCGTTCCGAACACGGTGATGGCGGCGGGGGACACGTTTACGGCCGAGATCACGTTAAGCGACGGGACGACGCTGCAGTACTCGCGCATGATCAACTACGTGTTCAAGAACATCCCCCGGCTGGTTCAGTACGGATCGCCGAGTAACCTGACCGCCTTCGACGTGACCGATGAGGCGATCAACGGCTCGCAACAGCAGCCGATTCCCCTTGACGGGACGCAGGACCTCGTCCTGGTCTTCAACCCGCCCAAGGACGAGCTCGGGGCCTACATCGAGAACATGGACTACAGTTTCACGATCTTCTATGAAGGCGCCGGCGGTCAGCAGCTCAACGACGACATCGATTACACCGCCACCTGGCCGACGTCGCCGGCGGGGTTCGACCGGGGGACCTACTGGGTGACGAAGGACCAGTTGACGCTCTCGGTGGACGACACCTACACCTTCACCCTGCCCAAGGAGGTCTTCCCCGATACGGTCGCAACGGCCTCCGGCAACGTCGCGGTCGCGCGGTACAAGATCGACATCACCGCCGAGACCAGCTCCGGCAACGCCGCGATCATGCTGACTTTCGAGAAGCCGTAGGACGTGCAGGCAAACAAGACGTAGACGGGCACGGGTGGACTGGGACCGCCTGTGCCCGTCTCGTTTCTGGAATCCAGGTCCTCGGGAACGTTCCATCGCGGACAGGGTCGTCGGCGGAGCCCAAGGCTGGGCATTCGGTCGGGGAGCCGGCGGCCTTACCGGAGTTGCCAGTGCCGTCTTCGTTAGGTGGGTTTCGTGCTGCTGTAACGCAGGCTTCCAGCCTGCTCCGAAGCAGGCAAGGATGCCTGCGTTACAAGAAGGGTTCAAACTGAGAAGGGCGGGTGGTCCATGGCTTTAGCCGTGGGGGACGCGAATCTCCGATCGAATTCGTGCCGGCCACCTCTCAAGAGGTGCACCACCCAAGGTTCGCTAGCTTTCCAAACATTCTTGCAGACAGCTTAGCTCAGGACGGCTTCGAGCATGGAGGGGCTAACGGCCAGTCGCAGCTTCTTGAGCGCCCGCTTCTCGAGCTGGCGGGCGCGTTCCTTGGAGACGCCGAAGAGACGCCCGATCTGCTCGAGCGTCTGACACTTGCCGTCCGGCATCAGGCCGTAGTGGCGGCAGATGATCATTCGCTCTCGTGTCGGCAGGTCTTTGAGGACCTCGTCGAGGGATTCGCGAATTCCCTCCATGCGTCGATCGGCCGCGGCGACCGCATCCTGCCGATCCGGCTCGATGTCGAGCCGTTCCTCGTGCCCGGTCTGGCAGCGTGACCGCTGGAATCGCTCCTCGGGGATCGTACGGGCGTAGTTCCTCATGATGGCCCAGCTCGCATACGTGCTGAACCTGAAGCCGCGCGTGTAGTCGAACTTCTCGACGGCCCTCATGAGGGAGAGGTTTCCGTCGCTGATCGTGACGAACAAGTCGTCGCCGTTGCGGATATGCTTCTTGGCGATACTGACGACGAGCCGAAGATTGGCCTGGATGATTCGGTTTCGGACGTCCTCGGCGCGATTGAGCAGCGACTCGAGATCGTTGAGGTCGGCGGCTCGCGGCTGCCGCGGATCGATGGTCTCCGCCAGGCGCTTGGCCTTGAACTTGACGTAGTTGTAGCGGCGGAAGAGATCTCGCTCCTGCTCTTCCTGGAGCAGGGGCAGGTCGTAGAGCTCCTTGAGGTACGTCGGCAGATCCCCGGTCGGGCGCGGCCTCTTGCGGGGGGCGTTGTCCGTCTTGGCGGGGGAGCCCTGACCCCCCAGGATCATGGCGTCGGCGTCGGCATCATCGAACTCATCGCTGGGGATGTATTCGATGTCCTGCCTGAGGAGCTCTCTGGCTCGGATCTCGGTGATGATGCGGTAGACGGCCGACGGCTTTCGCGCGAAACGTCGGGCCAGGTCCGCCACGGCGTCGCCGCTGCGATAGCAGCGGTAGATCTTCAAGTGATCCTCACTGCCCAACGGCTCGGGCGGACGGCCGAAGAGGCGGTCTTCCGGGTGCTCCTGATCGTGCCGGCGGAGGATATAGCGGATCGTCTCCGTGGACCGCCCCAGCTTCTTGGCGAGCCGCTCGGCGACCTCGCTCACACGGACCAGCCCGTCCTCGATGAGCTCGCGAGCCCTCTCGACGATCGACTGTCGCTCCTCGTCCGTCAGCTTGCTAAACGAGGCCGCTCGCGTGACGAGCGCGGGGTTCTTCCGCACGAACCGTCGGACGGCTCGCTCGGGGAAGACCATGCGCCGCCGCCCCTCCTCGTCCACGGCTCGGTACGAGACGAGTCCTCGTCTGTGCCAGCGGTTGAGCGTCTTGTGTGAGACCCGCAGACGCTCGCCAAGCTGCTCCACGGTCCAACACGCCTGGTCGATGTGGTGAACCATCAGGTCCGTTGAGGCGCTAAGATCGTCGACGAGTTGAACGAGGTCCGAGATCAGCGGCTTGCCCGGCAGCAGGTTCTCGTCGTCCGTGCGCACCTTCCGTCGAAACTGTGTCACGTGGAACAGGACGAGGTCGTAGGGGTACGTTCGCCTTGGTTCGATCAAGTCGATGAGATACTCGGCCCCCTCGATCTGCTGAAGCCGAAGCCGAGGCGGCGACATGAGAAGCTGTCGCGCCAACTGCTGGATCATCTCGAGGGTGTATCCTGCCACCTCAAGCGCCTCCGGATCGAGCAGGAGCATCCGGCATGCCTCGAGCCCGGATGCCCACCGCTGGGCGTTGCTGCCCGCCTGCCCCCGCATCCAGCTTCCCGGGGTGGCTCGGCCGCCCTGTCCCGGAAGGGGAACAGGGCCATTCGCACTCATCGGCAGGTCGACTCGGGAAGTCAAGAGGGCGTCATCGCCCGATTCCTCATCCCGATTATTGCAATAGGTGCCTGCCGAATAAAGACTTCCTACCTGATTGTTCAACCGGGCTAGGGGCCGGTCAAGGTCATCGAGCCAGAAATTCCAGCAGACCAGGTGTCCACCGCCGTCACTCGATATGCCGACTTCTCGGACGAGGCTGCCGGGTAGTGCGGAGGTGTCCGTCCTTGTGGCCTGTCCCAATCGGCCGAGTGTCCATGCCAGCGAGCGGGGGCGCGGGTTGGTCCCACCGAACGTGACAATTTGCAGCGGATTTTGATGTGGTTGGTCCTGAAGAGGTTGCTCTGGAGGCGGCTGTAGGTCGGAACTTATACCATGCCAAACAGGATTCATAAGATCGCCTTCCTAGAGGCGGCGACCCGTCAAGGTCCTGTAAGAGATTCCCTACGGTTGATCTAGATCTGTCGGTATTTCCGCAATAGCGCGAGTGCTCGCTCAAAATCCTCCGGTGGGGGGGCTTCAAGGGTCATTTCTTGTTCCCGGATGGGGTGGCGGAAGGTGATTCTGTAGGCGTGCAGGGCCTGACGCACGAGAATGGGATCTCTGGAGTCGTCTTCTCTGCCGCTGAGCTGAGCCTCGGTGACGAAGTGACCGCCGTACATCGGATCGCCCAGCATGGAGTGGCCGATGTGGCTCATGTGGACGCGGAGTTGGTGGGTCCGCCCCGTCTTGGGATAAAGGTGAACGAGCGTGAAGCCGACCAGCCGCTCGACGACTTCGTACCGGGTGACGGCCTCCTTGACGTCCTTGGCCTCCTGCCGCGGGCCAGGCACGACGCGCTTGTCCTTGATCCTCGGATGGTTGCCGATCGGCGCGTTGATGATGTCGGCGTCGAGTTGGGGCGATCCCTCGACGATGGCCAGGTACATCTTCTGGGTCGTCCGCTGCTCGAACTGTAGCGCGAGGCGCCAGTGGGCCTCGTCAGTCTTGGCCACGAGCATGATGCCCGTCGTCTGCTTGTCGAGCCGGTGGACGATTCCGGGTCGGAAGGGGTCGTCTCCCTTGCTGAGCCGCTCGGCGTAGTAGGCCAGGCCGTTGGCCAGTGTGCCGGTCTGCGTCGCCCTGGCGGGATGGCAGACGATGCCCGCCTGCTTGTTGACCCCGAGCAGTTCGCTGTCCTCGTAAACGACGTTGACGGGGATGTCCTCGGGGACGACGTCGTAGGGCTCGGGCTGCGGGACCGTCATTTGGACCTCGTCGCCGGCGGTCAGCTCGTAGCTCGGCTTGGTGGGCTTGCCGTTGACGGTGATGGCGCCCTGCTTGATGAGCCGTTGGATGAGCGTTCGGGACATGCGGGCGAACCGCCCGTGCAGGTACTTGTCGATGCGGCGTCCGGGCACTCGCTGACGAATCCGTACCGTGACGACTTCGTCGCTCTCCTCGTCCAGCGGGACGGGTCGGTCCAGGATGTCTTCCGAGTCTCTGGTCAAGTCAGCGAACCACAAGCAAAAAATACGGGATCCGCGTTCGCGGAACCCGGTATGAGACAATCAGTTGGACGGGGCGCTCCCCTCGGCCTTAGACGACCAATTGCTTGGCGATCTCGACCGCCGTCGCGGCGTCCGGGGCGTACCCGTCGGCGCCGATCTCGTTGGCGTACTCTTGAGTCACCGGCGCGCCGCCGATGATGGTCTTGGCCTTGCAGCCGGCCTCTTTGACCGCGTCCACCACGGTCTTCATCTGCGGCATCGTGGTTGTCAGCAGGGCGCTCATCGCGATGAGGTCGGCGCCGGTCTCTTCGGCCTTCTTGACGAACACGTCCGCCGCCACGTCCGTTCCGAGATCCTCGATATCGAATCCCTGGCCCTTGAGGGTCAGACTGACGAGGTTCTTTCCGATGTCGTGCAGGTCACCCTTGACGGTGCCGATCACGACCTTGCCGGCGGGCTTGGATCCCGCGGCCAGCAGCAACGGCTTGACCCTGTCCATCGCCGGTCCGAACGCTCGCGCGGAAATGAGGACCTCCGGGATGAACACCTCGTTCTTCTTGAACTTCTCGATGACCACGGCCATGCCAGCCATCAAACCGTCTTCGAAGATCGTCTTGGGGCTCACCCCCTCGGCCAGGGCCTCTTCCGTCAGTTCGAGCGCCGTCTTCGGGCAGTTCCGATTCCCCTGTATGACGGCCTCCGCAATCACCTTCAAGTCTGCCATGAGTCTACTCTCCTTGCTATTCAGCAGCCATGTGGCAGAGAACAACCTAGCAGTTCATTCCCTGGTGTTCAATCCTCAAATCCGGCAAATTGCCGAGGGCCGGAGACGGTCCGCGCCGCACGACGCTCGGACTACTTGGCGGGTCGGGATGCCGTCTTCGAAGGCTTCGAGGTTGGCTTGATCGAGACCGCTTTCGCCGTCGGAGGGGTCGCGACCTTCCGGGAGGTCGGCCCGGTCGTGGTCGCCGGCGCGAAGACCACGTTTTGGCTCAGATCTTCCAGACGCTTCTCGGCCTCCACCGCTTCTTGCCGCTGGGGCAGTCTCTCGAACCGCTTGTCGCTGATAATGGCCTGGTACTGCCTGCGGGCCTCCTGCCAGTCGTGCCCGTCCTCGGCCAACCCCGCGAGCTTGAATCTCGCCCCGGCAACCGCCAACGTCTGCTCGGGGTAGTTGTTGATGATCTCGTTGAAGGCGCCGATGGCCTGGCTCGCAAGTCGCTGGCGATCCTCCGGGCCTCGCATGGGCGCCTTGGCCTGCTGGAGGCTCCCGTCCCCGAGTGACAGCAACGCCATCGAAGCCAGGACCGGGTCCTTGTAGTCGCTCGCCAACTGCTGAAGGGCCGCCAGCCGCTCTTCGGGCGTCCGGCTCATCTGCGTGGCATAGTACTGCGTCCATCCCTGCTGTTTCCGGGAGACGTTCGCGGAGTACCAGTAGATTCCCAGTGCGACGAGAACGACAACGGCCGCCGCTCCCGCCAGAACCGACCCTGTGTTCGCCTTGAGGAACTCGACCAGTTGTGTGAGGTTCTGCGCGAGTTCGTTCGTCCGAAGCTGCTGTCTACGGCTGGCTTTCATGATTTGCTCGGCGCCTGTTTCGTCACCTTGCCCTGACCGACCGGGGAGACTTCGACCACGAGCTTGGTCTTGGTCGTCCACTTCTCCTTGATTCGCGAGATCACGATCTCGCAGGACTCCTGATCGTTCTTGAAGTGCATCGTGTACTGACCCTGCTTCATCTCGTCGTCGAGCATCGTCCACTTACTCATGGGCATGTGCTCGCGGTAGAAGGCTCGAACCAGTTGGGGATCCGCGCCCCCCTTGTAGGTGTGCCGGATGAACCGCCACCCCCCGGCCGACTTGTCCTCGGAGGACGCTTCATCCATTTCGAAGCCTTCGGGTACCGGCACGTCCGTGCTGCCGAGCTGCTGCTTGTGGGGGTTCAACTTGGCCGCCTGCCCGCCCCACGTGCCTTCCTGGCAACCGCCGATCCACGTCGCTAAGGCCAACCCGAACAACGAGATGGCAAGACGTCGCTTGGTGATCATGGCTTGACACCCGCTAAATCTTGGTTCCCAGTCCCAAACCCCGCTTCTAACTGATTGGGCTCGACAAGTCAAGCGGCCAAGCAGACTTGCCGCACTGCGGGTCTTGGCGGTGCGATCGCGTTGGGGACGCGACAGTCGCGCCTCTCGGCGAAGCCGTCTGAGGGCGGCCCCCCCGGATCGCGTTGCTTGACAGGGCTCATAGGCGCCCGTAGAGTCGCCCCACCCTTGCTCCGCCGGTCAAAGTGGCGCACGCCCTTGCGCCGTTGTCCGGCGGCAGCGCGGTGGCCAAGAGGGTATGGACGTTTGAGGATCGCCGATCATGCAAGCACTCATTCGAAAGGTCGTCAAGGGACAGGATCTCACGCGGCACGAAGCCCGGGAGGCCTTCGAGCGGATCATGTCCGGCCAAGCATCGGAGGTGGAGATCGCCGCGCTCCTAACCGGACTAGCCTGCAAGGGGGAATCGACCGAAGAGCTGACCGGCGCGGCAGAGGCGATGCGCGAGAAGGTGACGCCCGTCCGCTGCGACGATCCCGACGCGGTGGACACGTGCGGCACGGGCGGCGACGGGATCAGCACCTTCAACGTCTCGACGGCGTCGGCGATCGTGGCCGCCGCGGCGGGCGCCACCGTCGCCAAGCACGGCAATCGCACGAACACGCGCGCGAGCGGATCGGCCGAGGCCCTCGACGCCCTGGGCGTCAACATCAACGCGGGCGTCGCGACGGTGGAGGAGTGCCTTCGCGACGCGAGGATCGGCTTTCTGTTCGCGATCAACCTGCATCCGGCCATGAAGCACGCCGCGCCCGTCCGAAAAGCCCTGGGGATTCGGACGATCTTCAATCTGCTCGGACCGATGACCAACCCCGCCGGCGTGCGACGACAGGTCTTGGGCGTCAACCGGCCGGGCCTCACCGAGACGATCGCCAGGGTCCTGGGCGAGCTCGGGGCCGTTCACGCGATGGTGGTCCACGGTATGGACGGCCTGTGCGACCTGACCGTGACCGGCCCCAGTCGGATCAGCGAGCTGCGAGACCGGAAAGTGCGGACCTTCACGATCGAGCCGGAATCGCTGGGCCTGAGCCGGGCGGCGCTGGAGGACGTGGCCGTGGCGTCTCCCGAGGAGAGCGCCAAGGTGATCCGCGAGGTACTGGCCGGCAAGCCGGGCGCGCCGAGGGACATCGTGCTGCTGAACGCGGGCGCGGCCCTCGTCGTGGCGGGCAAGGTCGAGGATCTAAAGGGCGGCGTGGCCCGCGCCGCCGAGGCGATCGACTCGCAAGAGGCCGCGGGGACGCTGATCAGACTCGTCGGTCTCAGCCGCGGTTCCTAGCTCGTTCTTCCTCGGAGGGTCCGTAGTTGGCCATCCGGTATCAGTGCGACCGATGCGGCAAACGCCTCGAGCCGGACGATCCCAACCGGTTTGTCGTGAAGATCGAGGTCTTCGCCGCGGCCGACCACATCACCATCACCCAAGAGGATCTCAAACGCGATCACCGTCGCGAGATCGCTCGTCTGCTCGAGCAACTCGACAAGATGGACCCGGACGAGATCGAGGATCAGACCTACCGCTCGCTGCGTTTCGATCTCTGTCGCGAGTGTCATCGAGCGTATCTTCGGGACCCGATCGGTTCTGAGTGAGGCTTTCCCTTTCTGCCTTCCGTCATCGGATCCCGTTGTTTGCCGAAACCGACGCGAGGGATCTCGGTATCAGACTCTAGTCCGGTCGATGTCCTGGAATCCACTATTTGCCTTCGCGACGAATCCGGCACAGAGGAAACCTGGTCGCCCACACATGCCTAGCCTACCATTGGGATATGGGCGTTCCGTCGTTCGCTCGCCGGTCTGCGTGGGGACTTGGCACCATGGACGAGACACGTGAGTCCGCATCCGCTCCGAAACCGCCAAGGCGCAGGCGTTGTCGCATGTGGCTCATTCTGGCGGTCCTTGTGGGATGGCAGTCTTGCATCTTCCTGTTGTCGTACGTTCAAGGGATTGCCCGTTCGGAGGAGTCAGATCCTCTTCCGTCCAAGGTCGATCAACAATTCGTCGCATCACTGACAGTGCCAGACAAAGAGGCGATCGACGAGTCCGCCGAGTTCGTCGAATACCTGCGACGGATCCACAATCATCAGATGCGCGTTTGGCATCAGCGGTGTATGGCCTTCCTGGAAGCCCCGGAACCTCAGAGAGCAGGACGGGACGACGCCCAAGCAGTGCCGGACGACTGGCCCAAGCTATACACCAGTCCCCTCCTCTTTGCGCATTCGGAGAGCACACCTCTACGGGCGGTGACAGCCGTCGCCCACGGATGCGCCGATGAGGAGATCCTCGATCTCCTGGCTTGTCCGAGACCTCATTCTCTCGGTGCCGGGTGGGACTCCATATTCTTCGTTGCCCGGCTGACGGTACTGGTCCGCGTGGGTCGGTTCGTGGAATTGCTGACGGAGTTAGATGGATATGAGGAGCGCGTCCACGGCGCCGTCCCCACGGAGGTTAGGAAGGCCGCTGTGGCACTTGGAGACGTCCCAGAGGACTTTGACGCCAGACTGAAGCTCATGGATTACCTCAAAGAGTGTACCTGCTCTCCGAGGTTCAGGCCCGCACATGTCGACTACTGCTGGCGCTTGATGGACCGGGCGACCAACGATGCGCAGCGAGCCGCGTGCCTCACGGAACTTGGCGATCTCTACGGGAACCTGTGGGGCACCCATGACTTCCCGACGGCTTACCACTTCTACATCGCCGGCGCGCGTTGGGCACATAAGGCAGGTGATGCGACACCTCTCCAGGCCCGTGCTCTTGCCGCACTTGGGCAGGTCGACGCCAAGAGGGGCAATCTGCTCAGGGCAGCGGCGCTGTATGGCGACGTAGTTGAGAGATTCCCCGCTACTAAGCAGTGGGGAGTCAGCGCCTTCAATAAGGGGTGGCTCTTGCGTAAGGGGGGATATCCGCGGCAGGCAAGAGATGCTCTCAACCTCTTGATTGCCTCAAAGGTTGATGAGCGTGACCCCACTCCGCACATCATGTCTGCTTATCAGAACTACCGTCACCGAGCAGCGCGGGAGATCGCCCGGTCCTTTGCGGATGAGTACGATTTCCCGATGGCCTACTACTGGGAGTACCTGGCAACCTGGAAGTACCCCTATCGATCCTGGTGCGGTACATGCATTGGGTCCGCAAGGAGCCGTGAGACTTGGAGGCTGCTCACCGCCTCATGCCTGGCTGGCCCCGCATTTATCCTTCCCAATCTTCTGATCGCTCCCGCCCGTAACTGGCATATTCTGATTGGGCTTTCCGTCGTCGTGTGGATTCTCGGACGTCGCCTGAGGAGGCGGGCCTCACTTTCAGGTGTTGCACCCCTCAGCCGAACACGGTGAATTCCCGAGACGCCTCGACGCATCCCGTGCGACGCGGTGCTCGACGATGCAGAGTTGGCATCGACCGTCCTTCTCAGGTTCGAGAGTGTGATACCCGCTATACACAGGGGGAAAGGACTCGACCTGGAAGCGAGCGAGTCATCCGTATCGCTGGGTCTCCGCCACGGCGAGCTGGTCGCAGCGCTCGTTCTCCGGGTGCCCGGCGTGGCCGGCAACCCACTCGGTCGTCACGTCGTGCTTATCGATGAGTTCGGCGATCTGCTGCCACAGGTCGAGGTTCTTGGGGGGCGCCGGTTTGTTGGGTCGTTGGCGCCATCCTTGGGCACGCCACTTGGGCATCCACTGGGTCACGCCTTTGGCTACGTATTCGCTGTCGGTGACCAGGCGGACCTTGCAGGGGCGGTTGAGGGCCTCGAGGCCCTTGATCATCGCCATCATTTCCATTCGGTTGTTGGTCGTTCGATGCTCGCCGCCGCTCAGCTCGCGGCGCTTGCCGCTCTCGACGTGGTGCAGGATCACTCCCCATCCGCCGGGACCGGGATTCCCCGAGCAGGCGCCGTCCGTATAGAGGATCACTTCAGGTTCGTCACTCATCGTCGTCAGTCTAGCAGATGCCCGGAATTCGGGATAGCTCGGCAGCGGCAGCGTGTGGGATCAGGGGTTGACGGGTTGGCCCAGTGCTTGGCGTATCGCGGTCAGGAGCTCATCGACCTTGAAGGGCTTGAAGAGGACGGCCGAGAGCCCCTCTTGTCGAGCCCGGACGATCGAATGGTCCGGGTCGTATCCGAATCCTGTCATCAGGATGACCGGACAGTCCGGGTTGCGCTCCTTGGCGTCGGCGAAAACCTCGTACCCGTTCTTGTGCGGCATGCGAATATCGGCCAGGACGAGGTCGTAGTCGCCTTGGGCCAGGAGGGCCACGGCCTGGGCGCCGTCTCTGGCCGTGTCGACCTCGCAGCCTTCCTTGCGGAGAACTTCATAGAGCGTCTCGCGGATGGCGTCTTCGTCGTCCGCCACGAGCAGTCGCTTGCCCGCCAGGGCCGGGTCGGGGGCCTTCTTGCCGTTGCTCACGTCCCCACGGAAGCCGTTGGTCGGCCGAGCGGCCTGCTTGACGGAATCCCGGATCTTCGTGACGTTGCCAACGATCGTCTGCAACCGTGCGTGGAGGGCCTCGTCCCCGATGTATTCGTCGACCAGGGCGGACGCCTCGGACAGGATGTCATTGAGCGGCCCGGAGATTTCCGAGGAAACGTCGTCGGCGAATCGACCGGTGGTGTGGAACCGCTCGACAACGAGCAGGTCCAGGATGTTGAGCGTCACGGCCACGTGCCGGCCGAAGACCTCCAGCATCTGGCGATCGACGTCGTCAAAGACATTGACGCGGTCGCTCTCGACGTTGAAGACACCGACGAGTTCGTCGTGCAACCACAGCGGCGCGGTGAGGGACGAACCGGCGTCGCCGATGCCCTGGAGATAGCGCGGATCCGCGGAGGTATTGGGGCAGATGTAGCTCCGGCCCGTCGCGGCGACGAACCCGCAGATGCCCTGCCCCTCGGCCGAAGCCGTGATCTCTCGGGTGTAGACGGCGTCGGACATGCCCTGCGCCATGGCCACGTCGAGCCGTCCCGTCTTGCGGTCGAGCAGGCGGATGCTGAACCGTTGGAAGTTCATGAGGTCGCGGGCACAGGAGACGATCTGCTCCTCGACCTTGGCCACTCGCTGCGGTACCTCCAAGCCGATGAACTGCTCGGCCTCGAGGCGGGACAGCCGCTCGCCCGCTTGCTGGACCGCCTGGATTCTCCGTTGAAACTGCACGGCCGTGGTGATGTCTCGTACGACCGCGGCCATCTGCGTCAGGTGAGCCTCGGCATCGAGCACGGGTGACACGGCGACTTCGTAATCGATCTGCTCGCCGCGCTCGTTGGAGGCGGTGAATCGCTCGACGGCCCGACTGGCCATTCGGCCGTGCTCGGCCGAGCGCTGCCAGTCACCGGCCACGCTCAGGCACGTCCCGACGATGGCGCCCAGAACGGCTTCCGGCATGGCCTGAAGCGACGAGTTGCCCCAGAGGATCTTGCCGGTCAGGCTGACGGCGGCGACGCCCTCTCCGGACGTGCCGATCGCCTGACGAATCCAACGTGAGCACTGCGCGCACTGATCGGGCAGGAAGTCGCCCGCATCACTGACGACAATGTCAACTTCTCCGGCTTGGATGGCTTCGATGGCTTCTTGGCAGGAATCGACGACGCGAACTTCGCCTTCTCTATCGAGCAGGGAGAGCAGTGAGGCTGTCCTAGCCTGTGCACCACTCAGGAGCAGGATTCTCGGTGTATCAACCGCCACGAATGCCATACCCACCCTCATCGCAGCCGTGGTCCTCGGCATAGGTCCCCGGCTAGGCATCCCTAACTACCCGTATACAAGCCTATGACCCCGCCGTTCCCGCTCCAAGGGCTTTGTAGTGCTTCCTTTCGCTTTCGGAAATACGACTAAAGAGTATTGTTTTATCGGCCTCTGGGTCTCTTCATCTCATGGCCGACGTCCTGGGCAGTCGCGGTTGGCTTGTGGGGGCCGGGGCGCTGGCAGGGAGCTTCGGCACAATCGGTTGGGTCGACGGGGGTTTCCCCAGGGAGTTGAGGTGGTCGTCCAGTGCGATGGTGTAGCCGGCTCGGCTGTCTCCCGTGGCCAGGATGACGGGAGCCAGCCAGACGGCCACAAAGCTCCTGCTAGACCATCCGGTGTGGCCCCCTCGGTTGCCGGCAGAGGCCATCGTGGGTTTGTAGCGGACGGAATGGAGCTTCTCGTACGCGCGTTGCCGCGAGGTGGGCCCGGTGGTGGGTCGCTTAAACCCCACGGCCCCCGCCGCCCGAGTGTGCTTTCGGTCGATGGTGCCGAACAACCCCGTGCCGACTTGAAGATAGCCGATGTCGGCGCTCGAGTAGAAGTTCCAGATGCCCGCCTCGGTGCTGGCCAGCGCGCGGGTCAGGTCATGATCCGGCGAGATCGCCGCGGCCAGGAGCACGGTGCTCGTGATCTTCGTGCCGGGCGGCAGCGCCTCCAGGGTCAGGATCGCGAGCCCGCCTCCGCCCGAGTGTCCCACCAGGTGGACGGGGCGTCCGGGATAGTCGTCTTGATAGCGGATGATTCGTTCGGCGATATCGATTGCCTGCCGCCGGTTTCGATCCAGGGCCATGAGGTTCACCAGCCCGCCCAGCGGCAGCCCAGTGCCCCAGTCGTAGATCTCGATCGCGCAGGGAACCCCGCCGTCGTCGAATCCTCGGGCGATGTCGGCGTTGTATTTGCTCCGGCCCTCGATTCCGGGCAAGACAAGAACGAGGCCGTACTTCAACCGGTCGGCCGTCGCCAGATCGTTGACGACGCATCCCGTTCCCGCGGTGATCAGCAAGATAGACAGAGCGAGCAGCCCAGGCCACCCGCGGTGATGTCGACTCATGATCCGTCCAAGCCCCCCAAGCGAATCCTTTCCGCCAGCGGCCCGCGAGCCGCCGAATCCATCGCATGCTAGCGATCCCCGACGGGGCAGGCAAGCTCGATCGCGGTTGACCCGCAATCGATCCTTCGGATAGACTCAGTCCAGTACGAGCAGCGAATCGATCCCTCTCGACCCGAGCGGCGTTGTGTCCCCAGACTGGGGCGCTTTGAGTTAGGAATCGCGGTCATGGAACTCGGAGCCTGGATCTTCGCGGGGAAAGCGGCGATTGCCCTCTTGCCCTTGATGCTTGTCCTCGTCGGCGCGACCCTCGTCGTTGCGATCATGCGAGATCGCGCGGACCGCGCCGCCGAGGAGACGGGCGCCAGCAAGGGTCCGGTGACCGACACGGAGCACGACAGGTCCGGGAAGGGCTCAGGCAAGGGCCGCGGCAAGCGACGCTGATGCCTACCCATCCTTTGCGTTCTTCTTGAAGTCAGGGAACTCCTGTGGCTGACCTCCGGCTCGAATCGATGCGGCCGATAGCGGCATGATGCTGCTCCACGCCACCGCGTCGTAAACGTCGACCGGGGACTTGCCGCCGGTCCGCAGCGCCTCGAGAAAGAGCCGCGTGGTGAAGTAGTCCGCCCCGCCATGGCCGGCGCCTTCGGCGTCCTTGCCCCACTTCTTCCAGAGCGGGTGATCGTACTCCTGCTCATACTTCTTGCGCGGTTCCCACTTGTGCGGAGTGCTCTTTCCTTCGATGTAGATCCTCGCGCCGTCGTCCAGATACGCCGCCTTCGTTCCCTGGAGCAGATAGTGCGTCGTGCTGTTGTAGGCGCGCGACGACGAGGTGTCGTAGCGGATCTCGATCAAGGCGCCCTTGTCGGTCTGGATGAGGGCGTTGGTGGCGTCGCCGGCGATCCACTTGTTCTTCGTGGCCGCGTGGCCCTTGCCGAACTTCTGCTCGGCGTGGACGGCGTGCCCCCTGGGAGGGCTCGACATGGCCGTGATCGTCTTGAATCGGTCGGTTCGGTTGATGCCCATCCACCGCGCCACGGGCCCGATGGCGTGCGTCGGGTAGAGGTTCCCGATGAAATTCGTGTGCAGCTTGCCGCGCCAGGTCAGCGAGCCGTCCGGATTGAACGACAGGAATCGGCAGTCATGAACGTAGGCGCACTCGGCGTAGGTCAGCTCGCCGAACAGACCTTGCTCGACCATGTTGAGGACCATCATGACTTGGCGGTAGTAGCAGCAGTTCTCGGCCATCATGTACGTCTTGCCGGTCTGCTCGACCGTGCGGATGAGGTCCCAGCACTCATCAAGCGTGGCCGCGGCGCTGACCTCGCTGAGGACGTGCTTGCCGGCCTTCATCGCCGCGACCGAGTTGGCGGCATGGAGCTGCATCGGCGTGGTCACGAGTACGGCGTCGAGATCGTCGCGCTGGAGCATCCGGAGGTAGTCCTCCGGGCCCTTGGTGTACGTCTCGACCGGCTTACCGAGGGCCTTGGATACGAAGTCCGCGGTGTGCTTGGCCTTCTCGGGCACGATGTCGCAGACGGCGGGAACCTGGATGCCGCGGTGGCCCAGCATGACGCGGGTGAGGTACTGGCCTCGATTGCCGGTGCCGATCACGCCGAGGCGGATGTCTCGTCCGCTGATGCCGGCGGCCGTGACGACCTGCGGGAAGACTGCCCCCGCGGTCGCGCCGGCGGCGAGGCCCAGGAACTCTCGTCGGTTGATACCTGACTTCATGTTGAGTCTCTCCTTGATTCGGTCCTCGATACGCATGCTGCAGCTTCTCTCAACGTCGCGAGAGTGTCAACTTCTCGACTAGACACGCTCCGCGCCGCCGCGCATCACCCTTTTCGGTAATCAGGATCAAACACAGGGCCCGATCCGCGTCAACGTTGAGCTTGAATCGACCATCCATCACGGAAACCGGAAGCGATTCGAGCGCCCGGAACTCCCCGCCGATGACGTCGCCGACCGTCGCCACCGGCTGCCCCCACTGGCGCTGGGTGTGAACGGCGACCGATCCAGGCTGGCTGGGCATGAGGAGCAATTGTGCGGATTCCGCGACGTCGCGCGCGTCCATCGACACGAGGACGACGTCCGTGTCGGTGTCGATCATCGGCTTGTCGCCGCGCTGCACCGGTCCTTGGGCTTGCAGCAGGGTGAGCTGTCTGTCCTTGCTGACGGCGACCAGGCCGTATCCCGGCGCGCCGAGGCTGAGCCGGATCGGTCCACTCGTCGTCGTGATCGTGATCGCTCGCGCCTGGCCGTGATTGACGGCGCTATGGACGATCGTCCCGTCGGCGCTCTTCCTGGTGAAGGCGTGCAAGTCGGGGTGCTCCGGCTCGATGGGGATCCGCGGGGCGCGGGCCGTATCGAGGAAGGACTTCAACCCACTTCGCACGGCCTCGGGCGTCGTCAGCTCGACCGGCCAGGGGACGAACGTGATCTCCCCGGCGCCGAGACGGGTCTGCCGAACCTCGCCCTGCTGCTTGACGGGCAGGGGCGGGACATGCGTGACCTGCTGGAGACCCAGCTCAGCGAGGCGTGCGGTCTTGGTCGGCTTGCGAGCATCGTCGAACGCGACGTCGCCGGAGACATACAGCGACCCCCCGGCCTCGACGTGCTTCCTCACTGCGGCGACCGTCGCATCGTTCGGGCAATAGGGCATCGGCCAGATCAGCACGAGCGGCTTGGTCTGGGGAAGCCCTGCGACGTCTTCTTCCCTCAACACGCCATAGTCCACGCGAAGTCCGAGCAGGGCGTCGATCGTCCGGCTGACGGCGTCGTTGATCTCATGCCAGCGGCCGCCGAGCCGATTGGCGTCGGGCAGGATCAGCCAGACGACGGGGGGCTCGTATCGCGGCTCCATGAATCTCGTCAGTAGCGTGAAGTTGCGGTACGCGAGCATCACCGGCTTGGGCAGGTGGTCGGGACGGACCATGCCCCAGGGGAAGATGCAGTCCGGCATGTCTCGCCAGCACCAACTGGCCGTGAAGGCCCCGCCCATCCCCAGCACATAATGGTTATAGACCATGTATCGCTGGATGGACTCGATCGGGAGGTCGCCGGTCTGTCCGAAGGTCCGGGCGTCGTGAGCCTCGCGCTGGCCGAACTCGCCCAGCGTGAGCGTCTTACCCACCACGCGGCGGTCGAGGATCTTGAAGTCCACCGGGAACGACCGGAGCGGCAGGTAGCTGTGCATGTTCGCGAAGTCGACGTACTTCGCGCCCAGCACCTTGTCCGCCGGCCGCATGCCCTGCAGGAAGCCCACCGTCGCGAGCGCATCCGGGTCGGCGCGATGGATCGGCTCGACGTTCGCCTTGATCCATCGATTGAGCATGTGGACGCGGAAGTGCTCGACGTCGACGGCCTTGAGGTCGGTCCACTTCCTGCCGGCGGCCTGGGCCGCGAGCACGGACGGGTCGCTCGGATCGACGCCCCATCGTTTGGCCGCCGCGGCGATTCCGCCGTAGCGCTCGGTCAGCATCCGCTCCCACTCGGCGCGGACATGAGGCCAGTCGGGCAAGCCGACGGACGGCTCGTTCTGCACGTCGTAGAGCATGCCGGGCACGTCCTTGTATCGACCGGCCCAAAAGGCGTTCCACTTGGCCTGGGCCGCGAGCTGCTCGTCGCTCAGCTCGACCGGCATCCAGTCGTGCAGCGTCAGGAAGACCGCGACGCCGTGCTTCTGCGCGAGCTGGACGATCGCGTCGGTCTCGCGGACCACCTTCTCCGGGATCTCCTTGGCCAGGGCCAGCGGATCCGATCGATCCATGACGGCCGAGAAGTGCAGGATCCGCCAGAGCGTCATGCCCTGGTCGCGCATGCCGGCGAAATCCTTGGCCCACACGAGCGGGTCCTCGTACTCGGCCAGCCACATCCGCCCGGTCTGATTCGTGCCGGTCAGGTAAGCGGGTCTGCCGTTTACGCGGAAGGCGTTGTCCTTCAGGTCGATCTTGGGACCCTTCTGGACGACCGAGTCCTTCCATGCGCAGAAGGCGTTCTCGGCAACGTCCGTGTGGTAAGGCAGCGTGAGGGTCGCGCGGACCACGTAGTAGTCCTTGCCGAATGCGCCGGGTTTCCAGGTCGCCTCGATCGGCTTCGATTTCCCCTCATCGGGTGCGATCTGGAGCGATTGCTCGCGGATCAGGGCGTCGTCGATGGTGATCCTCAGTTGACCGCTCGCCGTCGAGCGTCCGCGATGGGCGACGCTGACGCGAATCTTGACTCCCTCGCCGTCGCGATAGCAGGCCAGATCCGTCGTCAGTCCGTATAGGTAGACCTGATCGACGAGTCGCTTGGCCAGTGTCGTGATGAGCGCGGGCGGCAGGGCATCCGGGGCGAACAGGTCACGGTTCTCGACGCCGAAGAAGGCCCAACTGCTTCCCGCGTAGGGCCCGGCGAAGTGGTGGGCCAGCCCGCCGAGCGGTCCGCGCGGGCGGCCGAGCCGATCGAACGTCTCGCCGAGCGGGATGAAGCGTAGGTGCGCCTTTCCATAGACCGGGCTGCCGGTCGGATCGGTGATGCAGGCGACGTAGCCCTCCAGCGGTGCGGTCAGCTTCTGCCCGGCGATCTCGGCGCGGGCGACGCGCTCGAACTGGTATGACGGATCGAACATGCCAATCTGCGTCTTCTCGAAACCCATCGCATCGCCCGGCCGGCCGTAGCGGGTGTTGATCCACGTGTCCGACACCTGCCGGGCCTGAAGCTCCCGGGCCGTCTCGACCGTACCGGCCGGCTGCCAGCCCTTGCCGTCGAAGACGACCGGCTCGTCGAAGGCGTATCCGCCGCCGGTTAGCAGCGATCCGCCGGCCTGAAGGAATCGCTTGACCGCGTCCTTGGCCTCGAGGGGAAAACGCGGGCCTTGCGGCATGACCAGCAGGTCGAAGTTCGATCTCGAGAGGCGCTGCGCGTCGGCCAGGTCGCCCGCGCGGATCCGCGTGACGCCGAAGCCGGCCCCTCCCAGGATCTCGGCCAGGCGCTGCGCGGACGTCGCCACCCGCGGGGCGGACAATCCGGACTCATCGAGGATCGCCACGCGACCGGCCTGGCCCGATGCGACCTGGAAGGATTCCGATTTCGGCAGCGGCATAGGCGCGACTCCTTTGCGCAGCTCCCAGGCGAAGTCGTCGACGCTGACCTCCTGCGGCGCGTAGTTGAAGCCGAGGAGCATTCGATTGACCGACAGGAGGTCGCGCTTGCCGTCGCCTCGCGGATCGTACTTGAACCGACCCAGCGGCACGCGGACGCGCGCCCACTCCTTGGGCCAGCGGGGCGTGTCGCGATCATCGAGCATGACGCGAGCCAGGTGTCCGTCCCCGTCGGCCTCCATGAGCCAGACGTACATCGCCGCGAGCGACTCGGCCTGGTGGACCTTCGCCCAGAACGTCATCGCGGTTGCCTCCGGCGGGAGCGCAACGGCGCGAAGCAAGTTGCCCCACTGCGTTCCCTCGAACCTGACGCGCATGGCCGCCGGCGGAGTGTGACAGTCGCTGGGATCGAGCCGGAACGTGATCCGCTGCCCGCCGTCCTTGTTGACCGACCACGCCGCCACGTCGTCGATGGGGTCGATGGGCGTGTCTGCCTCTCCTCCGAACGCGGGTTGGGGCACGCAGGCCGCCAGCGCATACACCAGCACATGGCGAGTCGCGCGGGCGGTGAGGAAATCGACTAACCGAGATCTCATGACCGTGTCTCCCAAGGTGAGCGGTCAGGCAGCGTGACGGCGCGGTTCACTACGACTGATGTCAAGCGGGTACTCTATGTCGAACGCGGATGGTACGCTATACCTTCGCGCAGACCTCACGAGATGGCGCTCGCGGTGCGAATACGCCAGCCGGATCAAGGAGCCAGGTTCGATGCGATCGGACGTTCCTGCCATGCGGATCGGGTCATGGATGATCGTTCTTGGCACCACCCCGCCTTGTGGAGTTCGATACCAGAATCATGAAGGGCGTGGAACGGGAGCTTGGCCTGCCGATCTCGCCCGATCCGTATTCGTCCTTCTGGCCGCTGACTGAGAAGTAGATGAACGCGATAGCGGGGAGAAAATGCAGGTGCAGGTGCTTCAGACCACGGACTGATGTCCGGTATCTGCCTAGGCTGCTTTCATGAAAGATTGAACAGTGCGTCAGAAGGAACCTCGATGTGGGTGGCCCATGGCTTCAGCCGTGGGGGACGCGAATCTCCGATCGAATTCGTGCCGGCCACCTCTCAAGAGGTGCACCACCCA